>CAZZFF010000043.1:0-47499 GCA_964653485.1 uncultured Verrucomicrobiota bacterium | reverse complement strand
TATGGCCCTACGCCGGCGCGGAATCCGGAAAACCCCACTTTGGGGACAGGCTCCACATAGGGCCGCTGTGTGGGCTTATTGGCTGTCATTCCGCGCTCCCCCGGAGCGCGGCCCCGTTGAAGCTTGACGTAAGGATAGAGCACCTTGCCTTCAATGGTGAATTCCGCGCTCCCCCGGAGCGCGGCCCCGTTGAAACCACCCGCTCAGTAGTTGGCTAATATGAGGAATAAGCGACCACGCTCCCGGAGCGTGGTCGCTTATTTGTGGAGATCATTTAAAAAGCGCATCGGCGGCGGCTTGTTGGAAGGCGCGGCGGAGTTCGCTGGCGTCGCCGTTCCCGATGTCGGGGCGCTGCACCATCAGGACATAAGCCACACCACGCACGGGATCGATCCATGCCTGGGTGCCCCAGGCGCCTCCATGGCCGAAGGTGCCCGGGGAGAGCATGGCGGCGACTCCGGGATGGGGAGCGCGCAAAACGCACGTGCCGATGCCCCAACCGTAGTTGGCGCCGCGGCTGCCAAGGTCCGGAGCCTGGAAGAAGCCGGTCGGCAGGGAGCCAGTCTGGACCGTCGTGAGCAACGTCATCGCCGCGGGGCTAAGATAGCGTTTGCCTCCGAAGGTGCCTCCGGCCAGCAGCATCTGGCAGAAGCGCGCGTAATCCGGGCCGGTGGAAAAGAGGCCGCCGTTCCCCAACGGCGGTCGGTCCTCAACGCCGAAGCCCGCGGGCGGGAGCGCCGCCTCGAGAGCGCCCGTAGCGCGGTTCTTGTTGCAGCCGACCACGAGATGCGCCGACGGTTTCCGGGCGGGATAAAAAGTCGTGTGGCTCATCCCGAGGGGGTCCAAGATGCGCCGCTGGACAAAGACGTCGAATGGCAAGCCGCTGACAATCTCGACGATGCGGGCGGCGGTGTTGATGCCCGACTGGGTGTATTGCCATTTGGCGCCCGGCTCGTATTGCATGGGCGCGGCCAAAAACAGCGGGACCAACTCGGCGAGGGTGCGTGCCCGCGCCGCCGCCCTTCTTTCGCCTTCACCCAGACCGGAGGTGTGGGTCATAAGCTGGGCGATGGTGAGGTTGGCGGGCCGGCCGGAGGGCGTTTCGAGGCCGGCGAACTCGGGGATGTATTTGGCGACCGGAGCCGCCACGTCGAGACGGCCTTCATCCTGAAGCATCAGAAGCGCGACGGCGGTGACGGGTTTGGTCATCGAGGCAATCCAGAAAAGAGAGTCCGGCTGCATCGGTTCCCGGGTCGTAAGGTCGGCCAGCCCGGTCGCCTCGCAATGCAGGACCTTATCCTTGGTGACGACCACCGTGACGGCGCCGGAAACATCCCCGGCCCCGATAGCCGCCCGCATAGCCGCGCTGACACCCGGCAGCGTGGGAGCGGAGGCCCAGAGGGCGGATTCCTCCGCGTCGGCTCCGGCCTCGGAATTGGAAGCGATGATGCCTCCGATGATCTTCGCCATCAGCGCCGCGCCTTCGGCATTGGGATGGATGTGGTCGGCGAACCATGCTCCCTTGCCCAGAAATGGCGAGTGCAAGTCCACCAACTCCGAATGCGTTTCGAGGGCAGCCTGGCGCAGCATGGGAATGAGTTCGTTCGTATAGACCTGTTCGTTGATTCCCCACATCACCTCGAACGCGGGCATCGGCAGGCAGACCAGCACGCGCGGCTTCGCGGCCAAGTGGCGGAACGACGCGATCATCGCCCTCGCGTCGGCGTCGAACTCATCCTTGTACTTCCAGTTCTGCGGCTTGCTGTCGTTGCCGCCCAGATCAATAACGACGATATCGGGGTTGAAGGCCAGGGCTTCCTTGTAAGCGTCCGCGTTCCAATAGGGAGAGTCCCCGTGTTTGAGCAGAGTGCAGCCGTTGACCCCGAAGTTCCGCACGTCGTAGCCCGAGCCCAGCAGGCCCTGCATCCGGGCCGGGTAACAATTGGTCTCGCGCCCAGGGATGCCCGCGCCAAAGGTGATGCTGGCGCCGACGCAAGCGACGCGGGTCTTGCCCCGAACGGCCGCAGGAGCGGACGTCTGCGCGTCGGCGAGCGCGTTCCCGGTGATGAAATCCAGCACCGGCCCCAGGTCCTTTGGGGCTAGCGGATAATGTCCCTCGTTTTGCTTGAGGATGACCGTTATCCGTCCGCCCAAGTCGCTGTAGCGTTTCTCCGCAACCCGCGTCTGGGTGTCGAGCCAGGGATCGAGGCTGCCGCACACGTGAAGGAGCGGCACGCCCGCCTTCGCCAGCGGGGCCAACTGGTCAAGCGGCGGCGTTTTCGACATCTTGCTGCGCAGGACCGGATTCTCCGCATAGACGCAGCAGACGTTGTCCGGGTTCTCGATGGCCCAGGCATAGACCTCGCCCGCGGCCCCGCCGGCGCCTTCCATGACTGGTTTGGAAGAGAACCCGTGTGCGGTAAGATGTTTATAGACGGCATTCCAATGCGCGCGCAGGGGGCCGTCGGCGTTGTAAGGCACCGGGGCGGTAACGATGTGGAAGCCCTTGGCGAGCAGGGCCAGATCCACCGTCGCATCCCGACCGGCGAACCCCACGCGGAACACCCACGGATTGCCGGGCGCGGCCGTCCGGGGCACGATGACGTCGATGGTTCCCTCGACGCCCCCCAATTCAAAGGCGTAGCGGTCATAGCACTCGGCAAAGCCGGGACCGCGGCAAGTGATGCGCGTTCCTTCCTCCGGATAGTCGCGGTAGGAATTCTCGATGCTGTAATAGCAGGTCTTCGTGAACCTCGCGCCGACAAAATCGGGCGCAGCGCCCGCGGCCGGACGGAGGCTCTGCTCTATGAAGTCCGCGATTGGCTTGGGGTCGCGCAGGCTGTGGGGATGATGGCCGGCGCCTTCCTTGATCATCATGGTGACCCGCCCGCCGAACTGCTGGTAGAGCGCCTCGATGGTCAATCCGAACTTGCCGAGAATCGGATCGATGCTGCCGCAGACCTGCAGCAAAGGGACGTCATTCCTGGCGAGCTCCCCGAGTCTCATCAGCATCTCACGGTTGCCGCCCGGGTTGTCCGCGTAAATGCAGGCAACGCGGTCGGGATGCGCCGTGGCCCACGAGTAGGAGTATTCGCCGCCGCGGCTCATCCCGATGAAGGCCGGTTTTGTGGAAAGCCCATGTTTGACCGTGAGGAACTCATACCAGGCGTCCCATTTCTGGTCCGGCTTGAGCGTGGCGTTCGCCGTAATGTAGGCGATGTGGAAACCCCGCCGGAGCAGTTCAATTTCCGTCTGCGGCTCGTGGTCCCAATAACAGCCCCGCCAGGACCAAGGGTTGCCGGGCGCCGCCACCTTGGGGCAGACCACGATACACCGCCGCTGGCCCCTGACATCGCCCTTTGTGTCCGCGTCAGCCGCCTTGATCGCCAACGTCTCCTCGTCCATCAGGAAGTCGTAGCGGTCGAAGCCGTGCCAACTCGTCTTCTGCCCGTCGAACACGGTCGGCGGAGCCTGGGTCTCGGCTCCGCGAGCCGCCCACGTCAACATCCCGGAGCACAGCGAGAAGGACGCCAGAACCTTGAGCATTCGCCGCGCCGGGCTTTGCATGGCCATGCGCAGCACGATTGGATTTCTTCGGAGATCAAGTCTATTCATGAAGTTCATTGAGGTTGTGCCGACGCACCCATAGCCGGCAAACGAACAGGAGTCTTGTTTTCAACCGCCCACATCCAGCCCCCTGTGGTCGCCAGATAGAGCGTGCCATTGGCCACCACCGGCGAGGCAAAAACCCTGGACCCGAGGTTGACGCGATCCAGGACCTCCAGCGCCTTGCCCGCCTTCAACACCCAAAGGTACTTGGCCGTCGGCATATACACTTTCCCGTCGGCGACCAGGGTCGAGCCCCACGTCTCGGACTTTGTCTCATGCACCCAGTAGCATTTCCCCGTCTGTGCATCCAGGCAATGCAGCCGGCCCGCCACGTCGGAAAGATAGACCAAGCCGTCCGCCACCGACGCCGTCGAGAGCGTGCGGTCCAGCCCTTGGTATTGCCAAACCCGGCCCCGCTCCGTGATCTCCCCCGTCCCGGTCGCGTCAATGCAGTGCATGGCGCCGCGCCCCCGGCCATGCTCGGGGTCGCGCCCCAGCGCCACATAGACGCGGTCGTTGACAAACACGGGCGTGCCAATGATCTCGCTCATCCCGACGAACGTCCCGTCATTTTGGTTGAGCGTGCCCTTGACCCGCTTGTCGCCCAGGCAATAGTAGGTGACCCCATCCTCGCCTCCGGCCGCCTTGTATTCCGGCGGGATACAGTCGTACCACCAGACCGTCTTCAAGCGGACGGGTTTCTCCGGCACGGCCGCCAGCGCCTCGAAGGCGTAGCAGCAGCCATCGCCGCCCCCGAAAAAGAGCAGCTTCCGCCCGCCCACGCTTCCCATGGACAGCGATGACCACTGCCCGTGGAGCAGGTGGTCGGCGATGCGTGTGTCATCCGTGGCCGCCAACCGCCCGGTGCGCTTGTCCAAGACGATGACGTTGGGCGCATCCGGAGCCGGTAGTTTGCGGTTCCTTTCCTTTTGCGGCTCGCTGAACGAATTGCGATCGATCCCGTTGGATGTCTGCACGTAAAGCAAATCGCCGTCAATGATCGGCGAGCCGTTGGCCGTGTCGCAGGGAAAGACGCCCGCCTTCTCTTCCATATCGAAGACCCAGAGAACGCGCGCCTCCCCGGGCTCAGCTCCGCCGAGGCCGTTGACGTCCAGGCACACGACCTCGAAGCGATGGCTCACGAAATAGACGCGGTCGCCATCGATGGCGGCCGTCGAGCATACGCCCATCTGCGGAGGAATTTCGTGGATGCCGAGAAGAAAACCGTCAATGTCCTTCGGGAATTTCTTTGACGGCGCCTTCCATTTCCAGAGGACCTTCCCGCTCGCCGCGTCCAGGCAAACGAAGATACCGTTGCCCTGCTCCATCCCGCCCACGAAGACTTTCCCCTCGGCGATGGAGGGCGTGGCGTAAACGGCGTTCGCTATCCGGACTCCCCAGCGGACGTTCCGAGCCGTCGCCAAGTCGAGCGTGCCGTCAGTCCGCTTTTCCCCTGGCGTGAAGGAATCAGGCAGTCCCCTTTCCGCCGAGACCATGTTCTTCGCATCGGACCCCGCCCACTGGGGCCAGTCGCCGGCGCGCAACGAGAAAGCTGCGCCGGCCAGCAGTAACCAGTGCAGCACTAAGGCGGTGTAGCGCACGCCGGGACGATACTGGCCGCCGCCGGGCGTTGCCAGCCATTTATTAATCTTCGGCTCCTGCCCACCTCACGGCTGAAGAAGCCGGGTCGTGATCGGGTCACGCTCCCCTCCGAAAAACTTCTCGAGCGCCGCCTCAAAGAGCGGTTCTTTCGGGGCTGCGGCAGCGAACAGCGTCATGGACGAGCGGAACTTCAAATCGTCAGGGTGCCCCAGAATGGAGGCGATGTCGCGGCCAGGCGCCGACAGCATCCACTGTGTGCATTCCCGCAAGCGTGGTCCCAGAACGGCGTGGGCCAGATACCTCTCCGCCTCGGCCTTGGAGGCAATCCCGAACTTCTGCGACATGAAGCTCGATCCCAAGCCGGCCATTTGTGGAAATATGAACCAAATCCAGTGGGTTTCCTTTCGACCGGCTTTCAACTCGCACCGGACGCTATCGTACACCGCGTTCTGGGCGGCGACAAACTCGGCCAGTTTTGCCTCCGTGCCAGCGGCGACATTCATCGACTGCGGTCTCTCAGACATAGTGAGAGTGTGCATCCAAACGCACACTTCACAAGGCCGGTGTTCTCCTGATAAAAGAGTGTCCGAGCACACAACCCCGGGACGGGCCCGGGGATTTGCTTTTCCGCGGCTTTATACGGAAGGGGCTAACATGAGAACCAATCGATGGTGCGGAGAGGCCAGAATGCTTTCGGCGGCAGTGGCCGTCCTCGTCACGCTTCTGCCAGGCGGGATTTCGGCGCGGGCCGGCGAGCTCGATGTGTCCATCTCCGAGTTTATGGCCTCGAACAGCGGCAAGCAGACGAATTCCGTGCATGACGAACTGGGCAACAGCCCGGACTGGATCGAGCTCTTCAATGCCGGCGCCACCGATGAGGACCTGACCGGGTGGTTCCTGACGGATGATGCCACGAAGCTGGCAAAGTGGCAGTTTCCGGCAACACTGCTGCCCGCCCAAAGTTACCTCGTGGTCTTTGCTTCTGGACGGGACACCAACGTTGCGGGCCAACTCAACACCAACTTCAAATTGGCCGCCAGCGGAAGCTACCTGGGGCTGGTGGATGCGGCCACGAACATCGTTTCCGAGTTCGCTCCGGCTTATCCGCCCCAGCAAACGGACGTATCCTACGGGCACGACCGCCTGGACCCGTCCATCGTGGGGTACTTCCTCACTCCAACGCCCGGAGCGCCGAACGCGACGTGCGGCCTGGGCTTTGCCCCGGCGGTTCAGTTCTCGCGGGGGAGCGGGACGTTCCTTACGAATTTCACGCTGGCCCTGTCCACAGCGCACCCCAACTGCAATATTCATTTTCTGATGCTCACCAGCAACGTCCCCTCCGGGTCCCCCGCCCCGCTGAACATTCCCACAACGGCATCGCCGCTCTACACGGCGCCGCTCCTCATCACCAATACGGCGCAGGTCCGCGCGCGGGCGTTCCCCAGGCAAGCTGGCTACTTCCCCGGGCCGGTTCACACGGAGAGCTACGTCCGGCTCACTCCGGCGGCGGCGGCCTTTACCTCGGACCTGCCCATCATGCTCTTCCACAACCTGGGGGGCGGACCGGTGCCACAGGCTTATGCCGAGGTGCGCCAGAGCGCCATCCTCATGGTGTTCGAACCGGTCGGCGGAGCCGCCTCGCTCACCAACCCGCCGGCCCTGGTAACGCAAACCGGCTTGCATACGCGGGGCCGAATCACCTCCGGGCTGCCTCAGTACCCCATCTCGCTCGATTTCTGGGACGATTACAATGAAGCAAACGATCTGGAATTCCTCGGCCTGCCGGCTGAGGCGCATTGGGTCCTGTATCCCCCGGACTTCATCGATTTTTCCCTCATCCGCAACCCGCTGATCCACCAGCTCAGCCGTGACGCCGGGCGTTACTCCCCGCGGACGCGCTTCGCCGAGTGCTTCTTCAACACCAAGGGCGGAACGGTGGCCTTTTCCGCGCCCGCGGGCGGCGATTACTTCGGGTTCTATACGATCGAGGAGAAGATCAGGCGCGGGCCAAACCGGGTGAACATTACCAAGCTTCACCCGCAGAACACGACGCCCCCGACCGTCACCGGCGGCTACCTGCTCAAGATTGACAGCTCCGGTCCCACGGAAACGACCTTTTACGATGCTTCCTCGGAGAATCCCATCGTCTTCGTGGACCCGCCGCATCTGCAGATGGCCAGCGCCGCCCGCCGTCCCCAACTCATCTACATCAGCAATTATTTCGCCGCATTCGGCGCGGCGCTGTGGGGTTCCCAGTACACCAATGCCGTGAGCGGCTACGCCCCTTACATCGATGTGGACTCCTGGATCGATCATCACCTGCTGGAGTGTTTCGTCCAGAACCACGATGCCTTTCGCCTCAGCGGCTTCTTCTTCAAGGACCGCGACAAAAAAATCGAGATGGGTCCGATGTGGGACCTCCACCTGACCATGATGGACGAACCCCGCCAATGGCGCAGCGACGGCACGGACTTTTTTTGGGGCACCAACAACGGGGACGGGGTCCGCTGGTGGTCGCGGCTCTTCGCCGACCTGGAATTCTGGCAACGGTGGATTGACCGTTGGACCGCCCTACGTTCCAGCGTCCTGACCACCAACCATATTTATGCGGTGATGGACAGTCTGGGCGCTCAGTTGACACGGGCGGCCCCGCGCGAAGCCCAGCGGTGGGGTTACGGCAGCATGTATCAACAACAGATCAGCACCATCAAAACCTGGGTCGCCAACCGGCTGAACTTCATCGACACCAACCTCCTGAACGCGCCCGTGTTGAGGAGCAATGGCGGCGTCATCCCCTCCGGCCTCACCCTGACCCTCACCGCCCCGACGCGCGAGCCCAATAGCACCATCTATTACACCCTGGACGGCACCGACCCCCGGCTCCCCGGAGGCGCGCCGTCCCCCACCGCCCGCTCCAGCCTCAGCACCGCCACCCTCACTCTCACGAACAACGCGCGTGTCTTCGCCCGCAACTGGAACCCGGCCCATCGTAACCTCACTGGACCAGGCAACCCTATCGTCAGCAGTTCCTGGTCAGGCCCAACAGAGGCCACCTTCATCGTGGCCACGCCGCCGCTGGCGATCACCGAGATCATGTACCACCCCGCCCCGGACCCCGCCGGCACGAATGCCGGCGACCAGTTCGAGTTTATCGAACTCAAAAACGTCGGAACCAACACCCTCGCCCTAACCGGCATCCGGTTCACCAACGGCATCGAATTTGCCTTCACGGCCACAGGCCCCATCACCAACCTCGGCCCGGGCCAGTACCTCGTGCTCGTCCGCAACCCGGAGGCCTTCCTCTCGCGCTATCCCTGGGTCACCAACATCGCCGGCCAATACACCAACACCCTCAACATCCCCGGCCAACAAATCTACCTCGAAGGCCCTTTCAAAGAGCCTATTCTCGGTTTCACCTTCGACAACCAGTGGTATCCCGCCACTGACGGCGCAGGCTTCTCGCTGGTCATCCGCAACGAATACGCGCCCTTTCAGACCTGGAGCAACGCCTCGAACTGGCGCGCCAGCGCCAACCCGGGCGGCTCGCCCGGTCAGGCCGACCCCGCGCCGCCCGCCATCCCTCCCGTCCTCATCAATGAGGCCCTGAGCCACCCCGGGGCACACGCCGATGACACCATCGAGCTGTACAACCCCACCGCCGCCCCGGCCAACATCGGCGGCTGGTTCCTCACCGACAACCCCAAACACCCCGCCAAGTACTGCATCGCGCCCGGCACGGCAATCCCTGCCGCCGGATACGCCCTGTTTTACAAAAGCCAGTTCGACAGCAACGGCTCGAATAGCTTCGGCCTGAGCTCGCTTGGCGACGGAGCCTACGTGTTCTCGGGCGACGGCGCCAATCTCACCGGCTACGGGCACGGGTTTCAATTCGGCGCGCAGCTCAAGGGCGTCACCTTCGGCCGTTACGTGACCAGCGACCACCGGGAGCACTTTGTGGCTCAGAAAGCCAACACGTTGGGATCGGCCAACGCCGGCCCCAAGGTCGGCCCGGTGGTCATCAACGAGATCATGTACTCGCCCCCGCCCTTTGGGCTGGCGCCCGATACGCTCGATGAATACGTCGAGTTGAGGAACTTTTCCGGCCAGCCCGCGCCGCTGTTTGACCCGCTCTATCCCACCAATACCTGGCAGCTTCAGGGCGCGGTGCAGTTTGTTTTCCCGCCGGGCATTTCGATGGCCGCCTGGTCCTTTCTGCTCGTGGTGGGCTTCGATCCCATCCAGGACCCGGTGAGGCTGAGTTGGTTCCGGCAACGATTCGGCATCGACGCAAATACTCCTGTCTTTGGTCCTTACCAAGGGGACTTGGTCAATGAGGACCTCGGCGTGGCCCTTTACCAGCCCGGCCCGCCCGTGACCTCGCCATCCGCGCTGGCAGGCTCCGTCCCGCAAGTGCTGGTCGAAGAGGTGCATTATTCCAGCCTGCCCCCCTGGCCCGGCGGCGCTCAGGCCAGCGGCAAATCGCTTCAGCGGCTTGCCAGCATCGCCTTTGCCGACGACCCCGCCAACTGGGAGGCCGCCCACCCCACGCCCGGCGCGATCAATGAGGGGGCTTACATCCCTGATACGGACCACACCGGTCTGCCGGATGATTCGGAGATGCTCGCCGGCGCCGATCCGCTCGATCCGCAAGATGTCCCGCGCTTTGACCGCGTCTCGATCCGGGACGCCTGCTGTGTCCTGGAGTTCACCGCCCGCGCGGGCCGCACCTATTCGGTGGAGGGGCTGAACTCACTCGGCCGGACCAACGCATGGACTCTCCTCTGGGAGCAGTCTGCCGTAGCCGACGGCTCGATGACAGTCATCGACGCGCTCACCGTCGGCGGGCGCCTCTACAGACTCAAGGTCACTGACAAGAAAAGGTGAATAGCCCCAGCAGGGTCTGTGATTGGTCGGGGCTCTCCGCTGTGCTCAGGGCACGATTTGGCCGACGTCCGTTGGCGCCCCGTTGCCGTTGGTCAGCACCTCGTACTCGTAGTAGCTGCCTTGATCGGAGGCGGAGAACGTCACGACCAGGTAAATGACATCACCCGCTTGAGCTGTCGGTTTAGTCAGCGTGATCATGCACAGGCCCCCGACTGGGCTGTACTGTGCGTAGGCATAGGTGCCGGAGGCGGGCAAATTAGGGTGCGCCGGGTCAGTCATTGTGGCGGTCGTGCCGGAGAAGACCTCATTGAGGTCGCCGTTGCCCCAAGAACTGACACTGTGGTATGTCTTGCCGCTGAGCGAGGCTGGAGCAACGTTGAGCGCCTGGGCAAGGTTGATAGTGCCGGTGTCGACCATTCCATCCTGGTTGGTGGTGACGAATGTGGCGACATCAGCCTCCGTAAACGTGAGTTCCACGACGACCTCGGCGTTGTTGGTCGCGGACGGCGGCGCCGTCTTGATCAACTCGAGCGTCGCCGTGTTGGTGCCCACCTTTGTGTAGGCGTAAGTTCCAACGGCATTATCGTCCAGGTTCGTGCCGTTAGAGAGCATCATCTGGCTGAAGGTGCCGGCGCCGAATGCGACGGTGAAGGGTGCGTCCTCGGCTGATTCCACCTTTGCGCTCAGTCCGGAGAGAGAGCTTGGAGCCCAGTCGCCGCCCGAGCCGCCACCGGACTTTGTATAGGAGAACTTCACCGTGTTCGTCAGCGACTTGTTGCCGGCGGCATCCTGGGCGTAAGCCTGAACCGTGTTCGCTCCCTGGACAGGGTTGAGGGCGGCCGTCCAGTTCGTATAACCGTTGGCCGTGTCGGCATGGTCCCATCCCATGCCGTT
Source organism: uncultured Verrucomicrobiota bacterium (assembly GCA_964653485.1). Taxonomy (GTDB): domain Bacteria; phylum Verrucomicrobiota; class Verrucomicrobiia; order Limisphaerales; family UBA8199; genus CAVQND01. Next base: position 36,510 of record CAZZFF010000043.1, on the reverse strand, counting down.
GAGTTGACAGAACACCGAGACCACGCCGACGTTGTCGCCCGCTCTGCCCGTCACGGTGAGCGACGGGCCGGTCACCTTCGCGTTCGCCGCGGGAGAGAGGATGGCCAAAACCGGCCGCTGCACGTCCACGAAATTGGCCGTGAAGGTCAGGTTGGACTCCATCGTGAACGAGAGCCTGGCGGAATTGGTGGTAAGGCTGCCAGTCCATTTATAGAAGGCAAAGCCCGGCTTCGGGCTGGCGGTCAGCGTGTAGGTGTTGCCGACCTGGAGCATTTTCCCGTTGTCGCTCGGGCTTACCGTGCCCTGGCCGATCACTTGCACTGTCAACGGCGCGTCCACCACGTACGTGAACTTCACGGTGTTAGTCCGGGAGGAGTTGTTGCTGGTATCTACCGCGTAAGCCTGGAGGGTGTTGATGCCCGGCGAGAGGGTCACGCTCCCCGTCCAGTCGGCGAAATGGTTGGTGGTGACAGCCAGCGCCCAATCCCCGCCGTCGAGCCTGTAATAGACCGAAGCCACGGCCACATTGTCCTTGGCCGTGCCTTCCACCGTGATGAGGGCATTGCTCTTGATCGAAGCATTCACGGCCGGAAAACTGACCACCAACGTCGGTGGGACCTTGTCCGGGCTGCCGCCCGCGCCGAAGCCCGCGCTAACTGAGCTGAGCAGGCTGGCACACGCCAACGCAGCCACGATTGGAAGTGAATTGTTTGGCATTTTCATGAGTTTCCTCTCTTTTGATTCATTGCCGGCCCGAAGACCCCCAGTCGATAATCATGATTATGGCCCAGGGCTGGTATGTTAGCTTACCTAAAGGCCGGCCTCTTGTCAAGTTTTTTTGAAGGACGTTTTTTTTGAAGGGGCGCGGGACGGGATTCTTCGCTGCCGCCTGAAGGCGGCGTTCCGCGACGCACCCGACTCCTCATGGATTGGGAGCTTCTCGCTTCGGAAATCCGCAAGGCCCCGGAGCGGGCGAGGGCGGTCGCCTTGCCGTCGAGCTTGGCCGCCGGCAGTCCGTGGACTTCGACGTAACAGCTTAGCTGGTGGTCACGGCGGCTTGTCTAGTGCTTGGGACGGCGTGGGAGCCCGGGATTTTTGTCCGGAGGATTCCTGTAGAGATCGGATGTGCTCTCACTCGGATGACCCCGAAAGAGCTTTTCACGCGTGAACAATCCGGGCTCCGAGGCGGAGCGAACGCTGCCGATTCAAGACCGCATCGCCAACCAAACGCACGATTTCAACGTCCGAGAAATGATCGGTGTTGACGACCAGGCCGTAGAGCAACACATCGGCAACCTCCCGGCTGAAGTACCGCTTCACATACCTTGCGCGACCGCGGTCGGTGCATTCGATGAAGGCCAGAGCCTCGTCGCGGCCCAGGTGTTCCCGCGTCTGGATGCGGGCGATTCGCCGCTCCAGGGAGGCCACCAGGCGCACATGGAGAACATTGGGCAGTTCGCTGGTGACGGCATTGGCGCCCCAACCGACAAGGATGACGTTGCCGGCTCGGACCAAATTCAGGATGGTCTCGATGGACTGGTGGGCAATCATCCAGCCCGGTGGATGCAGACCCAACAATTCATCCAAAACGTCATCGACTGCGCTGTGGGCGTCTTCGGGCAGGAACTTGACGAGGCGGGCCGGAAGATGATGGTCTTCCAGAACCTTCGCCATCAGGTTGCGGTCAAACACTCGCCACGGCGGTTCGCCGGTGGGCGAGTGTGTGTGGAGGTATTCCGCCAAGCCTCTCGGCCACATGGAGGGCCCCCGATCCTGTCAGCGCAGAAATGGCCACCGCTACACGCTCCGATTCAGATTGGGGAGGCCAAATCGGTTGGTCGCTGTGCCTCGGGCGGCTGTTAAGATGAGCCAGATGCCTGCCAATGTCGTTTCGCATATTCATCACTTTTAGTCTTACGTCCTGGATCGCTAACACGCCGTCATGTGAATCCTTGTTCCTCATTCAACTCACGGCGACCAGCGAGACCTCCTCGTTGCGTTCATTGCGGGCAACGCCCGCCGCGTGTGGATCAAGCATCGGCTTTCCGTCCACCACGAATCGATACTGATGGTGGCCGTGCGTCAGCGGCACCTGTATGAACCACCAACCGTCCACCCGCGAACGCGGCCAACTTCGAGCGTCCGACGCCGCTTTGCCGCCGGGTGCTGTCCATTACCAGAAAAATCCGGACTGCATCCCTGTATGACCTCCAACACGGCCCACAGGCCCCTTGGCCCTCGACCCAACCCGGATGATAGGCCTGGATTACTTTGATAGTGCGATGGCGCACACGCGGGTCCTCCAAAGCAATCTGTCCGTAAAGCTCTTCGCGAGCGACAAAGCGCGAGCACAACGGGCACATACTCTCGGGAAATGAGATCACGGGTGAACCTCCATGACGGAACTTAACGAGCCGCACGGATCATGAACGTTCTCGAATGCTTCGGGGTCGTGGACCCCTTCCCCGTCCACGACGAACTTGTACTGGTAACGGCCAGGTGCCAGAGTGAGCCGCTGCTCCCAGCAGCCGCTGGAGCCCTGGGGAAACATCCGGAGCAAAACCGGCGACCACGGGTTGAAATCCCCGCACAGATAAATGTCCTGCGCCCCAGGTGTATCCAGTGAGACAGTCACTCCAACCAGCTTCGGGGCGATTGGTGGCGGCGCGCAGGAGGCCAACAGCGGGATGGCGCCTGGCAGGAGGAACATCGTGGGGATCTTCATGATGAAACTCCCGTTCTTCTATGCGTTGTTTCTGCTTGGTTCTTCCGCCCATCGCGGTACCCCGCGTTGCTGGTGAGGGCTTGTCGGGGCCGGGCGCAAGCGCCCGAGCGCATTGGCATCCGGCGGCCGCAAGTGTCCCGCAAAGTGCCTCGTATTCTGCTGGTAACCACACATCCGGCGGAGCCGTGCTTCGGGCGGTTCAGCGAGCAGTTCCTCCATGGTTCGGAGCAACGCCGGCACATCGATCGGTTTTTCCATCAGGGCGCCCACTCCCGCGGCCAGGGCGGTCCGGTATTGGTTGGGCATCCCGGTGATGATGATTAGGGGCATCGTTGGATGCTGCGCCGTCAGTCGTTCAAAGACGTCCCACCCGCTCCGGAACGGTAAATTGAGGTCCAGAAGCACCAGGTCGATCGGCTCTGGAACGAATCGAGTCACCACATCCTCGCCGTCAGCGGCCGTGGTGACTTCATACCCGGCCCCTTTCAGCACTTTTCGTATCGATTCGCGGACGGAGGCATCATCGTCGATGATGAGCACACGTTGTTTCATAAAGAAATGTGTCGTGTCATACTCCCGCCTTGATCTGACATTTGAACGTCTTTTCTTTTATGGGCATCGCGTGTCATGCGCGGCCCGATTCTTGCGGTTGTGCTTCTAGCCTGTTCCGTGCCAACGCGGCTGGGATGATGATTTCCCTGGATTTCCGGGGCTTTTTGATGACGCGAGATGATGACACAGGTTAGTGATGGAACGTCCGGTTTCGCCGGTGGTCTCCAGCGTGCCACCTGGAAGAACCCGCCAGTTCAGGTCCGTCTGGCCGGTTTTGCCTTGGCGGTGACCGCGGTCGCCTGCCCGATTGCCGGGATACTCGCTTTTTCTGGCTCGATCCCCTGGCGCAAACCAACAGCCCGCTATCGAGTTCAAGCTGGAGGCCCCGGTTCCGGCCTCTATCTTTGCCGACACCTACCAACTCAAACACATCCCGGACCTGGCAGGCCCGGAACAGCCGAAACCCTCGGGTGGTTCGCTCCAGACCACTGGTGGCACAGGATGTGCCACGGGTGGGTGGCCCCCTTCGTTTCAAACGATCAACAAACCCTGGAAAACCACTGAAAGTGCGCTTTCCCTCAGGCTTGGCACGCGGCCAGCTAAGAGGGCGCAGAGCAAACGATCAACGTTTGGTTCGCGTGCAACGATTATGAATGCAATGACGACCGACAACTCTCTGATGAGCACCTGTTCAAAATTGACCTGCCCGAGGTGAAACCGGAGGACCCGCGGGTGGTCGTGGAAGAAGTCGATTCTGTCTTTGAGGAGTCTGTTCTCCAGTTGCGCCTGCGGAAGGTCAGGTCGCTCGTGCGGAACCCGGCTACAACCGATGCCCTCCCGAGGCAGACGGTCGGCTCCGCGCCAGGAATCTCCTCGGAAGATCGCCGAGCTGTTCCCTGATTCGGCAACCGGCGGTCTGGCCAAGGAGCAATGGGCTGAATGAGGCGCCACAGCGCCCTGTGCCGCGCAATGGAATGCAAAATATCGCCACTAGTCGCGTTAGCAACACGACGGCTCCCCTCGTCGGCAATCATCACGACCGTGGCCTGAGCACGGCCGAGGCGCAAGCTCGGTTGAAGCAATTCGGCCCCAATGCGGTGGTGGAGGAAAAGGCCCACCCGCTGAAGGCGTTCATCAAACGCTTCTGGGCGCCCATTCCTTGGTTGCTGGAAGCGACGATCATCATCCAACTCTTCGTCGGCGAGGAAGTAGAAGCTGCCGTGATCGGCGGACTTCTCGTGTTGAATGCGGCGTTGAGTCTGCTGCAGGAAGGCCGGGCGCAAAAGGCGCTGGCGCTGCTGCGTCAACAACTGCATGTCCTGGCCCGCGTTCGCCGCGACGGTGCGTGGACCACGGTGCCGGCGGAAGAACTGGCGCCGGGCGATGTTGTTCATCTGCGCCAAGGCAGCATTGTGCCCGCCGACGTGAAGTTGGAGGACGGGTCGCTCCTGGTGGACCAATCGGCGCTCACGGGCGAATCCGTCGCCGCGTCCGTCGAGTCCGGTAAGACGGCCTACGCGGGGTCCATGGTGCGCGGCGGCGAAGCCACGAGTGAAGTTACGGCCACGGGAGCGCGCACATTCTTCGGCAAGACAGCCGAACTCGTGCGCACTGCCGGCTCGGCCAACCGGCAGGAGCACGAGATTGTAGGCGTGGTAAAAAACCTTTTCGTCGTCAACGCGGCCATGGTCGTGGTCGTGACCGGCTACGCCCACCATGTCGGGATGTCCCTCGGGTTCATTCTGCCGTTGTTACTGACCATTTTGCTCGCCTCCATTCCGGTCGCGTTGCCGGCCACCTTCACGCTGGCGGCTGCCCTGGGCTCGGTGGAACTTTCCAAACGCGGCGTCCTCATCACCCGCCTCAGCGCTCTTCACGACATCGCCTCAATGACCGTGTTGTGTAGCGATAAGACTGGAACCCTAACCCGCAACCAGGCCACCCTCAAAGCCCTTTGGCCAGCCCCCGGCGCGTCCGAGCAGGACCTCTTGCGCGCCGCCGCATTGGCCAGTGACCCGGCCGGTCAAGACCCCGTCGATGGCGCGATCGTCAAGGCCGCCGCCGAGCGCGGCTGGCAGGACGAAGAAATGGAACGAACGGACTTCAAGCCCTTCGACCCGGCCACCAAGCGCGCCGAGGGGGTGTATCGTGATAAAGAAGGCCCTCGTCGTTTCATCAAGGGCGCCCCTGCGGTGGTTGCGAAACTGACCGGCACCGCCGACGCCCTTTGGCAACCTCAGGCCGAAATCATCGTCGGGCGCGGGCAACGCGTGCTGGGGGTCGCCGAAGAAACCACCGGCCAACTGCGCCTGGTGGGTCTGCTGGGGCTTGAGGACGCCGTGCGCGAAGACTCCAGGTCGGTCGTGAGCGCGATCCGCGACGCGGGCGTGCGCACCGTTATGGTCACGGGCGACAATGCCATCACTGCACGCAGTGTGGCCCAACAGGTGGGAATTCCAGACAACCTCTGCCCGCCTGAAAAGCTCCATAGCGACCTGCGCGGAGACGCGCTCGACTGCGGTGTTTTTGCCGGCGTCTTTCCGGAAGACAAGTTCCGGCTGGTCCGGGCCTTCCAGCGCCGAGGCGAGGTAGTTGGGATGAGCGGGGACGGCGTCAACGATGCTCCTGCGCTGCGCCAGGCGGAAGCCGGCATAGCCGTCGCCAACGCGACGGATGTGGCTAAGGCAGCAGCGGCCATGGTGTTGACCCGCCCTGGACTAGGCGGGGTGGTGCCCGCGATTGAAACCAGCCGCCTCGTATTCCAGCGCATCATCACATACACGCTCAACATGCTGATCAAGAAAATCGAGATCATGGCGCTGTTAGTCATCGGTTTTCTGTTGACCCGGCACAAGCCGATCACGCCACTGCTGATGGTGCTGTTCCTCTTCCTCAATGACTTCCTCACTATGTCGCTCTCGACGGATCGGATGCAATACTCGCGGCGCCCGAACCGCTGGAACACCCGCGGCATTCTCCTGGCTGCCACCGTCCTGGCCGCGTGCAAGCTGGTCTTCTCACTCGGTGTTTTCTGGTGCGGCGATTATGTGCTCCGCCTGGACATGCCGCATCTTCAAAGCCTCATGTTTGCGACGTTGATCCTCAGTTCGCAAGCGGGGGTCTATCTTCTGCGAGAGCGGGGGCACTTTTGGCGGTCCCAGCCAAGCCCTTTCCTGGTGGGCAGTTCGGTTTTGGGCCTGGGGGTCACCGCCGCCCTCGTGCTGGGCGGCATCCTCATGCCCGCGCTCAGCGCGGCATCTCTCCTCGGCGTAGCGGCCGCAGGGCTCGTCTTCTTCGCCTGCCTCGACTGGCTCAAAGTGTGGCTCTTCAACCGTCTGAACCTGCGCTGAGCAACGACCGCCGGCTGGCTCGCCAGCGATGGGGGAAACCGTCGAGCGGCTCGGTTCAGACCACTCCCGAAACCGGATGTGCCACAAGCGGAGGCTCCCCTCGCGTCAAAACGATTCAAAAGCCCCGAACATTATGAATACGGTGGCTGAAAAACGAGATACAGAAAAAACAGGTGGATTCTTGGTTCTTTGCCTGCAGGTTCCAATGCAGACAATACAGTTACGCTTTACATCTCCTATTTCTTTGGCGGCGCGTTTCTTTCCAATGCCATTGCCCACTTCGCCAGTGGGTCGATCGGACGGCCCTTTCAAAGCCATTTCGCTAAGCCGCCCGGTCAGGGCCTTTCCTCTTCGACCGTCAACGTGATGTGGGGCGTTTTCAACCTCGCCCCCGCTTATGTACTGATCTGCCACGTCGGAGACTTCAACCTCCGCTCCATTGCCCATGCGGCGACAATGTGGCTGGGTTTCCTGCTTATGGGCCTCATGAGCGCGCGACCTTGATCTGGTTGGCTTGGCTCTGCTGTCCCCGGGTCTGGTGCTTTTCCTTTATGGCTCGGAACACATAAGCAACGACCGCGCAGGCCTTGCAGCTCTTGGCGCGCTTCCCCATTAGTCTGCAGGTTACCCGGAAGGAGACCTGGAGACACAAAACGCGGCTTGGCCGCCGACAGTCCCTGGACTTCGAATTCTTATTTCCGCGGCCTTACTGAACCAGCCCGAAAACGCGGCTGGGACCGCCGGAGGCGCCGGCTATCTTGGGGCTCCCTACCACCAGGGTCGCGCCTTTGGGCGGCAACTCGCCGAGATTGGCCACACACTCCAATCCCCACCGGTTGCTGCCCAGCCAGCGAGAATGCACCGGGAAATCGGGGGAAAGGCCGCGGTCGAGGCTCAAGGTGTCCACGACAATGCCTTTTATCTCTCGCTCAGCGAGGAGGAATTCCACGGCCTCGAGGTGAAATCCCGGGGTGTGCAGGGCGCCGTCGCCGGCGGCGTTGCGGAACTTCGCCGTGTGGACGTGCGCATCCCAACCGCTGCACATAGCCACAATGCCTCCGGACGGCAGAGGCCCGTTCCGGGATTCCCAAGCTCTCAGGTCATCGAGGGTCAACTCCGCGTCGGCATCCACCGCGGCTTTGCGGCGAATGTCCACCACCGCAAGCGGGCCGACCAGGCCGGAGGCCGGAATGAGGTCCGCTGAGTCCTTGTTCGAGCGGTGCAGCGGGGCGTCGATATGGGTGCCGGTGTGCTCATGGATGTGCCAGCGGTATATGTTCCACGGGTCCTTGGGACGCGTGGAAACCCTTTCCATGGTTAGCTGGCTCTGGCCGCTCCCGGTCGGGAAATCGGGCGTCAACGTGTGGGTGAGGTCGAGCACGCGCCGGAATCCGAAAGGTCCGAGCGGCCCATCACCCCCTGATGAACCCGGGGCCGGCGCCCGCGCCGGATCCGCAGGCCCCACCGTCGCGGCAACGCTCGCTGCCGCCTCCGGCCGGCGCTCCGGCTTCGCTTGCGCCAGCGCCGCCGCGCCCGCCGTCGTGGCGAGGCCGGCGGCAAGGAACCCCCGGCGGCTCATGAGCCGCATTTCGTTGAGACAGAGAGGGAGGCACATATATCCTGGAGATTCTCTTATTCCTTGCTCCTGATAAACCCGTAATAGCGCCCCATCCAATAAGCATGAAGAAAATCCGCGGCCCCAGTCTCGCTCTCGCGCCACAGTTTCAGCTCGGTCCAGGTTTCTCCATCCGCGCTCAGGTAGCACCCGCCCGGCCCGCTCGCGACAATGCCGCGCGGCGTGAGAAAGAACGTAGCCGCGCGCGGGATGCGCCACTCCTTCATGCTCGGCGCGCTCGATCGGCCCCCGTCCCGGCTCGTCTCCAACCGGCCCTGCTCGTCAATGCGGCATGAGAGAGTGGCCGACACCGCTTGCCATTGTTTGAAATCGAATGCCGGGAAGCTGATCGCCTCCCCCTCCGGAACCGGACGCCAGCTCATGCCGCCGTCCCTGCTGAGGAACACCCCCTGGTCGGTCTGGGCGTGAAGAACGAACGTGCGGCCTTTGGAGGCGACGAGGTTCTGCACGCGAGCGCCTCGCAGCCCTGCGCTGACGTCATGCCACTCCTTTCCCCCGTCCAGGGTCATGAACACCGCCCCCGTGCTGTCGCTAAACCAGCCCACAAGAGGGTCGTCGCAGGAGAATTGGAATGTGGTCACGGTAGGCTTGAGCCAGCCGTCCATCTGGTACGGATTGCCTTTCCAGGCGTATTCGTTGTCCAGGGGACGCTCATTGATCGGAATCGGCCGGGTGCTGAGCGTTGCGCCGCGGGCAAACGGATTGGGTTCGATGTCCGCGCGCAGCGAGTTCATGACCGGGCGCAGCACCCGGTCCACGGGATACAAGCGCAGGGTTTCCAATGCCGCTCTCATTCCCTCCTCGCCATGGGAGATTTCCCGCGGGCCCGCCGCGGGCAGGCCGGGCTTTGCCGGCGCCCGGTAATCCGGCAGCAGGGCGCAGGTCATCCATGTGAAGAGAGGGTTCCCGTCCATCCAGTTCATCTCCCAAAGCTCCTCGACCCACTTTCGGTAGATTTTTAGCAACTCAGGGTCTTTCTCGTAGCGCACCAGATTATAGAGGGCCTCGTATTCCTGGCCCTGGTTGCTGCGGCTGACTTTTGCCAATCTCTCCAGGGTAAACGGACCCTCCTCCCGCACCCAATCCGGGTTGTCCTTGAACCGGGCAACCACGCGCTCATAAAGCTCCAGGTAGCGCCCCTTGCCGGTGATGTGGTGGGCGATCAGCAAATCCGGCAGCAGCATGAGCGACGCCCGCAGCGGAGGTCGCCAGGCCTCGTCTGGTGCGGTCACCCGCCGGAACCTGGCGGCATACACCTTTTTGTAATACTCGTCCCGCCCCGGGTCAGGATCAACGCCCACATGGCCCCACAGCGTCACCTCGCCGTCCACGTCAACGATGCGGCATTGGTTGTCGACCAGGTGAGTCATCAGCTTGTCCAGGTCCTCGGCAATGAACTGCCGCTGAGACCGGTCGGCGGCCAGGTCGTAATAGATCGCGTAGCCGTAGAGCACCGCGTTGAAGTTGTCCACGCTCACGTCGCCGTGCCACCGGTAGTCGGCGTACTTGCCCTGGCCCTGGTGCCACTTCGGGGAGTCCTGGCCGTTGCGCTCCCAATCCTCCACCGGGCCGTGACCCTGGACGTAGCCGCGCGCCAGCAGGCCCGGCTTGCCGGTGACTTCCTGCTGAATCCTCAGCGCGCGCAGGATGTCCCCCCCATGCCGCCGCGCCCAAGGGTCCCGCGTCACCGCGTATTGATAGCCCACCCCGGCAAGATACCGGCCGGTCCAAACCCCCGAATGAATTACGTTGCCGGGTTGGTTTACCGTATGCGGCAAGCGCGTCCCCGGCGGCGCGGAGGGCACGATGCTCACGTAAAGGCCGTCCAGCCAATGCTTGTCCAGGAGATCGCGCTGGAAATAGGCCGCCTTTTCGCGCAGCGGGCTGGAATCCGCCGCCACACGCGGGCCGGCGGAGACCTGCAGCGCCGATACGAGAAACACGGAAGGAACGAGAAGGCCGACAAATCCCTTTTTCATGAAAGTATTTCTTCGCATGGTTGCTTTCATCTTCGCACAGATGCGCGCAGTCTTCCGCGAAACGGGGTGAATCGTCAACCGCCTAATCACCTGTCGATGTGTACCTGTTCAGGCGGGCCACAACGATCATCCCCCGCGCAGCCAACGCCAAGGTAGCGGCGTCTCGGTGGAGCGCTGCTAATGTCGCCTCCCTTCCAGGAAACGAACAGTTACGTCGATTTTTTTCAACCAGGCTATTGACGGCGCGCGAAAAACTCCTATCATCTTATCCTGATACGTCTATATGTGACGTTTAACTGCGGTGCGTCGAACATAATGCCATGAGCAAAAACTTCATCTTCTCTTCCGAGTCGGTCGGCGAAGGCCATCCGGACAAGGTGTGCGACACAATCTCCGATGCGGTGCTGGACGCCTGCCTGAAGCAGGACTCGCGCAGCCGCGTGGCCTGCGAGACCTACGCCAAGTGCAACCTGGTGGTCGTCGGCGGGGAAATCACGACCAAGGCCAGGCTCGACTACAACCAGATCGCGCGCGACGCCATCCGCGAGATTGGCTACACGCATGACGACGATGTGTTCCACGCCGACCGGGTGCTCATTTTGAACGCGATTACGTCGCAAAGCCCGGACATTGCGCAGGGCGTGGATGCCAGGGCGGCGGAGGGCAAGAAGAGCGACGAGCAGGGGGCTGGCGACCAGGGGCTGATGTTCGGCTACGCCACCAACGAGACGCCCGAGTTGATGCCGGCCCCGATCATGTACGCGCATACGCTCGGACGCGAACTGACGCGCGTGCGCAAGAGCGGCGCCGTCAAATGGCTGCGACCCGACGCCAAGAGCCAGGTCTCGGTGCAATACGTCAACGACCAACCTGTCCGCATCACGAATGTCGTCGTTTCCACTCAGCACGCCGCCGACGCCACTCACAAGACCATCGAGCGGTTCATCATCAACGAAATCATCAAGAAAGTCCTGCCGGCTCACCTGCTGGACAAGAAAACGCTTTACCTGGTCAATCCGACCGGCCGCTTTGTGGTTGGCGGGCCGCAGGGCGACACGGGCCTGACCGGGCGGAAGATCATCGTGGACAGTTACGGCGGCATGGGCCGCCACGGCGGCGGGGCCTTTTCGGGCAAGGACCCTTCCAAAGTCGATCGGAGCGCCGCCTACATGGGCCGCTATGTGGCTAAGAACATCGTCGCGGCCGGCTTGGCCACCAGCGCCGAAATCCAGTTTGCCTACGCCATTGGCTACCCGGACCCGGTTTCCGTTTGCATCAACACGTTCGGCACCGGCGTCATACCGGACGAGGAAATCGAGCGGGCCGTCAGAGAGGTCTTCTGCTTCAAACCGGCGGCGATTATCAAACAGCTCGATCTGCTCCGTCCGATTTACTTGAAGACGACCAATTACGGCCATTTCGGCAAGCAGGACCCCGACATCACCTGGGAACTGACCGATAAAGCCGACGCCCTCCGCAAAGCGGCGAAGCAGTCGGCGGTCGCGGTCGCCCCGGCCACCTTGCAGAAGGCGGCCGCCCTGGTCGGAGACCGGGCGGCCTCCAGGCGCGCCGCGCGGCCCCAGGCCGGCGCTTAAACCCGCGGGAAACTCGATATCAACGGACCAATACCAAGTATGCCAACTTCGACAAAAACCAACGGCAAGAAGACCCCGCCCGCCGGCCATCAGGGTGCCGCGGCCCACGAGTACAAGGTCAGAGACATCTCGCTGGCTGAATGGGGCCGCAAGGAGATCACCGTCGCCGAGCAGGAGATGCCGGGCCTCATGTCGGTCCGCGCCAAATACGGACCGCAAAAGCCCTTTAAGGGAGTGCGCATTTCAGGCTCGCTGCACATGACGATCGAGACTGCGGTCCTGATCGACACGCTCGTCGAATTGGGCGCGTCGGTGCGCTGGGCTAGCTGCAATATTTTCAGCACCCAAGACCAGGCTGCCGCCGCCATCGCCAAGAGCGGCGTCAGCGTCTTCGCCTTGAAAGGCGAGTCGCTGGAGGAATACTGGGACTTCACACTCGCCGCCTTGACGCATCCCGGCGGCAAAGGCCCTGAACTGGTGGTCGACGACGGCGGAGACGCCACGCTCTTGCTCCACAAGGGCTACGAAATGGAGCATGGCAGCGATTGGGTCAACACGACCGGCGGCAGCCACGAAGAGCAGGTCATCAAGAAGCTCCTCCAGCGTTGCGCCAAAGAACGGCCCGGCTGGTTCACCGGGGTCGTCAAAGAGTGGAAGGGCGTCAGCGAAGAGACCACCACCGGCGTGCATCGGCTCTACCAGATGCTCGAGGCCGGACGGCTCCTTGTCCCCGCCATCAACGTCAACGATTCGGTCACCAAGTCCAAGTTCGACAACCTATATGGTTGCCGCGAATCGCTGGCGGACGGCCTCAAACGCGCCCTGGGCGTGATGATCGCCGGCAAGACGGCCTGCGTCTGCGGCTATGGCGATGTCGGCAAAGGCAGCGCCCACTCCCTCCGCGGCTTCGGTGCCCGCGTCATCGTGACCGAGGTCGACCCCATCAACGCCCTCCAGGCCGCCATGGAAGGCTTTCAGGTCGCCACCGTCCAGGACACCCTCGGCGAGGCCGACATCTACGTCACCTGCACCGGCAACTGCGACGTTCTCACCCTCGAAGACCTTCTCAAGATGAAGGACCAGGCGATCGTGTGCAACATCGGCCACTTCGACAACGAGATACAGGTGGACCGCCTGAACGCGGCGCCGGGCGTCTCGCGGGTGAACATCAAGCCGCAGGTGGACCGTTACGACGTTCCGGGCGACCGCAGCATCTACCTCCTCGCCGAAGGCCGCCTGGTCAACCTCGGCTGCGCCGAAGGCCATCCGAGCTTCGTCATGTCCAATTCCTTCACAAACCAAATCCTCGCCCAATTGGACCTCTGGGCCAACCGCGAGAAATACAAGCCCGCCGTCTATCGGCTGCCCAAGAAACTCGACGAAGAAGTCGCCCGCCTGCACCTGGAGAAGATCGGGGTCAAGCTGACCAAGCTCACCCAAAAGCAAGCCGATTACATCGGCGTCCCCGTTGAAGGCCCGTACAAGGCGGACCATTATCGATATTAGAGAGGCCGAAGGGACGAAGGGAAAAACCGAAATCCGAAATCCGAAGGAAATCCGACAACCGAAATCCGAAAGACGAGTTCGCCAGACGAGACGGCATTGGTGCCGTGGAGGTTTCCGTGTGGCGGGGGTGACTGCGCTGAGTGATGGACAGCGGAGGGCAGAAATCGGATTCCAGACTTCGGACTCTGGACTTCAGATTTCGGATTTCGGATTTCGGATTTCGGTTTTCGGATTTTCCTCCCCTCGTATCAGTCCGAGTATCGCAACGACATTCAGTGCGGCTTTTGGGACAAAGGAGCTGACCGCGACGAACTCCGGCAGTTTCGAGCCGTCCGAGCTTCGCTCGGAGCAATGATCGTTATCGCCCCACGGGCCAAGGCCGTCGAGAGTCGGCACGGCGTCCCATAGTCCATTGCCGTCACTGAGACCGCCCCTCGCCTCGCCCTTGACTCTCAGCCCAAGCTGGGCGCCGGCCTGTCGCCACAATTCGCACAGGGCTTGTGTCGCCGGGTTGGGGGGCCAGGGACGCCATTCTTGGAGTATCTGAATCTTCACCTCACAGGCATAGCCGTCCTCCGGGCTGCGGACCTGTCCGGGACCTGCCAGCGCCAGCAGCGCCTCGCGGGCCTGGGCGCAGGTCTCGAGCGCAAACGCCCGGAATTCGCCTTGGGCCGTGGCCTCGTGCGGAACACGATTGACCACCGTGCCGCCGCGAATGGTGCCGACATTGAAAGTAAGCTCGCGTGAGTAATCGGTCAGGGCCGCGATGCTTTGGACGGTTTGGCCCAACTGAACGATGGCATTGGCGCCGGACGGGTGCTTGCTGCCCGCGTGGGCGCCTCGCCCGAAGGCTGTCGCCTTCCAACTGCCGCGGCCTTTGCGCCCAACCACGAGCACAACGTCGTCTCCCGAGCGCCCTTCCGCCTCGAACACCAGCGCCGCCAGCATTCCGGCCTCCAGACGGCCGCGGCAGACCTGCTCAAAATCGGGCGAGAGCGGTTCCTCGGAGGAGTTGAAGAACAGCTTCCAAGTGAGGGCCCCGAAAACCTCCGGCGCGTGGCGGCGCAAGGCGCTCAAGACCAGCCACATCATCACGGTGCCCCCTTTGATGTCGAGGGTGCCCGGGCCGAATATGCGGTCCCCTTCACGCTGCCAACGGAACTGGTTTCGCTCCTCCTCATCCGGAGGAAAGACCGTGTCCAGGTGCGACACCATGGCGATGCCCTTGTCCGAAGTTCCGCGCCGTGTCAGGATAAGGTGATTTCCCCAAGCCGGGTTGGTCGAGGGCACGAATTCTGCCTGGAACCCCAACGGCGCAAAGCACTCCGCGGTGAGCCGGCCCAGTCGGTTCACCCCCTCGGGATTGCCCGAAAAACTGTTGATGCCCACCATCTCCCGCAGCATCTCCAGCGCCGCAGGCAGTTGTTCGTCCAAGTAGGCCGTCAAGTGTGCCATCTCTTGCATGGCAACCAACATGGAGGCCGCCGCACCGAAGGTCAATCACCGGGGCGCCCAGCGAAAGGAGAACGAAATCCGAGGGCTCAGACCGCATATCAAGCCGGGCCAACTAGTGTCGGAACGCCGGCTTCAGCCGGCAGTTTTCGGGAATTCCCGGGCTGCTGCCGCACAAATGTGGCGTTCCGTGCGAGCTGGATGCAGCCCTGGACCGGACGCCGCGTTCGGATTTCGGATTTCGGATTTCCTTCGGATTTCGGATTTCGGATTTCGGATTTTCTTTCCCTCCGCTTCCTGCTTAATTGTGCTCCACATGTCGCGCGACTCCAGCCAGGTCCAGTCCCTCTCAGAGGCGCGAACGCCGCTATCTCTGCTCAAGGAGGTTTCGCGCTCGTTTTATCTGACGTTGCGCGTGCTGCCGGGACGGATACGGCCGCAGATCGGTCTGGCCTACTTGCTGGCGCGCGCCACAGACACCATCGCCGATACCGGCTTGGTTGCCGTGGAGCAGCGGTTGGCGAGCCTGGCGGCCCTGCGAGGCCGCATCCTGGGGTTGCATGATCGCCCGCTCGACCTCGGGGAGCTGGCCCGGCATCAGGGCTCCCCCGCCGAGAGCCGCCTGCTGGAACAGCTCGAAGCCAGTCTGGCCCTCCTTGACGCCATGGCCCCCGCCGACCGCCAGGAAGTCCGCCGGGTGCTCGAGACTATCACCAGTGGACAGGAACTCGATTTGCGGCGTTTCGCGGGCGCCTCTGCCGAGCGCATTGTTTGCCTGCGCACCGATGAGGAATTGGACGACTATACCTACCGGGTGGCCGGCTGCGTGGGCGAATTCTGGACCCGCATCTGCCGCGCACACCTCTTCGCCCGCGCGACGCTCGATGATTCCTTCCTCCTGGCCAATGGCGTTCGCTTCGGCAAGGGACTGCAACTGGTCAACATCCTGAGGGATTTGCCCTCGGACTTAAGACAAGGCCGGTGCTACCTGCCTGCGGAGCGATTGGCCGGCTGCGGGCTCAACCCCGCAGACCTGTCGCAGCCCGCCAACGCACCGCGCCTGCACCCTCTCTACGATGCCCTCCTGGACCGCGCCCAGGCCCACCTGTTGGCCGGTTGGGACTATACCAACGCGCTGCCGCGCTGGAGTGTCCGCGTGCGATTGGCTTGCGCCTGGCCGATCCTCATCGGCATCGAAACCATCCGGCTCCTGCGCTCCGGCAACCCGCTCGACCCAAGCCAGCGGCTCAAAGTCAGCCGCCGCCAACTCAAGCGCCTCCTTTGGCGCTCGGTCCTCTATTATCCCTGCTCCTCCGCATGGCGACGGTTGGTGCGCCCATAGTCGCTGATTTGTTTGACATGCTGCGAAGCACTGGCTAGTGTGCGGCTGTATCGATGATCAGTCCTAAGTTTGCGTTGTTAGCTCTCTCGCGCGCGCTGCTTGCCGTCGGCATTGGTTTGCTCCTTGGCCTCAAACTCTCAGCACAATCCCTCCTGCCCTTGGACGCGGGCACCACAGTCAACGGTTTCCAGGATGACTTCTCCGGCAGCGTTCTCGGACCCAAGTGGGTTGTGAGCGGGGCCAATGTCTATTCCGTGGGCGGCGGCGTCCTCCACGTTGCCACCGCGGCGGGTGATCCGAACCACCTGCTCTACGAGTTGCCGGGCTACAACAACACGGTGCAGGAAGTGCTCGCCCGCATCCGCGTCCTCGATTTCGGGTCTGGCGACGGGTGCCGGGGCGGCGTGGCCGTCGCCGTCAACCCCACCTCCAACCTGGGGATCAATTATCTCTTTCGGAATGGCAGCACTCAGGGCGGGGCGGGCAACCAGCTCTCCATGCTGGCCGACTTCGTGTCCTGGGGGCCTGATCAGTCCTTCGTCTGGCAACTCGGCCAGTGGTATTGGCTCCGGTTGCGCCAGGAGCCTAACGCCGCCTCGCAGGGCGGCGTCAACGACGTCTTCGCCAAAATCTGGCTCGCCGACGGCAACACCGCCGAGCCGCCCGGCTGGCAGCTTGCCTGGGATTACACCCCGGCATTCGGTTCACCATGCGCCGGTTTCGCCGGCATCACCGCCAGCTCGGGAGGCACAGCCGAATTTGACGTGGATTACTTCCTGGTCAAGGCGGCGGGCCTGCCTGTCATCCAGGTCATGTCGGGCGCCTCCGTGCCGATCTCGGCGGCGACCCCCTCCTACCCCGCCCCGGGGTACTCCGTGCCCGCCTTGCAGAGCGTCGAGGTCCACTTTAACCAGCCGGTGAGCGGCGTCACCGCGGCGGACCTGTTGATCAATAACACCCCCGCCACCAATGTGACGGCCTATGCCCCCTGGCAATACGTGTTCGATTTCCCGGAGCCGCCGATGGGCGCCGTCCAGATGAGCTGGGCCACCAACGCGAACATCCAAAGCCTCGCCGGTCAGACCAACGTCTCGCCCGGCGCCGGTTGGAGCTACACGCTCAACCGCTTGGCCCCGCCGCTAAGCCTCGAAATCTCCGAGTTCATGGCCGCCAACGACAATACCCTCCTCGATGAGGACGGCGACAGTTCGGATTGGATCGAAATCTACAACGGCACGGGCAACGCCGTGAACCTCTCCGGCTGGTTCCTGACCACAGAGGCCACCAACCTCGCCCAATGGGCCTTCCCCGACTATGTGATGGCCAATGGCGATTACCTGGTCGTGTTCGCCTCCGGCAAGAACCGGACCGCGGTGACCGGCCAACTGCATACCAACTTCAAACTCTCGGCTGCGGGTGGCTTCCTGGCACTGGTCGATTCGCAGACCAACCTGGTGTCGTTTTTCGCCCCGGCCTATCCGTTCCAGTACACGGATGTTTCCTACGGCCGTGACCCCGTCCTGCTTAACGCCATCGGCTACTACACCACACCCACACCGGGCGACCTCAACGCCACTGTCGGCCCGGATTTCACGCCCGAACCCGAGTTTTCCCAGGCGGGCGGGACCTTCGTCAACCCGTTCTTGCTGAGTGTGAGCGCCGCGGTGTCCAACGCCGTCGTTCGCTACACCCTCGATGGCACCTTGCCGACAGACGTTTCGCCGGTCTTGGCGGGTCCGTTGGCCATCACCAATACCGTTCAGGTGCGGACCCGGGCGTTCGCACCCGGCCTTTTGCCCGGCCCGATGCACAGCGAAACCTACATCCAAATCACCAAGGCCGTGGCGGGCATCACTTCCGGCCTGCCCGCCCTCATCATCTACAACTTCGGGGCCGGCGTGCCATCGACCGCCGAGGGCGCCCCGGACCAGTTTGCCAGCTTCTCGTTTTACGAACCTGTCAACGGACTGACGGTCCTGACCAACGCCCCCACCTTGATCTCCCGCGCGGGCTTCCATGTCCGCGGCTCGAGCACCCGTGGCTTCGCCAAGCAAGCCTGGACGGTCCATTTCTGGGACGAACTCGACAACAACGCCGACTGCTCGCCCCTCGAGTTGCCTTCAGGAAAGGACTGGGCCCTTTACGCACCGGATTCGTTCGAGCCAGTGCTCATCCACAATCCGCTCATCTACCAGTTGAGCAACGAAATTGGCCGCTACGCCCCGCGGACCCGCCTGATCGAGGTCTATATCAACACGGCGGGCGGAGCCGTCGTGCCGGCCGATTACAACGGCATTTACGTGCTCGAAGAGAAAATCAAGCGCGGCGCAGACCGCGTCGACGTCGATAAACTCCAGCCCGACGACAACACACTGCCCTCCGTCACCGGGGGCTACATGCTCCGCATTGACCGTTTGGCGCCAGGCGACAACGGGCTTGACGCCGCCGGGCAGACGATCGTCTATGGCGATCCCAAGGAAGCGGACATCTTGACGCCGGAGCGGGCGCCGCAGGCGCAGTACATCCAGAACTACATGAACGCCTTCGGCGCTGCGCTCAATGCCGCCAACTACGCCAATCCCGCCCTGGGTTATGCCGCCTATGTCGACGTGAACTCCTGGATCGACCACCACATCCTCAACGTCATGGCTTTCAATGTCGATGCCCTGCGCCTGAGCGCCTACTTCTATAAACCGCGCCAAGGCAAAATCTTCTTCGGCCCCATCTGGGATTTCGACCGCTCCCAAGGCTCCACCGACGGACGCGACTTCAGCCCGTTTTATTGGCGCGCCCCCAATGGCGACCTCGGGACTGACTTCTTCAACTACACGTGGTGGGGCCGGATGTTCACCGACATCGATTTCTGGCAGAAATGGATCGATCGCTACGAGGACCTGCGCACCGGCCTCCTTTCCACCAACCACATCTATGCGGACATCGACGCCCTGGTGGCCCAGGTGCGTCAGGAGGAGCCTCGCGAGATCGCCCGATGGCCTGGCTTCACCACGCCCCGCTCTGGAGTCGTTTCGATTTCAGGCTATTCGTACAACTTTCCCGGCACTTACCAGGGAGAAGTCAACTTCCTCAAGCAATGGTACCGCGATCGGCTCCTGTTCATGGACACCAACCTCCTGGCCAAGCCAGTGTTCAGCTCCAATGGCGGGCCGCTTTCCCCCGGTTCGACGCTCACAATCAACGGTCCGGCGGGTGCCACGATTTATTATTGCGCGGACGGCTCCGACCCGCGCCTCGCCGGCGGATCGGTCTCGCCCACAGCCATGGTTTACCGATCCCCGATTGCCCTCAACACCAGCGTCGCAATCACGGCGCGCGCCTTCAATTCCAGCCATCGCAACCTCACCGGGGCCAACAATCCGCCGCTGTCAAGTCCTTGGTCGGGGTCCACCACGGCTACTTTTGGGTGGCTGACCTCGCCGGCTCAAGTGGTTTACACCAACGCTGGCTCGGTCTATGCCCAGAACTTCGATTCGCTCCCCAATCCGGGCGCGAGCACCGTTGAAGCCGACAACCCGGTCACGATCAACGGCGTGACCTACTCCCTGGCCAATCCCCTGGGCCTGGCGCTGGCGGCCCAGACGCCGGGTGCGTATGGCGGCCTTGGCCTCTCGAATACGATGTCCGGCTGGTACGCCATGGGCGCCCTGGCCGCCAAGGCCGGCGCGAGCGAGGGCGACCAGAGCACCGGCGGCCTTATCAGCTTCGGTTTGACCAACAACTCCGCCGCCAGCGCCAACCGCGCGCTGGGCCTCCTGGCCACCAGCAGCACCGGACCCACCGCCTTCGGCCTGCGCCTGGTCAACGGCACCGGCTTGGCCCTCAACCAAATAACCCTCAGTTTCACCGGTGAACTATGGCGCCAGTCGGCGGTAGCGAAACAACTTTCGTTCGGCTATTTCATCGACCCCGCGGCGACGAACGGCTTCCCAACAAATCTCACCGCTTCCCTCCCCAGCCTCGACGTCAGCTTTCCCGCGGCGCTCACCGCCAAGACGCCCGTTCCGGTGGACGGCACCGCCGCCGCAAATCAGGTGGCCCTGGGCGTCACGGGCCAGGTGATTACCAACTGGCCGCCTGGCGCCGCGCTTTGGCTGGTCTGGTCAATGGCCGACCCGACCGCCAAAGGCCAAGCGCTGGCAATCGACAACCTGACTTTCTCGGCCTCGGCCCACCCGGTCCTGGCCATCCAGGCGGCGGGGACAAGCGTGGTTCTATCCTGGGCCTCCGGCCAGCTCCAGGCCGCACCCAACGCCACCGGCCCGTTCTCGACCCTCACTGGCGTCACGTCTCCCTTCACGAACGTCCCGGCGGCTTCGCGCCAGTTCTACCGCGTCATGCAGTGAGGCTGCCTCCGTCAGTTTGTTCCCGCCGCCTTAGCCAAGGACCGGGTGAGACCCCGGTCCTTCTCTTGCTCCGGCATCTCGTCCGGGTCATTCCGGCCTTGAGGGGGCCGCCCATTCGACGGCATTAATAAAGATGCGCCTGATCTCGGGGCGGTGGTAATCGTTGTAGGTTTCGTGGCCGGGCGTGAAATAGAAGACCTTGCCCTTGCCAATCGTCCAACACAGGCCCATACGGCCAGGCTCCATTTTGCCGTCGGGTCTGGTGTAGATGCCGTCCAGCGGCACCGCTTCGGGCGTCGGCACCGCAAACGGTTCACCGTAACGTTCGATCTTCGGAAGCTGGAAATTCGTGACTCCTTTGCAGATCGGGTGGTTGGGTTCCTTGACGATGATCTCCACCGAAGTGCCGTCGGCAACGTATTCCCGCCAACTGCACGGCGTGCCCAGGAGTTTCTTGAGCGGCTTGGAAAAGTGCGCGGAGTGCGTCCCGATAAAGCCCATCTTCCCGGCCTTGACCCGATCCGCGATCTTCTCGACCAGTGCGTCCTTCACATCCCCATGCTTCTTATGCCCCCACCAAATCAGCACGTCCGTCTGCTCGAGCAACTCGTCGCTGATCCCCTGGTCCGGGTCATTCAGGCTCGCCTTGACGATCTCCCATCCCCTGTCCTCCATCGGCTTGAGCCCGTCCGCAATCGCCGTGTTGATGTCATTGGGGTATATCCCCTTGGAGCCGGGGTCCACATTGGCGGTGCCTTCCGACCATACGACGACCTTGCGGTGAGGGGTGGCCGCTCCGAGCAACTGCGGTGCCACGAGCAGGCCCGCTGCGACCGTCGCGCCGGCGCCCAATGCGGTGCGGCGTGATATGCCGCCGTTGATTCTATTCGTTCGAACTGAGGTGCTTGTCTTCATGACCCCCATCATTTCCATTTCCGGCCGTTCAGGCAAGCCTTTCCAAACGCCGCGCGCGGTTCAATTTCCTTGTTTTCGGCCCGGGCTTCGGGCGTAACTGGAGTGCAATGTTAAAGCTCCTCGGACAGAACTTGAAAGGGCCGGCCACGGGTTCCGAAATCACCCGACGTTCCGGCGATGCGAATTCATCCCGCCAGACGCCCGCCTCCGGACGCGCCTTGCGCCGCCGCCCCCCGTCGCTGCTCCTACTGTGGGCCCTGGCGCTGACGCTTTGCCCCTGGACCCTCACCGCGGCCGAGCGGCACACCTTCGCCATCGGCACTAATGCCTTTCTGCTCGACGGACGGACGTTCCAGATTCGTTGCGGAGAAATCCACGCGCCGAGGGTGCCGCGGGAATATTGGCGGCACCGGTTGCAGATGGCCAGAGCGATGGGCCTGAACACCGTCTGCGCCTATCTCTTCTGGAACATGCACGAGCCTCAGCCCGGTCTGTTTGATTGGTCCGGTCAGGCGGACGCGGCCGAGTTCTGCCGCATCGCGCAAGAAGAGGGCCTCTGGGTCATTCTCCGGCCCGGCCCCTACTCCTGCGCGGAATGGGAAATGGGCGGCTTTCCCTGGTGGCTGCTCAAGCAGAAGGACATCCGCTTCCGGACGCGCGACCCGATCTTCCTGGACCCGGCGCGCCGCTACCTTAACGAGGTCGGGCGCGTGCTCGGCCCGCTCCAGATCACCCACGGCGGCCCCATTCTCATGGTCCAGGTCGAGAATGAATACGGCTTCTTCGGCAACGACGCCGAATACATGGGCGCCCTGCGGCAGGCCGTGCTCGACGCCGGGTTCGATGTGCCGCTCTTCGCCTGCAACCCTCCCCAGCAACTCAAGAGCGGTTACCGTTCCGACCTGTTCCCAGTGGTGAATTTCGGCTCGGACCCCGCGGCCGGCTTCAAGGCGCTAAGGGCTATCCTCCCGCAAGGCCCGTTAATGTGCGGGGAATTTTACCCGGGCTGGTTCGATACCTGGGGAGCGCCCCACCACACCGGCAACACCGACCGCTTCCTCGCCGACCTGGAATACATGCTCAAGGCCGGCGGCTCGTTCAGCATCTACATGGCCCACGGCGGCTCCAGCTTCGGCCTCTGGTCAGGCGCCGACCGTCCTTTCAAACCTGACACCTCCAGCTATGATTACGACGCCCCCATCAGCGAAGCCGGCTGGGTCACCGACAAGTTCCTCAAGACCCGCGAACTGTTCGGCCGATACCTTCTCCCCAGCGAAACGCTCCCGGAACCGCCGGCAAAAAATCCCGTTGTTTCCTTCGCCGGGGTCAGCGCCGCCGAAATCGCCCCCCTCTTCGCGAACCTCCCCGCGGCCATTGCCGAAGCAAGTCCGCGCGCGATGGAGCAATACGACGAGGGTTACGGCTGCATCCTGTACCGCGCAAAACTGCCAGCGGGACCCGCCGCGACGCTGGAAGCGGCCGCGGTCCATGACTTCGGTTTTGTCTTCCTGGATGGCGAACGGGTCGGGGTGATGGATCGCCGAAGCGGCAACTTCAAGGTCCGGCTCCAGGCGCGACCGAGGGCCGCCACGCTCGACATCCTGGTCGAGGCGATGGGCCGCGTCAACTTCGGCCAGGAGGTCCATGACTGCAAGGGTCTGGAGGCCCCGCTGAAACTCGCCTCCGCCAGCGGCCAGGTCGTGGAGTTGGCGGGCTGGGAGGTCTTCCCGCTTTGCCTCGATGATCGCCACCCGTTCGTGAGGAGCCTCCGCTTCGAATCAGCCGCCGCGCGGAGCCGTCCCGCCCATAGCCCGGCCTTCTGGCGCGTCATGTCTCCCATCGAGCAACCCGGCGACACCTTCCTGGACATGCGTTCATGGGGCAAGGGCGTGGTCTGGGTCAACGGCCGTTGCCTGGGCCGGTTCTGGAACATCGGACCGTCGCAAACGATGTACGTTCCCGGCCCTTGGCTCCGCGCCGGCACAAACGAATTCGTCGTCCTCGACCTGCTCGGCCCCGAAAACCCGGTGCTGGCAGGCCTCCCGGCGCCCATTCTGGACCAACTCCGGCCCGAGTTGGATTTCGCCCGCGCGCGGCGTCCGGCGGCCACACTGCGCCTATCGGGAGTTCAGCCCATCCACACCGGCGCTTTCACTCCAGGCACCGCCTTGCAGGAGGTCCGCTTCAACCAACCGGCTCGCGGCCGGTTCTTCTGTCTGGAATCGCTTTCCGCCCACGACGGCAAGCCATACGCCGCGGTGGCAGAACTGGACCTCCTGGACCCCACCGGCCAACCCCTTAGCCACGAGGGATGGACGGTCGCCTTTGTGGACAGCGAGGAGCGCGAGCGCGAGGACGGCATCGCCGAAAACGCCATTGACGGCCAGACCGCCAACTTCTGGCATACCCAATGGGGCGGCGCTTCGCCGGACCACCCGCATCGCCTGGTGCTGGACCTCGGCCACTCCCGAACACTCGGCGGCTTCCGCTACGTGCCGCGCCAGGGTTCCGCGAATGTCGGCGGCCGCATCAAGGACTATCGCATTTACGTGGGCGACGCCCTGGTGACGCCCCCGGCCGCGTCCGCCGCCACAACCGAACCGCCCACCACCGCCGGCACGACCGGCGTGCCCGGCGTCATCATCGATCACAGCCCCGCCCGCTCCGGCATCTATATCGGTTCCCCGAGCCTGGCCATGCTCTCAACGACCGATTACGTCGCTTCACATGACGAATTCGGCCCCCGCAGCAGCGAACAGACCCGGGCGATAACCAAGGTGTTCGCCTCACACGACCGCGGCCAGACCTGGACCAACATTGCCCGCGTGGACGGCCAATTCTGGTCCACCCTCTTCACCCGCGGCCGGGCGCTCTATTTGATCGGCACCGACAGGCACCACGGACATGCGATCATCCGGCGCTCCACCGACGGCGGCTTTACCTGGACTTCGCCCAAGGACTCGAAGTCCGGCCTGCTCCGTCCCGAGGCCGAGTTCCACTGCGCCCCGGTGCCGGTCCTCGAGCACGACGGCCGTCTTTGGCGAGCCTTCGAGCATCGCGACCCCCCCACGGGATGGGGCGTCACCTACCGCGCCCTCATGTTCTCCGCACCCGCCGATGCCGACCTGCTCGATGCCGCCAACTGGACTTTGAGCAATGCCCTCCAGGGCGATCCCCGCTGGCTCAACGGCGCCTTCGGCGGCTGGCTCGAAGGCAATGCCGTCGTCACCACGGAAGGAAAAGTCGCCGACCTCCTTCGCGTGGATGCCCCCAACCTCCCGGAGCGCGCCGCGTTGGTCACCCTCTCGCGCGACGGCACGACCGCCGCATTCGACCCCGCCACCGGCTTCGTCGAGCTGCCCGGCGGCGCCAAGAAGTTCACCGTCCGCTTCGATCCGGTGACCGAGCTCTACTGGTCCCTGGCCACCCTCGTCCCGCCGGCCTTCGAGAGGGCCGGACATCCCGCCTCTATCCGCAACACACTGGCCCTGATTCACTCCATGGACCTCGTCCGCGACTGGAGAGTCGATTCCATCCTGGTGCAGCATCCCGACACCGCTCGGCACGGGTTCCAATACGTGGACTGGCAGTTCGACGGTCCGGACATTATCGCGGTCTGCCGCACTGCCGCCGACGACCCCGAAGGCGGCGCCCACAGTTTCCACGACGCCAATTACCTGACGTTCCACCGCATCGCGGATTTTCGCAGGTTCGATTAGGCTTGCCGACCGGGCGTCGCCAGGCGCCCGGCAAAAAAACCGTCACCCAATCCTCCCGAACCGTTTCAGGGCCCTCACCCGAACGTCTGGCCGTTCCAACCCCAGTTGGCGGCCTCCACGTCCGTAAAGTTGAGGTAAACCCGGTTTGAGGGCACTCCCAGGGATTCGTTCAAAATAGAGGCATAATTCACACTTCGGTTCAGGTTTGGCACCACAGTTCGTTCAGCGTGCCCGGCTCGAGGTTCCCGCCTCCGGTCTGCCCAATGCCGCGTCTTGAACGAAAACGATCTCGCTCATGTTGGGTTGAGGGAGGCCGAGCGTCAATCCCGTCCGCATCAAGCCCTCGCCGCCCATCTGCATCGGGGGAAAGGAGCCATCCGCGCACCAAAGCCAATACTTGGCCCGCGCCTCCAGGCCCTTGAGCCGCACCGTATGCGTGGCGTCGGGACTTTCGGGCCGGAAAACATACACGGCTCCCCTCCGGGACACCGGGTCAAAGTACTCGACGCCATCCCATATCTTGCCCGTGGGTCGTGGAAAAACATGATAAAGGTTGGCCGTCCGCACCAGGGGCCGAATCATGGTCTTGTACGTCTTGACGGCTTCGGTGATGGCGGCTCTCTGCGCGGCGCTCCATACCGGCCCGCCGTTGCCGCCGTTGGGCGCGTCCGGGTGCCAATAGGGTGCGCCCATCGACGCCGAACGAAACTCATAGACCGAGCCGGACGCCTGCCACTCCGCCCACGAGCCGCACAAGGCGGCGATCTGCATCGGATGAAGGGCAAAGGAGGAATCATAAAACGACTGCCGCGCGTCCAAAGGATAGTACCGGTCCTGGTTCTGAATCTTCATGCAGCGTCTCAAGATGCCGTAGTCCTTGATGCGCCCGCCCCCGGAACAGTTCTCGTAAGAGAAATTCGTGATGGAAGCATAGAGCGAATCGAGCGTCTGGTAATAGCCCTTGGTCTGCCAGTAGCCGGCATCCTCGGAGTAATGCGCGCGCGTGCCCGGCCCGTGACCGCCCGTCTGCAGCACATTCCCATCCGTGCCATCCGACCTGAAGAAATCAATGCGAAAGTGATCATACAGGTATCGCGCGTCTTCCTGCCGGTGCTGAATCCCATCGAGGGTGGTCATCGAAGGATTGCAATTCCAATAAAGTCCGAACCGCATCCCTTTGTCGTGCGCGTAATTACGAGCCGCCAAAATGCCGGAAGGCCAGTCTGTCCCGTCCCCCACAGGCGGATGGGGCTTATGGGTGGCGTCTCCCGGCCACCACCCGATGTCCAGCACCACCTCCTCGAAGCCCATGGGGGCTATCTCATCGATGAACGGATAGTACTTGGTTTCGGTGGAACGCCAACTCCCCTGGCCTTTCCCCGTGGGGGCGAACGCGTTCCATTCCACCTTGGGATACCCCGGGTCGTCCCGAAGAATGGCCGGCATGGAGTAGTTGAACAGGTATTTGCGCAGGCTGTTGCCGGCGTCGTCCAGGTCTCCCTGGTATGCGCCAATGAAGCCCGGCGGCACATCGAAGGCATCCCCAGCCCCCAGGTCCGTCCTGAAATTGTCCCCGTTTCCAGCCCTGATTGCGGCGCCCCCCGGACCACCGTGGCCGGCGACGGCGATGCGCCCAATGCTCCACTCCCAGCCGATATAGACGCCGTGCTCGCCCTGGGCGTCAATGATCGTGAGCGGTATAAAGTCCTGATCTTCACTGAAACGAAGGACTTTCTGATAACCCGCGTCCAGTGGATCGCGATAAACGCCGGTCTTATCCGGAAGGCTTCCATCGTCGTTGATGCACCAGACGCTCGTGCCGCCGCCTGGACCAGCCACCTGCACATCCAGGCTTTCCTGTTCGCAAAGGGTAACCCTCCGAGCGCCGTGATTCTTGATCGTCATCGTATGACGCACGGGGCCGGGTCCGCCGCGCGCCTGCCAAGCCGAAGTCAATTCCAACGCCGGGTCCGCATTGGTAAAGGTAATCGTCACCCTGGAACCGTTGAGACGGTCCTCCGCCCCCTCTTTGAACCCCCACTTCAACGCCCGCCGCTCGCCCTCGATGTCCGCCTGGCTGACCAACGGAAATGGAGAGGGGACGGCCGTCCAGTTCCAACCGGCCGGACTGGCCAGCCTGAGCACGTATAGCTTCTGATCGGAACCGACGCCCAGGGTCAATGTGGTGTCGGCTGTGTTGACGGTCCATTGCCCCAGCCACTGGCCGGCGTCCCCTTTCGATGAATCCACGGGTGGCTCCGACGCAATGCCGGCGGACGCCAAAGCCGGGGTCAGCACGATGTTCCGGTAGGCGATCCCGCCGTGGTCGCCTTGCAGATAGATCGGTCCCGGCAGTTCTTCGTGGCTGTCGAAAGCGCCTCCGGTAATGCCCGGGATTTCCTGATGATCGATGATGGTCTGGCCGTTCTGAACGACCGTCACAAACCGCCCGATCAGCGTGATGTCAAACGCCTGCCAGACGCCCGGGCGCCGCGGCTGCTCCGGAGCCGGCGCCAGGAAGCCATACACCGCCCCAATATGATGACTCGGCGGCTCCTGGAGGGAATCATCTTCTATCTGCACCTCGTACCGGCCGCGCAAATACACGCCGCTGTTCGCATTGGTGGGGCAATTGACTTCGATGTGTAGTTTGAAATCCTGGAACTTCCCATCCGTGGCGATGTTCGAGCCAGCGGACTTGTTGACCAGGCAGCCGTTCTCTACTACCCAACTCGACGCCTTCGACGGATTGTCGAACATCCACCCGCTGAAATCCCGCCCATTGAACAGCGTGATCGGCCCAGCCCACTTCACATTCTCTCGAGCCTTGAGCGCAGGAGCGCGTCTCCCGCTCCAGGTCCAGTGAGTTCCGTTGGGGCCTAGCGCCGAGCCTGCCAGGGTCGCGCCCCTCAACTCCCCGTCGAACACCAGGTCATTCCGGCTGCCCTCTTCCTCCTTGGGGGAGACGAACTGAATTCGGTCTCCCTCCACGACGACCTTGGGTAGCGGCCGCGCGTTGCCCCAGCGCCCCACAAAGGCCGCCCTCCAAACTCCCTGGTCCACCCTCAATTCCAACCACGACGGAAGCGGTTGACTGGCCTCATCCAGGACCGTGAGGTCCCAACGTCCTGCCCATGAGTCGGCGGGAGCCGCATCGGTCATCCATTCTGCGATGATCGCACTGCCCAAGACCAACAGGAGCCGCAGCCAATGCGTCAGCGAGGGTGCGTGAAAATATCTTGATGCAGGTCTCATGGGTGGCAGCCTATCAAAGGCGGCCGTCTTGGCAATCCTCCGGCTCGTCGCCCGGCGCCTCTCATTCCCACACCCCGAAACATGAATCCCGGCCGGCTGAGAAATACCGGGCATGATTTTGGTTTTCGGGACTTGCCGAGTCGTTGCCGCATCGGATACTGTCCTGGCGTCTGTGGGTTGCCAGAGTAGCTCAGGGGTAGAGCAGAGGACTCATAAGCCT
Organism: uncultured Verrucomicrobiota bacterium; assembly: GCA_964653485.1. Classification (GTDB taxonomy): domain Bacteria; phylum Verrucomicrobiota; class Verrucomicrobiia; order Limisphaerales; family UBA8199; genus CAVQND01. Next base: position 7,903 of record CAZZFF010000043.1, on the reverse strand, counting down.
TTGGTCGGGGGTTCAATTCCCTCCTCTGGCACCATCACGGAACCCTTTCTTTTTCGAGTATTCCGCTTATTCCGTGGGTCCCCAAAAGCATCTTCCAAGTAAGCGGGCATTGGGGCCTCAAAGTCTTGGATTGCAAAACGCCGGCGGTGCTGATTCTCTTCCCGTCATGAAATCTCGACAAACCTCCCGATCTTGGGTCTCGGGTTCTGCCTTGGGCCGGCTTGTGTCCGTCGCCATTCTGGTTTGCGTTCTCGGCGCCGCGCGCTTCTGCGGGGCAACCGAATCGTCCCAGGCCAAGGCGCTCTTCAAGGACCCCCCGCGCGAGTACAGCACCGGCCCGCTCTGGGTGTGGAACGACATGCTCACGGAACGCCAGGTGCGCGAGACGCTCCGCGACCTCGCCGGCCAGAAGGTCAAACAGGTCTGGGTCCATCCGCGGCCAGGCCTGATGACTCCCTATTTGTCCAAGGACTGGTTTACCCTCTGGAAGGCGGCCCTCGATGAGGCCCAACACCTCGGAATGAACGTGTGGATATACGACGAGAACTCTTATCCGTCCGGCTTCGCAGGCGGCTGGGTGCCCGACCAAATGCCCGACTCCCGCGGACGCGGCCTGACGTTCAGCGAAACCAAAACGCCGCCATCATGGTCGGATGCCCTCGTGGGCGTCTATCGCCGCAACGATGACTCCTTCGAGGACGTAACCGCCCAGGCCAAGGCAGGCCAAACACTGCCCGATGGACGTTACCTCACCGCAAGCCAGGTGCGCGCCGAGACCTCGCCCTGGTTCGGCAACCGGTGGTATGTGAACCTGCTCTCCCCTGGCGTGACCGAGAAATTCCTTGAGGTCACCATGGAGGCCTATCGCCGCGAAATAGGCAAGGAGTTCGGCCGCCATGTGCCGGGCGTGTTCTCGGACGAGCCGAACATCCGTTCCGCCGGCAATTTCGCCTGGAGCGAGATACTGGCCCCCGAGTTCGAGAAGCGCTGGGGGTACAGCCTCCTCCAGCATCTCCCCAGCCTGAGCTATCCTCTGGGGGATTGGCGCAAGGTTCGCCACAACTATTACCAGGTCCTCAACGAGCAATTCGTCGAGCATTGGTCAAAGCCCTACCACGAATACTGCGAAACCAATCACCTCGAATGGACCGGCCACTATTGGGACCACGAATGGCCCAACTGCGCCGCCGTCCCGGACAACATGTCCATGTACGCCTGGCACCAACGGCCCGCCATTGACTGCCTCATGAATCAATACGCCGAGAATACCCACGCCCAATTCGGCAACGCCAGGATGGTCAGGGAACTCTCCAGCGTCGCCAACCAACTCGGCCAGGCTCGCACCCTCTGCGAAACCTACGGCGCCGGCGGCTGGGACCTCCGCTTCGAGGACATGAAACGCATCGGCGACTGGCTGGAGGTGCTCGGCGTCAACACCATTAACCAGCACCTTTCCTACATCACCATTCGCGGCGCCCGCAAAGCCGATTATCCCCAGTCCTTCTCCTACCACGAACCGTGGTGGGAGGGCTATCACGTCCTGGCACAATACTTCGCCCGCCTTTCGGCCGCCCTCTCCCAGGGCGAACAGGTCAACGAAACGCTCGTGCTCGAACCCACCACCACCGCCTGGATGTACCAGGCGGCCGGCCCAACGCTCGATGAGCTGGGCAAGAGCTTCTTTGACTTCGTCATGGCCCTCGAAACCGCCCAGGTCGAATACGACATCGGCTGCGAGGACATCCTGGCCCGCCACGCCTCTGTGGACTCCGCCGGCCTCAAAGTCGGTCGCCGCCATTACCGCACCGTCGTCCTCCCGCCAATGACCGAGAACCTGAATCTCAAGACCGCCCAGTTACTCACCGCCTTCGAGCAGGCCGGCGGTATCATCTTGAGCTGCGGGGAGCCGCCCGCCAGAATCGACGGCAGCCTCTCACCGGCGGGCGCGGCCCTGGCCCAGTCAGGCCAATGGAAAAGGGTCGAGCCCCCTGCCCTGCCAAAGCAACTTGCCTCGACCGGTCTGGTCATCTCCCGATCCGAGGGCGACCGCGGCATCCTCTTTCACCACCGCCGCCGGCTCGATGACGGCGAACTCCTCTTCCTGGTCAATACGAGCATCCAAACCCCCTCGACCGGCGTCATCCAATCCGACCTCCAAGGCGTCGAGGCCTGGAACCTCTACACGGGCCAGACCGAGCCGCAGACTTTCGCCCGGGAAGGCCGGGGCGTCAAAACCACCTTCAACCTGCCCCCCTCCGGCAGCCTCCTGTTATTCCTCTCCCGCAAACCCATCCTCCCCGCCCAACCCACGGGAGATGCGATTGCCCTCCTCCGCCCCGCGGACGCCCCTGAAATCCTCCGCCTCGCGCCAAATGTCCTCACGCTGGATTACGTGGACGTGACCGCCGGCGGTGAAACCCGGCAGGGACTCTATTTTTACCAGGCAAATCAGTTTGCCTGGCAGAAAAACGGCCTCGAACGGAATCCCTGGGACAGCGCGGTGCAGTTCCAAGATGAGTTGATTTCCAGGAAATTCCCGGCGAATAGCGGTTTCGAGGCCAGCTACCGTTTCCAGATCGAGGGCACCCCTCCCCCCAACCTCGCCGTCGTCATCGAGCGCCCCGACCTGTACACGATCACTTGCAACGGCAAGGCCCTCACGCCGACTCCGGGGGCATGGTGGCTCGACAAGGCCTTCGGCAAAATCGGCTTGGCCTCCGTCGCGCGCACGGGTGAAAATGTCGTCAGCATCAAAGCCTCCCCCTTTACGATGTACCACGAACTCGAGCCGGCTTACGTCCTGGGCGACTTCGTTCTGAAAACCGCCGAGCACGGATTCGTCATCGTCCCGGACCAGCCCTTGAAACTGGGCGCCGATTGGAATACACAAGGCCATCCCTTTTATGGCGGCGGAGTGGCTTACCGCGAGCATTTCCGGGTCGGACAGAAGACCGGCCGGTATGCGGTGGCTCTCCCCGGCTGGTACGGAAGCGTCGCCAGAGTCAGTATCCGCGGCAGGACCATCGGCTACATAGACGCGCCGCCATGGGAATGCGACGTCACACGGTGGATTCAGCCCGGCGAAGACGACATCGAGGTGACAGTCATTGGCACCCTCAAAAACACCCTCGGCCCCCACCATGGCAATCCTCCCCTCGGATTCGCGGGTCCAGGCAGTTTCCAACACGCCCCGAACCCGGGCCCGCCCACCGGGAGCAGCTACTCGACCGTTCCCTACGGCATGGCCGAGCCGTTTGTCCTGAAACACATCGCCAAGGGCAGCCTGGCCGCCGCGCAATAGCCGGCGTGACGGCTTTCAACGAGCCTGAACTACGCCCGACTGCGGTGCCGGGCGGTCTGCCAGGAGCTTCCAGACTCGAAGGGCTTCGGTAGCGCCCCATGCCTGGGCATCGCAGCCGCGCGGGGTATGCGGAGCGTCGCCGTCGAGCAGTTCGGGGAGCTGGCCCAGGCAACCTTCCGTCATCAGGCGCGCCATGCCGCCAAGATAGGCGCTGGCGGCCGCCGAAGCCGCGGGGGAGAAACCCCAGGCCCGGGCCATTGCCTCACAGAAAACGGGGAAGGTCCACGTCCAGGCGGTGCCGTTGTGATAAGCGGGCTTGCGCCGGGTATCTTCGTCCCCTTCGTAGCGGCCCCAGTAAGGTTCGGCGGGATTATTGAGCAGCCGGCCGTCGCTGCCGTAGATGGGCAGCGGCACTGAAACCGGCAGAGGGGCCAGCGAGCGCAAGGCCCCGGGGACCACGAGCTGCCGCCGGGCCGCTTCCACGCAACGTCTGGCGCGCCCGTTCCCGGCCAGCCCCAGGCTGACCATGAACAGACAGTTGCTCCGGAGGGCGTCATCCACCACCGCCTTGGCCGCCGGCTGTCCGGGCCGGGCGGCCAGCAGGTCCGCATAGTAGCCGAGCGGCTCGCGCCAAAAGAGCGTGTCCACCGATTCCAATGCCCGCGCCGCCAGGACGTTCCAACGCTCGTGTTGGGAGGGACCACCGACGCCCTCGACCTGACGCAGCAGCCGAATCCACAGGGCTTGGATTTCCACCGGGTATCCTTCCCGCGGGGTACAGGCCGGGTAGTTGGTGTCCATCCAGGTGAAGTGGCTGGGGCTCCAAATGAGACCGGAGCCGGCGTCCATCCGGATGCCGTTGGGCGTGCCTTTGGCGTAGTTCACGGCGATGTCCCATAGGACATCGGCAATCGTGGCGCTCCCCGGGCCGACTTTGGTTTTATAGAAGCCAACTCCCGCCACCGCCGCGATCTCTTCGCAAAGAACGCCGAACCACAGCGGCGCGTCGGAGGTGTCGCGGTTCGAGGCGTCCTCGCCGAAGATGGTGTTCGGCAGGGTCCCGTCCTTCTCGAACCGGGCGAAGGTGACGGCCAATTGCGTGACGTCGTCGACCAGGCCGGCGGCCAGTAACCCGCGGGCGCAGATCAAGGTGTCGCGCCCCCAATCCAGGAACCACGGATACCCGGCGATGACGGTCCTGCCCTGGCCGCGCCGCACGAGAAAGGCCCGGGCGGCGCGAAGCAGTTGCTGACCGAAGACATCGTCGGGAGCGAAGGCCGCCCGGCCTCCGGGAACCGGGACTCGGACCATGGAACCCTCGATTTCTTTCGGGTCCGGGTCGGCCGGATCGGCCGTCAACACAAGGGTGGCCTCAGCACCCTTGGGCAAAGGCAGCTCGAACCAGCCTGGGCTGAACGCGTCCCCGCTGCCAACCTGCCCGCGGCTTTGCTCGACCGGGTGGGGAATGTTGTCGCTCCACTCCGGCTGCGGGTGATAGGAGCCGGCATCGGCAAAGACGCGCAAATAGCGGTCCCGGGCGGGCGTGAAAGCAAAGCCGGCCCTTCGCTGGAGGGGGTGGAGATTGGAGGCAAAGTGGTATTCAGCTCCCCCGTTGCGTTTGGTTTCGCTGTGGAAATTCCGGTCCTCGATATCGACCCTGACCGTGAGGACTACCTCAGCCTGGGGCGGAAGTTGTTTTCCAGTGGCCTGCTCCGCTGTCGGGCGGCTGAAACGAAAGACCGTGGTGTTGCGCTCCTCGATCATGTGGGCCGTCATTTGGATTTCCACGCTGCGCCCGTCGCCCGCGTTGGCAACAAAGTGCCAGACTGCGGGCGGGCCGGGCAGAAGCGAGGCCAGGTTCCTGAAATCCAGCGGCGAGATGAACCCATCCGCGTTGACCCAAACCCGGATGCGCTTGGCAAGAATGTGGCGGTCCACGGGCAGGCTGGGATGCAGGTTGGCGCCGAGAGCGCAATCATACTTGGAATTGACCGCCCCCAGGTCCACACACAGCCGCGCCATGGCGCCCCGGCCGTTGGTAAGGAGGACCATCTCCGTCGGGCGCAGAGGCTCAGGCCCGGCCGGCGCCTTCCCGAAGCCCGCCCCCGAGGCGTGATTGAGAGAGTCCAGGTCCGCGACCCGGCAGCCCAAGCCGGACGTGTCCGGCCGCGGGGCCAGGAAACGAACGGCAGCCTGGACGTGTTGTTCCGCCGGGGCGTAGCGCTCGAGGACCATGCAGGCATCGACCCCGTCCTGGCGGGGCGGAAAACACGCGACATGACCGCCGCGCACCTCGATGGACTCGACGCGGCGTGGCGGTCTCCCATCGCGGCACTCCAACGCGGCGCGGAGCGGCACGGTGTCCTGGATGAGCAGCCAGTGGGCCGGCGGCACCGGTGTGATACGCCGCATGTCCGCCAGTTGCCAAGTGACCACGCGGGGATAGAATGTCTCCCCCGCCGAGACACCGGCGGCTAGCGCGCCCTCGCCGCCCGAAGGCGGCGTTCCAGCGACGGCCCGGCTGAGTTCCCCGGCCTGGACCCCGGTTTCGGCCAGATGCGAGATCAGGGCCAGGAACCTCTCGGGCGAGGCATCCACGGCGGCGGCCAGCGCCCGCCAGTCCACTTCGCCCATGGCCTCGATGGGCAAGACCTCGCCCAAGGCGCTCAGCCCCCAGGCTGCCCGTGCGCGGGCGCGGCGATAGTCGTCTCCCCATAGCCCACGCGGCGCCGGGGCGGGCGTCAGGCAATAGGCCGCGCCGGGTTTCAGATTGAGGACCACCGTGCCGTCCGGGCCTGGCTTCATTGCCGGGACTGCCTGGCCAAGCAGATCGGTCCAACCTGCCGGCGCGATGGCCGGTTTGACCGGTGCGGAATTCTCGGCTCGAGGCTCGGTCTTCGACCCTCCAGCCACGGGGGCGAACATGGCGATGTCCCGCGGCACGGCCACGGAGTTGCCGTGTTCGACATCGGTATTGACCAGCACGAGCACGACATCCGGCCCTTCGGCGGATTGGCGGCGCAGGGCATAGACGGGCGAATCGGCTGGGGTGAGACGCACGGTTGCCGCCCCGTCGAAGAAACAGGGATTCTGGGCCAGGAGCGAGTTAAGCCGCTCCAGTTCGGGCAGCAGGTTGTCCGCACTGCCCCACGCCATGCCGGCGCTGCCGTGGACGTCCACCTTTTCTGTCGCCAGCCATTCTACGCCGCAGGTGAAGCCAAAGCCGCCGCTCACACTGGCCAGCGCGCAGAGCCGATTGCGGAGCAAGGACCAGGCGCGGCCTTTGGCGGCCAGGCGCTCGTTATCATGCGTTTCGCTGTAATGCACCAGCAAACCCACGCGCTCGTCCTGGCGAAAACTGTGATCCAGGTAGCCGGCCACCTGGGGGCCGGAATAGTTTTGGAACAGCTCGGAGTAGGCCCATTGCATCCCGCCCTCGGTGAGCAGGGCTTCCGTAGCCTCCCAGGACCCCCCCAAGCCTTCGAGGAGAAAGAGCGTCTCCGGGTACTCCTGTTGGACCCGCGCGACGATGAACTGCCATGCCGCCACCGGCACCTTGTAGCCCGCGTCGCAACGGAACCCGTCAACCCCTCGCCGGCACCATGTCAGGAACATCTCCGCCAACTCGTCCCACAGGGCCACGTTGACGTGCTTGAGTTCGACCAGGTCCTCCCATGTGACTCCCCAGGCCCCGGGGCTGGCGAACCGTCCGTCGGGTTGGCGCAGGAACCACTCCGGATGGTTCTCCTGGAGGACCGATCCCCAACCCGTGTGGTTGATGACAATGTCCAGCAACACGCGTCCGCCCCGCAAATGGACGGCGTAAGTCAATTCCCGGAACTGCTCCTGGCCCGTGGTGCGCTGGTCAAAGGCCACGAGCGCAGGGTCAATGGCCGTCAGGTCCAGGGCGGCATAAGGGCTGCCGAACCGCCCAAACCGGGCGTAGGTGGTGGGGGTGGGATTGACAGGCAGCAGGTGCAGAATCCGGCAGCCAAGGCCCCCCATAATGTGCGGGAGGAACGAAATAGCGTCACGCAGCTTCCCCGATGGGGGCACCACGGTGTAGGCGACCCGATCCAGCTCGGCAAGGCGCTTCTCCAGCTTCGGGTCCACGGCGCTCACGGCGGTCTTTGTCTGCCCGAACATCCTCGGGAACGCGCAGTAAATGCTGTTCGCGGTCCGATAGCCATTCGGATGGACCGCGATACCCACGTCCGCCCCTGCGGGCCAACTCTGCCAGCCGCGGGTATCCACAAGGTATGCCTTCGCCCTGAAAAAGCCCACCTCCGCCAGGGGCAGTTCCAAAGCCCAGCCGCCGTCCCGCTCCTTCATCGGGATATCCCGCCAGGACGCCCCGGCCAGCGGCAGGCCCCGGGTGCGGGCCTGAAGTATCTCCTGGCGCAGGAGGGCGGCGCGCCCGAGATTGGTGCGCAGGACCCCCCGCCAGCCCGCCTTGGCGGCGTGGCCGTCCCGGTCCTTCAAGGTGAACGCAATACGGTCGCCGACGAACCGCTTCAGGCGGTCGCCCGGCGCGGGCGTCATGGTTGGAACCAGCGGCTGCATAAACTCCGGGTAGCATCCGCAACTTCGGCCCCGAATGCA
>CAZZFF010000042.1:0-47532 GCA_964653485.1 uncultured Verrucomicrobiota bacterium | reverse complement strand
TATGGCCCTACGCCGGCGCGGAATCCGGAAAACCCCACTTTGGGGACAGGCTCTAAATTAACAAGCGGCGACACGATAATCGTGTGGCGGCTGGACCGCCTGGGCCGGTCGGTGCGCCATTTGATCGACCTGGTGGACCAACTGCGCCAGCGCAAGGTCGGGTTCAAATCCATCTGCGACGGGGCCATCGACACGACCACGGCCTCGGGCGAACTGATCTTCAATGTTTTCGCCAGCCTGGCCCAGTTCGAGCGCCGGTTGATCCAGGAACGAACCAGGGCGGGACTGGAGGCTGCACGTGCCCGTGGCCGGTTGGGTGGGCGGAAGCCCATCTCGCTCGACGACCCCAGGGTGCAGACGGCACGGACCCTTCACGGCGACCGCAACATGCCGGTGGTGGACATCTGCAAGACGTTGAAGATTTCACGGGCGACGCTCTACCGTTACCTGGCCAAGAATTGACGCCCAACGCACCGCAGCCTTGCAAGCCTGCCACGGCAGGCCCACGACAGGCCAAATGAAGGCGGCTGTCCTGCCAACCTCATTTCATCCGAGGCCCACCGGCGTCAGGATCAGTTCCTGCGCCAGCGCCCGTCTGCGCCTGGCCGCTCTGCTGGGTGTCAGCGCCGGGAATGGACCGCAAGCATCCTCCGCAGCTTCGCCCAGAGGCAAGAGGTTGCACTAGACGCAAACGCCCGAGGGCAAGGCCCGTCTGGCAAGGGCGATCAAGTTGAGCTGGCGGAAGCGGCGGCGTGCATAGTCGCCGCCCTCTGGCTGTTCATGGTCCCGATGCGCCTCATTCGCTATTGCCCAGAATATCAAGAGGCGATGCTCGCGCTTCATCGCAGCGCCCTGGCCGGATTTGACCTGGGCATGAGCCAGCAAGAGGACGAGGCCGACCTGATGGCAATCGAGCAGGTCTATTTCAACGGCGGCGGCGATTTTCTCGTCGGCTTCCTCGATGGAAGGCTGGTTGCTATGGGCGGCTTTCAGAGGCTGGGTGAAACTGTGGCTGAATTGCGACGGATGCGCATCGAGCGCGAGACACAGGGAAAGGGCTACGGCACCGAGTTGCTCGGAGGGTTGGAGCGACGAGCCTATGAATCAGGCATTCGCACGCTTTGCCTGGAGACGGCTCGCCGGAGACCCTTGACGCTGAAATTCTACCAGGAGCGCGGTTACCAGGAGACCGGACGCGGTCTCTACGGCGCGGTCGAGACCGTCCGGTTCAACAAAGCCCTCGTGAGACATTAGACCCGCGAGAAGGCGTGAGGCATTTGGCGTCACCAGACGGCGATCTCGAAATCCGGGCTGGTGCCCTTTACAGCTTTTCCAGTGTAACGGCGGTGCCATAGCACAACCCCTCCTATAAACGCTCGCTTGCGGCAGCGGGGAAGCTGCGCAAAGCTCAAGCACACGCTGAAAACATGGCCGTTCGCAACATCCTGCTTCTGGGCAATCCCTACTTGAACCAGCCGTGCGAGCCGGTTCGAGAATCCGAGCTGTCCGCCGTGAAGGCGGTCGGCCAGGACCTGCACGACACGCTGATGGACTTCCGGGCCAAGCACGGGTGGGGCCGGGCCATCGCCGCGCCTCAGATTGGAGTCCTCAAGCGAGTCGTTTACCTGCACATCGACCGGCCCTGGCTCATCATCAACCCGACGATGGCTAGAATGAGCAAGAAGATGATGGAGCTTTGGGACGATTGCATGAGCTTTCCCGACCTGCTCGTCAGGGTCAAGCGCCATACCGGGTTCACGATGACCTACCGTGACGAACGATGGATCGAGCAGACCTTGGCCGTCGAGGGCACTCTGTCCGAGCTGCTCCAACACGAGATCGACCATCTCGATGGGGCGCTGTCGGTGTCGAGGGCAGTGGACGGAGCGGCCTTCGCGCTCCGAAGTCAAAAGCATCTGCTCACCGGGACTGGCTTCGCCAGCGCATGAACCTCTCCCGGTCCTTTCGATGCCAAGGGTGTTGGCGAAGTCACGGTCCTGTTTTCACAGGTCAGGGAGCGGGCCATTGGTATTGCTGGGCGATGGCCTCCACGACCCGATGCACCGCCCCTGAATTGTCGTTCGCGTTGATCAAGACCACTGCACCCCGCCCGCCCTCCGCGAAGGCGGTCACGAAGGCATCGAAGCCCTCGTCACGTCCGCCGTGGGAAAATCGGAGCGTCTTCCCGCTGCCATCAAGGCTCCAGCCCAGGCCCCAGCCGCTCCCTTGTTTCAACGTCTCCCTGACTGCGCGGACGAGAAGGTCAACGCCTCCGCCCAGGCCGGAGCCGCTCTTCTGGTCGGTCAACATCTGCCGGGCCATCGACTGTGAGATGACCTGATTGGCCTCGCCTGCCAGCGCCTTCTGGACACAAATCGCCAACCGTGCCAAGTCGGAAGCCGTCGTCCAAAGGCCCGCCGCCGCCATCTCCGGGTAAATGTGGCACCGGCCCTCGACCTCTTTCCCGCTCGCGTAGTAGCCGGTCGCCGCCCTGGCGATGAGGCCGTCCGGCAACGGTTGCTCGTAGGTGCTCGACGCCATTCCAAGCGGTTCCAGGACCGCCTCCCGCATGAACTGCGGGAACGGCTTGCCCGTCACGTCGATGAGCATCTGCTGCATCACCGTGTAGCCGCCGCCAGAGTATCGCCAGCGGCTGCCGGGAATGACATCGACCTGAATCGCTGCGGTGTTCGCGGGCTTTGCGCCATCGAGTATCTGGACCAGCGTGGGGATGGGCTGGCCCGCCGCATAACCGGGGAAGCCGTGAACCGTCAGCCCGGCGCTGTGGCTGAGGATGCGCCGCAACGTGACTTTCTGGTCCTTGGTCAGGTCATTCTCCGGGACTTTCCACGTCGTCAGGAATCGATTGACATCCTCATTCAGGGAAAGCTTCCCTTGCTCGACCAGGTGCAACGCGCCGAGCGCCGCCACTGGCTTGCTCACGGACCCGGCCTGGAACAAGGTCGATGTTGTGACCGGCACCTTGCCGCCTTGGTCGGTGAACCCGTAGCCCTTCGCCGTGGCGATGTCGCTTTTGTCAATGATGGCGAGCGAGAGGCCGGTGATGCGATACTTCTGCATCTCGGCGGAAACGACCTCGTCCACCTTGTCGGCGCGGCACGCGAGGGGGCTGCCCAGGAACAACGACAACGCGAAGGCGCAGGCAATGGCCCTGCGTGAGCAAACCCAGGTTCCTATGGGCTTGGAGCGGCTGCTCTCGCGCTGGCGGGCCTGACCAGAGGTTTGAGGGCCAGCGTTTCCGATCTTCTCGATCATAACGGGTTTGTCTTCTGTGACCTCGGTGTCTGAGGATGTAGGCTCTTAACTGGAATGCCTGGACATCCTACTGTTTTCGCTTCTGCCCTCGGGGCAGGTTCCAGGTCATCAACGCTACGCCAGCCAGCATCACCGCTGCAAGAAGCCAAAAGCCCTGCGGTCTGGGCGAGAATGTTATGCCCACACCTGCCGACGCGGAGACGAGCAAGCCGCCAAGTCCGTGGCGCAGCCCACGGTCAGCCAGCAGATGGCGGCGGGCGAATACGGTGGCGATCACCAAACAGATGACCCCAGCGATGGCGAGTGGTTGCGAAATCGTCATGCCCAGTTGGACCAGCCAGGAGGGGGCATGTCACGTTTGGACGAGCGCCTGCCCATCCTGTGGCCCAGATTGAACCGGAACCGGGCGGCAACTAGGTCCGGGTTGTCCCGGCTGCCCGGCAGCGCCATGTGCTCGCCGACCGGATTTGGCTTCGGCTCAGGCTGGCAACAGTGGCGAAGGGCGGCAGTTGGGTGCAGCTTCTGGCTCGGCTCCGAGCAACTGTATTCTGTGAGTTGGGTCACGCGAACCCCCGATCCGCGTGAAGCCGCAGGCACGGTAAAAACGGTCTCCGGTTTCGGTCTCCGTTCGCAGAACCACACAGCGGAAGTGGCCAGCAGCGTGGTTGAGGATGTGCCGCAGTAAGCACGTGCCCAACCCTCGGCGGCGGTGCGACGGCAGAATATAAAAACGACGGAGCCGTCCGGTCGAATCATCCAGGCGATTGATGCCGCCTGTCCCGGCTAACTCCCCATCGAATAGTCCGAACAGGGCCTCTCCAGGTTGGTCGAACCGGTTCGCCCCACTCGCCCACTCCTCCCGGAGGCGCGTTAGAAGCCGGAACCCCTCGCGCTGACTCTCCACAACCAGACGCTCGATCTGAGCTGGGTCAAGGGCTGTGAGGCGCTCGATAGTCGGAGCCAGATCTCGCTGTGTGGGCGTCACTTCTTGAAATCCCTGAGTGCGGCCTGGATGGTTTTCAGGTCGGCCTCGGGCATCTTCGGTGCCGCCTTCTTCATCGTCTGGACGAACCAGTTGATTTCCTGCGGCTGGGCCGGGTAGCCGATGTTCTGGCCGTCGAGCTTGGAATTGACGATGAGTTTCCCTTGCTCATCAAGGAAAGCGAAATACGGCAGCCCACCAGGCCCCCCAAGATGTTTGAGTAGGGCGTCGGCTCCTGGATTCTCCAGAGCTTTGTTCTTGTCGTTCTCCTGGACCACCAGCCTGACCGGGATGAACTGCTTCTCGAACACCGGCTTGATGTCTGGCCGCTCCAGGAACGCATCGAGGCGCTTGCACCATCCACACCAGGACGCGCCGAAGTGGACAAAAATGGCCTTATGCTCGGCAGCGGCCTTGGCCTTGGCCTGGGCCAGCACCTGGTCGGCGGCGGGGGTCTCGGCACGACCGAGCATCGCAGCAAGCGAAAACAGCGCGAGCACGGGGAAGAACGTTTTCATAGTCGCCTTGTAGCCCTGGACCGCCGCCTGGTCAAGGCCACTTGTTGCGCGTCTGCCCAAACCGGCCCCTCGATATTACTTCGCGCCCAGGATCACGTTCCCCGCCGCTGCGGCCACGCGGAGGGCGAGACGAGATTCCTGTGGCCTTGACTTTCCCGAATGCTCACCTACTCTCGGTTGCATCAATCTGAACCATGAACACGAGATTCACGATTCTTACCTGCCTGTCGTTTTGCCTTGGAGTGGCGGTTCAAGCGCAATCAACGCCCGGCGACCCCATCGCCGAGAATCTGTTTCCGCCAGACCTAGTGCTCCAGCAGCAGCGGGCAATCGCTCTCACCGCCGATCAACGGGACTTCATCCAAAGCGCCGCTGAGAAGACCCAGCCGCGCATTCAGGAAACCGAGCAACGGGTTCAGGCGGAGGTTCAGAAGCTGGCGTCGCTGATCGCCAAGGACCAGGTGGATGAATCGGCGGTGTTGGCCCAGTCCGACAGGATCAACAGCGCCGAGGGCGAGTTGCGGCGCACACAGCTCGGTCTGCTGGTCAGCATTAAGAACAAGTTGACGCCGGAGCAGCGAACGAAGCTCAAGGGCTTGAAGACAAAGTTACTGGTCCTGCACTCAAAGGGCGACAGGGTGGAGGCTGGCGTCCGCCGTTGGCAGGAGCAAGGACGCGACCCCTCGCCCGTGGCTCAGGTCATGCAAGAGGCCGAACCACTGATCCGCGATGGCAGGTTGGACGAAGCCGAGGCCGTGCTGGAGCGGGCGCTCAAGCTCCTGGCCGAGGCCACGTCGAAGTGAGCCTCGGAGGCGATGCGCAGCCTGGACGAAGCAGCCCGGGGCCAGCGCGGGGTCTCAGGCCCGCCGTCCCTCGCCAGGTGGAGGACCAACTTGCCGTGCTTGTGCGCCAGGTCCACGGTGCGCTTTGAGCCGCCCGTCAGCACCGGCGCGATGGAAAAGACCACCGTGCCGTCGCTGTCCCGCACGTTCCACTCCGTCCGCTGGACGTAGCTGGCGCTAGGCGTTTCCTTGAGCAGGGAACGGGCGTCGATGAGTCCATCCTCCGCCTTGCGCCCTAGCGGGCTTCCACCCACAACCGCCTCATCCAATCCTCAGCGAGCGCATGGACATCGAACCCAACGTGACTTTCTCGGCGAAAAACTGGACCCCCTCCCGCGCATCCTGCGCCGCCAGGACATACAGCAGCGGCAGGAAATGCTCGTTGGTGGGCACCGCCAGACTCGCCGCCTGGCCGAATCCCTGGTAGTGAATGATGGAATCGTGCTCACGGGTTCGGATTGCCTGTGCGATTCGCGCATCAAACTCGACAGCCCAGTCCAAGGCCGTGTCCCGCCAGATGATTTCCCTCAAGTTGTGGACCACGTTCCCACTGCCGACAATCAACACGCCCTTCCTCCGCAGTCCGGCCAACTTCCGGCCCAACGCGTAATGCGCAGCCGGAGCCTTCCCTCGGTCCAAGCTCAGTTGCACCACCGGGATGTCCGCCTTCGGAAACATGCGGCACAAGACCGACCACGCCCCGTGGTCCAGCCCCCACTCCAAATCGAGGGCGATGGGAGTCGGGCGGGCGATGGTCTGCGCCAGGCGGGCGAGGTCAGGCGACCCAGGAGCGGGATACTGCTTCTGAAAGAGCGCCCCAGGAAAACCCTGGAAATCGTGGATGATCCTTGGCCGCGCCATTGCGGTGACCTGGGTGCCGTTCGTCTCCCAGTGCGCGGAGACGCAGAGGATCGCCCTGGGCGTCGGCAGCGCCTTGGCGGCTTCGGCCCACGCCCGGCTAAACTCGTTGTCCTCGATGGCGTTCATGGGGCTGCCGTGGCCGACGAAAAGGACGGGCATCTTGGCTTCCGAATCGGGAGCCTCGGCGAGAGATTGCGACAGGTGTTCGCCGGTCATAGCGGCTCCAACATGGCGGCGATGGTGAAAATGGCGTTTCCCTCCAACCGGTTGTTGACGAACACGAACGTCCTGCGCTTCGGCCCGGCGTCTTTGCGCTCGGCGATGAGCGCCCGGCCCGCCGCCTGCGCCTCCGGGGTCTCCCCCTTGATGCGGTCGTAAGGCTCGAACGCCTTGACCGCCTGCTCGTATTTGCGGCCCGGCTTGAGCAGGAACCGGGCGGCGACCAGGTCCGGGTTGGTCCGGCTGCCCGCCAACGCCATTTGCTCGCCAGCCGGGGGCATAGCCTCCCAAGAATTGAAGATGTGCGTGACCTGATGCCGGGCGAGGCAGTCGAAGTATTCCGGCATGAGCCAGTTTCGGTTCCGCATCTCCACCCCATACGGCCAGCCCTTCGGAAGCTGGCCCAGGAACCTGTCCAGGTCGGCGATGAAATCGCGGCCATGCGCGTAGTAGGTGGGCCAGAACCGCGAAAACTCGAACATGAGCAGGCCGATGGCGGGGCGGACGGTCTCGCAGGGCTTCGAGAACGCTTTCGTAAACAAATCCGCGTTGAGGAAATTCTCGTTGGGCTTCCCGGCCTGCTGGCCGAACCGGTCCAGGTTCGGGAACTTCTTGATGGTGATGGCGTCGGTCACCTTGAGGCCGAAAAGGAAATCGTCCGGCGTCTGGCCGACCATGCCCTCCAGGTATTGCTGGCTCGGGAAGTTATCGTATGCGGCATCAACGCAAACGGTCTTGAAGACCTCGGCGTATTCCGCCAGGCAATCGCGCTTGAACCGGGCCTCGGCGAACTTGCCCCGGTATTCGTAGCGGGCGCGGTCGTAGAGCATCCCGCACCAGCCCTCGTATTTCCAGGAGGACGTGCCGGGGCAAACGCCGCACTCAGCCAGCCCGGAAGCCTGGCGGGCCAGTTCTTGCCGGTCGAGGTTCACGCCGCCATTTTAGCCTTTGGCCCTGGGACCGCCAGCGCCCAGCGACTCCTCGATCCACTTATTCAGGTCCTTTTTGTTCCGCTCGCCGATGATCTGCCCGATCTGCTGACCTCGGTGAAAGAGCAGCAGGGTCGGCACTGCGGTAATGCCGAAGGACGCGCTGAACTGGCCGTCCGCGCTGGCGTCGATTTTCACGACCTTGAGCGCCCCGTTGCTCGCCGCCTCGACTTCCCCAAGGACAGGCGACATCCGGCGACAGGGGACGCATTCACTGGTGTAGAAGTCCACCAGAACGGGCACAGCGGAGCGCAGGACCTCCGCCTCAAATTGGACCGACGTGGTTTCTTTCATCGCGCATTTTCTTTCCGTGGTTCATCAGGTTCGCAACACACTCGAAAATAACCCATTCACCGCTTGCGAGGAAGGCGGAAGGCCGGAAGATCGGCGCATTCAAGAGCGCGGCGGGTGATTTCATCTGACCTGGCCCGCCTCGGCTGCATGACCGTAACTAGGGCATGGAAATCGCGGAATTGGTTGAAGCGGTTCGCGGCTTGGCCATGGCCGCTGCTTGGCACGAAATCAAAGAGGTTGGACGCACTGCTGCGGGCCAGCCTGCGAGCACCACGCTCTCGGCGAATGTCACTGGCTCGGCTCCTGTTCGGGGCCACGATGGCCGAACGGATGGAGAAACCAGCGGTGCGCCAACGCCTGCCGCCTTTGAGGTTTAACTCCTCTCCAAGTAGTTACGGGTATGGAACCGCACGAAATCGTCCAGGTCCTCATCGAGAGCGACGAACCGCTGAACATCGAAGCCTTAATCGACGAGGCGAGCGTCCATCTGCCGCGCCGGGGCAGCCTCTGGGTCGCGTCCTTCCGTGACGGGACTGGACGCCAACTGTGGAGGGCGACCGGTTCACGCAGCCGCAAGGAGGCGCTCGCCCTGGCCAAACAGTGGGAGGAGGAGGCTCGGCGCAGGCGGGCCAGGCAAGGTGTGTTGCCCCCCAGGCCAGTCATCAGGGTCCGTCCGGGCAGCGGAGAACGTGAGGTTGGCCTGTTGACCCAAAGGGAGGTCGCCACGATTATGGAAATCTCTGAACGTGCCGTGCGCGAAATCGAGCGCCGGGCATTCGACAAGCTTCGCCGTCACCCGGCCTTGAGGGATTTCTGGCGCGAGTATCAGACGGGCGAAATCAGGGAGGCTGCGGTGCCCATCCCGAGCGCGTGGACGTTGAGCCGGGCGGAAGTCGCCGCCGTTTACGCTCTGGCGCGGACGCCGGACGAGCGGCGGGCGCTCGGGAAGCTGATGACCCTGGTTGCTCGGTAGTGGCCTGATTCTGGCGTCCCTTAGAACCACCCAACTATCGGAGTGGTCGCTGGTGAAAGCGTGTCGTCTGTGGTTTATGCTCAGGGGCGGCATCCAGCCGCCTCTGGTCCACGACAGGCAAGGCCGGTCCAGGGCGGCTGGCGGTTTTATTCGTGAGTCATGTGCTGCTGTTGGTGACGCAATTAGTAGGGTTGAGAATCTGCTGGGCATCGAGGAATGGGAAGCGTCCAACTCGTGCTGGCAAGTTGTCCTTGGAGGCAAAGTCCAGCAACCGCACTTTGAGAATGTAACGTCCCCAAAGCACGGAAAACCTCCAGCGGCGTTCCTCCAGAGGCCAACCAATGGCCACAGTAAGCAAACGTCCTCTTCCCAGCGTCGGGCCGTTGAAGAAAGGAAGTTTGGGATGGTTCCTTATGGTGGCGACTCAAGCCGGAAGAAAAGCTGCTTCAACTTGCTGTCAAACGTCTGCGGATAGACTTCGGTCGCATTAGTCGCCGTGAACGCCAGCCCCGTGTTGCTCCACGTGTTGAGATCGTCCGAGACCTGCAACTGATAATTCGTGCCGAGTCGGAGGTTGCTGAACGAGGGCGTTATGGCTTCCAAGCCTCGTAACAGAACCAGAGCGGGCAATTGTTCGGGAGGCGTATAAACGTAGGGCTGGGCAGCGTAGCCGTTCCAATTGGGGCCGGTCCAGCCCGTGGCGGTCGTGGGGTAGTAGATGGAGAAGCCCGGAGCCGCGGCGTCAAACACTCCCTGACCGAAAGATGGAGGAGCGTTGCCCTGAAAATAGGCGCTGGTCAGTTTGGTGCATCCGTCGAACGCAAGGTTCCCGATGTGGGTGACACTGCTGGGGATGGTAACACTAACGGTCAGAAAACAGCCGATAAATGCCAAGTCTCCGATGCTGGTGACGCTGTTGCCTATCATGGCGTTGCTCAGCACGGAGCAGTAAGCGAACGCCCGGCCTCCGATGTTGGCGACACTGTTGCCTATCGTGGCGCTGGTCAGGCTGTGGCAGTAAGCGAACGCCCAGTCTCCGATGTTGGTGACGCTGTTGCCTATCGTAACGGTTGTCAGGCCCTCGCACCAGGCGAAAGCATTGGTCTGGATGCTGGTGACGGTGTTGGGAATGCTGTAGGGTCCGATGAGATCCGCTGGGTATTGGATGAGCAAAGATCGACTCTTATCGAACAGGACCCCGTTCAGACTGCTATATGCAGTGTCCTGCGGGTCCACGGTAATTGCCTTCAGGCCGGGGCAGTAATAAAAGGCGTCGCCCATGATGTTGGTGACGCTGTTGCCTATTGTGACGGTGGTCAGGCTGGTGCAGGTGTCGAACGCTGATGCCCCGATGGAGGTGACGCCGTTGCCTATTGTGGCGTTTGTCAGGCCGGTGCAGTAAGCGAACGCAAGTGCCCCGAGGCTTACAACGCTGTCCGGGATGATGACGGTGGTCAGGCTAGTGCAGCTAGTGAACGCTTGGTCCCCGATGAAGGTAACGCTGTCGGGAATGGTGATGCTGGTCAGCCTGGCGCAGTTAGGGAATGCGTAGCCCCCGATGTTGGTGACGCTGTCGGGGATCGTGACGCTGGTCAGGCTGGTGCAATACGAGAAGCAGCCTGGCATGATGAAGGTGATGCTCTTGGGGATAGTGACGCTCGTCAGACTGGAGCAGCTAGCGAACGCATAAAGACCTAAGCTGGTGACGCTGTCGGGGATGGTGACTCCGGTCAGGCGGGTGCAATAAGAGAACGCGTCGCTGCCGATGGAGATGACACTGCTGGGGATGGTGACGCTGGTCAGGTTGGAGCAGCCCCAGAACACATTGTCCTCGATGGAGGTGAGGCTGTCGGGAATCGTAACGCTGGCCAGACCAGAGTCCGCGAATGCCCCGCCTCCGATGTTGGTGACGCTGTCGGGAATCGTGAGGCCGGTCAGGCTGTAGCAATCACGGAACGCATTCACCCCGATGCTAGTGACGCTACCGACCCCGGGTATCGAAGATGGTATCGTGACAGCGCCTCCGAGGCCCCTATAAAGCGTGATGGTAACGTTGCTTCCGCTAACCTCATAAGAGAAATCGTTATACGTCTGCCCTAGACCCCGAGCGGAAAGACAGACGAACAGAACGAACAGCGGACCAAAAGGCCCCCTCCCCAAACCGCATCGAGCCTTCTCAAACCACGACATAATGCGTCCTCCGATTTTAGTTTCTCCACCAACAGCGATGCCAGTAAAGCCTTTAATGCGGCCAACCTCCGAAAAACACGTTCTGTTGTCAATCCCTGAAACTACCGATAGATGAGCATGACGCCCGAACAACGCGCACTGGCGGAGGCCGTAGCGGCAGAGCTGAAACTCGCGGCGGCTGCGGGCTTCGCGGACCATCGGGCGCGGGTTTTCGATCTGCCCAATGGCGGCAGGTTGTTTTTTCAGGCGGCACGGGATAGAGGCCAGTTGCACATCTCGGCCAGCGTGGCCGAAGCCCTCCGAGAGCACCGGCCCTATTACCGCGAGGGCGAAGCCCCCAAGACCAGCATCAACGTGTCGGCCTCGAAACCAGCCGACCGTATTGCTGCCGACATCCGGCGCAGGCTCCTGCCGGAACACGAGCGCGAGCGGGCTGCCTGCGCGGCCAACAAGGACCGGCACGATGACCTCAACAGCAAGCGCGTCATGGTCCTGACCCAGGTCGCCGCGCCATTCGGTGAGCGCGTCATGTGCGACGAACGCACCGGCGAGCCGCGCCCGCTGTCCATCGACCGCGAGGGCAAGTTCAGCCTGACCGCTAAGCCCTTCTGCGATTCGTTGAAACTGGAAATCGAAGTCTCGCCGGACGTGGCGGGCAAGATCGCGGCGCTGCTGGCCGCGCTTTAATTATGCGGCCCCAGCGGATTGCCGTCACGCGAGGTCACCAGCCTCCAGTGGGCATGAATGAGCACGAAGGCCACGCATGAAATTGGTGCCGAAAACCGCCGCCTCGTTCCAGCCGCCCAGGGACAAACTCCTGGAGGGAATCCTGCGCCGATGCGGTGCATATTACCATCCCGCCGAACTGTTTTACCAGGAGCTGTGGCGGGATCGCCTGGGCGAGATTGGCTTCTACGTCATCTCGGTCGAGCGGATGCCGCACCACCCGGTCTGGGAGATACGCCTTCGCGGCAGCCTGGCCGCGCAGACCTACCTGCTCGTGACCAAGCCCATTCCGAAGCCACATGCTTGTGCCGACGATCTCCTGGTCCCGCAGCTCAAGGCCGAGATCCGACAGATCGCCCAGGGCCTGGGAAAGCCCACCAAACGGGATTGTGTGGGGGTGACGCGTAGCGGGGCCTACTTTCGAGTCTCGTTCCTCTGGCCGTTGGGCAGGCCGGGCGTGCTGGTGAGGCAGGAGAAAAGGGCCGAGCCATTCTCATTTCTGGTCCGGCCCTGGCTGCGAAAGAACCGGAATTGAGGCCGTTGCCGTCCGCCTGGGCCTGGCGATTCGGAGACGATCAGAACGAATCGAACGCCTGCTTTCTCTTTGGCCTGCCGAGGAACGCGTCGTAGGTCGTCGCCCCGGCCTTGGCCAGCGCCTCATACCGGTGGTTGCCATCCTGCATTGTCCAACCCCAGGCGTCATGATACAGCAGGACCACGGGCGGCGGTTTGATCCCTCTGGCCAGCATGTTGGCGTATTTCCTGACCCCGCGCTGGTAATGCGCCCAGCGATAGCCCTGCCGGGCCGATTCCACATCTTCAACAGGGAGTCTCAGGGTGAACGGCCCGGCCCACAGGTAGCTGTCGGGGCGGAACGGCAACGCAAATGGGGTGCCTTCCCTGTGGAAGGCCGAGAACTGGACACCCGCGACGCGCCAATCGCGCCAGCCGGACCGGGGCACGCTCGCTTCGGCTTCCCAGGCGTCCCGGTATATTCGGGTTTTGGCCACGTGATCCACACGGTGCGCTCTCGTCATAGCCGCTGGAGGTAGCTGTTCGTCGTCCAGCAGGGACTCAATTATGCGTTCTGCACAGGTCATGCCGTAATTACTTCTGCGGATCTCCCCCAACCCTGCCTTGGCCTCCACCCCATCCGACCCAGCCCTGGCCAGCCTTAACGGCTCAAGGGGTTTCACCGTGACGCTTCCTCCGCTTTTGGCCGGTCGTCGCGGAGGATTGCCCGGAGCACCACGTCCTCGAACACACCCCACTTCCGCACCCGCTGGCGCAACAGGCCCTCCCGTTTCATTCCGAGTTTTTCCAGCACCCGGCCCGACGCTGGATTTCTGACCATGTGGTGAGCGTAAACGCGATTTAGCTTCAAGTCCTCGAAGGCATAGCTGACCACGCGCCGTGCCGCCTCAGTCGCGTAGCCTCTGCCCCAGAATTGCACCCCAAGCCAAAAGCCCAGTTCGGCCTGAGAATGTTCGGCATCGATGCCGCGCAGGCCCACAGCCCCGATGAACTGAGCGTCCTCATTGGTTACAACCGCAAACACGACTTCCTTGCCGGCGCTGGACTGGCTTGTGCGGGCGGCTATCCATGCCCGAGCTTGCTCCTCGGAATAGGGGTGAGGGATGGACGTGGTTGTGTCGGCAATCTCACGGCTTCCCGCCCCCTTGGCCACGGCAGCCGCGTCATCCGGCGTGAGTGGCCTCAAGATCAGCCGTTCGGTTTGCAAAGTGTTTTGCTCGCTCATGCGTTCGTCGAGAGTTTACTCGAAGTTCCCCCAACTCAACAGCTTCCGGATCGTCCGGCGCTCCTGCCGTGGCACGTTCCGCATTTTGGTTTCATGCGACGCTCAACTCATATACCAGCCGCCGTTCACGTTGACGGTCTGGCCGGTGATGTAGCCGTTGGTCGCCAGCAGCACGATAATGTCGGCGACCTCCTCCACGGTCCCGAACCGGCCCACGGGGATCAGCTCGGGTCGCGCCTTTGGGTTGCTGGTGATCATCTCCGTCTCGATCAGCGCCGGGGCAATCGCGTTGGCCGTGATGCCCTCCTTGGCCAGAAGGGCGGCGTAGGAGTGGGTCAGCCCGATGGCTCCCGCTTTGGAGGCCGCGTAATGCGGACCAATAACGCCGCCCGTTTGCGCCGCCACGGAGGACAAGTTGATGATCCTGCCCCACCGCCGCCGCCGCATCCCTGGCAGGACCGCCTGCGTGATCAGGAACATGGACTTGAGATTAGTGGCCAGGATCTCGTCCCAATCTCGTTCAGTGATTTCCTCTACGGGCTGTGGGCGGCTGATGCCCGCGTTATTGACGAGAATGCCGATGTCGCCCAACTGGTTCTGCGCCACGCTCACGAGACGGGAGACCTCAGCGGCCTGGGAAACGTCGGCTTTGATTGTGACGGCGCGACGCCCGAGGGCCTCGATCTGGGTGCGGACTTCCTGCGCCTCGGCCTCCCGGCTATGGTAATTCACGGCGACATCTGCTCCGGCCCCGGCCAGCGACAACGCCGCCGCCCGTCCGATGCCCCGGCTGCCTCCGGTCACCAGGGCGACTTTGCCTTTCAAATCGGTGTTCATACCACGCCCGCACTATGGACCTTGCGGCCAGGACCAGGCAAGCCCCCTACCGGGCGGCGACCATGGTGCTGGTCTGGCTAAACGCCCACGTTGAATCTCCAAAGCCCTGCGTATCGCTCCGGCAACTGAACCAACCGCTGGCCCCGATATTCCCGCCAGCATGGTTCCTCGTAGAAGCCGCGACCGAAGCCGCCATAGAGCAGATACTCGGGCATCCCGGCACGGTTCGAGGTCACCACTTTCTTGA
Organism: uncultured Verrucomicrobiota bacterium; assembly: GCA_964653485.1. Taxonomy (GTDB): domain Bacteria; phylum Verrucomicrobiota; class Verrucomicrobiia; order Limisphaerales; family UBA8199; genus CAVQND01. The sequence goes on along the minus strand of CAZZFF010000042.1, from coordinate 32,819 downwards.
AAAAGGAAGCGTTCGACTCCGTCTGCTCCCAGCCGCCGCCGAGTCCTGATCCCGGCTGGATGATCGCCAGAATCCGGGGGGCTATGCCGAGCCTGCAAAACAGCCCCTGGTAGATGGCGGACATCTCTCCGGCAAAAAAGAGGAAACTGAACCTCTCCGGGCCATGAGCCGCCTCGCGGTCTGCGTCCCTGTCCCAGACGCTCCAATGCCCAAAGGGTTGGCACCCCGCTTCTTGCCTCACCAGCCGCTGAGTATTCTCGGCGCACGCTGGCGTGAGCGACGGCTTCCAACCACTCGGCACGATGTCCTCCTTGAAAACCTCCCTCTGCATGACCGAGTGGTAGCCTCGAAACCCTGAATCTTCGCCGGTGCCATTCAGATTGCCCAGGTATTCCGCTTTCGTGATGCCATAATCGGCGTAGATGAACGACAGAATGGCTCCCGCACAGTATTTGACCGGGGTCCCGTTCAGGCCGCACGCCGGGTAATACAGGGACCCGGCCAATATCTCCCGGAGGGGCAGTTCGGCACCATTGTTCCCGTGCTCGATGGCCCCAAGCCACGCTGGCGTGCTGAGGTTCGGCAGTTCACGATGCAGATAATTGCTCATAATCAGGCAAGCGTTTCCACAGCCACGGTTCTCGCCGGTGCCATCCTCGGGCTTGCGGCCTCGCGGGCACCGACCGCCGTTCGGGTCGAGGGCGGCGGGACACGTGCCAGCTTGCCCGCCCGGCAACTTCGCGGCCACGATGACGATCACCGCGCCGTCATCTGCCTGCAAGGTCCGCTTGGTGCGCTGGTGGTGGTTCTCGGCGGGCGTCACCGTGAGAGCGGAGCGCCGGTCCAGCGTCCCGTCCTCGGGCCTCGTGCCGCTCGTCACCTGGGCGCGTCGCCAAGCATCAAATGCCTGACGGCAGGCCCTCCGGGCGACGGCGGGCTGACGGACGTGGCGTCCAGGAGCAAAAGCCTCGACACCTTCAATCTGCGGATGCAGGAAGCCAGCATTTCGACGACATCCTCGTCCAGCTCGCTGACGATGTGCTCGACGGTCAGGCCCGTCTCCCGGAGGAGAAATCCGGCGACCAGCGCCCTCGCCGGGGTGCCGTTGGTGAGCAGAATGACCTGTTCGTCCGGCGACCGGGCCGCGCACAAGGCGACTTCCAGTTGGGCCAGCAGTTTCGGATTCATCGCCTGCTCGAATGGGCTACCGGGGTCACGCTCACCACTATCAACCACGCTCTCCACGTAGGCGACAAACTCTTTCAAGATCGCTTTGATCGTAAGGGTCATTTTTCCAGTCGGTGAATACCACATCTCTGAGGCCGCTGAAAATGTAAACCTTTTCCATTGAAGCGCCCACTCACACTCCGGCAGCAGGGTGGTCGAGCGAATGTTGATTGGCGTTGGCCCAGTGTTTTTCTTCGGAACCCCGCATCATCAGAAGATGCGCTATGACTTCATCGGTTGGGCACATGACACCGGCCCAGGTATCGCCATAATAGCCGATTGGATGCAGGCAGAGTATGCACAGCAAGATGAACCGTTCCTCGGTCTCGCGCAGGGCAATCGTCGGACGGCCTTTGCGGAACAGGTAGGTCACCCGACTGCGCTCGCTGACCTCAGCAAAATGGCCCGTCAGTTCGTATAGATTGAATTGGTCCGCTGGTATCAGGCTGGCGAGTTTTTTCATGGCGCTTCGCTCGGCTTCGATGGGCCAGACACCGGCAGCCTCCAGGGTCCGAAGCGTGAAGGCCAACTTGTCATCCAATAGCAGGCGGGACTGGGCGCGGCCCTGCTTGTCCTTGACCACCAGGATGGTGACCTGATAGCGGGCGTTCCACCAGGAATTGACGGTTGTAAACTCAGACGGCTTCGGCTGTGGCTCCTCCTCAATCTCGTGCCGGACGCCTTCCTCATCGTAGCACTCCTTCCAGCGAAACTCGCGCATGAACTGGTGTTTGTAGCGCGGTTCCAGCACGAGATTCAAGCCGGGGACGGGGACTGGAAGCCCAGACCAGTCCTGCCTTTTCAAATGCTCCTCGGCCAAGCGGCGGGACGCTTCGGAAAGCGGCACCAGGTCCTTGCCAATCTGGCGCTTTTCTTCCTCGCCCACGGTCAACCTCCGGCTGAGCGGCCCACCGCCGTCGCTCTGGTTTCCGCTATCGGGACTTCCTCGGAAGGCGTGCTGCCGATGATGTAAACGTTCTTGTCCACGTCGAATTTACGGACGCGGAACGTCTGCTTGCCCTGGCGCACAAAAATGGCATAGCCGCGCTTGAGCATATCGGTGATGGTCTCTTTGGCCTTTTGGACCTCGTCAGGTTTATCCGGGTCAAAGTGGATTTCCAGGTCGCCATAGCCCGTATTGAGCACATCGACGCCCGGTAGAGGTTTTTCTTTGTTTTTCATAATGTTGATTGGAGCAGACGAACCTCGCGACCGGCGTGCGGTGCTGGCGAGGGGGGTTGAAAATGTAAACTCTTTCCAGTCGGGGCCGCATCGCCTGCCCGCTTGTGTTTGCTTGAGACCGTCGCGGCCCGGGACCGCCAGGTTGCCGCCCGTGCGCAATGGAAGGCGCTGTGCAGCGACATGAGGCGACTGCTTTCGCGTTGACACTGCCATGAGGAAAAGACGTTCGGCTACTGAATTTCGGTTTTGATCAAGTCCACCTTCGTTACGGCTGCGCCGGATGCTTCGCGCACGCTGCCGATTTGCAGGTTGATCTCACCCCCGCCCCGCCTCGGGATGTAGTCAATGGTCAGTTCGACCGCTGAGTCATAAAGCCTGTGGACCGAGTAAACACGCACTCGACCCGGCACACCACCAGGCGGGGTGCCTAGGATAACGTAGTTCGAGGTTTCCAGTGCCGTCGCGTCCACTGGGGTTGCGAAAAACACCGTCATGCGGCTGCGCGGACCTTTGGGGGGAGGTTCCGCTTCCACAGATGCTTTCTTTGCAGAAGCCGTGGGCTGTTGCCGGTGGTCATGCGTGCTGATGAACGCTACGCCACAGATCACCGCCGCGATCAACATGAGCGGCAACACTGCCTTACTCCCACCGCCTCGTTTTTCCGGCGTCGTGCTCTTGCCCGGGACCCCGGTGATCGACGTTCCTGGCTCCGTAGTTTTGTCTTTGGCTTTATCTGTCAGCGGTTGCCCGAGCGTCTCCTGAACCGGCGAGGTGCTCGCCTGCCCGGCAAGTTCGGCGATTTTTGCATCGAGGGCGCTGATCTCCTTTTCGACCGCCGCAATCTGCTCGGGGAGCGGCTTCTCGGGCTTGATCAATCCGGCGACCGCAAAACAGACCACAGCGACCACCAGCCCGGCCCCGCCGTAGCGAAAAAACACGCCAAACACGGATGGGTCGTCGAAGAGGCTGTAAATCCCCCCAATTGCGCAGACACCGGCAACCAAGGCAGCCAAAGCGCCTGGAATAACGAGAACCATCGCGACTACGGTTCTCGCGGCCTTCGACAGCTTGCGGCCAAAGGGAATCCGACCCCGGTGTTCTTTCTCCAGTGCTCCGGCCCTGTGGAGCAGAGCCTCCAACTTCGTAACCGCCGCTTTCTTGCTTTCTTCCAACTCCGCGACGGACTTTTCGCCAACGCGGCTCGGGACTCGGCGGAGTGCCGTATCGACTTCCTTTGCGATGCTTTCCCGTAGTTCCGTCCAGGCCCTTTGCTGGCGCTCAAGCGACACCTGGCCTCCGAACGTCTTGGCGAGGGTATAGTCGAGGATGCGCTCAGCGTGCTCGTTGGCTTCTTTGATACTGGCGGTGATCATCAGCGGGAGGAGGGAAGGCACCTTGCTTTGAAAGTGGGCCGATTCCTCAGACGTAAGCGATTTAAGGGAGGCCCGCCACTGGTAATCAGCAACCTTCGGAATGAAATCGCGCCCGGCCATGACCGCCCTATCAAGCGGCTCGAAGACCTCCTTCCTTATTTCCGCTGCCAGGGAGGCTGTCGGCGTGCCTCGGACTTCGGGCCTGACGGCGCACTGCCGCATGATCTCAGCGCAGTCCTCGCAGCAGCGTTCAACGAACTGCTCGATTCGGTCCAGAAAACGTCCGCAGAATATAATAAGCGAACTGGTTTCCTTAGTCGTTTTCGCTGAGAAAGAGGAATCCAAGGGAATGAGCAGCCAGGTCAGATTTGCCCGGATAGCCTGGGCCGTCGCCCCGTATGCGCGTTCGTCGCCGGGATGAAGTTGCACTTGTGGATCGTCCGCGCCCGTTTTCTCGGTCCCCCTGGGGATCTGGCGGGTCATGGCGATAGCCGCACCGACTTCCTCCGATATGTCCTGTTGGATTGCGCTCCACGCGCTTTGCCGGGCCTCAAGCGACAACCGGCCTCCAAAGCTCTCGGCCAGGGCATAATCGAGGAGGCACTTCGCTCGGTCGTTGACCTGGTTGATGCCCATAACGAGCAGTTTGTAAGCCCAAGGCTGCTCCCGCCCCACATCAAGGGTGTGAAGCGATTTCTGATCCTTAATGAGCAACGCTTCATGAAACGAGAGAGCCTCTCGTCGGCAAGACTCCGCTATGAGCGAGGCCCGACCGTCAGCGAGCCATTCTTCCATCGGCGGGAATACGGCCTGCCGGATTTCCTTCGCCAACAAGACCGTGGGCGTCCCTCGGACCTCCGGGACCACCGCGCACTGGCGCATGATCTTGGCGCAATCCGCGCAGCACCGTTCCATGAACTGCTCGCCTCGGTCGAGAAAACCTTCGCAGAATTTATCGAGGGAACCGGCCTCCTTAGCCGTTTTCTGCGAAAAGGAGGCATCGAACGGGGTGAGCATCCAAGTTACGTTTGCCAGGATGGCTTGGGCCGTCGCCGGGTAGGCGCGTTCGTCGCCGGGTTGAAGGCGTTGGCCATGGGCCTGCCCGTCCCCCTGAATATCCGTCCGCTCAGATGGCACCTGTCCCTTGTCGCCTGAGCGCCCGACCTGCCCCTCGGCGGCTTTCGGGCATTGATTGGGCAGCACGATTGGCTGGAAGGTGCTCGGGCCTTTTATGGTTTCATTCATACCAAGACTCGTTGATCTGCTCCCAGCGGGCGTCGCCCTTGGACCAGCCGAGTTGCCCCGTCCGTGCTGGCGTTGAACAGGATGAGAACCCATGCCACGTGCTCCCGGACCGTGCGGGCCAACGCCTCGTAGGCGCGTTCGTCCCCTGGCTGGAGAGTCTGGCGACCGGTCTGTTGCTTGGGTGCCTCACAAACCGGCAGCCTTCAAAATGAGCGCCGAAAGCGCGTTGCCTTTGCAGATGATCTGCTGATTCGTATCCCGTGTATAATCGTCTTTGGAGTAGTAGTATCCGAGTGGCAGATTGCTGAGATTGCGGGCCACGAGACGATTGCCTTCTTCGACGATGATTCCGAGCCGCTTGCCGGTCCGATCTCGGATGACGGTTTCTTGTGCCATAGGTTTATTGATTGTAAATGGGGTTGCAGACGATTCCCTCGATGTGGATAGCGTGATGCTGGAGGGCCTGGTGTCGCAGGTTTGCTGCGCGTGCGAACTGACCGGACGACGACAGCCGCCGCTCTAGGTCGCGCAACCGGGCGGCGCTGCCTCCCTCCATGATTTTCGCCGCGAGCGTGTCCCTGGCTACGAGTCCACTCCCGGCACCAACCATCGCGCCGATCCTGTTGTGGAGGGGGCCGCAGATTACTTGGTGGAGACCTCGCCTTCTGCACGCCCCAAGACAAGCCAGGCCGCGCTGGACTTGCCGGTGCCATCTTGGCCGACTGGCTGGAAGGAGGCGGTCGATGCAGACGCTTGTGTTCATGGGTCTCCTGGCCTGTCGCCGTAAGGCGGGTCCGCAAAGATCACGTCTAGCCCAAGCGGTGCGCTCGCCTGCTGCGCTCCACCCGTTGCCGCCGTTCCGCCACTCTGCGCGGGTGACTTGGATGCCGGTGTCGGCTTCGATGGCGGGGCCGCTTCCGGTGGTGTTGCGGTGACGGGACATCCGCAATGCGGGCAGGTCGTAGCCTGGGTGGCTAATTCCTTCCCGCATTTGGAGCATTTGATAAACGCCATAGACCGGCCTCCGATTATGTGTTCATTCGCCAGGGGGCTAACGGTAGAACCCGTGGGAGACCAGCCGGGCGATGCGAATCCCGAGTGGCTGAATGAAATACAGCCAGGCATGGTCGCCACGCAGCCCAAGATGGACCACATGGATTCCCTCGTCCCGTCCCTGGGGTTGAACAACCGCGTAATGCGCCCAGAATCTGAAGTCGGGCGGTCGTGTCGGTTGAGGATCTGCGTTCGGCTCTGGTCGCCAAACCAGAAGGGCTTCGTCCCGATTCGGGAAGCAAAGGTCCTCCCGTTCTAAGAGATCGGCCCCTAACCCCAGGGCTTCCTCCCGATCAAAAGGAACACCGTTGAATACGCCGCCTTCCCCACCGGCGTATTGCCAGAGGTCCCCCAGCACGGCTTCCTTAGTGCGATGTGGCTCGCAAAAGATCAGCGCGTTGCAGTCGCCGACGAAGGGCAAACAGCGGGCGAAATCGGCATCGGTGCTTTGGTCGTGGAGTGGAAGATCGCCCCCTGGAAAAAGGCACACTCGATTCCGGCGCAGGGTTTCGATCCAGCCAAGCGTGCGAGCTTCCCGGACTTCCTGTGGTTCGGGCGGATCAAGGTCCTTCATGTCAAGGTTGTCGCCATTCATTCTCAAAGGTGCTTTTGTCGGATTCACTTTACGGCCCATTGGGCCGTTCTGGCGAGAGCAAAAAGACGCCCTAATGGGGCGTGCCAAAAGACTCCACAATCCAGGCACAATTAAAGGCGTTTGGCGCGAACGTCCGACGCGAGCGGATCGCCAAGCAGATGACCCAGGAACGACTGGCTGAACTGGTCGATGTCAACATCCGCACGGTCCAGAAAATCGAGGCCGGGGCCATCAACGTCTTGGTGACCACGGCGGTCAGGATTCAGAAAGCCCTTGGCTGCCCGTGGAGCCGGTTGATGCCCGGCTGACCGGCGCCTTACCCGAGGGCGGCGTCCGCCTCGGCGGAGCGATGAAGTGCGCGGGACCGATTTGCCGGCCAAGGTGCTCCCGGCGCGTCCTGCGGCCAGCCAGAGGCTGTGAACATACGTTCCAGAAGCCCACGTCGATCCCGTTGGCCAGCCACGGTGCAGGCGGTGAACAGGCTGAGGGCCACGCGGTTGGCAGTCATGTGGGACCACGTCAATCGCGTCCTCATGGTTGCATCACCAGGACCGTCGCCATCAAGCGTCGGAGATGCCTGGCACTTCGGTTGACAAGGAGCCGCCAAAAGGTCAAGGATGCGAGGGTGGACCGCGCCTACACCAACACGCAGGGCCAATACCTGGCCTTCATCTACTACTACACGAAGATCCACGGCGTCGCGCCCGCCGAGGCCGACATGCAACGATACTTCAAGGTCTCGCCGCCCTCGGCCCACAACATGGTCGTCACCCTGGAGAAGCGCGGGTTCATCACTCGCACCCCTGGCGCGGGCCGGTCAATCCAGCTCCGGTTGAGGCGTGACCAGTTGCCGGACCTGGACTGAGCAGTCCAGCGGCGAAGGCGATCAAGCTCAGGGCCGAGGACGAGACGGCTGCCCGGCTGCGGCGAGGCCAAAAAGCCGAGCCGCTCCCTTTGGGAGGGACAAACGGCCAGCATTAGCCGAGTGGAAGGCGAGCTGGGGTCGCCGGTCAAAGCCCCACAGCGGCTAAACCCTCGTCAGGCGGCTCGCGCCGAGGCAGGTGCGCGGCATCAGGGTGTTGAGCGCGTCAGCCGAGTGGCCGGGGTTGGGGCGGCGTGCGCCTGGTTCCGTGCCAGCAGGTCGAACCAGTCGTCGGCCCTCATCGTGACCAACCAGTCGTTGCGGTTCCTCCTGTGGACCACGACCGGCACGTTGTCGGCGGCGTCGTTGACCGCCTGGGCCATGGCCTCGTGGACGTTGAGGCGCTCCGTATGTTTGACCTCGAAATGGAAGCCCGGCAGGTCGGGGCAAATGACATCCGGGCCGTCCGGCGAGCCGGAGAATTGCTGGCCGCGCCGGGCCTCGTAGCCGCGAGCGCGTAACTGATCGCGCCAAACACGTTCACCCCGTTTGCCTTTTTGGCAGCAGTTCATGCCTTACATACCCAGGCTCGCCAGAGCATCCACTCGGTCGCAAATGGGCTAAATCAGAATGAGCAAAACTACTCCTGATCGTTGTGGTCGGCGCACAGGCGAACCCCATCAGGTTGGGGGTTGTGGGGCCGGGTGATGGGAAAACTAACAAAAACTAACACGTGCTAACACGTCCAGCGGAGAGAAAAATGTAAACAAAATCGAGCAGCGGCAGTTTCCAACGGTCAAGGGAAATAGTTGATTACCAGGGGTTTTGCACTATCCTTCTTGACGCAGTCTGTTGGGGAAAAGGTTGGAGCGGGTGATGGGAATCGAACCCACGTGACCAGCTTGGAAGGCTGGAGCTCTACCATTGAGCTACACCCGCATCGCCAGAAATAGTACCGGGCATCGGCGCGTTGTCAATCGCTTCCTTGGTGGTCATGAACATAAATACGATGACGTTCGCCCCCGGAGCCGGGATGGGCCAACCGCTTTGCTGAATCGTCCGCAACATTACTCGAGCAAGATCAGGAAACAATAGAATGTCAACCGTTGACCTCAAACCCAAGTTTGGATTTGTGCCTGGCGATTTGAGGGCTAGATTCCATGCGTTGTGAGCAGCGTCCAGAGCCAGCCCGTCGCGGAACCTCAGCCCAACCCCGCTGAGACGCCGGCGCCTTGCCTGCGCGCTCCCGAACTCCTGGCGCCCGCCGGCGATTGGGCCTGCGCCAGGGCCGCCGTCGAAAACGGCGCCGACGCCATCTACTTCGGCCTCGAGCATTTCAACGCCCGCATGAGGGCCCAAAACTTCACCCAGGCCGATCTCCCAAAGCTCATCGAGTTCCTCCACGGGCGAGGCGTCAGAGCCTACGTCACCTTCAATACCCTCGTCTTCGAGCACGAGATGGCCCAAGCCGAGGCATGTCTCCGCGCGATCATCACCGCAGGCGTCGATGCCGCCGTGGTGCAGGACGTTGGCATCTGCCGGCTCATTCGCCGGCTCTCTCCCGACTTCCCAATCCACGCCTCGACGCAAATGACCATTACAAGCCCTGGCGGCGTCGAGTTCGCCCGCAAACTCGGCTGCACCCTGGTCGTCCTCGCCCGCGAGTGCTCCGTCGAGGAGATCGAGAAGATTACCGCCCTCGGCGCCGGCGGTCTCCCAATCGAGGTCTTCGTTCACGGCGCCTTGTGCGTCGCCTATTCCGGCCAGTGCCTCACCAGCGAGGCCCTGGGCGGCCGCTCGGCCAACCGGGGCGAATGCGCCCAGGCCTGCCGCATGCCATACGAACTCATCGCCGACGGCCAACTCGTCCCCCTGGGCGACCGGAAATACCTCCTCAGCCCCCAGGACCTCGCCGGGCTGAGCGTCCTCCCGGACCTGGCCCGAATCGGCGTGGCTTCTCTCAAAATCGAGGGGCGTCTGAAGTCCCCCGAATACGTCGCCAATATCACCCGCATCTACAGAACCGCCCTCGACGAAGCGGTGCGAAGCGCCGAGTCCGGAGCGCCCGACAACCCTGAAACCGTCCCCGCCGCCCATCGGAGTCCACAGTCCACAGTCCACAGTCCACAGTCTGAAAGTGCTCCCGCCGCCCCTCCGCCGTCCGTCCTCCGTCCTCCGTCCTCCGTCCTCCGTCCTCCGCCCTCCGTCCTCCGTCCTCCGTCCTCCGTCCCCCGCCCTCCGTCCTCCGCCCTCTCCTCCCCTGGCTACGACATGGAGATGGCCTTCTCCCGCGGCCTTTACACCGGCTGGTTTCACGGCATCAACAACCAGGAACTCGTTCACGCCCGATTCGGCAAGAAGCGCGGCGTCTATCTGGGCGAGGTCCTGGCCGTCCGCCACGAGGAGGTTCGAGTTGCCCTGGAGGGCCCTCTCAAGCCCGGCGACGGCGTGGTCTTCGACGCCGGCCAACCCGAGGAAAAGGAACAGGGCGGACGCGTCTATCAAATCAAGGCGCCCTCACTCGGCAAATCAGAACCCGCCCGTCGCCGAACGTCCGTCCTCCTGGGCTTTGGCCGCGGCGACATCGACTTCACCCGGGTCCATCCCGGCGACAAAGTCTGGAAGACCAGCGACCCGGAACTCGATCGGCGCTTGCGCCAGAGCTTCGACGGGGACAGCCCGAGATTCCAGCGCCCCATCGACCTCGAAGCCCGCGGCTTGCCCGGCACCCCTCTCACCCTCATTGCCCGTGATGAGGCCGGCCACGCCGCCCGCGCCGAGTCGGCGATGCCTCTCGTCCCGGCTGACAACCAGCCCCTCACCGCCCGGCGGCTGCGCCAGCAACTCGGGCGCCTGGGCGGCACGCCTTTCCGCCTGGGCGCTCTCAAGACCTGCCTCCCCGAGAACGTCCTCCTGCCGCTGAGCGAACTCAATCGCCTCCGCCGCCAACTCGTTCGCGAACTCGAAATCCAACGCGCCCAACCCAAACGGTGGACGATCGAGGGTGAAATGCGCGGAGCGGAAGAAGCGGGCGGCGCGGAGCGCGGAGCGCGGAACGAGTCGCCGGGCGTCCCCATCTCTAGTCCGCACTCGCCGCTCCGCAGTCCGGAGTTGATCGTTCTGGCGCGCAGCCTCGACCAACTCGAAGCCGCTCTCCAATGCGGCATTGAAACCCTCTACTGCGAGTTTGAAGACCCGAGGAAGTATCGCGAGGCGGTCGCGCGGTTTCGCCGCTCCGCGTTTCGCATTCCGCATTCCACGCTCTTCGTCGCTCCGCCCCGCATCTTTAAAGCAGGCGAGGAGTGGATTCTGAAGCAGGTGCTTTCATGCGAAGCCGACGGCTTCCTGGCGCGCAACTATGATCACCTGACTTTCTTCGCCGGAGCCCGGTGCGTCGGCGATTACTCGTTGAACATCGCGAATCGACTGGCGGCAGACTATTTCAAGAACCAGTTTGGCCTTGAGCGAGTCACGGCCTCCTACGATCTGAATTTCACCCAGCTTGAGGCCCTCCTCCGAGCCGCCCCGCCCGCCTGGTTTGAAGTCACCCTCCATCAGCACATTCCGATGTTTCACATGGAGCATTGCGTCTTCTGCGCCTTCCTCTCCAAAGGCACCGATTACCGCAACTGCGGCCGGCCGTGCGACCTGCACGACCTCAAGCTCCGCGACCGGGTCGGCGCCCAGCACCCCGTCAAGGCCGACGCCGGCTGCCGGAACACGGTCTTCAACGCCCGGGCGCAGACCGGCGCGGACTACGCGGCCCGGATGCTCGCCCTGGGCGTCCGCCACTTCCGCATCGAGTTTCTCAACGAAACCCCCGCCCAGGCCGCCCAGACCATCCGGATGTACCGCCAACTCCTGCGCGGCGAAATCACCGGCCCCCAACTCTGGCACGAACTCAAACTCCTCAACCAACTCGGCGTGACGCGGGGACAGATCGCCGGATAGTCACGCCGCCAAGAAGCTCTTATAGAACGCGGCCCGCATGGATAGACTAACACTTTTCGGATTATTCGCGGTCACGGCGATGCTCGTTTCTTACGCGCTCGAAGCTCGCAGCCGCTGGTTCGTCCTGGCTTTTGCCGTCGCCTGCGTCCTCGGTTCCATCTACGGTTTTCTTCAAGGGGCCTGGCCGTTCGGGATCGTGGAGGGGATTTGGTCCTTTGTTGCCCTCCGAAGATGGTGGTTGGCCGCTCACTCCAAATCCGGCGGTCAGCCCTTAATCTCAGTTTAGGACGCGAGCGGCAGCTCGCCTCGCTCGGATATCCTCATGCCGCGGTGCGGACCCTCCTGGCTGCCGGACAGTTGTCGGCAAACGCTGCCACGGTTTGACGCCAAACCGCCCGGTGCCCTCAACCGAGCCGAGGCGCGTATCCGAGGCATGACCGCATTTCAGGCTCCGACCCGAGGCATGTCAGTGCCGGGGATGCCTCGTCCCATTCCAGACGCTTCAAGGAGGGAACCGAGGCTGCGAGATAGGGAAATCTCAGGTCGTATGTTCTATAGATCGTGTCAAAAAAGGCGTGAAGACTCAGGGGGCTATCGGCGGGTGGGAACGGCTCGAAGACGCTGCCGGCAGCGGCTTGGTCTGAATTGACCAGGGCCAGGCAAACGGCTTCGTAGCGGGTGAAATCGTCACGGACGAAGCGCCGACCGGCCAACCCAAGCAGCACGTCGTGGTATCGTCGAATGGCTTGCACCACTTCTCCTTCCCCGTTAATGGCGATGTCGTTAGGAGCCAGGCCCCCTCCCCCAACCCGATGGGCTTTCATGACGTGGAGAAACGCGTAAACAAGGCCCGGGTACATGATGTGAAGGTTGGTAGAATCGCCGATGGCTTCCTCCATCCGATTCGTGAGATTTCGGAAAGCCCCGCCTGTGCCCTTCACAGAGATGGCTATTATCGGCCCGACGTGGGGCTTGGCGACAACGACGTCGACGGCCTTGGTCTTCAGTCCCCCAAGGACAGTCTGCTCGTTGTCCCGCTGGGCATGCTGGTTGAAAACCAGCATGTTGCGCCCGCCGCGAGTCTCCACAAGCAGCGGCGGGTGCGGCGTGATTTCGTCTGGGTGGAATCCGGCCTCTATAACCAGGCGGATGGCGATGTGCTGGTGAAGAGGTTTGATATGCTGCTGGCCCTGGGTTTCCTGGACGGCGATAAACTGGGCGAGCGCGGCGCCAAGACGCAGGTAGGATGGGAGCCAGGCGTCAGGCATAATGTCTCCACCGGCGAGCCTCGGTAATTGTTTCTTCAAGGATCGTAGTGTCCGCGCGGCTTGCAGGCGTCTGTTGGAGCGGGAGGCGCACGTTCGCAACCTCGCCCGGCTCGATCTTCAGCATCCCTCCGCCAAGGGGGTGACCCTCGATTTCACAGCTCAACTGGCAGAGCGGAGTTTCCCATGCGCGCTGCACGTCGGTGATGTCGAAATTGGGAGACAACTGCACGGCATGCACGGAGTTGGTGCAAACACACCCAGCCTCATTGGCAACCAGCGTCGGCGCCAACCCGCTCATATAGGATAAAAAGGCATGAGGCGTTTTCACATCCGGCACCACATACCATGGGTTGCGGTTGCGGCACTTATAGGTGTCTTTGGCTTCGTGGCCCGCGTCCGTGTCTAGGTACTCGCGCACGCGAGCGGGCAACGGATCGACCCCGCGCAAATGCACAAGCAGCACCGCCTCATCATTGGCTAACCACCTCCCGACGACCTCCTTATCCACTCGGCGTTTCGGGAGTTGCTCGCCTTTGCGAACCGCGACGCGAAGAAGTTGTGGCGGCAAACCCCAGAACTGGGCTTCGGTAGGCCTTACATGGAAGAAGTCATTCGCCCCCGTGACGTACCCGATCCCGGCGTGGCCAACCTCTGAAAAGCGGCGAACCCCCGGCATGCCGGCCAGTGCGTCATAGAGCCTTACACCGCGTTCAGGCAGCAGGAACTTGCGAAGGCGGCAACCCGACTTTCTCCACGACGCAAGGCTGATTCGGCGGACAGATTCGGGCGGCGCCTCAAGCGGATGAAACTCCTCCAGCGCGGTAAGCAGTATCTCGTCGGTCCTCCCCCCGAAGCCGGCGCAGTGCAGAAGCCAGCAGTCCTCCGAAAGCGCCGGAAAGAGCTTCTCCCGAAAGGCTATGACATGTACACGGTCGAAGTGCTTGCACAACGCCTCCAGCAGAGGCTTGGCGTAGGTCGCGTGGCCGATCTCGGCAGGCACCACGAAGGCCATTGCGCCGGCGGATCGAAGCAGGCCGGCCGCTCCAACCAGGAACGGAGCCCACGAGGAACAGAGGCCGTTGAACCGAGCGCCGAACTTAGCTGCCTCCGCCTGCGCGCGTCCTCTCGTCTCTCCCGAGAAGGACTGGTAACGGATGAACGGAGGGTTTCCCGCCGCTGCGTCGAACCGTTCGCTGGTTTGGCTCGCCCAAAGAAAAAAGTCTCCCTCATGAACCAGTGCCCCGGGGGCGCGCATGCGCGCCCGGAGCGTGTGGGTGCGGTCCACGTCAACTCCCACCGCTCGCTGGTGGCAAACCAGAAACTCACCGTCGCCGCAAGAGGGGTCCAGAAGACGTTGGCGCGGGCTAGTGACGACCCAATTCACTAACGTTCGGGCAAGCTCCGGCGGTGTGAAAAACTGGCCGAGTTTCTTTTGCAAGCCGCTCACAGGCCTTTAATGCCATAAACCCCGCCTTGCGTCCAGGGAGAAGTCGCGGCCACGGCCTTCCAGCCCCCGATGTCCAATACTCTTCAGTTGACTTCCCCGCCAAAATGGTGACTTTCGTCCTGATGCCCGCCATCGAAGTCAGCGGCCTCACCAAGGCCTTCCGCACTTACAAGAAACAGCCCGGTCTTGCCGGGGCTGTCCGAGGTCTATTCCACCGCGCCTACGAGCAGACCATGGCCGTCCGAGACATCAGCTTCACCATCCAGCCGGGCGAGTTGGTCGGCTTCCTGGGGCCTAACGGGGCCGGCAAAACCACCACGCTCAAGATGCTCTCCGGCCTCCTGTATCCCACGAGCGGCGCCGCGCGCGTGCTCGGATACGTCCCCTGGCACCGCGAGGACGGCTACCGGCGCCAATTCGCCCTCCTGCTGGGGCAGAAGAACCAGCTCTGGTGGGACCTGCCCGCCCGCGAATCCCTCGACCTGAACGCGAAAATCTACGGCATCCCCCCCGCCACCCTCGAACGCACCGTGGCCGAGATGGGCGACCTGCTCGGCGTGCGCGACAAAATGAACGTCAGCGTGCGCGAACTCTCCCTGGGCGAGCGCGCCAAGATGGAGCTGATTGCCGCGCTCTTGCACCGGCCCAAAGTCCTCTTCCTGGACGAGCCGACCATCGGGCTGGACGTCGTCTCCCAGAAAACCGTCCGCGAATTCCTCCTCGAACACAACGCCCGCCAAAAGACCACCATCCTCCTCACCAGCCATTACATGGCCGACATCCAGGCCCTCTGCGACCGCGTCATCATCATCGACCACGGCACCATCTTCTTCGACGGCCGGCTCGCCGACATCCTGGACCGCTTCGCGGACTCGAAGCTGGTGACCATCCAATGCGCCGCGAGCGCCCATTGCACCGCCGAACACCTCGGCAAATTCGGCGAAATCCTCGAACAAGCCTCCGGCAGAATCCAACTCAAGGTCAAACGCGACCGCGTCATCCCCGCCTGCAAGGCCCTCCTCGATCAACTTCCCGTCACCGACATCGACATCCAGGAGGTCCCCATCGAGGACGTCATCCGCCAAATCTTCGCCCGCTGAACTGCGGGCCGTATTGCTTATGCCCGGCTTTATGCGACGTTACTTTGTCATGCGATGGTCCTGGAAAATTGGGAAGGTCGCCGGAATCGGCATCCACTTGCACGCCACGTTCCTGGTGCTTCTGGCGTGGGTTGGGGTGGATGCCTTCTCGGAGCGGCGCCAATGGGGCGACTTGTTCGAGGGATGGGGGTTCATCCTTGCCTTGTTCTGCATCGTCGTGCTCCACGAACTTGGACACGCCCTGACCGCGCGCCGCTTCGGCATCCGGACCCGTGACATCACCCTCCTGCCCATCGGCGGCGTCGCGCGCCTGGAACGCCTGCCCGAAGAACCGAGGCAGGAAATGCTCGTCGCCCTGGCCGGACCGGCCGTCAACCTCGCCTTGGCCGTCCTCTTCTTCGCCACCCTGTGCGGGGCCCGCGAGTTCGCCCGCCTGACCGGCGTACAAATCGATGGCGCGCCGTTCCTGGCCACCTTGATATGGGTCAACCTCGGCCTGGCATTCTTCAACCTGCTCCCGGCCTTTCCAATGGACGGCGGGCGGGTCCTGCGCGCCTTCCTGGCCAGGCGCTTGAACTACGCCCGGGCCACCAACATCGCCGCCGCTATCGGCCAGTTCCTTGCCTTGCTCATGGGCTTTGCCGGCCTTTGCTCCCTTTTCGGACTCCTCGGCTCCTTTTCCAATCCCTTCCTCATGTTGATCGGTCTCTTCGTCTGGCTCGCCGCCGGCCAGGAAGCAAGCCACGTCCGCATGAAATCCGCGTTGGGCGGCCTCACCGTCAGCCAGGTCATGATCACCCAATTCCACGCCGTTTCCCCCCGGGAGCCCCTGGGATGGGCGGCCCAACTCCTCCTCACGGGCTGGCAGCAGGATTTCCCCGTCGTCGAAAGCGGGCGGCTCGTGGGGGTGCTCACCCGCGGGGCGTTGGTCGACGGTCTGGCCCAACGCGGCCCCCAAACCCCAATCGCCGAGGTCATGGCGCGCCAATTCCCGTCCGTGTCTCCCGGCCAGAGGGTGGAAGACGCCCTCCCGCGCCTGCGGGATGCCCAGGGCCGGAGTCTGATGGTCGTCAACGACGGCCAGTTGCTCGGAATCCTGGCCGGGGGGACGGTGGGCGACTACCTGCTCGTCCAGGGCGCCCTTCGAGGCCCCTCCCAACCGCAAAAGTGTCCCTTGGGCTTGGCCCAGCGGCCGACCGGATGAGCCGGCGAGGACGGGTGTTCTCATTATGAAACCCAAGCAGCAGCGCGCCGGGCATTACTTATGCGCCACATCCCGTTCACACCCCCATTCATGGGGGTGTTGAGACCGACGGGAGGAGGCATAACCGTGATAACGGTTTTCCGACGTGGCGCACAGGCTCCAAGGCGCAGACAAACCGTTGAACAACGGTTACTTTTGGAGAGACTGGGCGCCTTCCAACGCCGTTCCGCCCGCCTCACCCGGCCCCCCCGCCGTCCCTCGGTCCCCGAACCCATGGGCGCCTGGACCCCGCAATCGAACTGAATCCGACCTAATCAAGCCAAGTCAAAGCGATTGTCCGAGTTGCCTGCCGCTTCGGGGACCTCATATCTCGAATTTCAAATCTCAGACCTCGGACCTCAGACCTCAGATTTCGGCTGTTAAGCCCGCGCTCGGGGGCCTGCTTCTTGCTTGAACCCCAATCCCATGCATGCCTATAACTGCCGCGTTGACCGTTTCAAAACGCGCTCGTGAATGCGGCCTGAATCTGACTGTGTGACCCTGCTATGAACTCAATCCGAATGACTCTGCTCTCGGCGCTGCTGCTGTCCGTCTCGGCGGCGCCGGCTCAATTGGCCCCCGGCAACCCGCTGGATGGGCTTGAACGACTCAAGAACTTCCAGACCATGCGGGCCTCCTCGTCGGACCCGGATTGGAAGAACGGCAACGCCGATTCGCGCCCGATCGCCCCGGGCGGGACGCTGACGCTCGCGGAGTTGGAAGGCCCGGGCCAGATCGTGCATATCTGGTTTACCATAGCCCACAGCGACCCCGCCTATCCGAGCATGCTCACCCTGAGAATGTACTGGGATGGCGAAGAGCACCCCAGCGTCGAGTGCCCCGTGGGCGACTTCTTCGCCATGGGCCACGGCCTCGACAAACCCTTCACCTCCATCCCCATCCGCGTCTCTTCCGACGGACGCGGACGCAACTGTTACTGGCCGATGCCATTCCGGAAACGGGCGCGAATCACCGTGACAAACGAGAGCGACAGGCGCTGCGACGCGCTCTATTACTACATCGATTGGCAGAAACACCCGTCGCTGGCGGAGGATGCCGCCTACTTTCATGCGATGTACCGGCAGGAGTTCCCCTGTGTCATGGGCCGCAATTACCTGCTGGCGGATATCGAAGGCCGCGGCCATTACGTCGGCACCGTGCAAAGCGTCTGCATGGTCTCCCCCGGATGGTACGGCGAGGGCGACGATTTCTTCTTCATCGACGGCGAGAAGGAGCCGAGCCTGCGGGGAACCGGCACCGAGGACTATTTTTGCGACGGCTGGGGCTTCCGCGAGCAGTCCGGCCCCTTCTATGGCACCCCCCTCTGGGAAGGCTACGACACCGGAGACCGCGGCACCGCCTACCGGTTCCACATCCCCGACCCAATCGTGTTCACAAAGTCCCTCCGCGCCGAGATCGAACACAAAGGCTCCCAGACGTTCCCGGACGGCACCAGCGACGGCTTTATCGAGCGCGACGACCTCATGTCCAGCGTGGCCTTTTGGTACCAGGTCGAGCCTCACAAACCTTGGCCTGCATTGCCGCCCGGACGGGACCGTCTGCCCTTCCGCGACCGGCTCTTGCTCAAGGGCCATGAGGCCGTCGCGGCGGCGCGGCATTCCGGCGACCCCATCGAGGTGCAGTCTGTCGGCGGCCTGACGGACGGCAAGCAGCTTTGGTTCAGACCCGCCAATGACCAGGGCTGGGTCGAGGTGTCCTTTCAAACTGAAAAACCCGAGGCCCTCCAACTCCTCGGCAAGATGGTCCACTCCTGGGACTACGGAATCTACCGCGTAAAGCTCGACGGCACGCAGATAGCGCAGGAGGACCTCTATGACCCGAACGTGACGCCCTTCGAGCAGAAGTGGGGGGTCCATCAACTGGCCGCCGGCACCCATACCCTTCGCTTCGAGTGTGCCGGCAAGTCCCCTAAGTCGGCGGGATACTACCTCGGCTTCGATGCCTTGGTGGTCCGCACGCCCGTCTATAGCCGCGCCCCCAGCGTCGACCTTCGCACCTTGCAGAAGACCAAATGATGCCCGGAGAAATGCCCTCCCCGCCTTCACCGCCCGGCGCCCCGCCTCTGGTCCGCATGTGGGGCATCACAAAACGGTTCGGGCGGGTGACCGTCCTGCACGAGGTCCGGTTTGACGTTCAAGGCGGCGAAACCCACGTCCTCGCCGGGGAGAATGGGGCCGGCAAGAGCACCCTCATCAAGATTCTCGCCGGCATCCATACCGATTTCGATGGGCAAATCGAAATCGCCGGACGCCCCGCCCGCCCGCGGACGCCCCTCGAAGCCAACGCCCTCGGAATAGCCGTCATCCATCAGGAACTCTCGCTCATCGGCCCCATGAGCGTGGCCGACAACATCTTCCTTGGGCGGACGCCGGTGCGCGCCGGCCTGGTGCGGGATGGCGAGCAGCGCGAGCAAGCCCGTTACTGGACCCGCCAACTGGGCCTCGACCTGGACGTCCGCCAACCGGTCGAGCACTTCCCGGTGCCCGTCCAGCAGCTCATCGAGATTGCCAAGGCCCTCAGCCAGAAGGCCCGCGTCATCGTCATGGACGAGCCGACCAGCGCCTTGAACGCCCCGGAGGCCGCCAAGCTCTTCTCGCTCATCGACTCACTCAAACAACGCGGCTGCGCCATCGTCTATATCACTCACAAAATGGAGGAGATACAACGCATCGCGGACCGCATCACTGTGCTTCGGGACGGCCGATACATCGGAACGGCCCCCGCGGAGCAGTTGCCCGCGCAAAAGCTGATACAGTGGATGGTGGGCCGGGATATGGGCGAGCAATTCCCCCGCCGCCCCACTCGCCTGGGCCGGGAGCGGTTGCGCCTCGAACAGTTCACCGTCTTTCCCAAGGGGTTCTCCGCCAAGCCCGCCGTCGAGGGTGTTTCGCTAACCGTTCACGCCGGGGAGATCCTCGGACTCGGCGGCCTGCAAGGTTCCGGAGCGAGCGAGTTATTTCTGGGCCTGTTCGGGGCCTACGGGAGCGCCGCGCGCGGGACCGCGCTGCTGGACGGCCGGGAGGTCCGTTTTACCTCCCCTCGGCAGGCAATCGGGTCCGGAGTGGCGCTGCTGACAAACGACCGCAAGGCGACCGGCCTGGTCTTGTCGCTGTCCATCATTGCCAACGCCACCTTGGCCGGCCTGCCCGCGCTCTCGCCTCTGGGATGGCGGCGCCCGGCCCGGGAGCGGGAGGCCGCCCTGCGCGTCACGGCCCCCATGCAGCTCCGGGCCGCCTCGCCGGACCTGGAAGTGGGCGCCCTCTCCGGAGGCAACCAGCAGAAGGTCGCCCTCGCCAAATGGCTCCAGACCCAGCCCCGGCTCCTCCTTCTCGACGAACCCACGCGCGGCATCGATGTCGCCGCCAAGCGCGAGATATACCAGTTGATGGACCAATGGACCGCCCAAGGCATCGCTATCCTCTTGATCACCTCCGAAATGCCCGAACTGCTCACCTTGAGCGACCGCATCGTCGTCCTGCACCGGGGACGCCTCACAGCCCACTTGACCCGCTCCGAGGCGACCCCCGAAGCCATCCTCGCCGCCGCCATGGGCCAAGCTCCAACACCCGCCGGCCCCCAAAACGTATGAGCCAACCTCCCCAGTCCCCAGAAGCCAGCCCCAAAACCAACGTGGCAGCGGGCGGCAGCCCCGGGCAATGCCCGGCCGCAAGGGGGTGGAACGCGGATTTCTTCGCCAGCCCGGCGGTCCGCGCCTTTCTGGCCCTGGTGCTGGTGCTCATCGTGGGCGTCATTTGCAATGCTGACGGCGCATTCTTCAAGTCCGGCACCCATCGGGACGCCCTTCGCCAGGCCTCCGTCTATGGCATCCTGGCCTGCGGCCTGACGCTGGTGATCATTTCCGGCGGCATCGATTTGGCCGTGGGCAGCCTGCTCGCGCTGGTAGCGGTTTGCAGCGCCACGATGGCTATTCACTGGGGCTGGTCCGCTTGGCTTGTCGTGCCCGCCAGCTTGGCTGTAGGCATGCTCGGCGGAGGCATCGCGGGAATCGCGACCGCCCGCCTGCGCGTCCAGCCCTTCATCGCCACGCTCTCGATGATGGTCCTGGCGCGCGGCCTGGCCAAGTACGCCTCCGGCGGCATGAAAGTCTCCACCGCGGTCCAAGGCCCCGACGGCAGCTACCATAGCGTTCCCGTGCCGGCGCTGTTTCGGAGCATCGATACCCGCATCCTTGGCGATAACGTCTCGGTAGTGACGCTGATCTTCCTGCTCTGCGTCCTTGCCGCCTGGCTTGCCCTCTCCCGCCATCGGTGGGGCCGCTATCTCTATGCCATCGGCGGGAACGAGGAGGCGGCCCGCCTCTCCGGCGTGCCTGTCGTCCTCGCCAAGACCTGCGCCTACGCTGCCTCCGGACTCTTCGCCGCCGTCGCCGGCGTGTGCCAGGCCGCGCAGGAACAGCAGGGCGACCCCGAAGCGGGCGCGGGCTACGAATTGATAGCCATCGCCATGGTTGTCATCGGCGGCACCAGCCTCATGGGCGGACGCGGCGGCATGGGCCTGACCCTCCTGGGCGTGCTGACCATCGGTTACCTGGACAAAATCCTCAGCATCAACGCCGTCCCCGAAGCCGGCCGCCTGATGCTCACCGGCATCATTATCGTCGCCGCCGTCCTGACCCAGCGCCGCGGCCGCTCTTAGCAGCCTGTTGAAATACCTCGGTGCGGGAAATTGTCATGGAGTGCGGTGGCAAGCAAAGCGCGACACCGCTTTGGCTCAGGCAGCGTCTGGCGTGTCGGATGTCCCCCGCAGCCCAAAGCGCCGTCGCCGCTTCGCTCTGCCGGCGCAGTCCATAAAGGTGCGGTCGCGGTCCAGACGTGCTTCAACAGACTGTTAGGCGGCGAAAGTGAATAACGGCGGAAAAAGAACAAGGCAGGTTACACCCCTGATTCATTTCCGCCGCCTTAGCGCAGTGGCGGCAATTGGTCCGCCAGCCCGGGCAGCAGCGCCAGGGCCGCGAAGGTGGTCGCGTCGAACAATCCGTGCGCCAGGACCGCCGGCCAGATCGAGCGATGCAACACCATGATGGCGCCCAGCCCGAAGCCGAGCAGCGCAGTGGGGAAAACAGCGATGGGGCCTTGGGCCAGATGGCCGAGGCCGAAAACAACCGCGCCCAAGGTCACGGCGGCGATTTGGCCCTGGCGCGACCCAAACCGCCGCGGCCACAGCCCCCGCATCCCGGCCAAAAAGCCCGAACGCCACAGCTCCTCGCGGAGACCGGCGACAACAAAGCTGACCAGCGTAACAGTCAGCCAGAAGTACAGCGCATCCCGCCGCAACGCCGGGACATCAACCAGGGCCTGGACATCGGGCCGGTTGGCCAGGACAAAGTGCCGAAGCGATTGGACGGAAACCAGGCCCGAAACCAACAGCAGCATCGCCACCGCCGCCGCTGCGAAGGCCACCGCCAGCCGAAGCGCGACCGAGTAGCCGATGCTCAGCGGGATAACCCAGAAGCCGCCGCGCCACCTCAACAGCAAGCTCTCGCGCGAGGCGCGCGACGCCAGCCACGCCAAGCCGAAGACCACCCCGAAAATGAGGAGTTCATAGCCGCAGACAGCCATCAGCCCGTAAGCCTCGTGCCGGAGCGCCGGACCATGGACCCGGCTCCTCTGCCAGCCCGCCGCCCCGACAACCAGCGGGTAGGCCCCGATGACGAGCAGATGGACCCACCAGCCCAGGCGCTTGACGGGCGCATCCTGGAGTTCCTGGCCGGGCGGGAGAGGAGCGTTCACACCTCTCCATACCCCGGACGCCGCGCAATAACAAGCAATCTCAAGCCAGAGTAATATACGCCCGGAATCGCCACCAACGCCCTGTTTCCTGGGCCGTGGCCAGGTACACGCCCGGAACGGCCTGGCGCACGGACGTCGTCGCCGTCCCGTCCAGCAGAGCTTGAAAATGCGCCTGGGCGGCTGCCTCGCCGGCTGCTTCGATGAACAGGAAATCAGGCGGCGGCGGCGGTTTACCGAAGAGAGGCGCGCGGGCGGTTGGGAAGACGCACTGCGGTCTTTCTCCGGGGCGTCGCTGCTTCGAACTGTGGTCAGATTGCATTCTGTCTTTCGCAGCATCCTAGCAGGTCATCGGTCCCGCTCATACTGGGGTTTTCCTTGTTTTGTCCTTGCATTTCCCTTAGGCTCTGCGGCAAATGAGAACCCACAAAGCGACCCTGTCAAGGCGGGAGTTTCTCTCCACAACATCTGCGGGGGTAGCGGCGGCGATAGCGGCAAGCCCCTTGGCCGGCGCCGGCGGTGTCAACAACAAGACCGCCAAGCTCGCCTGCTCCGGCGGCCAGCCTGTGAGGACCAAGCCGTGGCCCTCCTGGCCGGTTTGGGACCGGACCGCCGAGGATGACATTCTGGCCGTGTTGCGCAGCGGCGTCTGGTGTCGCGCCCAGGGCACGCGCGTGACGGAGTTCGAGCGGCGCTACGCCGGGTTGCTCGGCGCCAGGAGTTGCCTGGCCACCGCCTCCGGCACGACGGCTTTGATCACGGCGCTCCACACCCTGGGTGTCGAGGCCGGCGATGAGGTGATCGTCTCCCCTTACACGTTCCTCGCCAGCTACAACGCGGTTTTCATGGTCAAGGCCCTGCCGGTCTTCGCCGATACGGACCCGGAGACTTTTACAATCAACCCGGCTCGAGTTGAGGAACGGATTACAGGGCGGACCCGCGCCATTCTGCCGGTCCACATCCTCGGCCTGCCCGTCGAAATGGACCCGATTATGGCCGCTGCCAGAAAGCATGGCCTGGTCGTGGTCGAGGACGCATGCCAGGCGTGGCTGGCCGAGTACAAGAACCGGAAATGCGGCTTGCTCGGCGACCTCGGCTGCTTCAGCTTCCAAAACTCCAAGCATTTGCCCGCCGGGGAAGGCGGGGCAGTCGTCGGCAACGACGAAACGGCCGTGGACCGGTGTCATGCCTTCCACAACTGCGGCCGGCCCCATGGCTCTTTCCAACCTCCGGGCAACAACCCGACCCGCGGCGTCAATTTCCGCATGCAGGAGTTTCAAGCGGTGATCCTGATGTCGCAGATGAAACGGCTGGAAAAAGACACCCGGTTGCGCGCGCGGAACGCCGAATACCTGACCTCCCGGCTGCGGCAAATCCCAGGCATCGTTCCCTGCAAGCTAAACCCAGGCGCCACTCGGGCGGTGTACCATCTCTATCCCTTCCGGTACAAGAAGGAATTCTTCAACCAGGCGCCCCGCGCGAAATTCCTCGAAGCCCTCGCCGCCGAGGGCATCCCGTGCTCCGGCGGATATGGCCCGGCCAACAAGGACGGGCTTATCGAGGAGGCCCTCACATCCAGAAGCTATCAGCGGCTTTTTTCCAAAGAGCGCCTGGACAGATACCGCCAGGACAACATCCTGCCCCTCAACGATCAGTTGTGCGCCGAGGCGGTGTGGTTTACCCAGAACATGCTGCTGGGAACGCCCGAGGATATGGACGACATCGCCGACGCCATCGAGAAGATTTACGCCAACAGAGAGAAGCTGGCGGAGAGAGGGGGATTCGAACCCCCGATACGGCTTTAGACCGTATAACGGTTTAGCAAACCGTCGCCTTCAGCCACTCGGCCATCTCTCCAAACCATTTATTAGCAGGCACTTAAGTACCGCCCCGCCAGCACCGCACAACGCCGGTAGAGCCGGTCTTTCTGCCGCTTAAAGGAGACTGGCACATATTACAGGCCAGTCAAGCCCGAAGGTTGGACCGACCAGGAGTCAGGGAGCGGAACTCACATTGCCGAAGGGCTCCCAGTTGGCTTGACCGGCATTGGCGGGCGTGGTAGTACCTTTCGGTATGCCGAACACGACAACCATCAGCGTGAAGATTCCCGTGGGCATCCTGGAACAGATGCCGGCCGCAGGCGGCGGGCGGAGCAGCTTTATCGTGCGGGCGATCGAGGAAAAACTCGCCCGGCGCAAGCCTTTGCAGTGGAAACCCAGGACGGAGCGAGGACGCCGCATGGCCGCCCTGCTGGAAAAGGGACAGGGCGAACGCATGCCCTTGCTGTCGGATGCCCAGGTGGAGCAGGAATTGCACGCACGCCAGGGGAGGCGCCTTTGAGGGCCTTTCTGGACAGCGGGGTCCTGCTGCACGGATGGCGCGGCGAAAACCTCTCGGGGGTCGTGTTGCGGATACTTGATGAGGGCACGCGCGAGTTTGTGACCTCCCAAATGGTCCGCTTGGAATTGCTGCCTAAAGCCCGGTTTGAAAAGCGGACGAAAGAGGTGGCGTTCTACGAGAGCCATTTCGCAGACTGTGTTGCTTGTGAGCCCCTGAGCGAGGAACTTGGTTTGGACGCCGAGCAACTTGCCGCCCGCTACGGTTTGGCCGGTCCGGATGCGCTGCAGCTATGCGCTGCCATCCGCCAGGGGGCGCAAGAGTTCTACACTTCCGAGAAATCCGGCAAACCGATGTTCCGCGTCAAGGAGATCAAGGTCGTTTCCTTGTTCTCGCTCGTGCCATAACTACGCCTCCTTGCTCCCGTCACCAGCGCCCCGGCCCGCGCCCAGCGGTTGCTCAGCAAACGCAAGAGATTCCCGCCAGGCGCAGTTCGCCCTGGTGGAGCTATGCGCCCTGCCCATCCCGCCGGACTGGCCCCAGTTCGGCATCGAGCTAGCCGCCGGCTCGGTGCGCCGAGGCTGCCAGGGCGGCATCGCCCACGCGCGGCTCCTCGATGAACCGCCCGGAAGGTGAGCCTCTCCGTGATAGCTGGGTGCCTCCGTCCCGGCGCTCTGCTGGTGACTGCCGTCCCGATGCCGGCACCTTGCCCGTTTACTCGACGGCGAGGTCCTGGCCCGTCCGCGCTGGCGACTATCCTGGCCGCGTGCGAGCCCGGCTCAACGCCGACGCCCCACCGTCTGGTGACCAGGGCCCCTCGCACCGAGGCCCTGGCGTCCGCGCGACCTGCTGGCTACCGCCGCCTCAACGGCGGAGCCCTGGAGATCGGAAGCCTTGTTGTTGCCTCTGTCCGGGTTGCTTGTGTCAATACTGAGGACCGACACGTGCTCGGAATCGCGCCTTGCCGGTGGGTTTACAAAACCGCCAATAAAACCCGTGACGATGGAGCCGGCCTGAACAGCCTCGCGGGCAGTCAGGACGGTCTCCCTTAAAGCTGTCAGCGCGGACTTGGATGCCCTCTGGAGAACCTCATTCTCTCCGAGACATCGAGCCAAGATTGTTTGCGCGAACACGAGACCTCCCCACCCACTCACCATAGAACCGTGAGGCTTCATCCCCCACGAAACAGCCCGGGCGGCCACAGCCCTTCCGGCATAATAGCGTATCCGAAAATCACGGGCGGCGGGCGATTTTGGCCGCAACCAGGGCGGCGAGGCGGGAGCATCCCCGCATAGAACTGTGACCGCCGAGCCAACGCAGGCCGCGGGCAAAAGAACCACCGAACCGCCTCTCGTATTTTTGGGTTTAGCAAACCGTCGCCTTCAGCCACTCGGCCATCTCTCCAAACCACGTCTGCTGTTGTATGCGTGCGCTCACTGGCGCGGCCCAATCCTCGCGGGCGCAGGCCTCGAAGAACGCGCGGGCGGCCTCGGATGAGGTCATGGGTGGGTATTCTTCCTTGCCGGCCAAGAGCTCGGATTTTGTCGGAGCCCAGGCGACATTGGCCGGGAGCTGGAGCGTAAAGACTGCGGGATCGATCGGCTGGTTATACTCGAACTGGTCAATGTCCAGGAGGAGCGCCTCGCCGGACTTGGCACTCAGGTAGGCCTGAACGGATTCCAGGAGTTCGGTCTGGGAATCGAAACGATAGACCCAGCGCGAGTCGGACAAATCGATGGAGGCGTTCTTCATTGGATTTTGGCTTGGCTGTTGTTCGCCGGTCTGGCCTGCGCGCCCGCGGCAGGCCCGAACTCCGCCCGGCAAACTTCCTGCAGCCGGCGCAAGACCTCCCGGCGTTTCGCGGCCTCTGGACGCGCATCCGCACCGAACCCGGCCCGGATGAGCCGAGCCAGCTCTTGTTCGTCGCGTGGTTCTCGCTTCCGCTCCCGAACGCAAGCGGACTTGAACCGGAGGCTGATTTCCTGCGGTGGCCTGAGAGATGGCGGTTCAGGGAATGGCTGCGACTTGCTGCCGCGTCAGTATCCGTTTGGCGGCCTCCGCAAACTCAATGGTCCCAGCATGGTAATTCTGGCTGAAAGCGCGGACTGATTCACACAGATCAGCCTGAGCCTCATCATGCCGCTGTCCCCCGGGGGCCTCTTTGTAGGCACAATAGAGGGAATGCCAGTCCGGATCACCGGCGAAGCCGACTCTGATGAAAACCAGCAGATGCCGCAGACCAGCGGCCCTTTTGTCCGAGAAGGGAGAACCGCAAAGCCTCCGCGCGAATTGGCTGAGCGCCTCGTCGAGTTGTTTGGCTTGCAAGGAACTGACCTCCAGTTGGGGATATAGCCCAGGCCGATTCAGCAACGAGAGGACCCGGCTGGACATTTGATATGCCGGAATGTACGCCTCAGTCGGCGAGCAGATGTGCCTTTCCGTGCCGCGATTTATCTGCAACGTCAAAAACCCCGAACTGACCTCCGCGCTACCGTCCGCCGAGTCGGTCAATTTGGGGGTGAAGTCAATCGGGGGGTCCGTTTGGAGGAAGGGAACGGGTGGTTTTGGGGGACGACGCGGCAACGCTGGAATGGGTCCGGCAAGCGATTTGAGACGCTCCAGGGTCTTGAGATTCCTTGCCCAAGCCGCGGGCGTTCCGTTGGAGTTGGGGTCATATTCATAATGGGCCGGTGGCGCGTTACGGCACGCGGCGACCGCATTGAGAATCCACCAGTTCCGTCCGCTCCACGCCGCGTCGAAATCCAGACAGCTCAAGAGGGTCGGAATGGCCTGGTCTCCCGCATACATTCGGACCAACCGGAGCGAATCGACCCACTCAGGGCGTTCGGGCGTTTGCTCGCGACTCGCCAGCATGGGCAACAGCCAATCCGGGGACATCGGCTGATGCAGCTTCTCGGCCAAGGCAAGAACAACCTCGTAGCGTAACCCGACGTCGCTTGCCTTGACGTGTGGTTTGAGCGCGGCAATGGCGCCCGGCCCAGCATAACTTGCCAGCGCATTGACTGCCGCGCGTTGCAAATGCACCGTGCCGCTCTCAAGCGCGTTCGTCAAAACCCCCAATGCGCGTTCGGACTTGCAGGCGCCCAAGGCCCGTAGAAGAGCTTCCGCTACCGGAGACCGTTCCTTGGGAAAGGCCATGATCAGGGCGTCCACCGCTTGAGGCACTTGGATGACGCCGAGGGCGCGAACCGCCGCGATCCGAATGACCGTGTCAGGATCGTTCATCCCGTTAGTCAGGATCTCCAGGGACTCGTCCACGGGAATCAAGGATAGGGCGCCGAGAGAGGCCACCCGCTGCTCCGTGGTCCCCTGACTTACAAACCGGCCCAAGGCTGGAACACCGTCTTTGCCTCCAAAACGAGCGATCCTATCAAACATCTCCGCCAACTCCTCGCCCCGAGACGCCCGGGCGTTTGCCACCAAATCGTCGAGGACCTGCCGCACACGTTCAGGCGTGCGCTCCAATATCCGGAGCTTGAAACTGGCGCTCACGACCGGGTTGGTCTGGTCCTTTTTGGCAGTCCATTGCGAATCGAACGCGAAATCGCACCTGACGCTGTACTCGCCAGGTTTCTCGATGGTGCGGAAGTCGAGAAGATTGATCACGTTTGAGAAGCTCTGGCTTGGGCTCAGCCGTACCGGCTGAACCATGCCCCCTATGTCAACCTGCGTGGGCCGGGGATCCGGCAGAACGTTGCCGTTCGCGTCGGTGACGGTGATCTTGAACCGGTTGTGGCGGCCGGTTGGTTGCCAGTCTCCCCCGAATCTGAAGGAGAAGTTTCCTGGTCCCAAGTTCTCGACCCTGAACGTCAGTCGCAGCGGCTCGCCCAGGACGAGTTGCGCCTTGTAAGGAACAAATCCGGCGCGCAGTGTGGTGTTCGAGCTGGCATAATCCTGCAAATAAACGTGCGCGTCGCCGGCCTTCGAAGGTGTCGCGGTGATGATGAAGGTCGCAGCGGTTACGAGCCAAGGCTTTCTAGTCCTCGCCATCTTCATTTCTGGTTCGACGGTATTCTACGTTGTCCCGTTCAACCCCTGCTCAAGCACCGTGGTCAACCTCTCTGGGAAGTCCCATTCCGCGATGAGGCGAAACCGGGCGCCCACGTCCAGTGACCCCTCTCTTGGCCGGAGTGTGACCCTCAGCACAAGGTGAGAACCATGAAGAGCAGCGCCCCCAACAACGCCGCAGCCAGCCCAAAAGCAGCGGCCTTCTTCTCTTTGTCTCTCAGCAGCCCGATGAAGCTGAGCAACAAACCAGCCGGGGTCGCCACGAATATGGTCAGCCCGCCAAGGGCCGTAATGGGCGAGCCTCAGCCGGGTTTGAAGACCAGCATCACGCCGAATGCCGTCAACGAGGCGAGCGAAAAGGAAAGACCAATCCGGCCTGACACCCCTCTTCGCTGCGGTTGATCTCCAGCAATGACCGGCGGTGTATTCTCTGGTTCAGTCATAGGACCGTTGGCTCTTGCGTTAGCGGAACAAACCCTGCGCCTGAGCAACCATCGAGTCAAAGCAAAAATACAGAGGGATATCGAATGGACTTTATAACCCAGGGCTGGCGCTGCGCCAACCCTGGGATCACCAGTTGCTCATTCATATCGCAGCGCCACCATCGGATCGATTTTCGTGGCGCGACGAGCCGGGATATAGCAAGCCAGCAAGGCCACGAAACAAAGTGACGCCGTCACGGTGACAAAAGTCAGCGGATCGGTAGGCTCGACCTTGAAAAGCACGCTGGTCAAAACCCGGGTCACAGCAAACGACCCCAAAAGTCCGATGAACGCGCCGATGAGGACCAACCGCATCCCCTGCCCCACCACCACCTTGAGGACATCGAATCGTTGGGCGCCAAGAGCCATGCGCACGCCGATCTCTCTTTGCCGCTGAGCGACAGTGAACGACAGAAGGCCATAGAGCCCGATGATGGCCAAAACCAGGGCGAGAACGGCGAACCCGCCGATCAAGCCGAGATTAAGTCTATCGGGCGCAACGTTATGGTCGCGCACTTCTTTCATGGTGGATATTCCGAAAATCGGCTGCGTCGGGTCCAGTTGAGAAACCTGCTGGCGCATCGTGGCCAGCATGGCGGCGGGGTCGCTCGTTGTCTTGACCACCGCAGCCATGTTCCAGAGCGGTTGCTGAAAAATGGGGAAATAGGCCTGCACCATCCCGCCCTGCTCGCTTAAGCGATTCTCTTTAATGCGTCCGACGACACCCACGACGGTCACGATCGGTTGTTTCTCGCGGTCCCCCCAAGGAATCCGGATGCGCTGGCCGAGTGGATTCTGGTGAGGCCAATAGCGCTTTGCGAATTCTTCATCGATGATGATCGAGTTGAGTCCGGCTCCCCAATCGTTACCGGATGAAGCCCCCCTCAGGTGCTCTCGATCGTCCTGTTCCGTGAAATCACGTCCTTGAAGAAGCGGAATGCCCATGACCCGGAAGTAATCGGGCGCGATGAGATGAACTCGCAACGAGGGTTGAAGATGGGGCGGCGGTTCGGGCCTCCCTTCAATCAGGAAGAGCATATCCCAACCGTTTTCATCCAGAGGAGCCTTTGAGGCAAGGCTAGCGGCTTGCACACCGGGTAAGGCGCGCACTTTTTCGAGAAGGGCGTGGTAAAAAAGAATCTGCTGCTCATCCGTCTGGTACTTATTTTCGGGGAAGTTGATGTGAAACGTCAAAACGCGGTCAACGACAAAGCCAGGATTCACCTGCAAGAGTCGATGAAAGCTCAGGAGCAGCAGGCCGGCGCCGACCAGGAGAACGAAAGTCAGGGCGACTTCCGCAACGACAAGCCCTTGCCGCAATCCCGCACGACCGGATGTGGTCCCGCGCCCGGTTTCCTTTAGAGTGCCCTGCAGATCGGCCCGGCGCGCATGCCACGCCGGGGCAAGGCCGAATAAGATGCCCGTGACCACCGCCACCAGGCCGGAGAACAGGAGCACGCGCAGGTCAAGGCCGATTTCGGCCGCGCGCGGCATATTCTCGCCGGCAAGCGCCGCCACGACACGGAGGGCGCCCTTGGCGAAAAGCACGCCCACTACCGCGCCCAGCAGCGCGAGCAAGCCGCTTTCCGCGAGCAATTGTCGCGTAATTCGCCATCGGCCCGCTCCTAACGCCGCGCGCACAGCCATTTCCTTCTCGCGGGCCGCCGCGCGCGCGAGCAAAAGACTGGCGACGTTGGCGCAAGCAATCACCAACACAAAACTGACCGCCCCGAGGAGAATCCAAAGCGCCCGGCGGACGTTTCCAACTTTGTTGTCCAATAATCTGTCGATTTGCACACCCCGAGTCTTGTTGGACTCCGGGTATTGTTGTTCCAGGCGAACAGCGATAACATCCAGATCGGCTCGCGCCTTTTCGAGAGTAACTCCCGGTTTGAGACGCGCCAATCCGAACAGTCCGGGATGATTGTCTCGCTTCAGCCAACTGGACTCGGCGGAATAAGGACCCACCGGTACCCAGAGGTCGACTTTGTCGGGAAATTCAAATCCAGCGGGCATGACTCCCAAGATTGTATGAGGTTTCCCATTGAGATTGATCGTTTTATTGAGAATGTCGCCATGACCGCCAAAACGATTCTGCCAAAGTGCGTGGCTGATCAGGGCTACCGGCGGGGCCCCCGGCTTATCTTCGGCTTCGTGGAAAACTCTCCCGATTTCCGGTTGTGTGCGCAAGGCCGCAAACACATCCGCCGACATCAGCGCCCCCGCCAGCCGGACAGGTTCGCCCGCGCCAATGAGTGTAAAGTTGTTCCCGTTGTAAACGCCAAATGTTTCAAAAGCCGATTGCTGATCTCTCCAATCGGTGAAATTGGGATATGAAATCGATCCACCCGACCAATCGGGTCCCCGCTCGCACAACCAAACCAATTGTCCGGAGTCGGGATAAGGGAGCGGACGCAACAGCACCGCATTCACAAGACTGAAAATGGCTGTATTCGCTCCGACGCCCAACGCGAGCGTCAGGACCGCAATGGCAGTGAATCCGGGGTATTTATACAGCATCCGCGCTCCGAAGCGGATGTCCTGGAAGAATGCGTCCAAAATGGGCAAGCCGCGTTGGTCTCTGTAGGATTCCTTTGTGGACTCGATTCCTCCGAGTTGAATCATCGCTTGGCGGCGCGCCTCGTCAGGCGTCATGCCCAACGCAAGATTATCTTCGATCCCCATCTGGATGTGGCTCTCGATCTCATCCTCGAGGTCCCGATTCTTGCGTTGCCGGTTGAACAAGCCGCCGAACCTCACAATCCATCCGCGAAGCCTTCTCATACCAGGCCCTCCTCCGGATTCAGGAAGCCGGCCACGATGGCGATCATCTGTTCCCATTCCCGGGTTTTCTTCAGTATCTGTTTTCGGCCGGCGCGAGTTAACTGGTAATACTTTGCCTTCCGATTGCTCTCCGAGAGGCCCCATTCCGAAGTGATGTAGCCCTCCTGCTCCAACTTGAGCAAAGCCGGGTAGAGCGTGCCGTAGTTGAGGGACAATAAGTCGGCGCTGGTCCGCTCAATCTGACGCGCGATCCCGTATCCGTGCAGCGCACCGCCACGTTCGAGCGTCTTCAAGACCATCAACGCCAAAGTGCCTTGCCACACCTCAGGTTTGTCATCCATGGACAGGAGACTAGCACCTCTCCTATTGGAACGCAATAGGAATGTGAGATGTCCGGCAGTTGGGCGAACCGCCGCCGGGGCAATGCTGGCGGTTTATCCCGGCTGAGACCCGACTCAGCGTCCCGCCATCGGCGCGCGGAGTCGCGGCTTGTTCGGGTGTTCGCCATCCGTCTGATGACGGCGGCCAAACCGCAAGCCGGCCGAAAGCGCATGGGAATAGACCGGGCTGTCCAGGCGGCTGGAGGGCTTGCCGGATTTGAGTTCCTCGACCAGGTCGGCCACGCTTCCAAGGACGCGCGTCGGCTGATAGACGTAATCCGCGATGTCTTCGACGCGAGTCGAGCCGCTCAGGACCAGGTAGGCCAGCAACCCGGCTTCGACGGCGCCGCGGATGTCCGTTTCCATGGTGTCGCCAATAACGACGGTTTCTTCGAGCTTGGCGCCGCCGGCCAGATCGGAGAGTTTGCGGCAGGCGCGATGGAACATATAGCCGTTGGGTTTGCCCAGGTAGTAAGCGCGGCGGCCGGAACTG
>CAZZFF010000041.1:8633-48048 GCA_964653485.1 uncultured Verrucomicrobiota bacterium | reverse complement strand
GCGCAACAGCCGCTACGCCGCCAACGCCGGGCCGGCCATCTACGAGGTCAAACACGCCCCGCCCCTGCCCCCGGCGAATCAACCGGTCGTGGTCTCCGCGCGGTTCCATGACGTCAACCCGCTGCAGCCAACCCTCCTCTACCGCATCGATACCGGGGTCAACCCAGCCCCCGCCTACGTCTCAGTTCCCATGGTCGACACCGGCGCCGGGGGCGACGCGATTGCCGGCGACGGCATTTTCAGCGCGACCATCCCGGCGCAATCCTCAGGCACAGTTGTCGCTTTCCTCGTCAGCGTCAAAGACAGCCTCGGAGGCACAAATCTCTTTCCTGCGGACATCAAGAGCAACGCCGGGGTGCCGCGCGAGTGCGTTGTTGCCTTTGGTGACGCGACACCCGTGGGCAGCTTCAAGCACCAGCATGTCTTTATCACTCAGAACTGGGCGAACCGTTGGGCCTCGGGCGCCCCGGGGGTCTCGCATGAGCTGCATGACGGCACCTGGGTTGATGGCGGCGGACGCATCATCTATGATTGGGCGGGCCGCTATGCCGGCAGCCCTTACCACCAATACCAGGGTTCGCCCATCACCACCCTCGCCGGCTTCCACTGGGATGTCCCTCATGACGACATGCTCTACGGCGTCACCTCCCTGGACAAACAGCATGTGCCTGGCAACGGAGTCCTGGATGATAATACCCTGCAACGAGAGCAAGCCAGCTTCTGGATGGCCCATCAAATCGGCCTTCACGGACAAAACCGCCGCTACTACATCCATTTCGTCAACGGCAACCGTCACGGACCGCTCATGGAAGACGCTCAAACCCCCGATGGCGACGTAGTCGATGAGTACTTCCCCGCCGACGATAACGGCTATCTTTACAAGAACCATGCCTGGTTCGAAGGCAATGTGGAGCCGACAGGCACCGCGATGGGGTATGACAACATGTCGTGGTGTCTTCTGGGGCGCTTCACCACCACGGTCAATGGCGTGCCCAACCAATATAAACTTGGCCGCTACCGCTGGATGTACCTGGCCCGCCAATACCCGGGCTCCGCCAACGACTACAGCGAAGTCTTCAATCTGATCGATGCCGCCAACATTCCCACAAGCAACCCCGACTATTATGCCCAAATGGAGGCCCAGGTGGACACTGAAGAATGGCTCCGCTTGTCCGCCATCGAGCATGCCACCGGAGATTGGGACAGCTTCTTCACCCAGAACCAGTGGAACATGTACAACTACAAGCCCACACGGGGCAAGTGGACGGCCCTCAAATGGGACTGGAACATTACCCTGGGCGGTGGGACCTCAACCTGGGGCCCCGACGGAGGCAACCTCTTCAACTACGGTTCCGCGGACCCGGTGATGGCCACCTTCCACAATTACCCCGCCCACCAACGCGCCTATCTGCGCGCCTTCCAGGACATCGCCAATGAGGCGATGAACAACTCCCGTGTCAACCCGATGCTCGATGCCAAGTACGCCGCCTTCGTGGCCAACGGCTTGACGACGACCACTTGGAACGGAGGCGTCACAATCACCGACCCCAAAGCCGCGCTGGAAGGCTGGATCGGCACCATGCACAACTCTCTCCTCGCCGCGTTGTCCAGCCATGGCGTCAGCAACACCCCGTTTGCCATCACTTCCGTGACCGTCAATAATAACCTGGCCACGATCTCCGGCACCGCGCCCTTGGCGGTCAAGACCGTCTGGTTCAACGGCGTTGCCTATCCGCTCACCTGGCCCACCGTCACGGGATGGACCGCAACCGTCCCCCTCCAGCCGGGCACCAATCTCATCTCGGTCCTGGGCGTTAATCTCCAAGGCCAGTCCCTCTCGGGCGCATCCGCCACCGTCACCGCGACCTTCGCGGGAGCGGACCCTTCGCCCGCCGGCCTGGTGGTCATCAATGAGATCATGTATAATCCCCAGGTTCCCAACGCCCAGTATGTTGAGCTATATAACCGCTCGCCCAATGTCACCGTCGATCTCTCCGGCTGGCAACTGCAGGGCGTAGGCTACACCTTTCCCAGCGGTTCAATGATTCAGCCCAATTCCTTTCTCGTCCTGGCGGCCAACCGCCAGGCCTTCGCGACAGCTTATGGACCCACCAATCTCGTCTTTGACACTTTCCCAGGCGGCTTGCCGGCCGCAGGAGAACTCCTGATGCTGCTGCAGCCCGGCCTCGCCCCGGGCAGCGATCTCATTGTCAACCAGGTGCTCTACGCCAACACGGCCCCTTGGCCCACGAATCCGCCCGGAAGCTCGCTCCAACTGCGCGATCCGGCCCAGGATAACTGGCGCGTCGGCAACTGGGCGGTCTGTCAGACCAATATCTCCACCACCAATCAGCCCCAATGGCAGTACGTCTCGATCACCGGCACCGCCCCCCGCCCCATTTTGCTGATTTGCATGCATAACACGGCCGGGGATTGCTTCGTGGACGACCTTTGCCTCGTCGCCGGGACCGTCCCCGAGGCCGGCGCCAACCTTCTCACCGACCCCGGTTTCGAGAGTCCCCTGACCGGTCCCTGGACCGTGTCGGCCAACATGAGCGGTTCGGCCATTACTACCGCCGAGAAACACTCCGGCGCCGGTAGTTTGCACGTCGTCGCCAGCAGCCCCGGCGACGCAATCGCGGACGCGATTTGGGAAAACACCGGCCCGATTGTCACCAACGGCACGTATACGCTGAGCTATTGGTGCCTGCCCGGGGCCAATGCAAGTCAGTTACTGGTCCGCCTTTCCGGGACCTCTCCCAGCAGTGGTATGATCTACAGCCTCCAAAGCCTCGAACCTCCCTCCGCCACCCCGCCCCTTTCCACTTGCACCCCTGACGCCTCCAACTCTGTCCTCACCAACCTGCCGGCCTTCCCGCCGCTCTGGCTCAACGAACTCCAGGCCGACAACCTGACCGGTATCACGAACGCCGCCGGCCAGCGCGTCCCCTGGATCGAGCTCTATAACCCCGGCACGAACGTCGTATCCCTCAGCGGCCTTTACCTTGCCAATAACTACTCCAACCTCATCCAGTGGCCATTCCCCACCTCCGCAAGCATTGCCCCCGGCCAATTCAAGATCATCTTCGCGGACGGCCAAACCAACCTCTCCACCTCGACCGAGCTTCACACCAGCTTCGTCCTGCCGAGTCCGACCGGTTCTCTGGCCCTCAGCCGCCTTTTCAACGGACAGCCGCAGGTCTTGGATTTTATGGACTATACCAACCTGCCCCCCAACTATTCCTATGGATCGTTGCCGGACGGGCAAGCTTTCGCGCGGCAGCAGTTCTTCTACGCCACGCCCGGCGGC
The DNA here is from genome assembly GCA_964653485.1 of uncultured Verrucomicrobiota bacterium. GTDB lineage: Bacteria > Verrucomicrobiota > Verrucomicrobiia > Limisphaerales > UBA8199 > CAVQND01. The sequence continues at coordinate 44,738 of CAZZFF010000041.1, read as the reverse complement.
TCCAATAGTGCCGTCGTCCCGGTTTCGTTCATCCCTTACACCGCCGCCGGCTCGGTTTACACGCAGGATTTTGACTCCCTGCCCAACCCGGGACCGGCCTCCGTCAACAGCGCCAACCCAGTGACCATCAACGGCATCACCTACTCCCTGGCCAACCCGTTCGACTTCGCCGCCCCGCCGTCCCCCAGCGGCCAGAACGGCGGCCTGGGTTTGCCCGCCATGGCCGGCTGGTTCGGCTTGGCCTCAACAGGTCCGAATACTGGCTCGCGCTTTGGCGCCTCGGATGGCGACCAAACCACCGGGGGTCAGATCAGCTTCGGGCTCCCCGGCAGCGCCAATCGCGCCCTGGGCCTCCTGGCGACCTCCGCCACCGGCCCGGCCGCCTTCGGGGCCAAGTTCATCAATCAAACCACCAACACCTTTGATCTCGTCAGCCTCCAATTCACCGGTGAACTCTGGCGCCAGTCCGACAAGCCCAAGACGCTCCAGTTCTATTATTTCATCGATCCGACGGCCGCCCAGTCCTTTTCGACCAGCTATTCCGGCTCGATCCCCAGCCTGAACGTGACCTTTCCCGCGCTCGCCCTCGATGCCGGCGGGGCGGCCGTGGACGGCACGCTAGCCTCCAACCGAACCAACCTGGACGTCATCAACCAGACAATTGCCTCCTGGCCGCCCGGGGCGGCCTTGTGGCTGTTCTGGGTGATGACCGACCCAACGGGCAAAGCGCAGGGCCTGGCCATCGATAACCTCAGTTTCTCCGCCTCCACCACCGCGTCCATCACCGCCCCTCAACTCAGCGTCCTCAATCTCACCGGCAACAGCCTTGCGCTCGCCTGGCCCACTGTGTCTGGCGCGCTCTACCGCGTGCAATACAAGGACGATCTCGCCGCCCCCGCCTGGACCACCCTTGGCGATGATTTACCGGGCGCCGGCACTCCTCTTTCAGTCAACCTGGACATCTCGGCTGCTCGACAGCGATTCTATCGCATCGTCATTGTCACCGGGCCTTGATGCCCCTGTTGGCGGGCGGCGTTGCTCGTCCTTCATGGCCGCTTACCCCCCGCCCCAAACCCAGTCGCCTGTTTTTAGATCGACTTGTTCCGCATTTTTGCCCAGCCCAACGACCCCGCCCTCATCCGTCTGATTCCATCCGACGGAATAGAGGACAAACCGGCCCTCCTTGGTCCTATGGTACTTCAGGGGCCGACCGTTGATGATGTCGTGGGGAAGCTGATCCAAAAGCCCCGACGCCAGCGCGTCGAGAGTTTCCGGAAACTGGCCGTGCGCTAACCGCCAGCGCTCAAGGGCGCAAGCCACTGCCGCGAGGTCCGCGGCGGTCTGCGCATAAGCCGTTCTCAGCGCCATGCCTCCGACCCCTGGAACAAAAACCGCTGAGAAAAAGCGGTGGCTCAGAAACAATCGAGGTTCGGACACGGCCGTTTGCGAGTGGGCCTCCTCAGCCTGCTGGACGCCGGCGGAGGGATGGACCTGCCGCCCGGGCACGTCAAACGTGGACAGGAGGGCCTCATCGAAAGCACGGCATAGATTCCGCTTCTCGAGGCAAAACCAGCCGCTGGGCGCGACGCGCATCAACGCTTGCGCCAAGCCGGTTGACAGTCCGGAATCCATGAGCCGAGGCAGTTCGCCGGGCGAACGCCGGATGAAGTCGATCGTCCCGCAACCGAACAGGAGGCACTCGCCGAACAGGACGCGCCGGGCATCCGCGCAAAGGTCCAGCCGGCTCAACCGGTCCTGGAGCATCCGCAACTGCGCCTCAGACCACTGATGCCCGGCCAACCCCTCGGCCAAGGGCTGGACGGCCAACCCAAGTTGTGCGATGCGGACGAGGTGCGAGATGAGAATGGGCTCGTCCCGGCAGGCGTCGGCCAAATAGAGCATCAGCAAGACATCGTTGAACGCCTCCTCGGTCCGGCCCAGCGCCAATTCAGCCGAGGCTCGCAGTTGCAGCACTATCGACAGATGCTTCAGGGCGGCAAGATGCGGCAAAAGGATGGCGGCGGGACAGGCCGCTGCGTAATCGATCTTGAACCGGCAGCGGGCCCGCTGGCTCGCCGACCGCAGTTCCTCAAGAGCAGGCCCGCAGTCTTCAAGGCCGGCGAGAACCCCGCCGGCCGCCTCGCGCAGCGTGATGCTGGCCGGCGCCCTGGGCTCTCCGTCAACCGATGGGGTCCCGGCAGTTCCGCGCGATTGCCCCGATCCCATCGGTCTTCCAGGTCCCGCTCCTGGACGGCTTAGACCGTACCTTCGACGCGACGCCGTCAACGCATCCTCCACAGGCGGGTTCGTAAGTTGCTGGAAGGCCCGATACCATGCAAATAGGTCAGTTCGTTCCCTGGCCCATGAATTAAGGCGGAGCGAGCCGGTCTCCTTGGGCTGTTTGACCTCCCGGGCCGCCGCATCGAATCGCGCTGCGAACTCCTGAGCTGCTCCGGGCCCGGCCGCAACCTGGGCCTGCTGGGCGGCGGACTGAAAGTTGAATCGCGTCGCCAAAAACGGCGTCATCGCGAAATTGTCGGCGTCATCCACCTCCGGCGGAATGACCGCCGAAAGCTCGATCGGCTCTCCCCGAGCCGCCATTTCCCGGCGGTACTTCTCCCAGGCCGCCTGCCCGCGCCAATTCTCTATCCCGTAAAACAAGCCAATGCCCACCCCTAACCCCAGCAGCCAGAACAGGTAACGCCACGCGCGCACCCAAGCTGAAAAATCGCCGTCCTGCGCATCCTCCGCCACTTCCGCATCGTCGCCGCTATTCATTGAGTAGGTCGACAGCGCCGGGGGAAAATGCTCACGCCGCGGTTTGCGCTCGGAGCCGTCCCGAGGAACTGATAGGAACAGCGCGTGGACTCGCCGGAGTCCGTGGACCGCGGATGAATTGCACAGCGGATGAATTTGACATCGGCCCCGTTCGTCGCTCAAGATGCCGGTCGCGTTTTTTTGCAACCATGAAAATACATTTGTCGTTTGCGGTGATGGCGGCGGCTTGCCTCCTTGCGGCTGTCCCAACTCGGGTCCCGGCAGAAAACTCCTCTCTAAACCTCATCTATGAAACGCCCCGCGAATTCTTCGGCAGCGGCGATTTCGACGGGGACGGCCGGACGGACCTCGTCATCGTGGACAAGGAGAGCGGGAAGCTTCGTCTTGGCTACCAGCAGGCTGAGGGCGTGTTCTCCTGGGTTGATTGCAGGTTCAGCGGCGCCAAAGGCATCGCCGGCTTCAGCATCGGCAAACTGCTGAATCCAAAACTGGATAGTCTTGCCTTTGCTTCGGCCGACGCCAACCGCGTCGCCATTCAGGACGCCGCCAACCCCACCGCTCCCGGCAAACCCTTAATCGTGCCCTTCAACGCCGGCCTCGGCCCGAATGCTGTTGTGGGCGTGGACATTGGCGGCGGAGCCAATAAACCCCTGGCCGGCCTTTATGTCGGCAGCATCTTCAACGCGCCCGACCCCAGCCAGGCCACCCTCCTCCGCAACGATGGCGCCGAGTTCCCCAAACTCGACGACCTCCCCTTGCCCGGCCCCGCCATCCGCGCCAACCGCCTCGCTCTCAAAGCAGGCCAACCCGACCTGCTCTGCATCCTGGTCACCGGCGAGAGCGGCGACACATTCCGCGCGGAAAGCTTCGCCACAGGCAAGGAGACCCTCGTGGCCACCCTGGCCGGTCTGCCCGCCGGCTCCGATTATACCGTCGGCAACTTCAGCGACTCCCCGCTCCGCCAATTCATCTTTTATAAGCCCGGCGATGCCAAATTAATGGTCCGCCCCGTCGAAGAACCCGCCCCAGGCCAATTCCAGTTTGCCCAGGGCACTACCTTCGACCTCGGCCAACCGGTCCGCCGCGTGATTACCCTCGCGCAGGGTGCCGGCCAAAAGCTCTTCGTCATTTTTGGCGCCGGAGAAAAGGCCGGGCTCTTCAGCTTTGACGGTGTCAAAGCCCCGGAAGCCATCCAAACCATCTCCGCCACCAACGACCTCTTCACCTGCGCGGCCGCCAGGCCGAATGGTTTCATCGTCTTCTCGCAGCCTGCCGGCGGCAAGTTCTCGACCCGATACCAACTCTTCAACGCCGCCGGACCTTCCTATGCCGCCGCCGGCTTCGGCACCCTGGCCTCGCTGGCCGACAACGACAACATCACCGTCCCGGACATCTACGCTCGCATCGCCTCGACCCCCTCCCCCACCGATGCGGGCCAGATGAAATCCTACACCAACACCATCCCCGGCACGCGGGTGACCTACGCCATGGTCCCCATCCCCGGCGGCGAATTCACCATGGGCAGTCCTGACAACGAGCCGGGCCGTAAACCCGACGAAGGCCCCCAGCATCACGTCAAAATCTCCCCCTTCTGGATGGGGCAATACGAAGTGACCTGGAATGAATACGAGTTGTTCATGTACCCGGACGAGGAGCGCCGCACCCGCGCCACCGTCCCCACCGACGCCGACGCCGACAAACTTGCCGACGCCGTCACCCACCCCTCCAAACCGTACGTCGAAATGAGCTTCGGCATGGGCAAGGACGGCTTCCCCGCCATCGCCATGACCCACCACGCCGCCAACAAGTATTGCCAGTGGCTCAGCGCCAAGACCGGCCACTTCTACCGCCTGCCCACCGAGGCGGAATGGGAATACGCCTGCCGCGCCGGCACGACCACCACCTATTTCTGGGGCGAGGATGCCTCCAAACTCCCCGAATACGCCTGGTTTGAGCAGAATAGCGACTTCAAATACCAGAAGGTCGGCAAGAAAAAACCCAATCCCTGGGGTCTCTATGATATCTACGGCAACGTCGTCGAATGGGTCCTCGACCAATACGACCCCGACTTCTACAAGCAGTGCGCGGCCAATTCCACCGTGGTGGACCCGTGGAACAAGGCCACCAAACCCTACCCTCACTCGGTGCGCGGTGGGTCCTGGGACGATGAAGCCGTCCGCCTCCGCAGCGCCGCCCGCCGCGGTTCGGAACGCCTCTGGAAAATGACCGACCCTCAATTGCCCAAGAGCGTCTGGTATCTCTCCGACGCCCAATGGGTCGGCTTCCGCATCGTCCGCCCCCTCAAGACACCCTCCGCGGAACAAATGCAGAAATATTGGACAAGCGGCACCGAAAGAGACTAGGCTCGAAACGATGCGGACCGGATGTCTCATCCATCCGCTTCGTCGTTATGACCACGATCACATTTTGAAAACCCCGACAACAACAAACCTGCAAAATAAACCCCTCAATAACCCTGGAGTATCATGCAAGACCAAATGAATAACCAGTCGTCGGCAGTATCCCGCCGGCAGTTCCTCAAGACCTCATCCGTCGCGGCCGCCTCGGTTGCGGCGGTCGCGAGCTTCCCGTCCATCCTTCATGGCCAGGAAAAGAAGGCTATCAACGCGGTCATTATCGGCCTGGGCGGCCGCGGCGGCGGCGCCGGCGCCAATTTCATGGAGGCCGTGAAAGCGACCGGCGTGAACGGCAAAATCGTTGCCGTTGCCGACCTCTTCCCGGAGGCGGCCAGTCGAGGCCGGGAAAACTTCGGGGTTCCCGCGGACAAATGCTTCAGCGGCTTCGATGCCTATATGAAGGCCCTTGAAGTGCCCGGCGTCAACTACGCCATCCTCGCCACCCCGCCGGGATTCCGCTCCGCGCACTTCAAGGCCTGTATCGAGGCCGGCAAGAACGTCTTCACGGAAAAACCCGTCGCCGTGGATGGACCCACTGCCCGCATGATGTACACCGCCGCCGAGGCCGCGAAACAGAAGAACCTCAAGGTCGCCGCCGGCACTCAGCGCCGCCACCAGACCGGCTACATCGAGACCATCAAGCGCCTCCACGACGGCGCCATCGGCGACATCACCACTCTGCGCGTCTATTGGGTCAACGGCGGTCCCATCTGGCACCGGGGCGAGCACGGCGACACCGACCTGGAAAGGCAGATCCGGAATTGGTACCACTACATCTGGCTCAGCGGCGACCACATCTGCGAACAGCACGTCCACAACCTCGACGTCGCCAACTGGATCATGAAAGACCACCCCGTCAAGTGCTGGGGCATGGGTGCCCGGCAGCAGTTGGGCGGCAAATCCGGCGAAATCTGGGACAATTTCGCCATCGAATACGAATACGCCAGCGGCGCCAGGATGTACGCTTATTGCGGCCAGATCAAACGCGACTGGTCGTCGGTCAGCGAAGGCGTCCAGGGCACCAGAGGAACCTCCAACCCGGGCGGCAGCATCTCTCCCAAGGGCGGCCAGAATTTCCGGCACCGTGGCAATGGTGACACAGACCCCTATGTCCAGGAGCACATCGATCTCATCCATGCCATCGTGAACGACACCGAGCTCAATGAGGCCAAACAGGTCACTGACAGCACCCTGACCGCCATCATGGGCCGTGAAGCCGCCTATAGCGGCGCCGGAGTCGAATGGGACGCCATTCTCAACTCGCAGTTCGCTTATGGGCCGCAAGCCCTGTTCCAGGATTGCTCGAAGATGCAGTATGGCGCGTTCCGCACCTTGCAGCCGCCCATGCCCAGCGACCACAACATCATCAAGGACCCGCCGGTGGCGCCGGTCAAAGCCTGATCCATCCCCGGATTCGGCCCTGCTCTGTTTTCATGGCCGGCCCACGGGGCCGGCCTTTTTTATAGATGAACGCCTGCGTCTTATCTCTGCATTTGCACCCTCCCCAGGCCGGCGCGCCCCTGCGCGCGGTCGAGGTCGTCGAGGCAGTCCAGGCCAAGGGCTTGGCGGATGACGCCCGCTACTTTGGCCGGCTCAGCCGCGATACCGGTCAGCCCTCCTCCCGCCAGGTCAGCCTCATCGAACGCGAGCAACTGGCCGAGCACGCCGGGGCACTGGGTCTGGCCGCCATCGCCCCCGGCGCCGCCCGCTCGAATATCGAAACCCAGGGCATCGACCTCGTTGCTTTCGTCGGACGTGAGATACAGGTCGGCGGCGCCGTTCTCCTCATCCGCGCGCCGCGTGACCCTTGCGCCAAGATGGATGCCATCTGTCAAGGCTTGCGCGAGCGCATGTCCGGTCATCGCCAGGGTGTCTTGGCTGAGGTCGTCCGCTCCGGTCTCATCCGCCTCGGCGACCCCATCACAGTGCTTGACCCCCCGTAAGGTCGCCCCACCCTCACGGCGGTGGACAATGTAATCTTCTGGAGTGCGCCGGCAGAGCAAAACGTCCCGACGGGTCGGGATTTCGGCCACCCGTGACGTTCAACAACGCCGGATGCTGTGCGAGTGTCGTGGTGCGGGACTGCCCGCGGACTTGGTCCGAAGCCACGGCTCCACCCGGTTGGCATTTTCTTCTGGCCTTTCGGCCTGAATTCGTGCCTCATTGAGTCCCTATGAAAAAGTCTTCTGCCACTTCAGACATGAATCGCCGCCAATTTCTCGCTGCAACCGGGTTGGCGCTTGCCGTGCCAACACTCATCCCCGCTAGCGCCCTCGGGCGCGAGGACAAGGCTGCCCCTTCGGAGCGCGTTACCTTGGGTGTCGTGGGCTGGGGAATGCAAGGCCCCGGCAACACCGAGGCCTTTCTCGGCCTCAAAGACTGCCAGGTCGTCGCCGCTTGCGACCTGGATAAGAATCACTTGCAAAGCGCCCTCGACAAGATCAACGGGAAGTACGGCAACAAGGACTGCAAGGCATATCATGACTATCGCGAAATGATGGCCCGCCCGGAGATCGATGCCGTTATGCTGGCCGTTCCCGACACGTGGCACGCCATGGTCGCCACCGAAGCCGCCAGGAACAAAAAGGACATTTACGGCGAAAAACCTCTCGCCCGCACGATTGCTGAACAGCAGGCCATCGTGAAGGCCGTCCGGCAAAACCACCGCATCTGGCAAACCGGCTCCTGGCAGCGTTCTCAATCCCCGTTCCGCAAGGCGGCGGAGATCGTCCGCAACGGCTTGATCGGCAAAATCACCCGAGTCGAAGTCGGCCTGCCCGACGGGCACACTGATTTCGCCGGCACTGGAGGCCCGCTCGCCGCCAAACTCAAGCCCGGCGCTCACGCTGAGTTCCTTGCCAAGGTCGTCCCCGGGATGCCGGAATGGGACGCCGCCGTGACGCAACCTCCCGCCAACCTGGATTACGAGACCTGGACCGGCCCCTCCAAAATGGAGCCTTACATCGGCGCCCGCGTCCACATGAACTGGCGCTGGAACTACAACGTCGGCGGCGGCCAACTCCTCGACTGGATCGGCCATCACTGCGACATCGCCCATTGGGGTCTGGATATGGATGACAAAGGCGGACCCTCCGAAATTGAATCCGAAGGCGAGTTCCCGCCTGCCAACGCCATCTGGAACACCTGCACCAAGTACCGCATCACGCTAAAGTACCCCAACGACATCACGATGATCATCGCCGGCGGACATGGCGACATCCGGGGTGGCGCCAAGTGGATCGGCACCGACGGCTGGGTCTGGGTGGACCGCGGCGGATTTGACGCCTCGAACATTGATTGGTTCCAGAAATTGCCGGATAGCTGCACGGTCAAGCTCTACCGCTCCGACAACCACCAAGGCAACTTCATCAGTTGCGTCAAATCTCGCAAGCCCACCATCACGCCCGCCGAAACCGCGCATCATTCCGCCATCCCCGGGCACCTGGGCCTGATCTCCTTGCTCACGGGCCACGACGAAAATGGCAAACGCATCGGGCGCAAGATCCGGTGGGACGCGAAAAAAGAAGTCATCATTGGCGACCCCGAAGCCTCCAAGCTCCTCAGCCGCCAATACCGGGCGCCCCTGAAACTAGCCTGACAAGCAGTCCCGCCGGCTCGCCGGCGGCGAAACACGGTTCCGGCCGATCCGGCCGATTCGACGGGTGCTCCTCATTCCCGCTCGACATCGGCCGGTTCGAGCTTGGGCGCGAGCAGGTGGATGACCACCAAGGCGGCCAGGTAAGCGAAGCTTGCGGCCAGGAAGATTAGAAAATAGTCGCCTGGCTGGCCCCGCGCGATGGCCGCTTTGCGGAGTTGGCCTACGATGATAAACAGGCCGATCGCCCCGATGGAGCCGGCAAAGCCGCCAAACCCTGTCACCGACCCGACCACCCTGCGCGGGAACATGTCCGAGGCGAGGCTGAATGCGTTGGCCGACCATGCCTGGTGCGCCGAAGCGGCCAGCGTAATCAGCGCCACCGCCACCCATTCATTGCTCGTGATTGTCGCGAAGACCACTGGCAGCACGCACAATCCGCAGACCAGGAACGTCATCTTCCGCGCCTTGTTGACGCTCCAGCCCAGATTCATGAAGTGCCCCGAGAGCCACCCCCCGCCTATGCTTCCCAGGGAAGCCATCACGTAAATGATCGCCACCGGCGCGCTCCGCGACTTGAGGTTCAGGCCAAACCGATCGGAAAAGAAATAAGGCGCCCCTACCAGATAAAACCACCAGAAACAATCGGTCATGAACTTGGCCGCCGCGAACGCCCAGGCCTGCCGATGCGGAAAGAGCTTGCGCCAGGGGATTTTCATCGTCGGCTCCGGCGGATCGCTGTTGATCAACGCCAGCTCGGACGGCGAAACTCGAGGATGCGCCTCGGGCCGCCGATAGATCAGCAGCCAAGCAACGATCCACGTGACGTCCAGGATGCCGGTCACGAGGAAGGCGCCCCGCCACCCCAGGGAATGGCCCCAAAAGGTGACCTCCGTAAAACCCAGCACAACCCACGGCAGGCAGAACGGAACCAAGACACCGCCGATATTAGTGCCGCAATTGAAAAGCCCCGTGGCCAGAGCCCGCTCCCGCTTCGGGAACCACTCCGCCGTCGTCTTGATGGCGGCGGGGAAATTCCCGCCTTCCCCCAGGCCCAGCAGAATGCGCACGATGAAGAACCCGCCCACCGTGGCGACCAGTGAATGGCCCATCGAAACCAGCCCCCAAAAAGCGCACACCAGCACAAACCCCCAGCGCAACCCAATGACATCCACCAACCGCCCCGCCAGCAGGAGGCTGACGGCGTAAGCCGCGTTGAAGGCAACCTGCATGTACCAGTAATAGTCCTGGCTCCAGTGGGGTATCTTTCGCGCGAGTTCCGGCGCGAGGTTCCCGAACACGCCGCGGTCAATGTAGTTGGCCGTGGTGACCCAGAAGAGCAACCCGCAGATCACCCACCGGAAGTGGCTCGTGCCAGCCGCCGCTGTGGGCTGCCGTTCCCCCGGCGCGACCGTCAAGGATTCAGACATGGACCCTATATGGCCACGACGCCGTGAGAAGGTCAAGCGTCCGAACGCCGCAGAGTGAAATCCGACCCGCCTTCACACGTAGAGAGCGGCCTTGAGCTCGCGCACCATCACGCCCATCACCGGGTGGCGGTCCGACGGCACCTTTTCAATGCACCGGAGAATGACCTTCTCCAGAGCGGGAGGGATGTCGGCATTGAGATCGCACGGGTTGATAAACTCCGAGCGGTCCAACTGGTTTTTGAGGATCTCGGCGGGAGTATCTCCCGGAAAAGGCTTGCAGCCTGTCAGCAGTTCGTAAGCCGTCACGCCGAACGCAAAGATATCCACGTGATGGGTGATCGGCTGAGCCAGGAGTTGCTCCGGGGCCATGTAAGCCGGGGTGCCGGGGTTCTTCTTCGTCATCTTCCTGGGTTTGTCGGGGATCTGCTGCGCGAGATCGAAATCGATCAGGCGCACGCTCCCGTTCCTCGTGACCAGGACGTTCTCCGGCTTGAAGTCCAGGTGCATGAAACCGTTGCCATGCATGTGCTCCAGGGCCTCGGCCATATCGATGAGGATCTGCGCGACGTTCTCGGTGAGCACCTCGTCCCGCCTCCCTGAGAGGTCCTTGAGGTTGTCGGCCTCCACGTATTCCATCAGGCAATAAAGCCGGCCCTCGATCTTGCCGTGCTCGACATAGCCGATAATCCCTGCGTGGTCGCTCAGCTTGGCCAGGATCTCGCAGCCGTGAACGAAACGGCGCCGCGCCAGGAGATTCAGGCGCAGGCGCTCATGCATCCGGCGCAAAGCGTAGGCCTTGTGGTTCCCGTCCGTCGCCAGCCAGATATCGGCCATCCCGCCGCTGTTGATCAACTCCTGCAAATAAAACCGCCCAAACGGGCCGGGCTGGGGCCTCGAGTTGGCATCAGTTTGTTCGTGTGAATCAACCACCGGGATTACTTACCATGACCGGGCTTTGGCTGCCAAAGGTTTTCTTGTCAAACCAGGTTGCCGCCGGGCGCGATTTCCGCTAGATTGTTGGACCTGAAAGGCCGCCATCAAGCCTCCAATGAGCGCGCTCCCGGAGTCGGTCAAGTTTCTGAAAGATTGGGCCAATGCCGCCCTGGCACTCGTCTATCCCGAGGTTTGCCAACTTTGCGGCGAGGTCCGCGCCGCGCCGGCGCAAGGGTTTGTGTGCGCCGACTGCCAGGCCCAGGCTCGGTTCATCGAGCCGCCTTTTTGCGAGCGTTGCGGCCGGCCGTACCAGGGCGACATCACGAGCCCTTTCGAGTGCGCCGATTGCCTGGAGGCCGGCTGGGCCTTCCAGAGCGCCCGCTCGGCGGTCGTGGCCCGGGATACGGTGCTGGAGGTCATCCACCGCTACAAATACGGGCGGGCCCTTTGGTTCGAGCCTTTTCTGGCCGGACTGCTCGTCAGCCGGGCGGCGCCGGTGTTGGCCGCCCAGTCATGGGATTCGCTGGTCCCCGTCCCCCTCCACCCCACACGGCAACGCGAGCGGGAGTTCAACCAGGCCGGGCGCCTCGCCAACCGGCTTAGCCAGGCAACCGGCATCCCGGTGAACGGCCGATTGCTCCGGCGCGCGGCCCCCACCCGCACACAGACTCTCCTGAGCCGCCGGGAGCGCCTGGCGAACGTCCGCAACGCCTTCGCGGTGCGTCGCGGCGCGCGCCTGGAGGGCCAGCGCCTCGTTCTCATCGATGACGTCATGACCACTGGCGCCACGACCGGCGCCTGCGCCGCCGTCCTTCGGGCCGCCGGGGCGGCCGAAGTTTGCGTCTGGACAGTTGCCCGCGGAATTTGAATACTACCCTCCATGGCTGCCACATCCTTTTCTAAAAAGACCTTGGGTCTGGACACCGTCGAACCGGCTGTCACCCCGCCGCCCGTGACGGGCAACGCCCCTTTTGCCAAGAAGCCCAAGCTGGCCGCGAACAAACCCAGAAAGCGCGACATCCCGGAAGGACTCTGGAGCAAATGCCCCAAATGCAGCACCATGGTTTTTGACAAGGAACTCGACGAAAACCTCAAGGTCTGCCCCCAGTGCCAGCATCACTTCCCCATCGGCTCGCGCGAGCGCATCCATTCCCTGGTCGAGACCTGCACTTTCGAGGAAATGGACGCCGAAATGACCAGCGTTGACATCCTCAATTTCACCGGCGCCGCATCCTATATCTCGAAGCTGGAAAAATACCAGAGCGAAACCGGCCTCAATGACGCGGTGCTGACCGGCATCTGCAGAATCGGCGAGCACCGGGTGGGTCTGGGCGTGATGGACTTCAAGTTCCTGGGCGGCTCGATGGGCTCGGTGGTCGGCGAGAAGCTTACCCGGCTGATCGAGCGGGCGACTGAAAAAGAACTGCCTCTCATCATCATTGCCACCAGCGGCGGCGCCCGCATGTATGAGGGCATGTTCAGCCTCATGCAGATGGCCAAGACCTGCGCCGCCCTCGCCTACCACGCCAAGGCCCGCCTTCCCTTTATCAGCGTCCTGACCGACCCCACAACGGCCGGCGTCATGGCCAGTTTCGCCAGCGTGGGCGACCTCATCCTCGCCGAACCGGGCGCCATGATCGGCTTCGCCGGCCCCCGCGTCATCAAGGACACCACCCAAGCTGAATTGCCGCCGGGGTTTCAGACCGCCGAGTTCCTCCTGGACCACGGGCTGATCGACGCCATCGTGTCACGCAAGGACATGAAGGGACGCTTGATCGAGTATCTCAATTACATGACCAGCACCGGCAGCGCGAAGACACGGAAGCGGTAATCCGCTGCCTTTTGCGCGGTCCCTTACAACGGTTTCAGCCCGACCGTGTTCTCGATCACGCCCTTGGCGATGGCATGGCGGGTCAAGCCGGCCACGTCATGGATGCCCAGCTTGTTCATGACCTGCTGCCGGTGCTTCTCCACCGTCTTGATGCTGATGCATAATTCGGAGGCGATCTGTTTGTTGGCCCGGCCCTCGGCGATGAGCTGCAGCACCTCCGCCTCGCGGGTGGTGAGGTAGTCGGTGCGTTTGCGGGGCGGTTGCCCGCTCACGAAGGCCTCCCGGCACCGCTCGCGCAGCCGCTTTGCTATCGCGGGGCTGAAGAACGCATTACCCCTCTGCGCCTCGCGAATGGCCTTGAGCAACTCATCGGCGGCGGTCTGTTTCACCAGGTAGCCCACAGCCCCGGCTTCGGTCACTTGCTCCACGTACTCGTCATCGCTGTAGGAAGAGAGAATCAAGACCTTCGTCGAGATGCCGCTTTGGATGATCTGGCGCGTGGCCTCCAAACCGTTGAGGACGGGCATGGCGATATCGATGACCGCCACGTCCGGCAACTGCTTCTTCACCATCTGGACGGCCTGACGGCCGTTCTCGGCCTCCCCCACAATTTCGATATCCGCCTCGGCGGCCAACAACGCCCTGAGGCCTTGTCGAACCACGGTGTGATCGTCGGCTAAAAGGACTTTTATCTTTTGCACGTTGCAACAACTGGTTGAACCGGCTCGCTTGTTGGTACTCCTTATGGGGAGGCGGATAAATGGGGTGAAACCCTAACCCGGAGGTTCCTCACTTTGCTCCGAAGCAATACACCTTGCCGTCGTCCGCGCCGACCACCACCTTCCCGCCCGCCGCCGCCGGCGAGCTCTCGATGGGCTGCCCAACCTCGTACATCCACTCCTGCGTCCCCTTCTCTAAAGACACCACATAAAGCCGACCGTCGTCGGAGCCGACAACCACCTTGTCGGCACAGACCACCGGCGAACTATCCACCTTGCCTCGAGTGGGAAAGCTCCAGACCGGCGAACCGTTCTCCCGGTTCACGCAGTGCAGCAGTTTGTCCCGGCCTCCGAACACCACCCGGTTGGACGTCACCGCCGGCGAAGAGTAATAAGGGAAATCGCGCTGATGAAATGTCCACGCCTTTTTCCCCTCAGTGATATCCACACAAAGAAACTCGTTCTCGAACTGGCCAAAATAGGCCCGTCCCCCCGCCAGGGCCACGGAACCGGCGATGTAGGCCCCCGCCTCGACCTCCTTCAACTGTTTGCCCTCGGCCAGACCTATCACGTGCAACACGGCATCGCATCCGCCAAAGACCGCCTGACCCTCGGCCACGCCGGGTGAGCCGTTGATGTAGTTGCCGGTCTCGCAGGTCCAGACGCCCTTGCCGGTCGCCGCGTCCACCGCGTGCAACTTGAAATCGTAGCTTCCCGCCAAAACAAGCGTCCTGCCGCCAGACTTGACCCAGTTGGGGCTGCCGGGAATCTTGTCGCCTGTTTCATACTTCCACAGCATCTTCCCGCTCGCGGCATCCAGCGCGTAAAGGAAGTTGTCATTCGAGCCGACGAAGACCCGGCCCTCCAGGACAAGAGGCGAGGATTCCACGGCCGCGCCGGTCTTTAAGGTCCACGCCTTCCGGCCATCAACCACGTCTAACGCATACACGCCGCCGTCATCCGAGCCGACAAACACGCGGTCCTGGACGATGGCGGCCGACGACTTCACGGGTCCCTCGGTCTTGAAGCTCCAGAGCAATGTCATAGGCAGCCGCAGGCTGCCGTCGGCGATGCCCGTCAGCCCCGGCCCGCCGCGGAACATCGGCCAATCCACCCCCCGGGCCGGGCTGGCGGGGGGCGTGTTCAGGCTCCCACGCCCCTGCGCCCCTGGCACAAAGCCGCCGAGGACACAAACCGCAGACAACAGAACTCCCATCCGCGCGAGCAGCGCAATCTTCGGCTCGAAGGCCGGCACCGAGGTCTTTCGTTGCGGCGCTGCCGCGTTGCGCCTTTTGCGTCTGCGTATTCTCATTGCCTCGCTGAAGTCATAATGGACCACGCGAGTATCGCCCGCTCCAAACGGACCGGCAACCAGAATTCGCTCCGTTCCCCCTTTCATTCGGCCTCCGTTTGGGCAATGCTGAGGCCTTGCACCGAACATGAATCGAGCTGTTTTCCTGGACCGGGATGGGACGATTATCGAAGACAAACACTATCTTCATCGCCCGGAAGAGGTCGCGATCTTTCCCGGCGCGGCCGCCGCCCTCAAGCGCCTGCAGGACGCCGGGTTCAAACTCATCATCGTCTCGAACCAGTCCGGCATCGGGCGCGGCTATTTCACCTTGGCGGACCTCGAGAGCGTGAACCGCCATCTATGCGGAGAATTGGGCCGCCACGGGGTGCGCTTCGATAAAATCTACTTCGCCCCCGAAGCCCCTGACCAACCCAGCCGCGGCCGCAAGCCTTCCCCACAGTTCCTCTTCGACGCCCGCGATGAATTTGCCCTCGACCTGGGCCAGAGCTACATGATTGGAGACAAGCTCCTGGACCTGGAATGCGGCTGGAACGCGGGCGTGAAAAAATGCCTCCTCGTGCGCACCGGTTACGGCGCTGAACTGGAACGTACCGCCCCCGGCAAACTTGGCCTTGCCGTAGTGGTCGACGACGTGCCCGCTGCCGCCGATTGGATTTTCAGCCGCTCTTGTTCTATATTACCCGCCAAACACTGAGAACTCAGATCTATGTGTGGCATTGTAGGATACATTGGGAAACAAACGGCAACGCCCCTGCTCATCGAGGGGTTGC
This sequence comes from uncultured Verrucomicrobiota bacterium, assembly GCA_964653485.1. Lineage (GTDB taxonomy): Bacteria > Verrucomicrobiota > Verrucomicrobiia > Limisphaerales > UBA8199 > CAVQND01. The sequence continues at coordinate 28,950 of CAZZFF010000041.1, read as the reverse complement.
GGCGGCTTGAATATCGAGGCTATGACTCCGCGGGGCTTTGCACCTTGTTGGACAGCGCCCTGAACGTGCGCAAATGCGTCGGCAGGGTGGCCCGCCTGGCCGAGTTGGTGGAGCAGAAACCGGCCCTTGGCGGCCTGGGCATCAGCCACACCCGCTGGGCCACCCACGGCCTGCCCAGCGATGCCAACGCCCATCCGCACCTCGATCACTCCGGCAAACTGGCCCTCGTGCATAACGGCATCATCGAAAACCATGCCGCTCTCCGCCTGAAACTCCTGGAGCACGATCACAAGTTCCACTCCCAGACCGATACCGAGGTCCTGGCCCATCTTATCGGCTACCATCTTGACCGGCGCCTGGCCCGAGGCAAGCCGCTCACACCCCAACTCCTGGCCGACGCCGTGTTGGTCGCCACGCGCGAGGCCACCGGCACCTACGCCATCGCCGTGGTCCATTCCGGCCTTCCTGGCCACCTCCTCGGCGCCCGCCGCGGTTCGCCGCTGGTCGTCGGGGTGGGCCGGGACGAGAATTTCCTCGCCAGCGATGTCTCCCCAATCGTCGAGCACACCCGCAACGTCATTTACCTCCGGGACGGCGACATTGTCCTGCTCTCTCGCGGTCACGTCTCGATCACCGCCAACGGCAAGTCCGTCCGCCGCTCCATCAGCACTGTCGATTGGCCCGCCGAAGCGGCCGAGCGCGGCAACTATCCCCACTACATGCTCAAGGAAATCCACGAGCAGCCCGAGCGTGTGGCCGAGGTGCTGCACCGGGTGTTGCGCCCAAGCACCGGCGCCGTCGAGTTCGAGGAGGACGCCCTGAGCCCGCGCCGCCTGGGCCAGGTTCGACGCCTCCTCCTTGTGGCCTGCGGCACAAGCTGGCACGCCGCCCTTGCCGGCGAGTACATCATCGAGAACCTCGCCGGCCTCCCGGTCGAGGTCGAATGCGCCAGCGAAATGCGCTACCGCAACCGCCCCATCGAGCCTCACACCCTTGTCGTCCCCATCTCCCAATCCGGTGAGACCGCCGACACCCTGGCCGCCCTGCGCGGAGCCCGCGCCCAGGGCGCCCGCGTCCTGGCTATTGTCAACGTTGCCGGCTCGACCATCGCCCGCGAATCCGACGCCGACCTCCAGATGCGCGCCGGGCCGGAGATCGGCGTCGCCTCCACCAAAGCCTTCGAAACGCAAGTCCTGTGGCTCACCCTCCTGGGCTTGGCCCTGGGGCGCCAGCGCGGCCACCTCTCCCCCGCCCAAGCCCGCAAACTTGCACGCGAACTCCATGCCATCCCCGCGAAGCTCCGCAAAGTCCTGGCCAACGACCCCGCCATCCTTGCCGTCGCCGAGAAATATGCCCAGGCCAGGGAATTCCTTTACATGGGCCGCCAGTTCAATTTCCCCGTCGCCCTCGAAGGCGCCCTTAAACTCAAGGAAATCTCCTATATCCACGCCGAAGGCTACCCTTCCGCCGAGATGAAACACGGCCCCATCGCCCTCATCTCCCCTGACTTCCCAAGCGTCTTTGTCGTCCCCAGAGACGAGATGTACGACAAGAACATGAGCAACATCGAAGAGATCAGGGCCCGCAAAGGTCCGATCATCGCCGTGGCTACCGAGGGGGACAAGGAGATCGCCCACAAGGCCAATAGCGTCATCTACATCCCGCCTACCCTCGATTGCCTCCAACCGCTCCTGACCGTCGTCCCCCTCCAGCTTCTCGCCTACCACATCGCCGTACTCCGAGGCTGCGACGTCGATAAACCCCGCAATTTGGCCAAGAGCGTCACGGTCGAGTAAGACTGAGGCGAGACCTGCGCCGAGTGTAGGCGGATTGTAGGGATGGCACTGGTGATACGCAAAGAAAATGGGGTTGTGCCGGAAGTTCACCGCGCATGGGTCCGAGTCCTCCAAGTTCAGCAGTTCCCGGCCAAGGTGGGTCAGGAATCTGTCTCCAAGCCCGAGCATGGCGGAGGCCTGCAGAGGTTCCATTTCCACAGCTTCATGGGGGCGTGCCCTTTCCTCGATGCCGGGGTCATCCGGACACAGGATTCGGCGAACGGGGTAGTCTTTCGGCAAGTTTTGTTGGTTGATTTGGCGTAACCGTGTTTGGATTATTCCAGATGATTGCCGGGCTCTGGGGGCTACGGCGCGCGCGGTCGGCAAAATCCTCGTCCTTGGTTATGACCACGGCATTGTTGTCAAGGGCGTAGCGCCAGATGGGGATGTCTTCGGCCTCGCGCAGTCCAACCTCTTCCACGTGCCGAGCGTTGTGACCGGCTTCCACTAGCCAGCGCGCCAGCGCCGGGGGCAGTTGGGCATCAACGATGAAGCGCACGCGGAACCTCAAGAGGCGGCAGTCACCAGGACCGGGTGGTCCACCTCCTGGGCGGCGTATTCCAGGCAGGCGCGGATGTCTTCAGGTTGGAGGTAGGGGAAGTCCTTGAGGATTTCGCTCTCCGCCACGGCATCGGCCAGCATTTCCAGCACGTCCTTGACACGGATGCGCATGCCCCGGATGCAGGGCCGTCCACCGCACTGGTTCGGGTTGAAGGTGATTCGATCCGCGTATTTCATGGGCTTACTGTATTCTCTTGGACCAGCGGCCTCAAGTGGGTTTCGATATCTCGGCTAAACGATATCATTGACCCACTGCTCCGATTTTATCCGGTTACACCAAGTCCGATCCGGCCCAAAGACGAGCCGCGGCCCTGGGTGAAGACCATCACCGGAATCGAACCGCGCCAGCTCTCGTCCTCCTTGGCTTCACGGCACAATCCGTGCTCGGTAGAACCGGTGCTCCTGTTCCTTCGCGGCGGGGTCGCTGAAATAGAACGGGCCGCTGCCCAGGGTGTTGGTCGCGAGCGGGAGCCAATCCGAAAGGTTGCCCGAGCCATCCACCGCCACGGCCTGGCCCGCGGGGCCGCTCACGCTGAAACCGAATCCGTTCTCGCGGAAGCCAAAATAACCGCCGCTCAGGAGGATGCGAGGCACAGGCGGCCCGGGTATGGAGAGCAGCGCTTCCAGAAGCGAAGTGGAGGCGTTCCCTCCTCCGGTGCTGTAATAGCCCCGGGCGCGAATCGTCCCGCCGGGCGGAACCAGGACGAAGGCCAGTTGCCAGCCGCCGGGGATGCGTGAGCCCTGGCCCAGCATTGTCCAAACTGTGCCATTGGTCGAAGCCTCGAAGGTGGTACACCAGACCTCGGGGCTTGAGCCGCCCCGCAGCCAGGTGATCGTCGAGCCGTCGTAAGCGAGGCTCTGCGCGGCCGCATCGAGATTGTTCAGCCGCCAGTAGCCGCTGCCGGCCTGTCCGCCGAGCGAGAAAGAGCCTCCGCCCACCAGGATCTTGCCATCCGCCTGCAAAGCCAGCGAATATACCCCGCCATAGCCGTCGGCCCCTCCCGGATTGAATTGGCTGTCCAAGGTGCCGTCCGGATTCAGACGCGCGAGATAGTTGCGAGACTGGCCGCCCATCGCGGTGAAGGTGCCGCCCACCAGGATCTTGCCGTCCGCCTGCAAGGCCAGCGAACACACCTCGCCATTTGGCGAGGGATTGAATCCAGTGTCCAACGTCCCGTCCGGGTAGAAGCGGCAAACATTACTGCACGATTGGCCGTCGGCGTTGCCGAAGGAGCCGCCCATGAGGATCTTGCCGTCCGGCTGTACCACCAGGCAATTGATGATGATGCAGTAATCTCCCGCTCCTACCCACCCGGCGAAATCGGTGTCCAAGCTTCCGTCTGCGTTCATAACGACAGGCACCGGCTGGTCAAGGGGGTACTCGAGTTGACAACCAGATACGATCCCGCCGGCTTCCAGTACCTTGCCGTCGGCCTCCACCGCCAGGCACGTCGGCGACCCCGCTATGACCGCCGAGTTGAAGAGGTTGTCCAGGGAGCCGTCCGGGTTGAGAAGGCCGATGGCAGTGCATTTCCAGCCGGCGAGGGTGTTGAAGTTGCCTGCCGCGAGGAGCTCGCCGTCGGGCTCCAACGCCAGGGTGTTGACCGCGGGATTCGGGTCCGCTGTCGGCGCGGGATCGAATTGGGTGTCCAGAGTTCCGTCGCTGTTGAGGCGGCCAATGGCGCTGAGCGCATGGCCATCCAGTTTCGTAAACGACCCGCCCACGAGAATCTTGCCGTCCGCCTGCACCGCCAGCGCATGCACCGTTTCATTCTCACCTGCCGCAGACGCGCTGAAGCCCCCGTCCAGCGTCCCGTCTGCATTCAGCCTTTGAAGTGCCGCGGAGTAGCCCGTCAGAATCTTGCCGTCCGGTTGCAACGCCAGCGCATATACGTTTCCGTGCCACGGCTGGAAGGCGCTGTCCAGCGTCGCCAGGTTCACCGTCAACCCGGCCACGGCGCTGGTGACGCTTCCGTACGGACCGCTGACCACGACCCAGTAGTTGCCCGCGCTGGCGGCGGACGCGTTGGTCAGGGCCAGGCTGGACTTGGTGCCTCCGGCCAGCTCTACGCCGTCCTTCCACCATTGATAGGTGAACGGGGGCGTGCCCGCCGCCTTCACCGCGAAGGCCGCGCTCTGCCCCAGCTTCACACTCTGGCTCGCCGGCTGAGTGCTTATCTCCGGCTCGATAACCGTGAGCGTGGCTGCCGTGCTGGTCACGCTGCCAAAGGCATTGCTCACCACCACGCCGTAATTGCCGGTATCGGCGTGCAGCACGTCCCCCAGAGCCAAGGCCGTCGTTTGTGCCCCGGAGACATTACCCCCATCGGCCAGCGGCGCGCCGTCCTTGAGCCATCGGAAGGCAAGCGGTCCCGAGCCGGAGGCTACCGCATTGAACGTGGCGATAGTGGTGGCAGAATTGGTGCGGCTGGCCGGCAGGTCGATGAAGACGGCCCGGCCAATAGAGGCTTCGACGTACCAGCCGGAGTCGTCGCATTCGCCTCCGGCCACAAAGCCCAGCGCCACCAGCGCGGTGGAGGGCGGCACCGATGCACCCGCCAGTTGCCAGCCGCCGGGCACCCGCGAGCCTTCGCCCAACAGCGTCAAATTGACACCATCGGTTGAGACCTCGAACTGAGTGCGCCAGACTTCGGGGCTTGAACCGCCCCGCAGCCAGGTGATGGTCGAACCGTCGTAACTCAGGGCCTGTGTGGCCGTTTCCGTACTGACCAGTCGCCCAAGGCCGAGACGGTCCGCCCCGGCCAAGGTCTGGAACGAGCCTGCCACCAGCACGTTGCCGTCGGCCTGGACCGCGAGGGCTTGTACCCACCCGTCCACCCCCGGATTGAACAAGGTGTCCGCGGTGCCGTCGGGATTCAAGCGGCCCAGGTAACTGCGCGGCTGGCCACCGAGCGTTTGGAACGCGCCGCCGACCAGGATCTGGCCGTTGGCCTGCGCCACGAGCGAACACACCTGGCCGTCCGCTCCCGGATTGAAACTCGGGTCCACTGTCCCATCCGCGTTGAGGCGCGCGATATTATGGCGCGGCTGGCCATCCAGCGTGCCGAACGACCCGCCGAGCAGAATCCTGCCATCGGTCTGCACCGCTATCGAACTCACGCTCACGACCGGGTTCGTCTGCGGACTGAATTGGTTGTCCCAACTCCCGTCCGCATTGAGCCGGCCAATGCCGCTGCTTTGCCCACCGTCGAGATACAAGCTTCCGCCCACGAGTATCTTGCCATCCGGCTGAAAGGCCAGCGATACCGCCTCGCTGGCAGTATTCTCCGCCGCGAAGCTGGTGTCCAGTGTCCCGGACGGGTTGAGGCGGCCGAATCTGGTGCATGGCTGGCCCGCCAACGACGTGAAGTTGCCACCCACAAGTACCTTCCCGTCAGCCTGCACCGCCAGCACGACCACGGATGGAGATGCCCCCGGGCCTTGATTCGCCAGGCCCACCCCCGGGTTGAACTCGCTGTCCAGGGTCCCATCCGCATTCAAGCGGCCCAGGCAACTGCGCGGCTCTCCGTCCAAGACTGTGAACGTTCCCCCTACCAGAATCTTGCCATCCGCCTGCACCTCTATCGAATTGACGTTGCAACCGTGGCCTTCCGGGCCGGACGCGCTGCCATTGAAGCTGCTGTCGAATGTCCCGTCCGCATTGAGCCGCCCAAAGCCGTTGCACGGTTGCCCGGCTAACGTACCAAACCCCCCGCCGACGAGGACCTTCCCGTCTGGCTGAATGGCCAGCGCAGAAGCCCCAATCGCCCCCGGATTGAAACTGTCGGCTCCGGGTGTCTGGGGGAAGGCGGGTCGAGGCTGGAGGGTCAAAAGCCACGCCAGCGCAACAGCGCCGGCGCCAATAATTTGAGGCGGACAAGCGAATCCAGTTTTCATATCGCCAATCGCTCCTGCTCCCGGGACAGACCTGCAACGCCATGCAGCACCAGGACCACCATGAATGCCAACACTAGAGCATTGTCCATGCCAACCCATAAAAGAGCCAAAATCCTGGCGTTTTTGAAGGGTCCCCGCCAGTTCATGCGTGAAATTCACGCTTTTGCGTGAAACTCACGCATCGAATCAGATCCCCTGTGCTTTGCTCCTCGGCTTGGCCGGTCGTTATTCAGTGCCTTCGTCTCATGCCGGTCAGGCGCCACTCGCTGAAAGTGACGGAGGCCCCGGCGGCTTGAACGCCGCCGATGCCGTGCGCCGGACGGCCCTACTGTAACATGAGTCTGAAGAAGCGCATCGGCGCGCGGGCGGGGTCGGGGAGGATCTGCACCTGGACCGTGCTAATGTTTGGCGCATAGTAGAACTGCTGGATGGCGCCGCCTTCCGCCGGAACCTGGAAGGAGAGCGGCGTCCACTGATTCAGGTCGGAAGAGCCCAGGACGGTGTACGAGCGGCCGGTCATGGTGGTAAACTCGAGCAAAGGCGCCCCTGCGGTGATGCTCACGAGCTTAACGAGAAAGGGCTCGTCGGGGTCGAATGGATAAGTCCCGGCCAGGAACTCCTGCCAGAGGGTGAGTCCATCGCTTGTCAAAACGAGGTTCGGGTTGAGGTTAGACAAAGACAGGCTCGAACCAATAGCCGTGAGGAAGGCTTGCTCCCAAGCGTCGGGAATTCCGTCTCCGTTGGCGTCCACGCCCAGGGTCAGATCGAGCCGGGTGCGTTGGCCCGGTTTGCCCAGGAGGGAGAAATTGCCGGTCATTTGGAGAGGCTCATTGGTGGCGCCGCCGGCGACGACGTAGAGCTTGAAGGGGGCCGCTGCGACCATGGCGCTGCTCTGGTAGAGGTCCGGCGTCAGCCCGGCGTCCATGGGGACATCGATCTGGTAGTTGACCCCGGCGGCCAGGCCGGGACAAACCGAACCGGTGAGTCGCACTCCCGTCGGGGTCTGGAGGAGGATCGTGGTCGAGGCGGTGGTGAACGGGGTGCCGTATTGGTCGCGCGCCATGCCATAGATGACGTGGAAGGGCGCGGGCGGGTAGGCCAAGGCCGTGCCGGTGAGGAGCAGAGCCAGGGCCAGGAGGGCGGGTTTCCGGCGAAGGCGACGGGTGAGGGAATGTGTTTGCATAGGGATACCTTAATTGCCCGAGTAAGAATAGGTGACAAAGTAGAGTTTCACATCCTTGACGGAGTTGATGAATCGGCTGAGGCCCTGGTTGGGGTCGCTCAAGAGCGTGTTGCCGGGGATGACCAGCTTCCATTTGCTGTTCCAGACGGAGCGGCCAATGAGGCGCTTATTGGTGTACTGGGAGGGTTCGAGGGCGCCGTTGGCGCCGTAGATGCTGGTATTGAAGGCCGCGGTGGTGGAGACCGGGCGGAAGGCCTGGTGCTTGCGCACTGTAAAGAGCGGCTCGGAGAGCGAGTTGGCCGAGGTGTACATCGGGTTGCTGGCGAAGTCGTTGGCGCTCACATTGAAGGGCAACGGCACCGCCAGGTCATCCACATTCCAGGTCCGCACGCCACTCGCGTCGCCGAGCGGCGGTGTGCGCATCGAGTCGACGCCGACGGGGATGAGATAGATGTAAGGAGTCGCCGCCAGGGCGTTGGGGGCCGTGGCGGAATTGGTGACGGCGCCGGTGCCGATGGGATTGTCCATGCCGATGTAGCCGTCGAAATCGACGCCGACGGCGAATATCTTCGTGGCGAAGGAACTGGCGCTGAAGTCGTGGTCGCCGGCGGCCAGGGGTTGGCCGAAGAGGTTGAGGCCCTCGCCGATGACGGTGCCGAAAGTCAGGACGATGCCTGGGACGGGCAGGCCGCTGCCGTCATCGATTTGCATGCAATAGCGTTCGACGTCCGAGTCGGCCAGGATGTTAGGCATGAGACCCTGCTGGAGCACGTCCGCCCAATTGTTATCGCCGTCGCTGGTGGCGAGAATGCGGTAATTCTCGGTGCGGAGCGAGACAGTGGTGCCGTAGCCGTCGGGGTTGTTGAAGCCCAGGCGGCCCTTGAGCACACTCCAGTCGGCATACATCTCGGCTAAGGCGCTGGAGATGCCCGGGTCGCCGCTTTCGCTGCCGGCGAACTGGGGTTGGCCGTCCTGGACCACGCCGAGGGCCTGGGAACTGACGACTTGGTTCAGGAGCGCCTGGCCTTGCTCGGTGTTGAGGAGGCCCGTTTCGTAGTCGTAGGCGTTGGCGGCCATGTAGGCGTACTCGGCGGCCAAATTGAACAAGGTCTTGTAGCGCTGGAGGTCTTCGTTCTGGAACAGGAGGAAGGCGGCGTCCTGGGTGCGGTATTGCTGGGTCAGTGCGGCGGCGTGCTGGCGATAAGTCAGCCGTTGCTGCTGAATCTGCTGGCCGCTGGAGACCTGCGTGCTGTAAGCCCCCTGGGCATCGCTCAGGCTGCGCAGGTCCTGGTTAATCGTGGTCAGTTGGTTCTGGACCGTGCCTTCGAGTGAAGCCAGGTTCAGGACCTGGTTTTGGAGTGTTTGGTCGAAGTTCAACTGGTTCATCTGCTGCTGCAAGGTGGTGAGGTTCTGCTCATCGCTGACGACTTTGTTCTGGGTCAGGACGGATTCGATGAGGTCGGCGATCATGAAGGGCTGCATCGCGGCCTGGGAGATGATGTTGGCCGCGGCCGCGGCCGGGGCCATCAGGTCACCGCCGTCCGCCACGCCAAAAATCAGACTCTTCGGTATGAAGCTCTGAATGACCTCGTCGACTTGATTGAGGGTGGCCTCGGCGTAGGAGAACCCGGCGTTTTCGTTGGCGAAATCGGCCTGGGCCTGGTTGATGTCCTGCTGGATGTTCAGGCTCTGGTCCTGGTTGCTGAGGGTGAGCCAGGCGGCGTTGGATTGGACGAGGAAGACCTGCATCGCCTTGTCGAGGGCCTGCTTGTCGGAGACCGCACCGGCCAGGTCGTTGCGGAGTTTATCCTGGGCTGCGATGAGGCTCGATATGGACTGCTGGATGGTGCCCACGGTGGCGCGCGTGCTTGTCCAGCCTGCCGGTTTGCCGAAGAAACCATTGGGCCCGAGGTTAAAGGTGATGTAATTGGAAGGGGCGTAGTTGGGCGAGATGCTCTCGTTGATGAAACCGAAGCTCTCGTACATGTTGGTCAGCCAGCCAGCCGGGAGTTGTTGGATATCAACCTGGAACGTTTGGTTGGTACTGGGGTCGGGGAGGATGCCGCCATAGGTCTGGGTGTCGGGATTCTCAACGTACACGTAGTGAACGAGGTCCGGCCCGTTGTAGCCCTGAGGGTAGGTCTTGCCCGGGCCGACATCATCGGGATAGGGGGTGCCATAGACCTCGATGAGTTGGTTGTTGAAGGCCAATTCCTGGGCGTTGACGCCGGCTTGGAAGTCGGCCAGGGAATTCTGTTCGGCGCGCAAGTCATCGGTGACGTTTTGGGCGGCGTTGAAGGCGACGACAGCGTTGTTCAAGGCGCCGACGGCGCGCTGATAGATTTGCTCGAAATGGGTCTGGGGATCGGGGCCGGTGACCTGGAGCGGGTTGATGTCGAACGGAATCGCGTTTTGCGGCAGGCCCAAGGGGGTGAAACCCGCCTCGGCGTTATCCATGTCGGTCTGCAGTTGGGCGGCGAGTTGGGGCAATTGGGTCAACTCGGGCACGGTGGTGCGGTCCACTTTTTGGATGCCCTGGTCCGCCGGGTTGGGGTCGACGGGGGGCAGGATGGCATTGCCCACCACCCAGTTCAGGAACGCCCCCTGGCCGACTCGAGTCCCCCAATGGTCCAGCCCCCAGTATTGGGTGACGTAATTGGTCGCGCCGCCGGCGCCGATATAGGGCCGCTGGTGATTGACGAGGTTGGTGCCGAACCCACTCCAGCCGCCCGCCGTGCCGGGCTGGTAATTCTGGCGCCAGGTGAGATCGAAGACCTGCTCGCCGGCGGTGGCCAGCGCGCCCGCGGCAGACGCGAAATTGCGTTCGTGCTCGTAATTGACGGAGACCGCGGCGCCGAGCACGGTGACGGCTTCGCTTTGGGGGACCCAATCGAAATAGGGGTTCATGAGCAGCGACCAATAGTTGCCGATGGCCGTCAGATAGTGGCCATAAGCATCGCCATGACCCATGGGGTAGAGCATGGCGGCGTCCGCGGCGTTGACAACGCCGTCGCCGTTTTCGTCCTGGATGTTGTAGTTCAGGGCGTAGATGACCTCGCCGGCGGCGATGCCGTAGGTGTAGTTCCAGTAGAGCCGGTTATAGACGGGTGGGAGGGTAACGCCCGGGGAGAGGGAGTCGTCGCGTCCCCGCAGCAGGCAGAGGTTCTGTTCGAGCAACGAGGCGACCTCGCCTTGGAAGCAGAAGAGAGCGGTGGCGATATCGCCGTAGGCCACGTTGTCGGTGCCGATGCTGATGGTCGGATTGAGAGAATTGGCCCAGGCGTCGTTGCCGATGTACATGTACAGGTCACAGAGCTCGCCGGCAGCCAGGAGGAGGGCGTCGTTGGCCGGGCCGTAGTTGATGCCGGCATTGATGCTCACGTTCTCGCCCTGGTGGAGGACGGTTTCGTAGATAGCAATGAGGCCCACATTGGTGAGGGTCTCCGCGTTCAGGGCGACGTCGCCTTGCCAGCTATGCCCCGCCTCTTCGATGATACTGCCGCTGGTATTGACCGGGTTGTCGAAGAGGTCGCTCGTGGTCTGGTCGAAAGGATTGATGCCCTCCAGCACTCGTTTGATATAGCCTTCGGCCAGTTGCGGCGTGGTCCAGTCCGACCAATTTGTCGCCCCGGGGTCGGCCAGCGGGTCGACGGTGCGGTATCGCATGGCGATGTAATTGTCGCTGAGGCCCTGGACGCCCGTGGCGCCCAGGGTGAAGTGGGTGAGGTCGAGGCCGTTGGTCAGGGAGGTCCAGTTGTCCGGGGGGGTAATGGGGGCCTCCCCATTAACCGGGGGCGCGATGCGCCAGTCATACTGGTAATTGGCGGAATCGCCCGCCAGATCGGACGTGTGCTGGAAGCTGATGAGTTGACTGAGCGGATTGGGTGAAGGGAGCACTTCAAGTGCCCCGGGGAAGACGGAAGGTGGGGCGCTGAGGGCGGCGTAGGGGGCGACGCGGGCGATGTAAACCGAGACGGGTTGGCCCGCCTGCGCCGGGTTGATTCCGTTGCCGGTGACAAAGGAGATATAGCCCTCGCCCGGCCCTGTGGCGCAGAGCGCGTAGGAATCGACTTGGGTGTCGGAATTGGTGACTTGGACGAGATCGCCGGCGTAGCGAGTGACCGTTTCGTTGGTGTTGGCAACGTAACTGCCGGGGACGGCCGGGTTCTGGTAAAAGGTATAGACCTGGGCGGCGAGGTTGCTGACGGCGGCATTCCAGGCGGGACCATTGGCCGTATCGGTGGCGGGACAAAGCCCCTGGACGGCCGCCAGGTCCGCGCCGCGGAGCACGTTGAGCAGGAGGTAACTTGGCCCGACGGTTTCCTGGACAAACTGACCCTGGAAAACCAGGTTGGTGGTGTTGGGATCGAAGAAGACGCGGTTGACGAGGTTGGGCGGCAGGTTGGGGAAATACATTCTGCCCTCGAAGGATTGGGCATTGACGCTCGATGGCAAGCCGGAGAGAGGAGGGGCTGCCAGGCTTGAGGTCTTTTGAACGGTCGGGTCATACAGGACCACGCTCGCGGGAGCCTTGGAGATGTTAAGGCCGATGGACTGCTGATAGAGGACATTGACGCTGCTCTGGCCGCGTATCGCCGGCAGGTTATTAACGGGTTCGGTCAGGGTTTGGCCCGAGTAGAGCGTCGGTACCGGTTGGTTGTTGACCATTTCCGGCCAAACAGGCCGGTACACGATGTCGAGGCTGGGGGTATTCGAGGAAGCCGGGTCGCCGACGAAGTTGCCGGCGGGGTTCAGCGGTCGCAAGTAGGGCACGATCGAACCGGTCGGGGGCGGATTGGCTACCCCCGGCCAGGCGAATCCGTCCTGGGTCAGATAATAGAAGTGCATGGTGAAACTATTGGCCGGGGTCGGGGCCTCGGCCAGGAACGGAGGCCGGTTGGAATAGGTCACCCGGGCCTCGGAATATTGGTTGGTGCTGGTAATCACCAGGGGCCCTTGGGCCGCGACAGTCCCGCTGGACACCACATTCAAGGAGAGCGTGTTGGTGACGGCGCTGCCATCAGCGGTGTCGGTGACAACGAGCGTGAGCCAGTTCGAGCCGGCCGCCGTTGGAGTGCCGCTAAGGACCAAACCGTTGGTGGTGGTTCCGAGAAGCAAACCCGCGGGCAGGATGCCGGGGGTCCCTAATGTGAGCGAGGCTGTCTGACGGGAAACTTGAATGTACTCCGCGAACGGTTGAGCGAGGACCGCGGTGGCAGGAGGCAGGGGGCCGAAAGTGTTGTTGGTGGCATTGTAGGCGCCGGCCTGCAGCGGTGGCAAGCCGGCGTGCAAACCGCGATAGACCCAGAAATCATGATTGCGGTCCTGGAAGGTAAAACCACGATAATTGGCATAAGGGCCGTTGGTCATGCTGTTATTCCAGCCCACGGGGAGATCGCCGGACGTGCCAGGCGGTTCCTGGTTGTAGTTGGTGGCGGTGGGGCCGCTGCCAACCATGGGCGAAGCCATCAGCGGCAAGGGCATGGGAGCTTGTAGGAATGCGCCCGCCTGGGTGATGTAATCGAACAGGATGCCCTCCTCCGGCGCCTCGCGGCGCACGTGGAAAACGCTCATGGCCGGCCGTCCGTCCGCCGCGGTGTAGTTCAAAAGCACGTACGGGGCCGAGGAGTAGCCGCTGGCATTGGTGACGTTCAGATCGTCGCGCAGGGCATAAACCTGCCCGCCCAGCATCAGGGCGTGTTCTTCGTTGGGGTTATACCCGGGCTGGGTCCGGTCGTTCTGGACGTAAATGGACCCGGAGGCTCGGAGGCTGTCCAGCGGTCCGCTCCCGGCATTGCTCGCCAGGATGATCTCCGGGGCGGCGGCGGGCCATCGTATCGAATACCAGCCGATAACCGTTGGCCAATAGACGGGCAGGAAGCCTTGGGTGGTGTCCGCGTTATCGCTGCGGAACCACCAGACCTCAAGCATATTGTTGCCGGGAATGGCATTGACCGGGATGATGGCGCCCTGGTTGGCCAGGGTGAACCCGGCGGCGAAGGGATCGGTGTAGGCGCCGGGGTTGAAGGAGGTTCCGTTGGTCTGGTTGATATAGCCCGCCCAATACGACGCCCCGGCGGCGCCGCCAAGTTCGGCCGCCGGGGCCGAAATGCGGTCGCCCACGTTGACCGTGTTGGTCACCACGTAGGGCACCACCGAGGGGTTGGAAAAGTCGAAGGCCAGGGTGGTCGGGTCCCAGCCGGTCAGGTTCGTTGCAACCGAGCCGGCGAAGAAGGAGTTGGTTTCGAGAGCCGCGTCGAGCAAGGAAAAGACGCGCTCGAAGGAGACGTTGTTGCCGGAATTGAAGCGCAACAGCGCGCGCTCGGCGGGGTATTCCGGGCTGAGCCAGGTGTAGAACCAGTCGGTGGGCGTCAACGTCGCCCGGGGCTGGTCGAGCGGGTCCTGGTAATCAATGCTCGGCGCCTCGGAGGGGGGCAACTGGACGCCGGTCAATTCAGCCTCCGCCGCGGAGGCCACCGGCGGACGGAGATAGAAGGTGTACATGGCGGGGTCCGAGGGCCAGACCAGGTGATAGCGGTCGAAGAGGTAAGGCCATCGCAGCCCCGCGACGCCGGTAGCCAGCCAATAGGCCTCGAAGTCGTTGAGATTCACGGTCGCGCGGTCGGCATAAAGGGTGGGCGTGGTGCTGCCCAGCGCGTCCTGCTCGTAGTAAAAAGTAGTCTCGTTGGCGTTGACGATCGGCGCGGGGTAGAGCCCCGAACTGTTCGTGCCGCCCTGGTAGGCGGTCAGCACCTCGCCCAGGTAGTTCGTAACGTCCACCGGCGTGGGGGCCTGGTAAACGTCCACGATTTCAAAGCCCAGCGACAGGTTCGCCCCGTCCGCCGGGGTTGCCTCCCCGAGCAACTCGACCAGAACGCGCCCCTGGACGTTGTAAGCTTGAATCAGCCCGGTGTCGTCCAACCAAAGGGTGCGGAGCTCTTCGTAGGAGTTGGTCGGGTTGACTGGCGGGACATAGTTGGGGTCACTGTAGGCCGTCGCGACGGCCTCGGGAAAGACGTTGTTGAAGGCCACGTGTATGGAGTTGACGGCGCCGGCGGGAATGCTCACGGGGTAGCCCGTCTTCTCGAACGAGCCGTAGGTCCAATACATCTTTTGCGGCGTCTTCACGGGCGTGGTCGAGATGAGGTAAGTCGGCGTGTACAGCGTGTAATACAACCCGGCCTCGACCGAGTATTTCGACGGGTTGGCCCCGTAATCCTCCGGAACTCCGGCGGCGGGGATGACTTTCTTCCAGGTAATGTTGATGACCCCGGACTGGCTGGCGAAGACCGCCTGCGCATTCGGACTCCAGTAATACTGGGCATTGGCGAAGTTGTTAGTGGTATAAGGCATGGCGAACCAGTAATTGAGGCTGGTGGCCGGCGACAGGGGCTGCCCGTTTTCGTCCGTGGTGGGGGGCAGGATTTGGGCGCCAAAAAGGTAGGAAACCGACTGCCCCAAATACGGCGCGCCAACCTGGGCCGAGCGCAGGACCAGCGCCACGTTGCCCGACGAATCGACCGCACGCGGCCATCCCAAGCCGACGGCGTCAGCGGCGAACGGCTGATTGGGGGTTAGGGTGGTGCCGGACTGCACGGGGATGGCGCTGAAGCCCATCAACCCTTGGAACTGGCCGGCCGTCGGGGGGAGGGTCGAGAGTCCGCTGGTGAATTGATAGCGGCCATCCGAGCCGGGCGGGTTCCCCTTCGTCGAGGACAAAGGCACACCGCGATACGACTGCCAATTGATGCCTAGCGCGAAATTGGTCTGCACCAGCGTGGTCGTTTGCGGCAGCAGCAAGCCAACCGTTTGCGCCGGCGCCAGGCCATGCAAACTGAGGCAGCCCAGCAACAAAAACACCGCCCGTAACCAGCCTGGCCACCGCGCCACGAGAGCGGCGTCGGCCACGCCGCGCGGGGCGGGTGAGGAAGATTCGCCGCGGCGGGGCGCAGTCCGCCGCGCCCGCTTCTGTTCAGGGATTGGGTGGATCATAGGGGATACTCTCTTTTCCTCTACTGGACGCGCATGATGTAGGCCAGGGCGTAATACGGAGGCCGATTATCAAAAGCCTGGCCGCTGCCTGTCGTTCCCGTGGACACGTAAGAGCCGGAGCTCCACAGGTCCGAATAATTGAAATCGCCGTTCGAGACAGCCGCGTAGAATTTTCCACCTCCTTCGCCGAAGTTGACGGTGTGGGAATGGGCCGGCAATTGGGCGACGGTGAGGGTTACGGGATAGCTGCCTCCGGTGGCGCCAACGCCGTAACTGGCTCCCGTGCCGGTTCCCGCACCCACGATGAACTGGTTCTGGAGGTTCGGCGTGACATGCGTGTTGACCGTCTGTCCGTTGCACAGAGCCCAGCCTGCAGGGATGCTCGCGATGCTGCCGGACCACATGATGATGCCGCCGATGGGGATCGTGCCGTTACCGGCGAACGAACCGGCGGATACGCTGCCGGTGACGGCTGCGTTGCCCGAGACGGTTGCATTGCCGGAGAGGCCTAGGCTGGCGCCGGTGAACGAACCGGCGCTGACGTTGCCGGTCACGGTTGCGTTGCCTGAGACGGTTGCGTTGCCGGTAACGGCTGCACTGCCGGCGATGGTTGTGTTGCCGGAGAGGGCTATGTTGCCGCTATTACCGGCGAACGACCCAGCGGTAACGGCGCCGTTGGCGCTCATGCTGCCACTGGCGGTGACGTTCCCACCCGCGCTGACGTTGCCGTTGGCGGTTATGCTACCGTAGGCGCTTATGCCTTGGGCCACGGTTAAGCCGCCGCTGTTGATGGTTTGGTTGCCGGTGAACGTGTTGCCGCCCGCCCGCAAGGCCACGTTGGCGCTAAGCGCGGTATCGGGAGCATTGAGCGCCGTGCTCGCCAGAAATGCGTAGGGGGAGGACAGCAGCCGCAAGCGCGGAGCCACCTCGGTGTCGGGGCTGGTGATGCCCTTGACCGTGATGCCGACGTAGCGATCGGAGGCGTTGGCGGCGTTGGCGCCGGCGAAAAGACTGGCCAGGTTGTTGGTCCACGGATCGCCGTTGCCGTCGCTCGCCCCCTGGCCCAGCAGCACGCTGAAATAACCGCGATCGATGGTCACCGTCTGGATTTCGCCCCAGAGCGCGGTGCCGGCGGTCGGGGTTACGTAAATGCGAAAAATAACGTTGTAATTCGAGGGCGAGTTCATCGCCAGGGCATTCCCGGTGGCGTCGGTCAAGAACCCCTGGTAACTCATTTGTCCAGGCGGATTGGCCGTCTGCGAGTAGGCTGCCAGTGGCATCAACGCCAGGCAGACCAGGAGCGGAAAGGCCCGGGCGACGAGGGGATAGTGGATCGAGGTTTTCATAGTGGCGTTTGGGTTTTTCATGGACGGTTAAGATGGGGAGTGATGATGTGTTTGCTTTTCAAGCGGGTCGGAGAGCGGTCAACGGGAGCGGCAGCGCCAATGTCAATGAGATGCGCCGGCTTCATTGTTGATAGAGCACCGGGATGGTGCTGATGCAGGTGAGCGCGAAGCCCCCCGTGATATTGAAAGATCGAGTGGCGCCGGCGAGGCCGCCCAGGGTGATGGTCTCGGAATAAACGCCGGAAAGGGTCTGGTTCGCAGTCGTGAGGCTGACAAAATCGGTCCCCGGGGGAGTTACGTTCAAGGTAATCTGGCGGGTGATCCCGTATGACTCCGAACCCTGGGGGAGCTCGTACGAGAAGGTCGCGTCCAGGTTATCGTGGTCCGGGTGGTAGGTATGGAGAAAAGGGTTGGCGGCCTGGTCGTCATAGGCGACGGTGACGGTCGTGGCGAGCACCCCGCCTTCGGCGAGTTGGCCGACGAAGGGCCAGGGCGCGTTGGCCGCCGACCACGGCAGGCCGGTCGAGCTGATGCGGCGCGCGGTGCCGAGTTGGGCTGGGTCGAGGGTGGCCTGGGTCGTGGACAGGACGAGGTTGGAGCTCGTGTTCATGCCGGCATAGACCCGCTGGAGCAACCTCGCAGTCGTGCCGTCGTAGTGGACGATGAGCCGCAGCGGATAGGGCGCGGCGACGGGGCCGAGGTTGGTGTTGATGCTGGTAATGACATAGTTGCCATTGCTGGAAATGACCGGGTTGCCATTGCCGTCGGTCTGATAAGTCTTGAGGTAGTTGGCGACCTGGCTGATGCTGGCATTGCCCACCCACAGGCCGGCCAGCGAGGCGGCTTGGGCCGTGACTGGCACGTTCACTTGGGAGAAGCCGAAAGAATCGGTGAACTGGAGGATGCCAGCCAGCACGTCGCCGGGGTTGTTGTTGGTCAGGGCATAACGGTTAAGGCCGAGGACCACCACGATGTCCGAGCCAGCCTGGCCCTGGGGCGCCAGCGTCCAGCTTTGGGAACCGCCCACGCTCAGAGTGCCGAAACTATAGGTCAGGTTGCTCGTACTGAGAGCTCCCCGGACCAGGAGCGGCGGCACTCCCGCAATCGCCGCCTGCCCGGCGGGCGGCGTCTCCGAAGGCAGCAGCGTTGCGCTCACGGTCACGTTGGTCGCGGTCTCGTTCACCAGGTGAAAGCTGTACTGGCTCACGGCATTGCTGAAATTGACACCGGCGGAGCCGTCAAAAGACACTTGGAACGGACCGAAATAGCTGTTGAAAAGCGTGCCGGCACGCATCCAGAAGGCCTGGCCGCGCGTCACCGGCGTCGTATGAAAGGCGAACAGTTGGGCGGGGTTGGTCGGCCCCAGGTTCCCGCCCGGGTACTGGAAAATCGTCGCGGCATTTGCGAAGGCGGGCGCCAAAGACAGGAAGGCATCGAAGGCGGGCGGGTTGGCCGCCGGAGTCGGGAAGCCCAGGAGGTTTAGGCCCGTGGTGGTCCAGGTGTAATTCGGCGCGACCGGCTTGCCCTGCAAGAGCCAGGTGTAATTGGTGGCGGCCACGGAGTGGATGAGGTAGGCGGCGTTGGGCTGGAGGGCGAGGAGATTGCCCCCGCCGGTGAAACCCAAGCCCACGCGCTCCCAGTTGGCCCATTGGTTGTTGCCGCTGGCGGGAGCTTGCGGGCTGGAGACGAACTGGAGCGTGCTCGAGGGCGCCTGCCAGAGCCAAACCTCCGCAATCGGGTTGTTCCCGTCGCCTCCCACCAATACGTCCAGCGTCTGGTAAGAGGCGTCCACATGCAGATAGATGGCCGTCCACCCGGGCTTGACCAGGATTGATTGGGTCTGCCACTGGGCTTGGCTGCACAGCGGCAGCCCCAGCAGCAGCGCCAACAGGAGCCAGCGATGCCCGGAATGAGAGAAAAATGGATTCGATTTCATAGCTTGCGATAAAGGTACCAGGGAGGCTGGGGATTCAGGAGTTGGAGCGCAGCCAGAGGTTGGCCGCCGGACAAACCCGCGAAAACCAGGAACTGAGTGCCGGACCAGGCGGCGGCAGCGCCGCTCCGCGCGAGGGGAGCGCCTGCCGTGGTGAGCGTTCGCCAGGAATCCGTGGCCGGGTTATATGCGGCCCCATTCGCAGCGGTGCCGGACGTCGTCTCCCCGCCAAAGATGAGCATCTCCTGGCCCGTCCAAACGGCGCTGTGGCCGTAGCGGGCGGACGGTGCATTGGCCAGGCTCAGCGGTGACCAGGAGTCGGCGACAGGGTCATAGGCCGCGCCATCCCCCAGGTCTGTGCCGCCGGAGTATCCGCCCCAAACCAGCATCTTCTGTCCAGTCCAAACCACCGAATGCAGGTTACGGCCCCCCGGAGCTCCTTTCGCGCTCGTGGCCATCCACGCGACCGGCAAGCCGCTGGTGTTAAACAGCAGTTGGGCGCCGGTGCCGAGGCTTCCCTGCTCGTTGACGCCGCCCCAGAGCAGCAAGCGGTCGCCCGCCCAAACCGCGGCGGCGCCGGCGCGGGCCGCAGGGGCGTTCGGCAAGCTAAGGGTGGTCCATTGGTCGCCAAGCGGATCGTACAGCGCACCGTCCCCCAGCACCCCGTTTTCGTTCTGCCCACCCCAGACGATCATCTGGTTGCCGGTCCACACAGCAATGTGGCCGCTGCGCCCGGCTGGCGCGTTGTTGATGGTCGTGGCGCTCCAAGGTTGATTCGACGGTTGAAACCGGCCCCCGGTGTTCAGATACCCGTTTGTCCCGTTGCCGCCCCACACGATCATCTGGCTGCCGGTCCACACCGCCGTGTGGGCCGTGCGCGGGGCCGGCACGCTCACGGGTGTGAGGGCCTGCCACTGGTCGAGATCCGGTCGATACATGCCGCCGGAGTTGACCGGCGCGAAGCCGGAGGGTGAAATATTGCCGCCCCACACGATCAACTCCTGGCCGTCCCACACCGCCCCCTGGCCCGACCGAGCCGAGGGAGCCCCCGTCGTGCTGCCGTTGACCCAAGCCGGCGCCGGGATCGCCATCACGAGTTGGTACCCGCCGGCGAGCAGCGAGGGGTCTTGCGCCAGCATTGAGATCATGGCCGAACCCGAAGGAGCCGCGGCTTGAAGCACAGCAGCGGGCAACGCCCCCGTCAGATTGGCGGCATTCAAATTGGTGAGGCTGGAACCGTCTCCGACAAATGCGCCCGCAACACTCCCGGCCACGAACTTCCCTTGGCTGTCCCGCTTGACCAGTGTGTTGGGCAGATTGGCGCTGGTCGCGCCGCTGGCCAGAGTCGCCCCGGTCGCCACGGCAGCGGCTGTCTGCCCGCCTACCGTGCTGACGACCGTTGCCCCTTGTGTTCCCGTCACATCGCCCGCCAGGGGTCCGGTGAAACTGCTCGCACTGGCTACCGTCCCGGTCAGGCTGCCAGGATTGAGATTAGTGAGGCTGGAGCCGTCGCCAACAAATGCGCCCGCAACACTCCCGGCCACGAACTTCCCTTGGCTGTCCCGCTTGA
>CAZZFF010000041.1:0-8533 GCA_964653485.1 uncultured Verrucomicrobiota bacterium | reverse complement strand
GGCTGCCAGGATTGAGATTAGTGAGGCTGGAGCCGTCGCCAACAAATGCGCCCGCTACGCTCCCAGCCACGAAGTTTCCCTGGGCGTCGCGCTTGACCAGCGTGTTGGGTATATTGATGCTAGTCGCGGTGTTGGCCAAGGTCACTGCGGTGCCAACGGCAGCGGCCATCTGCCCGCCCACCGTGCCGACCACCGTCGCTCTTTGCGTCCCGGACACGTCGCCCGCCAGCAGGCCTGTGAAGCCAGCCGCATTGGCCACAGGCCCGGTCAGGCTGCCAGGGTTGAGATTAGTGAGGCTGGAACCGTCGCCGACAAATGCGCCCGCAACGCTCCCAGCCACGAACTTCCCCTGGCTGTCCCGCTTGACCAGTGTGTTGGGCAAATTGGCGCTGGTCGCGGTATTGGCCAAAGTCACCCCGGCGCCAACGGCAGCGGCCGTCTGCCCGCCTACCGTGCCGACCACCGTCGCCCCTTGGGTGCCAGTCACATCGCCAGCCAGAGGCCCGGTGAAATTGATCGCACTGGCAACCGGTCCGAGCACGTTGGCTGCCGTCATCGCGTAGCCCACGGCGGTGATCCGTTGGTCGGGCGTCAACAACTCCGACCCGTTGGTCCCATCATTGACCCAAATCCGCAGGCACACTGAGCCGTTCGTGAAAATGCTGGCGGGAATCGACTGTGTCATGTTTGAAACCGTCAGATCACCCAGGTTCACCGAGAATATTCCCCCGGTGACGCCGAGGGAGATAGGGGGATTTACCGGCTCGGTCCCGCCGTTGCCGGTTTTGTTGTAGCTCCAGAAAGTCGTGCCGCCATCGGCGCTTACCAAGGCAAACTTGAATTGAGCGGTGCCGTTGAAGGGAGTGCCGTTGACAGCCAGCTTGCCTTGGTAGGAGATAATCCCCGGCACCTGCGCGGCAACCGAGAGCTCCACGAACCAAACCGTCAGCAACAGCCACAACGCCCCGGCAGTGTTTCCAAACCGAGACCATCGGTTCGAGCTGCCTCTGCAATTGATAATCCAACGAACCCGCGAGGCTCCGGACAATGCCACCAGAGATAAACCGAGAACCAGCGGATTGGTTCCGATGAGGCTTATGTCAAGTGACGTCATTGCGTGCGAAGGCACCGATGTAGTGCAGGAAAAAGGGTTCCATAAATGGTCTCTGAATGCCAACAGGTCGCTACACCCACAAAACTAAACTCCAGGGATAAAACTAACGGCAGTTAAATCAAATCATCGCCAAGGTGTCAAGGGCTTTTCAAAGGAGTTCGCGCGAGCGCGCGAACGCGGCGGCCGGTGATCGCGGGCACTCACCCGCGAGTCCTCCTCCGGCATAACGAAATAACCAATGGAGCCAATAGAGCCAATGGAGCGTTTGCGTTCCCTCCCCGGCTGTGCAAAAGCCACAGCATGTTAGTGATACACAATCTAGATTCTGCCCTCCGCCGCCTCGACAACGGGCCTGGCTCCTCCCTCATCGAGTGGCTCGACTCCCTCCCGGAAGTCCAGGCCATCCTCGCCCCCATCGCTCCCAATCCTCCGGCTTTGAAGAACGACCCCGATCCCAATTGACTTTGAAGCGGCTCGTTTTTACCCTGGCAACTGGTGGTGGCTGCGCGGGAGAGGGTCATTGCTGCCGTGTGTGCGGCAAAACGGACGGGTCCCAAAGAAAACATCCGCGTATGATGCCCTGTTTGCAATGAAAAATCGAGTTTTGCGTATGTGCCGTGAAGGCGCTGTTTCGTTCGTTAATGCGGCCGGTCGGCTGCGGGTCGGAGCCGCCTGCCTTGCGCGGCTTTCGGCTGTGCTGGCCCTTTTCGCTCTGCCGGCCGGGGCACAGGCGCAATTCACCTGCGCAACCAATGGCGGGACCATCACCATCTCCGGATACACCGGGTCCAGCGGCGATGTCGTCATCCCCGCCACCTTCACCGGGCGGGCGGTGACGGGAATCGGAAACGCCGCGTTCAATAACTGCACCACGCTGATCAGCATCACGATTCCCGGCAGCGTGACCAGCATCGGTGACAACGCGTTTGCCGGCTGCACCAACTTGCAGACGATCACGGTAAATCCCCTCAACAAGAGTTACAGCAGTGTGGATGGGGTGCTGCTGAACAAGAGCCAGACCCTGCTGATTCAATGTCCGGGCGGCGAAACCGGGAGTTATACCGTTCCCGGCAGTGTCACGAGCATCGGGAATTACGCGTTTTATGAGTGCGTCGGCCTCTCGGAGATTGTGATTCCCAGCAGTGTCTCGACCATTGGGAATTACGTCTTCTACGGCGATCTCAGCCTCGAAAACGTCGTCATCCCCGATAGCGTGACCACCATCGGGAGCGGGGCGTTTTATGGCTGTGCCGGCCTGACCGCCATCGCGATTCCCAACAGTGTCACGAGCATCGGGGCGGGAGCATTCTCCGACTGCGCGAGTCTGGCGAGTTTCGCTTTTCCGAGCAGGATCGCCACCATAGGGACCGACATGTTCTCCGGCTGCGCCAGCCTGAACAACGTTACGATCCCAAGCACCGTCACGAGCATCGGGGGCTACGCGTTTCTCAACTGCACCGGCATGACCAGCATCACGATTCCCAATAGTGTCACGACCATCGGGTACGAGGCCTTCTGCGATTGCACCGCGCTGGCGAACGTCACCCTTCCCAATAAGATTACCGCCATTGGGAACAACGTGTTCTCGGGCTGTTCAAATCTGAACAGTGTCACGATTCCCTTGAGCGTGACGCGCATAGGAGATTACGCCTTTTCCGGATGCACCAGCTTATATAACATCATCATACCGAAGAACGTTTCGACGATTGGGAGCTACGCGTTTTCGGATTGCACCGGTTTGGTCAGTTTTTCGGCCACCAACAGCCTCACCAGCATCGGGGACGGCGCTTTCTCCGGCTGCATCGGCCTGACGCAGATCACGATTCCTCAAAAGGTCCTCAGCCTCGGGAACAGCGTGTTTTCGGGGTGCATCAGCCTGGGCAGCGTCACGATCCCCAAAAGCGTCACCAGCATCGGCAGCTACGCCTTTTCCGACTGCACAGGGCTGACCGGCATCACACTCTCTTCCAGAGTCCGGAGCATCGGGGACGGCGCGTTTTCAGGCTGCGCCAGCCTGGAGAGCATCACCCTCCCCGGCAGCGTCAAGAGCCTCGGTAACGAAGTGTTCTCGGGGTGCGCCGGCCTCGCCACTGTGAAGATTTCATCGGGGCTTCAGGCCGTCGGAACCGGCGTCTTCGCCGATTGCGTCAGCCTGACCGACGTGGCAATTCCCGGCAGCGTTAAGAGCATCGGAGGCTACGCGTTTTCAGGCTGTACCAGCCTGACCGGCGTGACCATTCCCGGCAGCGTCACGAGCCTCGGGAATAATCTGTTTTCCGGCTGTACTAGTCTGGCCGGTGTGACCATTCCCAACAGCGTGAAGAGCATCGGTGATTACGCCTTCTCCGGCTGTTCCAGTTTGGCCACCGTGACACTGCCCGCGAAGATCACCAGCACGGGCAACTATACGTTCCTGGGCTGCACCAACTTGTCAGGCATCACGATTCCCGCGAGCGTGACTGGCATTGGCGATTACGCCTTCTCCGGCTGTTCCAGCTTGGCCACTGTCATCATTCCCGCCAGCGTCACGGGCATCGGAACCGGCTCCTTCCTGGACTGCACGAGCTTAACGACTATCATCATCCCCGGCAATATCGCAAGCGTTGGGTATGAAGCCTTCTCCGGCTGCACCGCGCTGGCGGGCGTATTCTTCATGGGCGACGCGCCCGCAACGGTTAATTCCGACGTGTTTCTCGGAGCGGATAACGCGAAGGTCTATTACCTGCCGCAAACAACGGGATGGAGCCCGTCCCTCAGCGATTCTCCAACAGTGCCGGTGACCGCGCCCTTGATAGTCCAGCCACCTCAAGATCAATACGCCCTGATCGGAAGCAAAGCCACGTTTTCCGTGAGCGTCTTTGGACCACGGCCAATCAGCTATCAATGGCAGCTCGACGGAACCAATATTCCAGGAGCGAAGAGCGGCACTCTAACGGTCTCTTCGGTCCAAAACGACGACACGGGCAAATACACGGTGGTTGCGGCCAATTCCTACGGCAGCATCACCAGCTCTCCCGCGCTCTTGTCCGTCCCAATGATGGCGGGCACTTACAGAGGCCTCATCACGGCAAGCGATCCCTTTGACAATACCAACTCGGGGGCGTTCGTGATCACCGTCACGGCCGGCGGCGCTTTTTCGGCGAAGCTCACCTTCCCCTCTCAGACGACCTCCGCGAGCGGCCAACTCGCGATTGAGAGCGGGCAAACCGGCGCCGCCACAGCGCAGTTTACAAGTCAGATCGGCGGTCGCGGCGTTGAAGTCGTCCTGCAGCTTGCGCTCGATTCGTCAACCGCGATTTCCGGCTCCTTCAGGGCCATCGGAGATGCCACTCCGCTGGCACAATTCGAGGGCGCCATGGTGGCCGACACCAGCAACCTGGGTCTCTTCAATGTGGCCCTCTTATCCGCCACCACAAATTCCCCCGAGGGCAACGGGTACGGCTCCATCGTCGTTTCCACAACCGGGACAATGATCAACCTGGTCCTCGCCGACCAAGGGGCGGTCATCACGGCCCTGGCGTCCGATCGTCTCAAAAACGGGGCCATCCCGGTGTTCGCTCCTCTTTACCTGCAAAAGGGCTTTTTGAGCGGCTGGCTCACAGCGACCAATGAGCAGCTTGTCTCCAAGTCTCCGCTGGCGTGGCACAAGGAGCCCGGGGCAAGCACGACGTTCTTCACGGAAGGATTCAATCAGTGGATAAACCTCCAAGGCGGCGTTTACACCTCTGTGACCAATCTCGCGCAGTGGGGAACAAACACCCTCGTTCTTGACGGCCAACCCCTGGAAGGCGATCTCGTTGATTACGAGAGCAGCACCTATTCCAACGGGCTTTTGTCCATTCCGGTGATTGACGACCAGCAGGTTGCGGCGACTTGGGCCGTCACATCAGCCACCGGTTTGGTGAAACTGAGCGCCGACGGACTCACCGGCACGGGCATCCTGGTTCCAGCGTCAGCGCCTTCGCCCGGGATTTACGGCTTTATCACGAATACAGTGGGCGGAACCGGTGCGGTCCATTCGATCGAATCCCAACCGGTCTCCGCGCCCTGACGTTACTGGCCAGGTTGGCGCTCGCTCATTTCCTGAACCGGTAGCCCTCGCCCCGCGCCGTCAGGATGTGTTTTGGCGACTGCGGCTCGTCCTCGAGTTTCTGACGCAGCCAGGCCACATGCACATCCACCGTCCGGAGCGTGATGAAGGGTTGTTTCTTCCAAACCTGGGCCAGGATTTGTTCGCGGCTCAGCACCCGGTCCCGGTTATCAATCAGGCAGCGCAGCAACTGAAGCTCCTTCGCCGCCAGGTTGACGGGTCCCCCGTCCCGCAGAACCTCCGACGTGGCAAAATCCACAATGACATTTCCGAACTGGAAACGCATCACCGGAGTCAGTCCCTCCTTGTGGACGCGGCGAAGCAGGGCCTTGACCCGGGCGAGCAACTCCTCCGAATCGAACGGCTTCACCAGGTAGTCATCCGCCCCGATTCCAAGGCCTTTCACCCGGTCCTGGACGCAAGCTCTGGCGGTGAGCATGAGGACGCCGCCGTCGAAACCGTGCTCTCGGGCCGCATGGCAGATCTGAAATCCGTCCGCCCCGGGCAGCATCACATCGAGGATGAGCAGGTCGAAACGGCCTTGCGTCGCCAGTTTGCGGCCGCTGATCCCCTCGGTGGCGCTCTCGACCTCATAGCCCTCCGCGCGGAGAAGATCGGAGAGGGTCAAAACGACTCCCGGCTCATCTTCCACAAGGAGAATGCGCGAAGTCATGGGCATTTCCGGCTCGAATCCGCCGGCAATCGCACAAGGAACCGGGCGCCGTGCCCGTCGTTGCTCGCGACGGACACAGTCCCGCCATGGGCGTGAATGATCTCGCGAACGACACTGAGTCCGAGCCCGGCCCCCCGGGTTTGCTCCCTCCGAGCGCGTTCACCGCGGAAGAACGGGTCGAAAATGCGCTTTTGCTCGGCGGCCGGAACGCCCGGGCCGCGATCCGCCACGCAGATCTCAACCCCCTCGCCATGGGGTCCGTGCAGCCTGGTGGCAACGACGCCGATCCAACCGCCGGCAGCCCCGTGTTTGCCGGCGTTGCTGATCAAGTTTTGAAAGGCGCGCTGAAGATCATTCGCATCCCCGTGGACAGCGGGGAGATCGGAAGCCAACGTCAGTTCCAGTTTGCATCCGGAGCGTTCCACCTCCGCCGCCGTGGACTCGGCCGCCCGCCGCACGATGTCCGGCACTGAGACGTCCTCGAGGCCGGCTGCACGGGCTTCCTTTTGCGACCGGGAAAAGACTAACACTTGCTCGATCATACCGGTCAGCCGATCGGCCTGCTCGACGATCAACCTGGAGTAACTGGCCACCCGGTCGGGATCGCGAACCACTCCCTTGAGCAGGTTGTGACCGGCGCTGCGAATGACAGTCAATGGCGTGCGGAGTTCATGCGAAACACTCGCGACGAAGTTCATCTGCATTTCGGCGACCTGCCGCGAGCGGCGGGTCTGGCGCGCGAGCATCCAAGCTGCCGCAACAATGAGGAGGTTGACAAGGCCGGCCAAGGCGAGATTGCGCCAGCGCGCCCTTGTGACGATGTCCTCCAGGGCGCCGGCATGATAGCGAACGGCCAAGGTCCATCGTCCCGCCCCCCGGCCCGCATTCGAGTCGCGCTGGCGCCGCTGCCCTTCGGGGTTCGTTTCCACCGAGAAAAAGCGACGCGTCGCGTCCGGCTCCCACGCGCGGTGGTCTGTCGCCGGCCGCGAGGAATACAGAACCGCGTTTGGCGCGGAGGAGCCGCGCACCTCAACGTCAAAGGCGGGCTCGGAGCCGGAGTTCAAATGCGCGCGATTCAGCTCTGGAAACCACGTTTGGCGGAGGTAATCCAAATCCAGTTCATAGATCATCCACTCCACTTCCCGCGTCCGGCGCCCCTCTGACGGGCGCTCGGCAAAGACGGGGAGCTGAATCAGGGCGGAACCGGGATCGGCGACCGGCACGACCGGCGGGCCGTCCCCGAACCGGAGGGCCTCAAACTGGCGGCGCAGGTCAGCCCAAGGCTGCGGCCATGCGACTGGGACGAGCCTGCCCGACTGCCGATTCAACTCGAAAAGCTCAATCGCCTTTCCGCGAGGGGCGGCTACGGCGATGCGGGCAAAAACCTGCCGAGGCTCGGTTGCCGTCCATTGCTGAAACCTGGACGCGTGCGCCGCCTCGAATCCGCTGGCCTCGATCTCGGCCGGGGACGGCAGCAGCCGGTGGCAACTTTCCCGGAGCTCCTGATTGAAGGCCCGGCACCATTGTTCGAGGGGTTCATGAAGCCCGGTCCGCAGGCGAGCGACCTCGGTCCGGCTGATTTCGCCAGTCCAGCGGTACTGCATGAACGCCAGGATCGCGCAAAGCAGGATCATGAGGGCGATAAAGCCGCCCTCGACGTACCTCGGTGGCAGACGCTGGCTCACGGTTTCCTGACTCGCCGCACACCATAACGCAATCTCGATTCAAGAGTCCATTAAGGAATGTTAAAAGATTCGGCTCCTTAACACTCCTTAACATGACACGTCCGCACCCCAGTTGCTTAAATGGAGCGTGAGCCAATTCACGCTCTCGAAGACGCGGCATCAGCGGACAAGAACCATGAAAGCGCGGAGTTCCGCCAGGTATCGGCCAGAAACCTCATCGCGATGGTTCTCGGCTCTCGGCGCAGGTTCCATGCTGTGGGCCGCCACCGTTCTTGGCGGACCACCGTTGCTCACCGATGATCCCGACACCCCGGGACCGAACCATTGGGAAATCAATGTGGCCGTGACATCGGAGAATACCGCCCACCAATGGGAGTTTGGCACCCCTCTGCTCGACATCAATTATGGAGTGGGCCAACGCATCCAGTTGAAATACCAGGTGCAGGTCACGACGCTTGCGCCGGAACAGGGCGGCGTGCTGGGCGGCATGGGTGATTCGCTCGCGGGCGTCAAATGGCGATTTGTCGATCAGACCAATTCATCCTGGCTTGAGATTTCCACCTACCCGCAGCTTGAATTCGTTTATCCCGCCTCCTCCGTGCGGCGCGGCCTCGCGGATCGGGGAGTCAACCTGTTGTTGCCGGTCGAGGTGGAGCACAAGTTCAAACACCTGACTGTCTATGCGGAAGGCGGCTATATACAGAACGAGCATCCGCCCGTGGCCGCGCTGTATGGCCTGGCAGGGGAATATGAATTCAGCGAGAAGTTCTCCTTGATGGGCGAATTCTACGGTGGATTTGACCGGGATTTCCAGAACACTGGACTGAGCTTCAATCTCGGCTTTCGGCGATCCCTGATCGAGCACATCGATCTTATTGGCTCCGCAGGCCGCGGTATTTACGGCCCGCCGCCGCGCGCCCGGGCATGATTAAAGGTGGGTGAGGCCGGAGAAGATTTTTGCAGAATAAAAT
>CAZZFF010000040.1:0-48554 GCA_964653485.1 uncultured Verrucomicrobiota bacterium | reverse complement strand
GGGCGGGGGGCAAAATGGGGGGCGAGCAGAGGGGGGAGCGCCCGCGCTGCAGGTGTGTGATCTCTCGTACTGTTACCCGCAGGGCGGAGTGGCCTTGGACAAGGTGTCTTTTTCCGTGGCGTCCGATGAGTGTATTGGAGTGCTCGGACCCAACGGGGCGGGCAAATCCACGCTGCTCCTCCACCTCAACGGCCTGTTGCCCGAGCGTCTGCCCGGGCAGCCGAATATCCGGCTCGGCGACCAACCGCTGCTGGCAAACACGGTTGACCTCGTCCGCCAGCGGATTGGCCTTTTATTCCAGGACCCTGATGATCAGCTCATCTCGGCATCGGTCTTCGAGGACGTGGCTTTTGGTCCCCGGCAGTTGGGGGTCAGCGGCCCGGAGCTGCAGGCGCTGGTCAGGCGCTGTCTGGCCCTGGTTGGGATGGAGGGGTTCGACGGCCGGGAGCCTCATCGGCTCAGCCAAGGGGAAAAGCGCCGCGTGTGTCTGGCGGGTGTTCTTGCCTGCGGGCCGAGCGTGCTGGTGCTCGATGAACCGACCAGTGACCTGGACCCGCGCGGGCGCCGCGAGTTCAAAGCCCTGCTGCGGGGCCTGCCCGGCGCAAAACTCATCGCCACGCACGACCTCGAACTCGTTGTCGACCTCTGCTCGCGGGTGCTCATCCTGGACCAAGGGCGCCTGGTCGCAGAGGGCCCTACGCTCTCGCTGCTCTCGAACGAGGAGTTGATGCTCGCCCACGGTCTCGAGAAACCGCACAGCCTGCTTCACTATCATCCGCATGGGTAAGGACGCACGCAAGCGGGCGGCGAGGGGCGGATCTCATGGAACAGCAAGATCAAGCCCTCCGCCAGCATCATCTCATTCCTTTGGCTTGCTTTCAACGGGACCCTATCTTGCACCTTTGTCACGAAGCCAGTTCACCAGAGCCTCTCGCCCGGTATCCAGCCCTGCTCTGCTGGCTATTTCCAGCGGTGTTTCCTTGGCATAGTCCGGGATCCAATTCAGGTCCGCGCCTCGCGCGAAGAGAAATTCAGCAGTGCGACGATAGCCGCCATGACAGGCTTGCCAGAATGCATGGTTTACTTCCGCGCTCGACGGCGCCGAGGCGTCCTCGAGGAACTTCTCCACCATGGAAGTCATTCCCAGCGCCGCTGCGTGCCATAGCTTCTCGACCTTGGCGCCATGATTGAGCAGCAGCCGTGCCACCCGCCAACACCCGTAACCGATCGCGTTTTCCAAGGCTGTGCCCCCCGCGATGGAGCCACCCCTAGCCTCAATGTTCGCACCTCCAAGGATCAGAGCTTCGGCGACCTCAACATCGTCGCTGCTGGCCGCATATTGGAGCGGGGTTTCTCCTTCTTCGTTTCTGGCTCCTTGGGTTCTGGCATTTGGATCCGCTCCATCCGAGATGAGCATTTTCACCACCTCGGGACCATTCGGAAAAAACCCGGGCCAATCGGTGACCATGTGCAAGACGGTCCCCGATCCACGTTCATCTCCGATGCGTGCTCCTGAGAGCCCTGGATGGTCAGCGAGCATTCTTTTGAGAGCCTCCAGGCTGCCACCGCGGATGGCCTGGGTCACTTCGTCTGCAAGTTGCTCCCTCTTTCTCAGATTCATAGCCGGTCTCCCAACACCATTCGTGGGCGAGGTGAACGTTGTCAAATTCAAATCTCAGAAGCGGCATCGCTCCCGGGGCGGACGCTTCGCTATCGTCCACCCGCCCAGCTCTCAGGGACCGCGCAAAAACAACTTCGCCTTTTATGGCGCAGGAGTTTTGGCCGCCGGCGAGGCGCGAGCGACGCGCATACCCCGGCAGTGGGTCTGTAAGGAGCGAGCAACGAAGCCGGCGGCCAAAAGGACCCGCCAAAAAAGGTGAGGTTATTGTTGCGCGGTCCCTTAGCCTTTTTGCAAGGCGTCTGATAGCCGAGCCCATGGACTTGAATCGGACATCACGCGCGCAGGGCCGTGGCGGGACTCCGCCGGCTGGGTCGCGCTCGAGCCATGCCGCTCCTGCGGAGAGTCGGGCGGCCACGACAGTCCTGCAGTGAGGACTGGCACTTGCTCGACAGTATCAGTAATCCATGCTCGTTGCCGCCGGACCGTCCGGCTCAACTCAACCGGCCGGGATGCATATCAACCTTCACCACCTTGGCATCCGTGGCCGAAACCCAGATTTCCCCGATATCCATGCCGGCTTCGGTGTCAGAATGACCGCGATCGTCTTCATAAACCAATATAATTTGCCCGGTCCCTTGCGGCAACCGAGCTATGATGGCAAAACGTGTGGGTTCGGCCCGGGGATACGAGGGCACTGACATGGGATTGGCCATCGTGCCCCATGGAAGCCGCATCACCGGAGCGTAGGCGCGAGCCGGCGAAATTCAAACTGCGACCGGGTGTTTCGGGGTCAGGCTTTGGTCGCGCTACGAAACCTCAGGATTTACACTGAAGAAGGGTTTTGATTGGATGTTGCGCGTGGTGGACGGTGACCTGTCCGCCGATGCCGGATAAGCTATGCTATGAAACGACTTTTGTTTTTCGCCCTTGTCCTGACGGCGCCGGCCTGGGCGCCGGCTCAAGAACTGACGCTGGCGGCGCGCGGCCAGCCTGCCGCCTGCACCATCGTCCGTCCCGCCGCCGCCTCGCCCTCGCAGGTGTACGCCGCGGAGGAGTTGCAGCGCTTCACCGAACAGATGACTGGCGTCAAGTTGCCGATAGCGACCGACGAGGCGCCGCTCCCGGCGCGCAGCGTGGTGCTCGGCGACACGCGCTTCACCTCCGAGGTCCTTGGCGGCCCGGCCGAGGTGAAGGGCCTGGGCGAAGACGGCTTTCGCCTCGTGCGCCGCGGCGACCGGTTCCTGGTGTTGGGTGGGCCGGTGCGCGGCACGCTCTACGGCGTGTACGAGCTGTTGGAGCGCTTTGGCGGCTGCCGCTGGTACAGCTCCTGGCACAGCGTGATCCCGCGGCGCGACGCCTTCACCGTGCCCACGCTGGACGAAACGCAGAAGCCCGCCTTCGCCTTGCGCGAGCCTTTCTGGTTCGACATGTTCGACGGGGATCTGGCGGCCCGCAATAAGGTCAACGGCAACAGCATGCGCCTGTCCGAAAAGCACGGGGGCCACTCGTATCGCTTCGGTGGCGGGCTGGGGAGCTGCCACACGTTCGACGCCCTCTGCTCCCCCGAAGTTTACTTTGCGGCGCATCCGGAGTACTTCAGCGAGGTCAACGGCAAGCGCCTCAAAAACCACACACAGCTTTGCCTTTCCAACCCGGACGTGCTCCGCATTGTCACCTCGAACGTCGTGGCACGCATCCGCCAGGACCCCGGCGCCGCGTTCTACGGCGTCAGCCAGAACGACTGGTACAACTACTGCACCTGCCCGGCCTGCAAGGCCATCGACGATGCCGAAGAGTCGCACGCGGGCTCGATGATCGCGTTTGTGAACAAGATTGCCGAGGCCGTGGAGAAGGAGTTTCCGGAGGTGACCATCGAGACGCTGGCCTATCAGTACACGCGCAAGCCGCCCAAGACCATCCGCCCGCGGGCCAACGTCATGCCGTGCCTCTGCACCATCGAGTGCGACTTCTCGTTCTCCATCCCGGCCAGCGCGTTCAAAGAGGACCGCGCGTTCATGGACGACATCCGCGGCTGGAGCGCGATCTGCAAACGCCTCTACGCGTGGGACTACACCACTGACTTCCGCGATTACACCAGCCCCTTTCCGAACGTTCTTGCGCTGCAGGGCAACGTCCAGTTCTTCCACACCAACCGCGTCGACTACCTGTTCGAACAGGGCGCATACCAGGGGCGGCACGGCGATTTCGCCGAGCTCAAGGCCTGGCTGCTGGCCAAGTGGCTGTGGAACCCGGACCTGCCCCAGGAGCCGCTGCTGCAGGACTTTTTCAACGGCTACTACGGCGCGGCCGCGCCCTACGCGCGCACTTACTTCGACGCGCTGCATAGCTACTACCGCGACCCCGCGCACCGCCCCCTCCGCATCTTCGACGATCCTCGCCACACGGCGCTCACGGACGATTTCTATGCCCGCGCCAGCGGCCTCTGGCAGCAGGCCGAAGCGGCGGTCAAGGACGACCCCGCCCGCTTGTACAACGCGCGCCTGGGTGCGTTTCCAGTGCTTTACGCGCGGATGGCGCGGATGCCGGCTTCAGAGGAGATCACGGTCTGGGTCACGGAGAACCCGAAGCGGTACGAGGCGCCGGCCGAGCCGCGCGCGCTTGCCGCCGAGCTGCTGAAGCGTTTCGAGGAGGCCGGAAACATCCGCCTCTCCGAGAACTCCGGGCGCCACGACGAAGTGCTGGCGCACTGGAAGGCGCTGGCGAATCCACCGGCCCTGCCGGCCCCGCAGACGCGCGCCTTCGTTGAAGACAAGCTCCTCTCGCTCAGCAACCGCGGCACGTGGGGCGACACCGTGGCCGACCCGCTCTGCGAGGACGGCTCGGCCATGAAGCTTTACAACACCCACTACGAGTGGTGCGCCACGCTGCCCTTCTCGCGCGTGGCCTTTGACCCCGGCAGAAAGTACCGACTCCGCGCGCGGGTGTGCGTGGAGAAGGAACCGGGCAAGGAAGGCGAGGCCTTCTGGGCCGGCGTGTACGACGCTAAGAACCGCCGGGCCTGCGGCGGCATCGAGCCCAAGACTTCCGAGGTTGGTGATGGCTACGCGTGGTACGACGTGGCCGAGTGGGCGCCCGAGCGCGACCATTACTTCTGGATCGGTCCCGGACGCTTCGACAAGGCGGGCGGAGCGACCTCCGCAATCAAGGGCATGAGGATTGACAAACTTGAGCTGATCCGGCTGGACTGAGCGCGGCGGGCGGATTGTGGATTTGCCCAAGGGGACTTCTGCACGAAGTCAGAGAGGCCGGGGAACGGCATTGACCCGCCATCGGTTCTGGAAAAAGCTGTGGGCATGCGAGCAATGAACGGACATCGGATGGCGGTGCTGGTTGTGGCAACAATGGCGTTCGGGCTTGCGGTGCGCGCCCAACCCGCCCGCCCATGGGAGGTAGTCGAGGTTACGCTTGAGGCAAGCGGAGAACAGACGAACGCCTACGTGCAAGGCCTGCCGGATCGCGCCGCGTCCCTGGCCCAGGTCACCTTCGCCGGCACCAGCGGCACAGCCCGGGACATGCGCTACACGCTGTCGGCATTCTGGGATGGCGGCAAAACCTGGAAAGCCCGTTTTGCCCCACCCGCGCCAGGGGTATGGTCTTGGTCCAGCGTTTCCACGGACCCGGGGCTCGCAGCCGCGCGCGGCATAATCAAGGTGGCGGAGTGGACCGAAGCCGAAAAGCAGGCCAACCCCGCGCGCCGAGGGTTTATCCGCGTGAGCCAAAAAGGGCCGCGCGCCGGCCGTTACTTCGAATACGCCGATGGCACCCCGTTCCTGTGGATCGGTGACACGTGGTGGAACTGGACCAAGCGGGGCATTGAGTTCAGCAGTTTTCAGAAGCTGGCCGATGACCGCGCGGCCAAGGGCTTCACGGTCGGGCAGGTTTTCTTTTCGCCCAACGGGCTGCTCAACCGGAGCTACGACTCGCCCGACCTTGAGCAAATCCGCAAAGTTGAAGCCATGATTGCTTATGCCAACGGCGAGGGGATCACCGTCTGGATCCACCCCTGGTGGAGTGGGGAACGCCTCAACGAGCGGGTCAGCGAGGAACAGATGCGCCGGTGGTGGCGCTATGTCATCGCGCGGCTGGGCGCCTATAATGTGATCTGGACCTTGGCCGGCGAGTACAACATGAACAACTACGGCGGGTTCGGCTTGCCGTTCTGGAAGGACTTGGGTGCCGTGGTCAAAAACGAGGATCCCTACCGTCGCATTGTGTCGGCGCATCCGACTCCCCCGGGCTGGAGCGGGGGCGCCGATGCCCCCCAGTGGTCCACGGGTGAGGTCCTCCACAGTGAACCGTGGCTGGATTACAACCAAAGCCAGGTCGGCCACGCGCGCTGGCGCAACGAGATGATCCCGCTTGTGATCGCCGCCGATTACGCGCGCCAACCTGCCAAGCCGACCGTTGTTACCGAGCCCTGGTACGAATTCATCGCGGGCAACCCGCCCGCAATGGACATCCGCTACGGCGCGTGGACCGCCGTCTTATCAGGCGCGGCGGGACATTCTTACGGCGGCGGCCACGTCTGGTGGGCACACCTGCCGGAGTCGCCCGCCGGCCAGGGTTCCTGGCCCCTGGAACAATCCTTCGAAACGAACACGCTCGACTACCCCGGCGCCCGCTCGATGGGTTTTATGGCGAAGTTCCTCGGATCACTCCCGTGGTGGAAGCTGGAACCCCACCCCGAATTGGTGTCGGAGTATCCGGCTCCATTTTGCGGCGCGATTCCCGGCGACCTCTACGTCCTTTATGTGCGATACGGCGGCAGGCTGAAGGTGGATCTGCGGCCCAGCCAGGCGACGGACCGCTTTGAATATGCTTGGTTCGACCTCGAACAGAGCAAGGAGCGCACCCGTGGCAAAGTGAACGGCGGCGCCGCGGCCGAGTTTCATACGCCCGAGGACTACCCCGGCAACCTGCTGTTCAAAGACTGGCTGTTGCACATCCGACGGGCTGAGCGGTAAAACCCCCCACCCATTCGCCGCCCGGTGCCGAGGATCTCCGCCCGCTGGGCGGGCCGATGACGGGCTACGGTGACGACTGGAGCCGGAAGAAAAGGCGGTTCCCGTTCGTCACACCGAACGGTCGAGGGTACGCTTCGCTCGCGCTGCTCGCGGTGAACATCGGCCCCGTGTTGCTCCAGGTGCTGAGGTCGGTTGAAACCTGCAACTGGTAGTTTGTGCCGACCAGAAGCCCCTTGAATGACGGCGTTACGGTCCCCAAGCCCTGGACCACGCTCAGAACCGGCTGGTAATACGGCTGGGCGGGGTAGCCGTTCCAAGTCGGAGTGCTCCAGCCTGAGGCGGTTGAAGGGTAATAGATTGAGAATTGCGTGTTCGTGTTGTCGAACACTTGACCATAAGTTGACGGTGCGTCGCCCTGAAAGAGCGCGCTGGTCAAGCCGGTACAGCTAACAAACGCCCAGATCCCGATGTTCGTGACGCTGCTGGGAATGGTGACGTTGGTCAAGCCGCTACACCCATAAAACGCACCGTCCCCGATGGAGGTGACGCCGTTGCCAATTGTGACGTTGGTCAAGCCGCTACACCCAGTAAACGCGCCGGCGATGATCCCCCGCCCAAGCCCGCCGCCGATGGAGGTGACGCTGCTGGGAATGGTGACGTTGGTCAAGTTGGCACACCCAGAAAACGCGCCTCCCCCGATGGAGGTGACGCCGTTGCCAATTGTGACGCTGGTCAAGCCGCTACAGCTAGCAAACGCCCAGAACCCGATGTTCGTGACGCTGTTGGGAATGGCGGCGCTGGTCAAGCCGCTACACCCCTCAAACGCCTCGTTCCCGATGGAGGTGACGCCGCTGGAAACGGTGGCGTTGGTCAGGCCGATACACCCATAAAACGCACCGGGCCCGATGGAGGCGACGCCGCCGGGAATGGTCGCGCTGGTCAAGCTGCTACACCAGGAAAACGCTTGGCTCCCGATGTTCGTGACGCTGCCCGGAATGGTCACGCTGGTCAAGCTCCTGCACGTAAGGAACGCCACGTCCCCGATGGAGGTGACGTCGTTGCCCATAGTGACGCTGGTCAAGTTGCTACACAGCTCGAACGCGGCCTCCCCGAGGCTGACGACGCTGCTTGGAATGGTGACGGCGGTCAGGTTGCCGCACCCGTCAAACGCACCTTGCCCGATGGCGGTGATAGTGCCGTTAACGCCGGGTATTGACGCGGGCATCGTCACCGCTCCTCCTGGGCCGGTGTAGGCGGTGATGGTGATGTTAGTCCCGCTGACGAGGTAACTGAAATCGCCGTAGGTCTGGCCGATACAGCGGCCCGACAGGCACAAGAGAGAAATGAGCCACAGGCAACTCGTCCCCGTGAGGACGTTCCGAGGTCCAAACCCGCGAGTATTCATAAAAGGCCCGTTCCTTTGTGTTGACAATAAAACCAGCAATCAATTCTTGCCGAACGCAGCAATTCTAATCGAACCAGGCCGTCAGCTTCAAGAAGAAAAGCCTTCTCATTGGTGGCTTCGAGTGTGAACGCCACGGGCTGGGAATTTGCGAACCGATGGCGGAAGGCGACCAGCGCGCCGCGGGCTGTGCGGGGTTCCGCGTTCGTGGCCGGAGACCAGCAAAGCACGCGCAACCCGACGGGCTCTATCACCTGGCCCGCGCGGACGATCGGGGCTTGGTTGGTGGGCAAAATACCGCTTACTTTGCGGCCGACGTCAATTCAACGAACT
Organism: uncultured Verrucomicrobiota bacterium; assembly: GCA_964653485.1. Taxonomy (GTDB): domain Bacteria; phylum Verrucomicrobiota; class Verrucomicrobiia; order Limisphaerales; family UBA8199; genus CAVQND01. The sequence goes on along the minus strand of CAZZFF010000040.1, from coordinate 40,213 downwards.
CGACCGCGCCGGGCCCCAATTCCACCTCGACAAAGGCCGGATCATCGTGGGTCTTCAAAGCGCGCCATTCGTGCGCGGATTGGCAAGGCATCTGAGGTCTCACGCGCACGCGAGCGACAGCGGCAGCGTCCGTCGCCGCTGGCTCACCCGGTTTCTTGGTCACCCCCGCGTCGTTGACGAGCTCGACTACCCATCCATGTGGAGTCCGGTTGACCTGGAACTGGACCGGGTCGCCCGACACCTCGACGGGAAGATGCTGCCGCACCAGGCCCCGGAGTCGGTCGTTCGAGACGGCGGCGGGCCGGCGCGTTACCGGGTTGGTCCACGGTTCGAGCACTTCCACAGCCCCTTGGCCACTGAGACGGCGAAACTCGGCTGCGCCCAAGACCTCGCGATGGCGGGGCGACAAGAGGAGCCGGCTGCCTCGGCGCAGAGCATTATCCAACTCGCTTAAGAAGGCCGTGTCGAATTCGATGTCCCCGGCCAGAATTATCACCGGGTAACTCGCCAGGATCCCCGGCGGAACACTGGTGAGCAGGACATCGAACATCTCGCCGAATGGTGTCGGCCGGAGGTAGCTGAATTCGGGGTTGTTGGGGAACGGGTTGGTGTGGATGTGGTCGCTCCCCGGGAATAATTGGAAGTCGAACAAGTCGCGGACCTCGCGGTCGCCGGCCGTGGGCTCGAGGATGCCCCATGGTTTGTCCATGTAGGCATTGTAGCCGGCCAGGTGATCCAGAACGATGGCAACCGGCATATAGGGCACGCCCCGGTCGTGGTGGCGCATGAAGTCGAAGACCTCGACGGCCTTGCGGCCATGCGAGGTCAGCATCCATGGCGCCGCAGGCTTTTCAAAGAAACTCGCGATGCTGTTCTCTGGGGTGACCATGGCGGTCCCGGCAAACCAGCCGTGCAACCACATTCGCTCGTAGAAGCTCAGCGAATGGCCCGCGTCCAGGCCGCGGACGCCTCCACCTTCGTTTCGCAACGGGCCGCTTGTCGTGCAGGCCCCGGAAAACCACGGGCTTACCTGCACGGACCAGGGCTTCTGCCATTGCCGGGAGGCGCCGCGGGTAAAAGCGAGTTTCGATTGGGTAAAGGCAATGTTCTCGCCCACCTCGAGCCCGATGCACCGCGCGCCCCATTCTCCGGCGTATGCTTCGTAATGCGAATGGCCCGTCACGCTGATCACCCGCCCCAAAAGGTCGCGCTGCCGGCTCTGGAAATAATCCCGCATCACATCGTAACATTCCCTGCGGCCGGCGGGGCGGCGGTCGTAGCCGGCCAAACCCCGCGGTTTCATCAGGTGCTTGAACGCGTCAAACTCCCGGCCAAAAACCTCGCGCCACCAGGATTCGTTGTTGGCCAGGTTGTGGAAGTAGTAGCCCCATTCGCCCAGTTGCACCGCGGTGAAGAGTCCCGCCCGATCCATGGACTCCAGAGACGCCAGGTTCTCGGGGCCCAGCACGGCGCGTCCGCCTTTGATCTGCATTTCGCCGCCGGAATAAGAGACGAGCGGCCAGCCGACCGTGGCGAGGTAGTCGAAGATAGGTTTGGAGGCCGGGCCGGTGCCCGGCCCGGGATCGAAGCCGTTGCCGATTCGCCGCTCACGCATGACACCGACCAACTGCCGAAGCGTTTCCAGATCGCCCGGCGCACCATACATGCTGAGCACGAAGTCGTGCTGGCCGGGCAGGAGACGAACCTGTTGAGGGCCCTCGGCGAGCGTCCGGAAGTCCGGAAACGGGGAGTTCGCCCCCGGAGCCGTGGGCAGGGCCGGTGATTCGGGGGCCTTCACGGACTTGGTTTGCACTCCCGCGACGGGCCCCCGGATCGTCTGCATCAGGTCTAAGATCTCCGGCTCGGCGGTCAGCAGTTCGACGCGATTGAAAGGGAAGAAGTCGTTCAGGCCGAAATAGGACTCGGTCATCTCCGCCTTGATGTCGGCCAGCTTGGACTCCAGGAAACGGCATGCCCGCGCGCCGATGGCATCGTTGGGAGGGGCCAGCAACCGATCATCCACTTGTACCGTCCGACTTTCGGCATTCCGCACAGTACGGGACACCGGCTTCGCCGGCTCAGAATTTGGAAGATTCAGCCCTCCGCTGTTGGACTGGCCCGCCGAAATGGTGGCTTCGGCCGGGCCGTTGGCGCTGGCGGAGTGCCCGCTGGGGAAAAACACCAGCACCAGGCACAGGAGAGAGGCTTTTTTCATAGACGACGAGGAAGGTCCGCCTTGGCTACTTGCTCCGTAGGTGTAGGACGGCGTCGCCGTCAAAGGGTGTTGTCAAGGTCCGTTGACTGCCACCCAGGACCGGTTCAGCGTGCGTGAGAGTCCCTTCGGCTGCGCACAGCCATTCCACCGTCATCTGGCCCGATGCAGCCCCAAGGTCCACCGTGATTTCTCCTCCCTGAGGCAGATAGACCAAGTACTCCCTGCCCGGATCGGCCAGGCAAAACCCGCTTGAGGCGAGTTCGCCATGCGGCCGCATGGAAGCCAGATTCATGCGCTCCGCGCACGAGAGCGTATGCCCCATAGCCTGGCGCAGTGTATCCCAGTAGGAGTCCGGGTGATCGAGAGTGGGGTGGTTGCGACCCGGGTCATGGCTGGGATCGAGGTAGGGATCCATGAAAAGGCATTGATTGCCCCGCGTGAAGTTTTCCCAGACCCACGCCCGCTGGGCCGCCGGGCCGTCGGCTTTCAAGCCGATCCAGAAGTAGGAATGATCGGTGTCGTTGAGGATCACCTTGCGACCATCGCCTAAGGGCAGCTTCGCCGCCGGGGAAATCCAGTCTGCCGGACTCGCCAGCAGCGTGGCATCGTCGCCCTCGGGCCAGCAGGCGGTCATGCCCACCGGGTGCTGGTTAGGTTTGGTGGCTTCGTTTTGCTTGATGTAGCGGATCATGTGGTATTGCCAGGCGATGTCATCCGCAGTGCCGGTATCCTCGTTGGCGATTTCGTAAAGAACGTTGTCCAGGTCGTTCACCGTGTCGATGACTTTCCGGACATAGGCCTCCTGATGGGCAGTGACCGCCGGATTGGTCAACGTGTGGACGGCTCTGCTGCCGCCGCCATCGATGGCATTGACGTTGTTCCGTGGATTGAAGGGATGTCCCTGCCACGGATCGCCGCCGTCGTTGCCCTTGCCCTCGATGCTGAACCCGTTGAAGAGCATCACAGAGACGTAAATACCGCTGTCGCGCGCCGCCTTCACCCGGGCACGCAGGCGGTCGAAATATGCCGGGTTGCAGCGAGTCAGGTCGAACTTCGGTTTTCCATCCAGCGCTTCGCCGGGTCCGGGCCGCTCGTAGGGCATGGGGTCAAAGAAGGTCGTACCTTGCTTGGCGTTGGGGTTAAAGGCCGTCTCCCAGGTCCATAACCGGAAGCAGTTGTGGTGGTGGGCGTGCAGGAAGGCCAGGTAAGCGCCGAAGTCAATCGGCGGGGGCGAAGGTAACGTCACATATCGATAGTCTTGGAAGTTGCCCCAGGTATGTGAACCGGTCAGCAGGATGGCCCGGCCGCTGCCATCGGCGAAGTAGCGCGGGTTGGCGGGATGCACGCGCAGCGGCCCTTGCGCCGCCACTGCTTTGGTTTGTGCGAGGGACGCAGGAGACGGCTCCAAAGGGCTCGCTTGAAGGACCTCAGCGGTTGCCACGAGGACAGCATCCTGCCATCCGGCTGGCTTCCGAAATGCGCGTAGGCCAGCTACGGCATACGTGCCGACGACCTCCTGAGAACCGGTGGCCGGATCGATCCACTTCACGGAGGCCGAACCGGCAGCGGTAATCGCGGCCAAGTTCAAGGTAATGTCCGGCTGGCCGGCGATGTAGGCCAGGATCCATTTGCCAGCGGCGGACCGCGCGCCCAGGTTCAACGCGTCGCCATTGGTGTTCCCGCCGGCGCTCAGCACGCTCTGGTCGGGCACCAACGTCCACCAATCGGGCAGCCCGGTCATGACCTTGCTCAATATCGCCATCTGCCGCGCTCCAGGATCGTCCAGGGCCGCTCGCCACCGCGGTTTCACGCGCCAGGAATCATTGAGTTGAAGCCGAGCCAAGGCTCCGCATGCATGAAACTGGAACTGGCCGGTGATGGATCGGGATGGATCGAGACCAGGTGTTTGCCGCGGTCGCCTTCCTGAATTCCCGCGGCGAGTTGGCGGACGATTGGTCCGTAGGCATCCGTTGCCCTGGGGTACATGGTCCAGATGATATTCGGTTGCATGATACCGGGCGGTAACCCAGGCGGCCCAGGCCTTGGCGTTTTCTACCGTCATCCGGCGGTCATAGGTTTGGTGGTAAAGCCCGATGAGCAACTGAAGGTCATTTGTTCGCGCCAGCGCGACAACCGCGTCCACGTTGGCGAAGAAGGCAGGATTGGGCGTTGCCGGGTCATCCCTTAACCACGGATGCTCGCCGTCCAGGTTCGGTCCGGTCCCATCGCCGACGCCGGTGAGCATCGGCATGACCACGGTGAAGCCCTTGGCCTTACGGTTCTCGAGGATCATCCTGGCATCAGCTATCGAGTAACGGCGGAACAGCTCCCATTGGGTGTCGGCGAGAAAATAGAACGGCTCTCCTTGGGCGGTGACAAAGTAGCGGCCGTTCCGGCTGACGCCAATCGGCCCTGACGCCGCCTTGGCGCACAAAGATGCCGCGGCCAGGATCGCAATTGCCGCCGCCAGACTCAGCCATGGCATGATTTGGGCCGGGTCTCGTCGCATCTGGGAGTGCCGACTGCAGGCATGCGCTTTCATGGAAGCGTTTCTACCAGATGGTCACCCGGAAAGCACGAAGTGTTTGATGACGCAACGACAGGTTGGATGCCGAACAGTATCCAGGTTGAGCATGCCCGAGACCACACAGCCGCCATGGGGCGGGACGGGCACGTTTTCCATGACCGTGCCGCTATCTGCCAGTTCGAACTCTTCTATCACGGGCGGCTGGAAGAGATGACCAATCAACCGCCCGAAGCAGTGATCCTCTTGCGGGAGAAGCAACCTTGGCAGATTCCGAATGGGAGGTGGGCGAGGAACTGCATCCGGAAGGCCCGTTCTTAATCTTCCCTTAATGTGCGGTCGGGCATGCTGCACCCGCCATGATTGGCCAAAGCAGCATCTCGATCATGAAAGCATCCGTAAGAAGCGCCGCGGCCCTGCGTGCTGCCATTTGCCTGGGAGCACTGTTGACGGGTCTGATCACGGGCTCGTCTCAGGTGGTCATCAGCGAAATCCACTACCACCCTGTTGAAGTGCCCGCGTTCAATGCCGACGGCACGCCGTACCTGTGCTTGACCAACGACCTTCACGCGTTCGTGGAGCTTCAGAACGCCGGGTCGAACGCGGTGGACTTATCAAGCTGGACGCTCGGCGGGGACGTCAGCTACACCTTTCCGACGAACACGGCCATCGTGCCGGGCGCCTTCTGCGTCGTTGCGGGGAACCCGGCGCGTCTGGCCATTGTCTATTCCCTGGTTGAGTCGGATGTGCTGGGGCCTTACAGCGGCAGTCTCCCCCACGGGAAAGGCACGGTGCGCCTGCTCGATGCCTCGGGCGACGTTATCGACGCGGTCTGCTACGATTCCCGGTTCCCATGGGCGCAATGCGCTGACGCCCTCGGCGCCTCGGACCGGTTCACGGGGTTGACCTCGACGAATTACCAATACAAGGGCCGCTCGCTTCAGCGCGTGAGTGCCACATGGCCCTCCTCCGACCCGGCCAACTGGCTGGCCTCGCCGCTGAGCGGGCCGACGCCCGGGGCGGCGCAGGCCGTGACGCGCGCCATTCCCAAGCCAATCGTTATCGCCTGTTCCGCGGCGCAAGTGGGCGACGGCGCGACAGTCATTCGCTCGAATCAGCCCGTCGTGGTCAACTGCACGTATTCGGGCACGAACGACCTGAGCAACGTGGTGCTGGAGTACTTCGTGGAAGACGTGAATCGCACCAACCAGTCGCACACCATCGTCCCGATGGCGAATGTCACCGGCGCCGCATACACGGTGACCGTGCCCGGCCAAACCAACCGCAGCGTCGTGCGCTACCGGTTCAAAGCCGATCGCGGCGACGGGTTGGAGGTGGTTTCGCCGCGACCGGACGATCCACAGATTGCGCCCCTTGGCACCAACGGCGCATTGGAAGCGTGGTGGGGGTACTACGTGACCCCGGCGCGGACGACCACCAACGCGGCGATTTACGACGTCTTTGTCTCCACGGAGGCCTATGCGCAAATGGGAAACAACGTCGAACAAAACCCCAGGCGCGTCACCGCTGCCAGTGCGGCCGGTTTGCCGCGGGCGCTCCCGTACGTGGCTGCCACTGCGCCGCAATGGGAAGGCTCTGTGCCTGCCCTCTTTTGTACGGACGGCAAGGCCTGGGACATCGAGATTCGCTATCACGGCAGCGAGGCCCACCGCTCGCCCTCGGAACACTCCTTCAAGGTCTATTTTCCCGACCACCAGCCGTTCAATGACCAAACGGCCTGGTTCGAGACGATGCACGGGCTGGAATTCATCGAGGCCCAAACCATCAACCGTCTCCTCGGCGTGCCCGCGTCGCAAATGCGGTTGGTGGACTGGTACTTCAATGCCGTCACCAACGAAGTCCATTCCGAGCAAGGCGATTATTCGAAGTATCTGCTCGATTCCTGGAGCCAGTTGCAGCACCAGTTGAATCCAGCCACGCCTGCGGAAGAAATCGGGGAACTCTACAAGGACATCGGCAACCGCGATCCGTCCCAGAACAACGACGAAGGCCCCTATACCCGGGGGGACGAGGCGCCCATGCTAGCCAACGCCGGCTGGAGTCAATTGGAGCGGTACGCCTGGACGTTCAAGCTGGAAGACAACGAATGGAAGGGCCCCAAGCCGATCCGCGATCTGCTGGAAGGCATGTGGACCGCGCGCGGGGATTCGCCGTCTCTGCCCGATTTCACCAATTCCCCCGCCCAACTGGCCAGCGCCAGGGCCTGGTTCACCAATAATTGGGATGTGGACACGACGCTCACTTCGATGGCGCTGCTCGAATGGATGAGCATCTGGGACGATGCGTCTCAGAATCATTTTTTCTGGCGGCGGGCCGGCGGCCTCTGGTCGCGCCTGGGTTGGGATTACGACCTGGTCATGGGGGTGAGCGGTGACGCTGCTGGCAGCCTCGGTGGGAACAGTGGAGGTGGTCCGGGCGGTGGCGGCGGCGGTCCCGGCGGTGGTGGCGGGTCGAGCGGCGGGACGGCCACGCAGACCATCTATGGCGGTGAAGCCGGAGCGCCGATTGTGTTCGACGGCACCAACTGGTGGATGGACACCTTCTTCAAGTGCTTTCGCAACGAGTACAACCAGCGTCTGTGGGAGCTGAACAACTCGTTTTTCGATCCGACCAACCTTGCCGCGCAGGGACTTACTGTTGCGTCCAGCTTCGCCAAGAGCCGGCAGACTTACGTCAACTCGGCGCTCTCCTCGCTTGGCACCTACTACAAGCCGAATCGCCCCGCCAACGTGTTCCCTCCGAGCGGCGGCATCATCGCCGGCACCACCCACCTCGTCACCAGCCCCTACTCCCATCCGCGGGGCACGCCACAGTTGGCGGCCAAGTGGGAAATCCGGATTGCTTCCGGCAGCTACGAAGTGCCCGTGCTCCGCGTCACCACGACGAACACCTGCCTGACCAACTATCCGATTCCGTCTGGGCAACTGGCTTACGGCCAGACCTACTACTGGCGCGCGACCCACATCGACACCAACGGCCATCCCTCCGTGATCTCGGCGGAAACGGCTTTCAGTTGGGGCACGACCAACCTCTCGGCGGGCGCGCTGGTGATGAACGAAATTCTCGTTGACAACCACCGCACGATTCAGAACGCAGGCACTTATCCCGCCTATATCGAACTCTTTAACAATAGCAGTTCAAACATCGTGCTGTCCGGCTACTCTCTTACCGACGACCCGGCGGAGTTGGAAAAATACAGCTTCCCGTTCAACACCACCATCCCTGCCGGCAGCTATTTGCTGGTGTGGTGCGATTCGCAAACTGCCGCCCCGGGCCTGCACGCCGGCTTCGGCCTGAGCGCGGAAGGCGAGACTATCCTGCTCGTGTGCGGTTCGACCATCATCGACAGCGTCGCCTTCGGCCCGCAGGCGCCGGATGTGTCCATCGGCCGCGTCGCGAACGGCACGGGCAGTTGGCAGGCGACCACGCCCACGCCGGGCGCGGCGAACCTGGCCGCGTCCCTGGGCCCCGTGACCAGTCTCCGCTTCAATGAATGGATGGCGGCCCCGGCTTATGGAAGTGACTGGTTCGAGCTTTACAACACCGACACAAACGTGGTCGCGCTAGCCGGGTTGTATCTGAGCGATACGCCATCCTCACCCACCATCACGCAGATTCCCGCGCTGTCGTTCATCGCTGGCAACGGCTGGACGAAGTTCTGGGCCGACGGCAGCGCGGGTGGCGGCAACCACTGTAATTTCTCGCTGAACAAGAGCGGTGAGAGCCTCGTTCTCACGGGCACCAACGGCGTGACGACCATTGACACCCTTTCTTTTAGCTGGCAGACGACCGACGTATCACAGGGCCGCTTGCCCGATGGCGCCGACACCCTCGTTTTCTTTACCAACACCGCCTCGCCGGGTTCCTGCAACTGGGTGCTGACTAACGCTGTCATCAACGAACTGCTCGCCAATGCCGCTTCTCCGTTGGAGCAAGCCGTCGAAATCCACAACCTGGGGTCCTCTCCACAGGACATTGGCGGCTGGTGGTTGAGCGACGATCCCAACAACCGCAAGAAGTATCAGATTCCTTCCGGCACGGTGCTTCCAGCCGGCGGCTTCAAGGTATTCTACGCGGTGGATTTGGCCTCGGGTGCCGTGCCATTCTCCTTCAGGGCCGGCGGCGGCGGCGCGGTTCTCTCCGCCGTGGACGGTTCCGGCAACCTCAACGGCGCGGCCTCGATCGTGAACTTCGGCGCGTCGGCGGAGGACGTCTCCTTTGGCCGCGTGCCCGGGACGGGATTGAACTGCACGATGGGCGGTGCGGAGTTCTGGCCGTTGGCCGCGCGCACCTTTGGCCAGGACAGCGCGACCAACGTCGCCACGTTCCGCACCGGGGCTGGCGGACCCAATGCCGCCCCGAGCATCGGGCCGATCACTATCAACGAAATCATGTACCACCCGTGCGACCTCACCAATGTCGTCAACGGAGTTACCAACGTCCTCGACGACTCGTTTGACGAGTTCATCGAGTTGGTCAACATCTCCACGAACGTCGTCGACTTGGGCGGGTGGGTGCTTACGGGCGACACGCAGTTCGTCTTTCCCGACGGCACGCTGCTGGCCCCCGGTGGCTACCTGCTGCTTGTCAGCTTTGATCCATCCGTCGCGACCAATCTCGCCGCCTTCTGCGCCGACTATGCCATTCTGAGCAACGCTGTTGCGATTTACGGGCCGTATTCCGACAACCTCCCCAACACCACGGCCCTCCTCGAACTTGCCTATCCGCTGCTCATCGATGGCGCGACCAATTACGTTAGCGTGGACAAGGTCGAGTATGGCAGCCACGCGCCGTGGCCGGGCAAGGCCAACGGCAAAGGCCAGTCCCTGTCGCGTTTGAGCAGCGGTGTCATCGGCAATACCGCCGCCAACTGGAGCAGCAAAAAGCCCACGCCGGGCGCGGTGAATCACGGCGTCGTGCTCACTCCGGTCATTTCCACGACCTCGCCGCTGGCCGGCGGCGTGGTGAACGTCGGCTACACCAACACCTTTGCTGCCACCAACGGCCTGGCGCCCTATACATGGCGCATCCTGGAGGGGACGGTACCGGGACTCTTACTGGCGCCCAGTGGTGTCTTGAGCGGCACTCCGACGACCACCGGCAACTTCAGTTTCACGGTTCAGTTGACCGACAGCATGGGCGCCATGGTCTCGAAAACAACTACCATACAGATTGTGAATCCCGTTCCAACCATTGCCTCGGTGGGTTGCGTCGGCCGCACGTTCCACCTGCAAATCTGCGGAGAGGCCGGAGCCAGTTACACCGTCGAGTGCTCCAGCAACCTGGTTGACTGGAAGTCCGTCTTCACAACCAACTCCGCGGTGATGCCATTCGAGTGGACCGCCGGCACGGCGACCAACTCCGCCATGTTTTATCGCGTGCTGCTCCAGCCATAAACGCTCGCAGGACGGGAAGCCTCACGGAACGGCGCGCAACGGCCGATGCCGACACGGTAGTCGCTACTGAGCCGATTGTGCAGGCCCAACACGACCATCGCCGCCACGCCCACTTTGGGAAACGCCGCCCGCCCTCGCCGCCGGAACGCCGCAGCTCATTGTGCCGTTCGCCTACGATCAATTGGTCAATGCGTTGCGAGTGAAGAAGCTCGGCGCCGGCATTTGGCTCAAACCGAAACAGTGCCGGGCCCGCAGCCTCGCCTGCGCGGCGGATTATGTTGAAGAACTGGCCGAAGGGTCTCAGTAGTGGACAGGCTCTAGTGTGGTGTCCCCGAAATAGCTATACATTTGCGGCAATGGATTTTTCACTCAGCCGAGGCGCGAGCGACGAGCATACCCCTCATGAGTCTGTAAGGAGCGAGCAACGAAGGCCGAGTGGAAAAGACATGCCGCCCGGAGGGTTGCGCCGCATTTGGGTTCCGGCGTCGTTGCGGCTCGGTCGCAGGTCCATGCTGGACATGCTCCCTCGCCGCGCCTAGCCAGAACCCAAATGCGGCGCAACAAATGTATAGCCATTTCGGGGATACCACACTAGCTAGGCCTTGTAATTAGTGCGCCACCGGCGACCCATGGCCGCCAAGACCAGCCGGCTCGAGCGCAGATGACATGGCAGGGCACTCCGCCAGTTGCGCTTCCCCGTGGCGTTGGTTCCTTTTTCAACAGGGAGGCCACGGACCTGCCAATGAACCACCCCCATGTCCAGGCGGACAGCGTGGAAGGCGGCGGAAACTCGCAGGTCCGGGACCCGGCCGGTTCGAGAACGCTTGACAGAGGAGAAGGCAGGGTGTATCTATGTTTCGTTATTTGGCAAAATAAGACAGAGTCGCCTATGAGAGATTTCGTCAACATCACCAAGGCCTTGGCCGATCCGACGCGCGTCCGCGTCCTGCTGGCCCTGCGCCCCGGCGAGCTGTGCGCCTGCCAGATTACCGAGCTGTTCGGCCTGGCACCGTCCACCATGTCCAAGCACCTGTATCTGCTGCGGCAGGCGGGCCTGGTCGAGTCGCTCAAGGAAGGCCGGTGGATTTACTACAAGCTCCCCGGCAAGGGGGCCCATTCTGCCGTGCGTGAGGCGCTCCGATGGGTTTGCAACTCGCTCTCAGAAGACCCGCGCGTTCAGGAGGACGCCAAAGCCCTAAAGGCCATCCTCAAGCTAGACCCCGCCGAAATATGCAGAAAGCAATGCGGAAACTGAGCGTTCTTTTCCTTTGCACGGGCAATTCGTGCCGCAGCCAGATGGCGGAGGGGTGGGCGCGGCACCTGCGTGGAGACCGCATCGACGCGCATTCGGCGGGCATCGAAAAGCACGGCATGAACCCGCACGCGGTCCAGGTGATGGCCGAGGCCGGGGTGGACATATCGAGCCAGCGGTCGAAAACCGTCAGCGAGCTTGGGCCGGTGAAGTTCGACCTGGTCGTTACGGTTTGTGGCCATGCAAACGAGCACTGCCCGGTTTTTCCAGGTGCGCCACGGGTCGTCCATGTGGGCTTTGAAGACCCGCCAACGCTGACCAGGGACATGCCGGATGGCGAAGAAAAACTGGCCGTGTACCGGCGTGTCCGGGACGAAATCCGCAAGTTCGTGGAGACGCTGCCCGACGCCGGAGCGGGATTGCCAAGGTGAACTATGAAAACCAAAACAGAAACCGCGATAGCGAAGTTCCTTTCAGGCTACAACTGCGCCCAGTCCATCCTGTATGCCTACGGTCCGGATTGTGGGCTTGAAGGGGAGATGGCCCTCAAGCTGCCTACCGGCCTGGGCGCGGGCATGGCACGGCAGGGCGAAGTATGCGGCGCGGTGACCGGTGGGGTTCTTGTGCTTGGCCTGAAATACGGGCGCGGCGACGGCCAGGACCGCGCAGCGACGGAGTTGACCTACCGGAAGACGATGGAGTTGATGGCCCGGTTTGAGGAAGAGCATGGGTCCTGCCTGTGCCGCGTGTTGCTGGAGGGCTGCGACCTGCGAACCGAGGATGGCCAGCGGCGTTTCAAGGAGGGCGACCTCCTCCACAAGACGTGTCTGCGGTGCGTTGAGACCGTCAGCGAAACCCTGGCGGGCCTGCTGGAGGGTCCGGCCACACGGACGGATGGCAGCACAGAATAAGGATTGCCAAAGCCTCCTCCGGCTGCTGCCCATGAACTCCCCCACCGTTGCCCCAAAGCGCCTGGCGTTTTTCGAGCGGTATCTCTCGCTCTGGGTTTTCGTATGCATGGTAGCCGGCGTGATTTTGGGCAAGTCCGCCCCCGGCCTGACCTCGGCGCTGAGCAGGATGGACTTCGGCCAGGGGTCCCAAGTCAACGTCCCTATAGCCGTGCTCATCTGGCTAATGATCTATCCGATGATGCTCAAGGTGGACTTCTCCGCATTGGCGGGCATCGCCCGGAAGCCCAAGGGGCTGGCGGTGACGCTGTTCGTTAACTGGCTGGTGAAGCCTTTCAGTATGGCATTCCTGGGCTGGCTGTTTACGCAGCGCGTCTTCTCGGCCTGGATCGAACCGGAGACGGCCAGAAACTACACGGCCGGCCTCATCATTCTCGCCGCCGCCCCATGCACCGCGATGGTGTTCGTGTGGTCGTATCTGACGGACGGCGACCCGGCCTACACCCTGGTCCAGGTAGCCGTAAACGACCTCATCATGTTGTTCGCGTTTGCGCCCATCGTGATGTTCCTCTGCGGTGTGGCCAACGTGGTGGTGCCCCCCAGGGTGCTGATCACGTCTGTTGTGGTCTTCATAGTGATTCCGCTGGCGGCGGGCTGGGTGACGCGCACGGCCCTGCTCAAGTCGCATGGCAAGGAGTGGTTCGAGCGCCGGTTCCTGCCTTGCTTCCAGCCGGTAACCGTGATGGCGCTCCTGCTGACGCTGGTGCTCATCTTCGCGTTCCAGGCGGAGAACTTGACGACCCGCTGGCTCGCCGTGCTGCTTCTGGCGGTTCCCATCGTCATCCAGGTCTATTTCAACTCAACGCTGGCCTACCTGCTGATGCGCTGGTTCAAGGTGCCGCACAACATCGCCTCGCCAGGGGCGCTCATCGGGGCAAGCAACTTCTTCGAGCTGGCCGTGGCCGTCGCGATCACGCTTTTCGGCCCTGGCTCCGGCGCGGCCCTGGCGACTGTGGTAGGGGTTCTTGTAGAAGTGCCGGTGATGCTTTCGGTGTGCCGCATCTGCAACCGGTCGAGGTCCTGGTATGGGCGGGCACTGCCCTCGGCCAGTGGCGCGTGATTGATACGCCTTCACCCAGGCTCGATCATCGCGTTTGACATCTTACACCTGGACCTCGATTGACGCGGCGCCAAGCTCGATCCCGCAGACAGCATGCCGGCGGTCCGCCCGCGGCACGCTTCGGCAGCTTGAAATGGGAGCCGACGCCAGCGCCATGGCTCCGAGGGTGCATCGTTGGATAAACTTCCGCCGCGAAACCGAGTCAGGTTGATGTGACGTTGAACGAGGGTGGCGAAGGCCTCCTGCGAGTTCCGCGCGACGTAATCCTCCAGCAAATCGATGTCGTTCGTCTGGTCCATACACACAATCATCACCGCCGAGAAGAAAAGAGGAGACATTTTTTTAGAAGCGACAAGCCGCCCTCCGGGCCTGCGACGTGAGTTTCCAGGTCAACCCCAGTGGAACAATTTCGCGCAAACGCGTGACCGGGCCGATGGCAGGGCGGTGTCGCGCTCCCGCCTTCGCTCGCTAGGACGCGAGCTGCGGCGCGGCAAGCCGCTTGCCACAGCACTCCCAAACGGCCTACCCGGGACCTTCCGACGGACTTTGTCATTGGCCCTTGCGGAATCTCTGGCGCGCGGCCATTTGCCTTGACCTTGCCGCTCGTCAGCCGTACTGTTTAACCAAGCACGGTGCGTTTTGAATGGGCCTTGCCGAGATTTGGATCCGGTCAACCTTTTTGGACCTGCCAGGAGGTCCCCCCGAAGTCCAGCCTTCACGCTCATTGAGCTGCTGGTAGTCATCGCGATCATCGCGATCCTGGCGGCGCTGCTGCTCCCCGTGCTGTCAAGGGCGAAGGCCCAGGCCAATTCAACCGCCTGCAAAAACCATTTGCGTCAGTTGGGCTTGGCTTTAAGCATGTATGTCAACGACAACAACTCTAAATACCCCTATTTGATATTCCCTAACGGTGACGTGAACGGGTGGTCCATCTTCACGGTCTTGAGACCTTATTACCCGCTGAACTGGACCAACCCGGCTTATCACTGTCCCGGCTACAAGGCTCCGATAACCGACATCACCCCCAACTGGGGTGTTTTCACGGGGTCTTACGCCTACAACTCAGACGGGACAACCTCAGGTTCGGAAAGGCTCGGACTTCAGGCAGGCTCTGGGTCCCCCCTCCTGCCGGCGGTCCTCGATTCGGATGTGAAAGTCCCTGCCGCGATGTTCGCGATCGGCGAATCACGATTGCTCCAGTACCCGCTCCCCGGCGGTGCCACAATGGCGGGCTGTGGAGAAATGGTGTGCGGCATCTTTCCACAGCATTCGCTGTACGTCCAAACCCCTCCACGGCACGGGATAAACTACAATGTGGGATGTTGCGACGGACATGTGGAAGCCATGAACCCGCTGATTCTCTTCAACCCCACCAATACGGCGGTTAGATGGAACCGGGATTATGAACCGCACCCGGAGGATTGGAATTGGATCGTCAAGTGAGCAAGTCGGGGCCAGAGTGACGGGCACGTCGAGGAGGTGCGGCCAAGCCTGCTGTTCAGGCCATGGACCAACGCCGTTCGCTCGAACAACGACCACAACCCCACGCGTACGTGCGGGGGGTGGCAGTAAACCAACATGAGCACGAGGTCTTTTTCGGCGGGAATGCGCAGGCGGCGGGGGAGGGCAGGGTGTCGGAGTCGAGGCGGGCCAGCCGTCGGCCGGGGTGCTCGCCTGAGCTCCGCTGTGTTCTAGCCGGCGGACGCCCACTTGACGGCCTTATCCAACAGAGGTTTGACCTTCCATTCAGCCGCCGGGAGTCTCGGGGGGCTGCTCCCGGCCGGCAAAGAACTTCTCGAGCACGGCGCGGACGACCGGGACGTGAACGGTCGCCACTTCCCACACGACACAGAGGTCCACGTTTGCATAGTCGTGCGCGACGATGTTGCGCATGCCGCGCATCTTGCGGCAGGGAAGCTCAGGAATCGCACGACGGGTTTCTTCGCTCAGGTGGGCTGCCGCCTCGCCAATGATTTCGATGCGGCGGATCACCGCATCCTGTTTCTCGGTGTCGGATGCAAAGTCCAACTCGGTTGCGTCCTTGACGTACGAGGCGACCAACCGTGCGGCGTCGAGGATGTCTTGCAATCGTCCGAGTTGGTTAGCTTCCATAGAGGCAAACGGCAGAGGCCAGAATATCGTTCCGCGCAAAGCGATTGGGCGATCTCTCGAGGGACCGGCGCAGCACGAAATCCACCCGGGCGCCAACCAACTCTTCAGCCTCCCCTGCCATTTCGAGCAGGTCGGCAGCCGGAGAGCACCTGGACTCGTCCAGGGTCACCAGAAGATCGACATCGCTCCCGGCGGCGGCCAAACCCCTGGCTACAGAGCCGAAGACCTCCAGGCGGCGGATGCGGTACTTTTCGCAAAAGGGGCGAAGCACCTTCCGGAGTTCGGCTAGCGACAGCGGGCCGTGACGTAGTTCCATGGGGTCAAACTAACAGGCGAGTTGGATGCCATCAAGCCGGATGAGGGTGCGGATTTACCCCAGCCATGGTGTTGGACACAGGTCCTCGCTCTGCTGCTGCATTGGCGGCGGAACGCACTCTCAGGGCCAGTCATTCTTCCGGGGTGGTGCGGCAGTCGCGCGGAAGCTGCAGGACGATGTCCACGTCTTCCTTGTCCCGCGGAACCCGTCGTCGCGCTCGCGCACACTGGCCCTCCCGGGCCAACGCGCGCCTGGCCGTCACCCCGAGACGCTTGGTTTCGCCGCCGCCAGGAGCGCCTCGATGAGTCCATCGATGGTGTGCTCCGTGGCCTCGATGGCCGGCTTAAGCTTCAGCGTCGCAAGGGTCCTGGAGGTCTCCGGCCCTATCGTGGCTATCTTCATCCGCGGGAATTTGCCGGCCAGCGCCGGCAAATCGAAGCGGGCGTGGAACTGCTCGACGGTCGAGCCGCTGGTAAAGGTCAGCCAGTCGGCGCCCTCCTGGCTTAGCATCGCGGCGACGCCCGCCCGGTCTTCGGTCTCGGGCACGGTTTTGTAGCAGGCGATGTCATCGACGATGGCGCCGAGGGCCTCGAGCGCCTCCGGCAATTCACGGTTCGCCACCTCCGCGCGCAGCAGGCAAATCTTGAGGTTCTCGATGCTCTCGAATCCGGCGAAGGCCTCGGCGATGCTGGCGGCCATGGCCTGCTCCGGCATCAGGTCCACCTGGAGGTGGAGTTCTTTCAATTTGTTGGCCGTGGCGGGGCCGACGGCGGCGATGCGGGCGCCGCCGATGTCGCGCATATCGTGGAAGTGTTTGAAGAAGTACTCGAAGAACTTCGTCACGCCGTTGGGGCTGGTAAACACCAGCCAATCGTAAGAGTTGAGCGAGAGCAGGGCGTCCACAAACTCCTCCCGCCGGGTCGGCGGTTCGATGCGGATGGTGGGCGTCTCGAGGACCTCCGCTCCCTGTTCCCGCAGCCGCCGGGTCAATTGGCCGGCCTGTTCCGCGGTGCGCGTGACGACGATTCTCTGCCCGAAAAGAGGCCGCTTCTCGAACCAGTTGAGCTTCTCGCGCAACTTCACCACTTCGCCAATAACCGCGACGGTCGGCGGCCCGATTTGCTCCTTGGCCGCGAGTTCCGCGATGGTCTCAAGGGTGCCCGTTATCGAGTGCTGGCGGCCGGTCGTGCCCCATTGCACCATCGCGACCGGCGTGGCCGCCTCCATGCCGTGCGCCACCAGCATCCCGGCTATCTGGCCGATGCGGTCGGTGCCCATCATGATGACCTTGGTGCCGGGTGTCCGCGCCACCTGCGCCCAATCAATGGTGGCCTCCTCCTTGGCCGGGTCTTCGTGTCCCGTGATCAGCGTCAACCTCGAGCAATGCGCCCGGTGCGTCAGCGGCACTCCGGCATACCCGGGCACCGCCACGAACGACGAAACCCCGGGCACAACCTCAAACCCGATGTCCGCGTCGGCCAGTTGCTCCGCTTCCTCGCCCCCGCGCCCAAAAATATAAGGGTCGCCCCCTTTGAGCCGGACGACCACCTTGCCGGCGCGCGCCTTGGCAATGAGCAGCTCATTGAGCTCCCTTTGGGCTATCGCCTTGTCACGGCCCCGCTTGCCGCCAAAGATGATTTCCGCCGATTTCGGAGCCAGCCGCAGCAACTCCGGGTTTACCAGCGCGTCATGCACCACTACGTCCGCCCGGGCCAGCAACTCGGCTCCGCGCAGCGTGAGCAGCCCGGCGTCCCCAGGCCCCGCCCCTACCAGATAGACCCTGCCGTTTTCTTTCATCGCCCGTTACTGTAGATCATTGGGGACTGAAATCCACCCAAACTGCGCGTCCCATGGGGCCGGTTTTGTCCTTACCTTTGCGGCGAGATTGCCTATACCATCAACCCCATGCGCTATTTGCTGGCCATGATTCCCATCCTTGTTGTGCTGGGGCTGATGATTGTGCGGCGCTGGGGCGCGCACACGGCGGGCATGGCGGGTTGGCTGGCCGGTTTGGCTGTCGGGGCGCTCAGCTTTGGGCTTACTCCGCAAGTATTCTGGGTGTCCCAAGCCAAGGGCTTGTTGCTCTCAGCGTTTGTGCTGGCAGTCATGTGGCCCGCCCTCTTTCTGTTTCATTGGAACGATCAGAGCGGAGGCATCGCGGGCGTGGCCCAGTTGTTGGAAGGGGCGATCCCAAATCGCGGGATGTGCCGCGTTCTGCTGGCGTGGTCCCTGAGTGGATTGCTCGAAGGGTTGGCGGGCTTCGGCTTGCCGATTGCGGTCGTGGCGCCGATGCTGGCCGCGCTGGGCGTTCCACCGCTCAGCGCGGTCGCCGCGGTTGCCGTCGGCCATTCCTGGGCTGTGACGTTCGGCGACATGGGCGTGATCATTCAAACCCTCGTCGCCGTCGTCGGGCTGGATGCCCGGGCGCTCGTGCCCTGGGCGGCGCTCCTCTTGGGCGTATCCTGCCTGTTTTGTGGCCTGGGCGCCGCCGCCATCCTCGGAGAACTCCGGCAGTGGCCGAAAGTGGCTCTTCTCTCGGTCCTCATGGGAGCGACTCAATACGGCCTGGCGGCCGCCGGGTTGATTCCTCTGTCGGCCTTTGGGGCCGGCCTTGCCGGCCTTGGGGGCTACATCCTGTGTTCGAGGGTCAAGGCGTTGCTCCGCGGTTCCGAGGTTTCCGGAGCCTCGTGGCGAGGGGCGAGCGCCGAGGCAACGAAAGGCCGCGCCTCCGGCTTCGAGGCCCCTCCCTTGGCTGGCGCGGTCTGTATCAACGCGCACCCGGCCGCGGTGACCCTCTGCGCTTATGGCGCTTTAACGGTCTTGATGACAGCCATAACGATGGTCGGCCCGCTCCGGGGTTGGACGCAAGGTTTGGCCTGGAAGCCGGCCTTCCCAGGCGTGACTTCGCGCGCGCATTTCTCCACCCCTCCCGGCCCGGGCCAGGTCTTCCGTCCGCTGGCACATCCGGGCACGCTCATCCTGGTCGTGGCGGCCGTGAGTGTGGCGTTGGCTCGAGTGCGCGATGCGGGGACCGTGGCGGCGGCAAAAAAAGCGGCGCGCGCGACGTGGCGTTCGGCGGCCGCCGCGACCGTGGGTGTCATCTCGATGGTGGGGCTTTCGACACTGATGGACCATTGCGCGATGAGCTTCCTCCTGGCCCGGGGGCTGAGCAACCTGCTCGGCTCCCTGTATCCTGTCGTGTCGCCGTGCGTGGGCATCCTGGGGGCCTTTGCCACGGGCAGCAACAACAACTCGAACGTCCTGTTTGGCTCGCTCCAAAAGAACGTCGCCCTCTTTCAAAACATCAACCCCTGCATCCTCGTCGCCGCTCAAACCGCCGGCGGTTCGCTCGGCAGCATGCTGGCCCCGGTCAAGATCATCCTGGGCTGCAGCACGGTAGGCTTGCTCGGGCAGGAGGGCCGCGTTATGCGCAAAACCGTCCCTTGCGGCCTGGTGCTCGGCCTGGCCGTGGGAGTGCTTACGCTGCTGCTCTGCCGGTAGCCTCACGAAATGGACCGGCTTTAATTACGTCCCCCCGTTCGCCCCCCGTTCGCCCCTCGGCGCTCAATCGAAATCAGCCGCCAGACTCGGATTCCGGAACTGCTCGAAGCATCGTTGGATTTGGCGCGGCGTAACCCGGGTTGTTGAGAGTGTGGGAATCTCCGCCTCGCCGAAGAAGCCCACCGCGTCGGTTTCCGGACTCGCCTTGGGCTCGCCACCCAGGATGTGGCATAGGAAAAAGAGCTTGTACACGTGAAACGCGAACGGGGGGTCGTGCGGATGTTTGCTGCGGTCCAACACCGCCAGCAGCTTGACAGCCTGTGCCTCGAGACCGCTCTCCTCGCGGATTTCCCGCACGATGCATTCGGCGGGCGACTCCCCCACATCGGCCCATCCGCCGGGCAGAGACCAACGGCCCTCCGCGCGCTCGCGCACGAGCAGCAACTTCTCCTCGCGGAAGACGACGCCTCGCACGTCCACCTTGGGGGTGGCGTACCCCGTCTCGTGCGACAGCAACCCCGAAACAGCCGAGACTTCGGCGCCGGACCCCGCGGCGAGCATCTCGGCCGCGATCTGCCGGATGGCGCTGTACCGCTCAGTGTCGTAGTCGTTGGCGGCGTAAGTGAGGCCATTCTGCGCGATAGCCTGCAGCCTCATCGCCCAATTCAACCAGCGCGGCTGCGTTTGCTTCTCCATAGAACTCATAGATCAACTTTCCTCGCGTGCAGGCTTCCCGGCTGTCTTCATTCGGGGCATCATGCCAACGCGGCCCCTTGGCAGCAACACACAATGTGTTGCTGGACATTTTCATGGGGACCATACGGGCGGCAACGCCCAGTTCGGTGCCGACGCCCCCATCATCGCCCACGAGAACGTGCGCAAACGCCTCCAAGAGGGCGGCGTCGTTGCCGGAACCGAGGTCAAACCGGCCTCCAAAGAGGTGCTCCCGGTCATCACCTTCAACGACACAGCCACCGTCCACCTCAATGGCGAGGAGTCCGGCGGTCAGCCTTGGAAAATGAGCATCACGTACGCCGCGAACAGGAGCAAATGCACAATTCCCTGAAGGATGTTCGTTCGCCCGCTGGCGAAGGTGACAATACTCACGGCCAGGGTTAGCGGCAGCAGCACCGTATTGGCGTCTTGCAGGCCCAGCACAGGTTTCTTTCCGGTCAGGTGGCTCAGCAGAAGCATGGCCGGAACGGTGAGGCCGATGGTGGCCAGCACTGAGCCAAGGGAGATGTTCACTGAGCGCTGCATGCGGTTCTCCCTGGCCGCATGAACCGCGCCGATGCCTTCCGGCGTTGCTACCAGCATGGCAATGATCACCCCGCCGAGCGCCGACGGAGCATGCGCCACCTCGATCAGACGCCCGATTGGCTGTGCCAACTGCTCGCCGCGTCAATGCCGAGAAACCACTCCTCGCGCGCCAGCACGGTCAACTCGTCAAATCTCAACCTCATTTGATTTCGCCGTTCGCTCCGAGTTCCCGGCGGGCTTGCCAACAACCTTGGACAATGAGATCGCGCCGGCCGGCGTGACGCCAGAGGTTTCGACGATGACTTCCCTCTCGATGGCTTGGTTTGCCGCGCGACGGAAGCTCACTTACGGCCAACTGATAGGCCAGGATGCCGACGGCGCCGTGTGGTCCGGGGATGGAGCAAACAATCCCTGGTATTGGGCATACCAGAGGGCGGCGACGAGGGCCATCAGGGCTGCGATCGAAACCCACAGGGCGATAATCACGTGCCTTTCCCATGCCCCTCCTCGCCCGCTTGGCGAGTGGCTCATCATCGCCCGCTCGCGCCCCGCGCTCTTGCCCAGCGCACTCTGGCTTGCCATATCTGCCTCCATCCCGAACATAATCCCAATTCATACTCCTGTAAAGCCGGCCTCTGAAGGACCGCCGATGATCCCTTCCGCGCTTCGGGCGAAAAAGGCGCGCGCCGATTTTGAACTCGTCTGGCAGCCTGGCGACGCGCTTATGCGCGCGTCACTTGACCGCCGCCGCCTGACGCCGCGCTTCGATCTCGGCCTCCACCTTCTCGATGTAATCCGCCGCGTCTTTTTGCCCCACGATTTTCTGGTGATTGCTCGCCAGGGCGGCGTGATAATCCGGCGGCGTGATTCCCATCTCGCAGGCCAGGGCCAAAGCGGCCATGGTTGTCTGGTTGGCGGAAAGAGGAGCGTTGGCTCCCGCCGTCACCATATCGGCGGTGTTGACCGCGGCAGACGCGGGATTGGGAAGCTGGATCGGCGCCTCGGCCGGCAATAAACGTGGCGCTGACAGGTTGATCCCGGCTTCAAGCGTATTCGCCCCCGCATCCCGGTTCGTCAGGGGCTTTAACCCGAACCGCTTCTCCACCGTCGCGAGGACTGAAGTGTGGTCGAAGACGTTGGCGGGGTCGGCCGGGTCGTCCCCGATAACTGTGGCTTTGGCGGTGTAGGCCGAAACCACAAGCGCCGGCACGCGAACACCCAAACGGTCGAAAGGGAAATGGTGAAGGGGGTTGGCGTACTTGGAGTCGTCCCCGGTGGGGACCGCCGCTGGGGGCGATTGATGATCATAAAAGCCCCCATGCTCATCGAACATGATGATGAGCATGGTCTCCGCCCAGTACTGCGAGTTGCGGAGCGCCTCATAAACGCTCTTCACCAGGGCCTCCCCTTTCGTGATGTCGTTCAAGGGGTGCATCGAATTGCCCGCCACATAGTTGTTGCCCGTATCGTAGCGCGGCTCGATGAAGCTGTAGTCCGCGAGTTTCCCTTTCTTGAGATCGTCAAAAAAGTGGTCCATGCTCTGGAACCTCGTCGTGAGCGGATCGAGATACTCGGGGCGCAGGCTGGAGATACCCGCGGTCTGGGGCAGTCCGTCGTGATAAATGCGCCACACCTTGCCCGCGCCTTTCAGACGGTCGTAGATCGTGCCGTTCTGAAACGAAAAACCCGCCAGAATCTGCGCGGTCGAGGGGCTGTCCGTGAGTCCTCCCGAAGTGGCGGCGTGGACGAAGAACCGGTTCGGCCATGTGGGGCCGGGCAGCGATGAGTGCCAGAAGTTGAACAGCGCGAACTCGCCCGCCAAGGCGCTCAGAACCGGCAGTTGATCGGCTTGGAAGCATCCCATCACCAGGTTCTCGTCTCCGCTAAACTCGATTGCCTGCGTTGCGCTGGCGATAAACCCCGTCATCGGGGCCGGGTCGCATGGAGGGTTGGCGATCGGCGGGAGCTTGGGGTCCGTTGGCGTTTGAGGTCCGTAAAGCTGTATCTGCACGTCGTAATACTCGTGACCCGGATCGAAGGTCATTACAAACGAGGAAGCCCGGCCGACCTTGATCTGCGGGTCGCCCGGCGAGTTTGGGTCCCTCTGGTTGAACTCGCTGCCCGTCAGACCCGCCACCTTGGGATTGGCCGCCTTGAGATAGCCCATCAGATGATCGAACGAACGATTCTCCAGCATCAGCACCACGAACCGCGCGATCCCTTGAAAGCCCGCCGTTGGATTCGATTCAGCGTCCATTAAGTCCTCTCTTGTTCACATTTAGAAACGCTGCGCTACGGTAGTCCGACCCGCCTTCAATCGCCACTTTTTTTCGGCCGAGGATATTGTGGGCGTGCAGCCAAGAGCTCTATTTTCTTCTGGATATTCCTACGGGAGTCGTGGCTCAATGGGCCGTTATGAAAGCGCTTCCTCCCAACCGGCGTATGAACCGACGGCATTTCCTTGCGGCAACCGGCCTGGCGCTTGCCGCGCCTGCGATTGTCCCCGCAAGCGCCCTGGGCCGTGAGGCCCGGGCTGCGGCTTCGGAACGCATCACTCTGGGGGTGGTCGGTTGGGGCGTGCAAGGCCCCGGCGATACCGGGGAGGCCTTGAAACTGAAGGATTGCCAGGTCGTCGCCGCGTGCGACCTGGATGCGAAACACCTGCGCGACGCCGTCAATACGATCAATGGGCACTACAACAACAAGGATTGTCGGCCCTACCACGATTACCGCGAATTGATGGCCCGCAGGGACATCGATGCGGTGATCCTGGCGGTGCCCGATTCCTGGCATGCCTTGACCGCTACCGAAGCGGCCCGCAACAAGAAGGACATCTATGGCGAGAAGCCGCTTGCCCGGACGATCGTGGAACAACAGGCGATCGTCAGGGCGGTCAAAGAGAACGACTGCATTTGGCAAACCGGCTCGTGGCAGCGTTCCGTTGGGTCCTTCCGCCGGGCTGCTGAAATCGTCCGCAACGGCCTGATCGGGAAGATTACCCGCGTCGAAGTGGGCCTCCCTGGAGGCTACATCGATGGTGTGGGAACCCGCGACAAGACCAGTATCACGCAACCGCCTCCCGAGCTGGACTATGACTTTTGGATCGGCCCGGCCAGGATGGAGCCCTATATCGAAGCCCGCGTGCATCATAACTGGCGCTACAACTACAACGTCGGCGGCGGTCTGCTTCTGGACTGGATCGGCCATCACTGCGACATCGCCCACTGGGGCCTTGACATGGATGATACTGGCGGTCCCTCCGGAGTCCAAGGTGAGGGAGAGTTTCCAGCGGAGGATGCGGTGTGGAACGCATGCGCCAAGTACCGCATCAATCTGAAGTACCCCAACAACATCGCTATGGTCATCGCCGGCGGACACGACGATATCAAAGGCGGCATCAAATGGACGGGCACGGACGGCTGGGTTTGGGTTGACCGCGGCGGGTTCGACGCCTCAAATCTCGACTGGTTCCAGAAACTGCCGGAGGACCGCACCGTGAGGCTCTACAAATCCGACAATCACATGGCCAACTTCATCCAGTGCGTAAAGTCCCGCAAGCCCACGATCACCCCGGCCGATACCGCCCACCATTCCGCCATCCCCGGCCACCTCGGCCTGATCTCCATGCTCCTGGGTGAGAAGAAGGACAACGGTCTGCGGGTCGGTCGTTGGATCAAATGGGACGCCGAAAAGGAACTGATCGTTGGCGATAACGAAGCCGCCAAACTGTTAAGCCGTCCCTACCACAACCACTGGCATCTGGCCTGAGAGGGGAGGGCGGCAGAAAGCGCCCCAAACCTCACAAGCCGAAGGCGAAGAAGGCCACCCCCCGAGAGGACCCCGGCAAAGAGGGAAGGTGCCTCCGACCCGGGCTCCGCCAATCCCGGCGCTGCGGTTGAAGCGCCGAGTTCTGAGCTAGCCACCGTCCCCGTTGCGCTGCCGCGGCGTCCTGAACTTGACCAAATCAAAGCGTAGGATAATCTTACGGGTGTGACGACGACCATTACAGTGACCACCAAGCGCCAGGTGGTGTTGCCCAAGGCAATGTGCGAGCGCAAGCGCATACGGCCAGGAACCTCCTTGCGGATTACCGAGGTCGGCGAGGGCTTCTACGTTACGCCGGTGCGGGAGCCGACCGAGGCCGAACTGGCAGCAGTATTCAAGACTCTCGACGAAGGACGCCGGACGCGGCCCATCACTGCCGAGGACGAGGGGCAAATCCAGGCAGAGATCAAGGAGTATCGCGCGGAGCAGCGGAGGCGCAAAGCGTGACAATCGTAGTGGACACGAACGTCGTCGTTTCGGCGGCGTTCTGGCCCAAGAGCGAAGACCGTCGGTGCTTCGTGCTTCTGGCGCGGCGGAAATGCCGCTTGGCCATCACCGAGGTCATCGTGGACGAGTACCGCTCCCTGGCGGCTCGTGTCGGACGCCGGGAATGTCCCGACAAAGACCCCACCCCCCTTCTCGACTGGATTGAGCGCGTGGCTTTGTTGGTGGAACCTTCCCCCTTGGGCAAACGGCGCAGCCGGGATGCCAAGGACGACCCGTTTCTCGCCTGTGCCTTGGCAAGCCGCGCCGAGTTCATCGTCACCAAGGACAAGGACTTGTTGGCGCTGGACAAGCCCTTCGGCGTGGAGATCGTCACGCCGAGGGATCTCTATCGTAGGTTGGAGTCGTAGGGCTACGACACGGCCGCCGCTTGATTGCTGCCGGAAGGAGCCTTTCGCGGCTCCCCTCCAATGCCACCCTGTCACGCTGTCACAAACCTCGAACTGGGCGCTTGCGTTGGTCGAGCACCCTCTGGTATGTTGCGCCTCGAAGTTGACGTTGAGCGACGAACCTGCGGTTTTGGGCAGTGCCCTCCATCGCAAGAAGAAGCACAACGTCTATCTCAACCGGCACTGTTCCGTATAAAGTGCCTGGGAATCAACGGGCCGATGTGGCGGAATTGGCAGACGCGCTAGACTCAAAATCTGGTACTCGTGAGAGTGTGTGGGTTCGACCCCCTCCATCGGCACCAATCTCAAAATGGGGAACCTCGTCATCTCCGCTCCCGGGCGGTGCATGTGCCTCTCGACCCCCAGGTAAGACTCAGGGACGCTGACTGCAAACGCAGAAGCTTCTTTCCGCGCACGCGAACCGAGGACCGTGCGCGGAACTAATCAATCTCCGGCTAAAAGAAATCCGGGTTCGAGCCCCGGGCCCTCTTCTCCCTTCGCTCGGATCCGTTAACTACGTGGCCCGGGGATGCCGCAGGCTAATCGTCGGCGTAGCGCGCCTTCAACATGGCGGAGAAACGGGCCGCCTTCTCTTTTCTGCGTTTCTTGGCGCTGGGCTTTTCGAAGCGCCGACGGAGGCGAAACTGTTGGAGCGTTTGCTCCCGATCCAGTTTCTTCTTAAGCCGGCGAATGGCCCTCTCGACGGGTTCGCCCTTTTTCAATTTAACTTCAGACATATTTGTGGTGACTGAAAATAGCCGCCCGGCGACAAGAGGCAAGAAGCAATTATCCCAAAAACGACCATGCCTGGCGGCAGCAATTCACAATAAAAAAAGAGGCGCGAAACTCCGGGAGTCCCACGCCTGCCGGTAAGAGTGCCGCCTAATAACGCCGATCGGAGCCGGAGCGCGGGCCGCGATCACGCCCGCCGCCGCCACGGGGGCCGCCTTGGGGCCGGTCAGCCTGCGGGCGCGCCTCGTTGACGGTCAGGTTGCGGCCGTCCAATGTTGAGCCGTTGAGTGCATCGACGGCCTTTTGCGCCTCTTCAGGCGAACCCATGGTGACGAAGGCGAAGCCGCGCGGGCGGCCGCTCGCGCGGTCCATCATCAGGTTGGCCTCGACGACCGTGCCGTGGGCGGCAAAAGCGTCGTGCAGGTCGTTTTCTGTCGTGTTGAACGAGAGGTTCCCTACGAATAACTTTGTATTCACGTAACTATTCTATGTCCCTAGAGTCATCCTGCTCCCTCTAAACTGTTCCCGATTGTCGGGTTTCAAATCATCACTGAACGGAGGTTCACTTGAGGATTCACCATGTACTGGAAGCGACAAATAATCTATTGACCCGCGCAATATGCCCCAGGCCCGGCTGAGGTCAAGCCCTAATCCGGGATTTATTTGCCCTCGGACCCGCCCGCCTGGATTCGGTAGAGGTCGGTTTTGGTCCTGAGAAACAAGGAGTTCCCGGCCACGGCGGGCGAAGCCATGAAACCGCTCGACAGCGTGTTGGTCGCCAGCGGTTCGAAGCTCCGGCCGGGTTTGATGACGGTTGTCTTCCCCTGTTGGTTATCGAAGTAGAGCCGCCCGTCCGCGTAGATCGGCGAGGCGGCATAGCTGCCGGGCAGGCGCGACCGCCAAACCTGGTTGCCCGTTGCCGCGTCCAGGCACGTGAGCGAGCCCTCGTCATGCACCATGTAGATCAGGCCCTCAACCAATACCGGTGAAGCGGTCTTGGCCACCATCGAGTCCGACCTCCAGGCCACGTGCGTATCCGTCACGTCTCCCTTTCCGTCGACGCGCACAGCCAGCATCTCGGTTTTGCCCCCGAAGCCCGTGATGATGAAGGCCAAACCCTTGTCATAAACCGGGAGGGACGCCGCCGACCACGCGTCGTAGCGGACCCGCCAAAGCTCCTGTCCCGTTCGCGGGTCGTAGGCATAGGCGGCCTTGGCGCCCGCGCTGAGCATTTGAAGCCCTCCCGGTGTCTTGACGATGACCGGGGTGCTGTGTGCCTTGCGCAGGTCCCCATCCCTGGCCATCTGGCCGGGAACGTTCTCGTCATTCCACGCAACCGACCGGTCGGTCTTCCAAACCGTCTGCCCGGTCTTCTTGTCGAGCGCGGTGAGGTACTGCACGTCCACCCCGTCCATCGTGAGAATCAACAAGCCCTCGAACAGGACCAGGGATGAGGCCGGGCCGCGATAATGCCGGCACCGCAGGTCTTGGCGCTTCCAAAGCACCTTGAAATCACTCGTGTCCAGGCACGCCGTCCCGTAACTGCCAAAATGCACATAGACCCGCCCGGGCTCAATCGCCGGCGAAGGCGTCGCATACGAGTTCACGCTGTTTCCCAGCGGTTCAGGCTTCTCGCACTCGAAGAGCTTTTCGTTGAACAAGACCCGGCCGGTCTCGGAGTCCAGGCAGATGGCAAAAAACTCGTGGCCGTCGGGCGTGGCGGTCGTCAGCCAGACCTGCCCGCCCAGCACGACCGGCGTCGACCAGCCGCGATAGGGGATCGGGGTCTTCCACTTGACGTTCTGGGTCTCGCTCCAGTTCAGCGGCAGCCCCGCCACGCTCGTGTCGCCCGGGCTTGTGGCGTGCCCATCGCCCCAAGGGCCGCGAAAACCCGGCCAGTCGGCTCGCGCCGCCCCCGGGCCGCCCGCCAACAGGACCGAGAGCAGAACCGAGAGCCGCCCCAATCGAAAGGCCAGGCCCGCTAAACGAGCCGGCAGCACAGCGCGGCGAAGCCCCAACCAGGAACAAGCCCTGCGCGGAGCGCGGCAGGGATTCGAGCAATCGATCTCAAGTCTCATGGCGCCAGCATAGCTCGACGCCCTCCGAAAAGACAACTGCGGCCTTTGGATTTGGCAAACCGGCCGGATTCGATTACTTGATTGGGCCGGCTCAAAACAACGTGATCGAGAAAGCCACAGGACTGGTTCTGCGGACGCGGCCATTGACCGAGACCAGTCTTATCGTGTGCTGGCTCACACCGACGCTGGGGCGCCTGGCCACGGTCGCCAAAGGCGCCCGCCGGTCCAACTCGCCTTTTCGCGGCAAGCTCGATCTGTTCTACCTGGCGGATTTCACCTTCAGCCGCAGCCGGCGGTCCGAATTGCACACCTTGCGGGAGGTCGGCCTGCTCGATCCCCACGGCACCCTCCGCCGGGAGCTTGGCTTGCTTCAGCAAGCCTCCTACTGTGCCGCACTGGTCGAGCAAACGACTGAAACCGAAACGCCGTTGCCCGAAGTCTTCGAGTTGCTGCGCGGGGCGCTTGACGCTCTAGGCCGGCAGGCCCCTCAGCCCCGTACAGTGCTCGCCTTCGAGCTCAAGCTCCTCGGAGTGTTGGGTCTTGCCCCGGACCTGGCCCAGGCCCGGCTCAGCCCCGGCGCCCAGGGCCTCGTCAAGGCGCTGGCGGAGGAGGATTGGCCGGCCATTGCCCTTTTGAAGGCCACCGCCGCCCAGGCCTCGGAGTTGCGCGAGTTCCTCAAGCACTTCCTCATCTTCAATCTCCCCGCCGTCCCCCGCTCCCGCGATGCGGCCCTGGAGTTGGCGCGGCCGGGCATCGGCGCCACCGGCCCGCGGAGCTCTTGATTGTCCGGTTTGGCGAGGGAGATGGCGGTGGCGGTCGTTGCCCTTCGGGCCTTTAACTCCGTGGTCTCCCCCGCGCTGAACCCGTAGATTCCAAGGCGGCGGGCATCGCCGGTCTTCGCCAGCGAGCGATAGCCAATCAATCCCGCGCAGAGCAGGGGAGCCGCTTCCGCATCCGAGTAGCGGTCCGGGATGGGGAAACAGAACCGCTGGTCGGCGACGGTGTACTCGGCATAACCCCCGTCACGAGTGTAGCCCGTGAAGCGGGCCTGGTCGCAGAGGTTTTCGCGATCCGTCGCGCAGTAAGCGCAGGAGCCGCAGGCCCAGCCCAGCCACGGCACCCCAACGCGGGCGCCAACGCGAAACCGCCCGGCGTCTTTGCCCGCCTCAGCCACAACCCCAATAATCTCGTGCCCCGGAATGAGAGGCAACTTGGGGTGTGGCAATTCGCCGTCGACGATGTGCAGGTCGGTCCGGCAAACGGCGCAGGCCCGGATGCGGATGAGAACTTCCCCAGGTCCCGGCCGCGGCGTCGGCACGTCGACTTCTCGAAGCGCCTGCCGCGGCCCGCAGAGCATCATCGCGCGCATGGGATGACGGTTGACACACGCGGAAGAAAAACAAACTCAGCCGGCAACACTATAGGTGCCTGGCCAGTTCCGCCTGGCTGGCGGCGAAGACGTCTTTGTGCAGGGAGTTGCCGTGGGCGTCCATGGTCACGACGGCTGGGAAGCCGACTACCTCGAACTCCCAGATCGCCTCGGGAGCGCCGAACCTCTCCATGAAATAGACATTGGGCACCTTGCGGATGCATTGGGCGAGGACCTGCGCCGCTCCCCCGACGGCGTGCAGATACACGCAGCCATATTCCTTGCAGGCCGCCAGGGTCTTGTCGCCCATCCCGCCCTTCCCGATGATGCCGCGCAGGCCCAAATCGCGGATGATTTGCCATTGATAAGGCTCCTCTCGAATCGATGTCGTGGGTCCGGCGGCCACACAGGTCCAGTTGCCCTGCGAGTCCTTGATGATGACCGGGCCGCAATGGTAAAGGAAGCCGCCCCGGAGGCTCACTCCCGCCGGGAGTTCGCCCCCGTCGTGCAGATACTTGTGAACGGCATCCCGCCCGGTGAACAAAGTCCCGGTGATGCCGACTTCGTCGCCGACTTTCAAGGCGCGGACCGCGGCTTCGGTTGCCGGTGTTGTGAGAGGAGTCATGGGGAGGTAAGGCGATGAATGAGGCGCGACGTTCAATAGAGCCATTTCCGGATGTCGCCGTTGGGACCCAGCGCTATGCCTTGGCGCCGGTAGGCCCAGCACATATAACTGATGCTGACAAAATAAGAGGCCGGGAGACGATTGAGAACGCCGATCTTCGTCGCGAGCAAGGTCGTCTGGCCGCCGAAGCCCATCGGCCCGATGCCGAGCTTGTTGGCGGTCGAGACGATGTCTTGTTCAAGGCGGTCCAGTTCGGCGTTCGGATTGTGGTCGTCCAGTAGCCGCAGGAATTGCTCCTTGGAGCATTCATAGCCCGTCGCGCGGTCTCCGCCGATGCAGACTCCGAGGATGCCCGGCCCGCAGCCCTTCCCCTGGGCCTGGAGCACGGCATCCAGAATGGCCCTCCGGCATCCATCCAGGTCGCGGTTGGCCTTGAGCTTCTCGTTCGGCAGCGCATACTGCGCGCCGACGTTCTCGCACCCCCCGCCTTTGAGGATGAGCCGCACCGCCGTCTCCGGCGAGCGATGTTGATGAAAGTGAATCACGGGCGAGCCGGGGCCCAGGTTGGTGCCGTCGTTCACTCCTGTGAGGGAGTCCACTGAATTCTGGCGCAGAAACCCTTTTCCCGTGGCCAGCTTGACCGCCCCTCGAGCGGCCTCCTCAAAACCGATCTGGTCGAAACCGGCGGGGCACTCGACATAGAAAATGATCGTCCCGGTATCCTGGCAGATAGGCTGCGACTTGGTTTTGGCCAGGGCGATATTCTGCTCGATGATCTGCATCGCGCTTTGGGCAATCGTTCCCTCCTTCTCGCGTTCGAGCGCGGCGAGGATGGCCCGGTGAACGTCGTCGGGAATCTCGGCGGACGCGCGGCGGATGAGTTCGAGGAGCGAGTGGGACAACACGTTCATCAAAACTGACGCTACGCCGCCGGCGAGGGTGTGTCAACTCTATGAATGGACTGCATCACTATAACTGGCGCCCGTTGGGCGGCGTCTTCCTTCCATCTCCTCCAGCAGCCCGCAGAGCGCGGTGAGGCGGGGGACCGGGACGCCGGCCTTCCGGGCCTGGCGGAGGGGTTCGAGAAAGAGGCTGTCGAGTTCGAGGGGCAAGCCGCGCTCGAAATCAACGAGCGTGGAGGCCCGGTAGGCGCCCATGGTGGCGGTCCGTTCGATCTGCTTGTCGGCCAGGGCGTCGGACAGGTCAAACCCCAGGGCGCGGGCCGCCTCGATGACCTCGATCATGAGTTGGCGGACGAGGTCTTTCCACCTCGAATCCGCCAGGAGTTGGTCGGTGGGCAGGCACGGGCCGAGAACGGCGCCGGCGGGCAACCGCCCACTGATGGCGGCGTCATACCCCGCGGCCCCCGCCACGCCCAGCCCATTGAAAGGGATGTTCCAAATCAGCTTCTCCCACCGGGTCCGGGCCAGGCTGTCGGTAACGGAGCAGGGGATGGAGGCGTTGGCGAACATGGCGGCCAGTTCGTGCGTGCGCGGTTGAGGCGGGCGCTGGAATTCGCCCAGCACGATTTGTCCGTGATCGATGTGATGGATGAGGCCCGGGGCGAGGCGGTTTAGACAGACAAAGCAGCGACCCCCCAGGATTTGAAAGCTGGGGAACAGGCGGGCGAGGGCCTCTTCGTTGCCGAGTCCGTTCTGCAGTGTGACCACGGCGGACGCCGGCCCCACCAGGGGCGGGAGCAGGCGGGGGAATTCGCTGTTCGCGGTCGTCTTGAGCCCGATGAGGACGAGGTCGCTGAGACCGATTTCTCCGGGCTGGCGGGCGCAGACGGGTTGCACATGGAAATCGCCCTGGAAGCTGCGGACCTTCACGCCCTGGCGCCGGACCGTCTCGTAGTCCGAGCGCAAGAGGAAATGGACCTCGTGACCGGCGCCGGCCAGTCTGGCTCCGTAATAGCTGCCCACAGCCCCGCAACCCACGACGGCAATCTTCATGGAACGAAATAAAAAGCACCCTGAGTTGGGCAGGGCGCTCTTCGTGGAAAATCGCGGCTACGCGGCGCCGAGGATGGCGTCCTTGGCGGCTTTGGCGATGCGAAACTTGACGACTCGCTTCGGGGGAATCGTGATGCTCTTGCCTTTGTCGGGCCCGAACTGCATGAGCATGGAACGGGCGGGACGGGTGACGAGCACCAGCTTGCCCAATCCGGGCAGCGTGAAACTGTTCGAGGCCTGTTTGTAAGCGAGCCCCGCAATCGAATCCAGGACCTGCGCGGCCTGTTTCCTCGAGATGCCGTTCTCCTCGGCGATCACGGCGGCAATCTGTGACTTGGAAAGTGCTTTAGCCATAAATCTGAATGATGAGTTTAGTTGTTATTGGTCGCTTGCTTAACTCGAGTCGAAAGGCTCGGGCTAGGGCGCTATTAGACGCCTTTGCCGGGGCGGTGCAAGCTTTTTTAGGCGCCCTACCGCGCCTGGGCAGGGCGGTGGACAAAGTGGTATTCTGGAGTGCGCCGGCAGAGCGAAGCGTCCCGACGAGTGGGGATTTGGGCCGCGTGGGACATGCAACATACCACGTGCTGTCCGAGCCAAAGCGGTGTCGCGCTTCGCTTGCCACCGCACTCCAAAAACGGCCTACCCGGGACCTTCCGACGGACTTTGTCACTGGCCCTGCGCGCCTGGGCGCCAATTGGGAAAAAATCTGGAATGCGCGGGCTTGACTCCTTGCAAGCAGTTGCGGCAGGTTGTTTTGGGGATGAGACCTGATGCCAACTCCATTGTGAAGGTGGGCCTGGTGCAAGCGAGCGCCTCGGCCGACGCGGCGGCAAACCTCGGCAAAACCCTGGCGGCCGTCGGAGAAGCCGCCGCGAGAGGCGCGCAGATCATCTGCACCCAGGAGCTGTTCCGCACACAGTACTTTTGCCAGTCCGAAGACCACGGCTGCTTCCAACTGGCCGAACCGGTTCCCGGCCCAACCACGGAGGCATTTCAGAAATTGGCGCGAAGCAGGGAGGTGGTTGTCATTGTCTCGTTGTTCGAGCGGCGCGCCCCGGGCGTCTATCACAACACGGCGGCGGTGATCGACGCCGACGGCTCCCTGCTGGGCCTTTACCGCAAAATGCACATCCCCGACGACCCGCTCTACTACGAAAAGTTTTACTTCACTCCAGGGGACTTGGGCTTTCGGGCCTGGCAGACCCGATACGGCAAAGTGGGGGTTCTCATCTGCTGGGACCAATGGTATCCGGAGGCGGCGCGGCTGACGGCGTTGCGAGGGGCGGAAGTCCTGTTTTTCCCTACCGCGATTGGGTGGCATCCCGCCGAGAAGGCCGAACTGGGGCAAAGGCAACATGCGGCCTGGGAGACGATCGTGCGCGGCCACGCCATTGCCAACGGCTGCTACGTTGCGGTGCCCAACCGGGTGGGCCTGGAGAAGCTGGCCGGGGAGGAAATCGAGTTCTGGGGCCAGAGCTTCATCGCCGGCACTGCCGGCGAAATCCTGGCCAAGGCCGGCGCGGACCGCGAGGAAATCCTGGTGGCGGAGCTGGACCTTCGGCAAGTGGATAAGACCCGGACGCAATGGCCTTTCCTACGCGACCGCCGCATCGACGCATACGGAGATTTGACACAGAGGTTCATCGATGGATAAGAGGCCTGTCTGGGTGACGGGCGCCGCCGGCCTGATTGGACGCTATCTCGTTGCCGCCGCGCCCGAAGCCGCCCCGGGGGCCGGCATCCTGGGCCTGACTCGGGCGCGGTTGGACCTGACGGATTTCGGGGCGGTTTGCGCCGAGTTCCGCCTGCGGCAGCCGCGGCTGATCGTCCATTGTGCGGCCCTGAGCCAAAGCCCCGAGTGCCAGGCCAACCCGCGGTTGGCGCGCAAACTCAATGTCGAAGTGACCACCCTGCTCGCGGAACTGGCAGCCGACATCGGCTTTGTGTTTTTTTCATCCGACCTTGTGTTCGACGGAAAGGCGGGCAATTACGACGAGACCGCGCCGGTCAATCCCCTGAGTGTCTATGCCGAGACCAAGGCCGCCGCGGAACGGGTGGTGCTTGGCAACCCCAAACACATCGTCATCCGCACCTCGCTCAACGGGGGGACCTCGGCAAACGGCAGCCGCGCCTTCAACGAGCAGATGCGCCGCGCGTGGGAGGCCGGCCGGGCGGTCCACCTGTTCATGGACGAATTCCGCAGCCCGATCGCCGCCAAGGTCACCGCGATGGCGGTGTGGCAGTTGGCCGCTCGGGACAAGGGGGGGATTTATCACGTTGCGGGCGCCGAGCGTCTCTCGCGCTTGCGGATCGGTCAACTCGTGGCGGCGCGCTGGCCTCAGCTCCATCCCAGGATCGTGCCCGGCTCGTTAAGAGAATACACCGGCGCTCCACGCGCTCCCGACACGTCCCTGAACTGCGCCAAGGCGCAGGCCTGCCTTTCCTTTCCGCTGCCCGGTTTGACGCAGTGGCTGGCCGAGCATCCGGATGAGGTGTTTTGATTCTGGCCATTCGGTTTTTCGCTGGTCTTTTTGCGGGTCCTGCACGAGAGTTCCCTCGACATGAGTTCAGGCGGTTACGAGGCCGGATTGGCCGTCATCCTGGGGGTTTGGGCTGTGCTGCGGTCGCTGTCGCCGCGGCCCAAAGGCCGCGTTCCGGGATTGGTTGCTATGCTCGCTTTTTTGGCGGGGTTGCCGGCTCAAGCTCAATACCGCGGCGGCGGACGCTTCAACCGGAGCTACGAAATCCGGGACCCCGAAAGGGTCAAGGAACAACAGTTGATGGAGAAGGCGCTGAACCCGGAATTCCGGGAGGATGTCTTCACCTTCGCGCGCCTCAAGTTTCAGGCCGCGCGCGATTACAGGTTCGGCGGCGGCCGGCAATGGGATGACGACACGCCCGAGGCCGATTTGAACCTCATCTTCCGCCTTTATCAAGTCACCAGCCTCAAGGTCCGGCCCGGCCTGAATTTCATCGATATCACGACAAAGGACCTGGTGAATTACCCGTTCGTCTATCTCGCCTCGGCGGGCAGGCTGGTCCTGACGGACGAAGAAGCCTCCGCCTTGCGGCAGTACCTCCTGAGCGGCGGGTTTATTATGGCGGACGATTTTTGGGGCGACGACCAATGGGCGCACTTCCAGGAGCAGATGAAGCGGGTGTTCCCGCACCGGGAACCGGTCGAGTTGACGCTGGACCACCCCATTTTCCACACCGTGTATGATTTCAAGAAACAGCCCCAAATCCCCAGTGTGGGCGCTTACATGCGCACCCGCCAATCTTTCGACCCCGGCTGGCCATACTATCGGAAGAACCAGGACCCGCATTACTACGCGCTGTACGATGACAAAGAGCGGATGGTGGCCCTAATCTGCCACAACAACCACTACGGCGATGGTTGGGAGCACGAGGGCGACGATGAGTCCTACTTCGACAGGTTCTCCGAGCCGATGGCCTACCCGATGCTCATCAACATCCTCGTTTACACGATGGGGCACTAAGTTTTTGATGACATGAGCCGGGGTTATCGCTAGGCTTGCCGGGTCGCGCCCAAACAGAAAACCTGAACCGGCTATGCAAACGCGTTTCGATTTGACCCAGAACGACATCCCCAAGACCTGGTACAACCTCCTGGCCGATTTTCCCGAGCCTCTCCCTCCGCCGCTCCATCCCGGCACCAAACAGCCGGTCCCGCCCGAGGCCCTCCTGGCTATCTTTCCCGAAAACCTGGTGCGCCAGGAGATGTGCCCCGACCGTTGGGTCGAGATTCCCGAGCCGGTCCGGGACATTTATGCGCTCTGGCGGCCGACGCCGCTGCTGCGGGCGGTGCGCTTCGAGAAGGCGCTGCAAACCCCGGCCCATATCTATTACAAATACGAAGGGGCCAGCCCCGCCGGCAGCCACAAGCCGAACACGTCGGTGGCGCAGGCCTATTACAACAAGCAGGCCGGCACCAAGCGATTGGCCACCGAAACCGGGGCCGGCCAGTGGGGCGCCTCGCTCGCGATGGCGTGCTCGCTCTTCGGCCTGGAGTGCAACGTGTACATGGTCAAGGTGAGCTACCAGCAGAAGCCTTACCGGCGGATGCTCATGCACACGTGGGGGGCCTCGGTCCACCCCAGCCCAAGCGACCAGACTCAATACGGGCGAAAGCTCCTGGCTCAAGACCCGCAATGTCCCGGCAGCCTCGGCATCGCCATCAGTGAGGCCATCGAAGACACCGCCACGCACCCGGACACCAAGTATTCGCTGGGGAGCGTGCTCAACCACGTTTGCCTGCACCAGACGGTCATCGGCCAGGAAGCCATCGCCCAGATGGAACTGGCGGGCGAAGAACCTGACGCCATCTTCGCGTGCTGCGGGGGCGGCAGCAATTTTGCCGGCCTGGCGTTCCCCTTCTTGCGCCGCAAGCTCGCCGAAGGCAAACGCTACCGCATCGTCGGGGTTGAACCCTCAGCCTGTCCGTCGCTCACCCGGGGCGAATTGCGCTACGACTTCGGCGACACCGCCGAAACGACCCCGCTGCTCATGATGTACACCCTCGGGCACAAGTTTATGCCCCCCTCCATCCACGCCGGCGGGCTGCGCTACCACGGAATGTCTCCGATGGTCAGCCACGCGCTCAAGCTCGGGCTGATCGAAGCCGAGGCCTATCACCAGACCAAGGTGTTCGAGGTGGCCTCACTCTTCGCCCGGACCGAGGGCCTCGTGCCCGCCCCGGAATCGGCCCATGCCATCGCCGCCGTTGCGGAAGCCGCTATCAAGGCCCGCGAGGCCGGCCGCAAACAGGTCCTCCTCTTCAACCTCTCGGGCCATGGCTTGCTCGACCTGAGCGCCTACGAAACCTACCTCACGGGCAAGTTGCAGGATGTGTAACCGTTCAGCGAACGCCAAAACCCTTTCTTTTTCGCGTATTCCGCTTAGGAGCCGTAAAGGTTATTTCTTTACGGCGACTTATTCCGCCGTTCCTCAAGAACATCGCAGGCGAGGATTTGGGTGGCTGCTAATATCTTGTCCTCCGGCGGCTCGAATGACTAAGCTGGAGCAGGATGATCAACAATCCTCAGAGGGTCAAATCGGGGCTGAAATCTGTTTCGCGCGGGGTTCGGGTTCCGCGTTCAGGGTTGAAGACTGCCGCCCAGTCCGCGCGGGCTGGCCGGTTGCCGTCGGTCATGGTCCTGGGCGTCGGCAGCTTCGCCCATAGCACCGCCAAAATCCTCCGGGACGCCGGGGCCGAGGTTTCCACTTATCTCACGCGGAGTTACGGGCACTACCCGCCCTCCTTGGCCGGCCCCGTTTATTCTCGGGAACAGTTTCCCTCCCCCTGCCCGTTGCTCAAGGACCGAGGCGTGGATTTGGTGGTGCCCATGTCCATTGACTGGGCCCAAGCGCCGTGGTCCGAGGAATTGCTCGCGCTCAAAATCCCCATCCTTTCCCCCACCCGCCAAGGCATGCGCATCGAACGCGAGCGCGACCTGGCGCGCCGGCTCTGCGCGCAGTTCCGCATCCCCTTTCCCCAGGCCTACGTGGCCCGAAACCGCATCGAGGCCGAGGAAATCCTCGAACAGCATCCGTTGCCCTTTGTCATCAAGAACCCCCTCTGTTCCCCCACCAGCCCGATTCACACTATCGTCTGCGAATCGGTGGCCGACACCCGTTGCTGGCTCCGGCATATCGATTACGCCGAAGGCGTCTTCTTGCAGGAGTACCTCGGTCGTCGCGAGGCGGGACATATCGCGATGGTCAGCGCCGGAAAGATATATTCCCTCGTCACCAACCAGGAGTACAAACGCGCCTTCGCCGGCGATATGGGCATTACCGCGGGCGCCCCTCTGGGCGGACTCGTCGAAAAGGACCCTGACGACAAGTACGGCTTGGCGCGCGAATTGTTGCACCCCTTGCTCCCCTGGTTCCGCAAGGTCGGATACCATGGCCCCATCCAGGTCACCGCCATCCGTTCCAAAGCTAGCTGGCACGTCGTCGAATACAATATCCGCATCGGTGTCACCTCCGGCGCCATGCTCCTGCGCTTGCTGGCGAACCCCATCGACACCTTGCTGGCGACCGCGCGGAACAACAAGCTCGCGCCCCGATTCGTCTCAGGGCTGAATTTCGGCTGCTCCCTCACCCTTGCCGGCTACGGCTATCCCTACACCCAGCTCCGTGGGCCGGTCGTGCCCGTGGAACTTGTCCAACCCCCGGATTGCGACGTGTGGTGGAATGAGGTCTCCGCCGACCGCGACGGCGGGCTGCTGGCCGCCGGACATCGCCTCGCCGATGTCATCGCTCTGGGCGCTTCCTTGGAGAAGGCCATCGATGCCGCCTATCGTAATATCCGAAAAATCCGAAGCCTCGGCAGCTACTTCCGGCCCGATATCGGGCGCAGCCTGTGGCCGCCCGGCTCCGAGTGAAACCTTCCAACATGATGAAGCTTGAATTATGAAGTATGAGGCGCCAGTGAACGTTGTCTCTCACAGTCCTTCCGGTCCGCACGCCGCACCCGCTCCCGCGGTCAAACAATGGGACGCCATCTCCCCTCATTCGCCGCCGCCGGGAACGCCGCTTTCACGCGGCAAGAGCGCTGTCGAGGATTGGGATGCCATCTTCCCGCCGAGCGGGTCCGTGAGCGAACAGGCCACTCGGCTTGATGCCATGTTGTCGTCCCGGCCGGCCTGGATTGAAATCGACCTGAACCGGCTGCGGCGGAATTTCCAACTCATCAACCAGGACAAGCCCAGCCAGGTTGGCCTGCTCTCCGTGCTCAAGGACGAGGCCTACGGGCACGGAGCCTTGCGCACGGCCAAGGTGGCCTTGGCGTGCGGAGTCGGTTTCCTCGGCTTGAGCACGATCCAGGAAGCCATGAGGCTGCGCGACGCGGGCATCCGGGCGCGGTTGCTCGTGCTGGGGGAACGTCAGGAAGCGGAATTGGCGTGGTGCGTCGCCCATGACCTGACCTGCTGTGTCAGCGAGCCATCCACCGTAGCCAGGCTCGGACGCCTGGCCGCCCAGGCCGGCAAACGCGTCCCGGTTCACATCAAAATCAACTCCGGCATGAACCGTTACGGCGTGCGCTGGGACAAAGCGGCCCCGCTGGCCGCCCTCATCGCCTCGACCCCGTCTCTGTTCCTCGAAGGCGCCCTCACGCACTTCGCCCAGTCTGACGAGATTGACAAGACCTTTGCCCTGGTCCAACTGGCTCGCTTCGAGGAGGCCCTGGGCGCCTTCGCCAAATCCGGCCTGTCCGTCGGGTTGCGGCACATCTGCAACAGCGGCGGCTTCCTCGACCTTCCGCAGGCCCATTTCGACCTCGTCCGGCTCGGCATCCTGCCGCTGGGCGTGTTCCCGTCGGCCGTGTGCCGTCGCATCGCCGGCATTGAGCCCGTCATGACCGTCAAGGCCCGCATCGCCGCCATCCAGGAACTCCAACCGGGCGATAGCGTCGGCTACGGGATGCGCTATGTCGCCCCCTCGGCCCGCCGTGTAGCCGTCCTTCCGATCGGCTACGGGGACGGCTTCCCTCGAGTCCGCAACCAGGGCTTTGCCCTCATTCACGGGGTCCGCGCCCCGCTGGTCGGCGGGACCACCATGGACGCCCTGATGGTTGACATCACCGGCGTGCCCCAGGCCAAGCTCTGGGACGAGGCCGTCCTCATGGGCCGCCAGGGCCGGGAGGAAATCACCGTGCATGAAGTGGCCAAGCTCAAGAACTCCGTTTCCTACGATGTCCTGACCGGCTGGAGAGGCCGTTTGCCTCGAATCTACCTCGACCAACCGTGAAACTGCTCTTCTCCGAGGCCGCCCCTGATTACGAGCACTACATCTTCCCCTACGCCGTGTGGGGCTTCCCCGAGCCGGGTGAGATGCCGTCCGACCTCTTTAACAGCGGCTTTCTGCCCTCCTCCCGCAACCTGGAGCGTTTCTACCTTTGCCGCCAGGTCCGCGTCGTCCTTGCCCAGTTCCGCGCCTCCTCCGAGAACCGCCGCATCCTGCGCAAGGGCCAGGGCCTTGCGGCCACGCTCGTCCCGCGCGCGGAGTTCGATTATACCCCCCAACGGCGCGAGTTCTATAAGACCTACGCCGATGTGAAATTCGGCAAAGAGGTCATGTCCTAC
>CAZZFF010000039.1:0-49580 GCA_964653485.1 uncultured Verrucomicrobiota bacterium | reverse complement strand
TCCCGGCAATAGGCGGCCAGCTTCACGGCCAGCTCCCGATAAGTCAGCCAGCGGCACCCTTCCTCGGGCACGCGCATCCAGGAGCCCGCATGCACTTCGTAAATGGAAATCGGCGCGTCCAGCGCATTGCGCCGCCCGCGCTCTCCCATCCACGCGCCGTCACCCCACGCGTAGTCGAGGTCCCAAATGACGGATGCGCTCTTCGGCGGCAATTCGGCGTGGAAAGCGAAGGGGTCGGACTTCTCCGCGCTGTAGCCCTCGTAACGCGACTCGATAAAATACTTGTAGCACGACCCTGGCCTGGCGGCGGGGACGAAGCCTTCCCAAACCCCACAGTCGCCCAGAACACGCAGCGGATGGCTCATGGGGTCCCAGTGGTTGAAGTCGCCAATGACGCTGACGCGCTTCGCATTCGGCGCCCAAACGCCAAACTGAACCCCGGATACACCCTCCGCCGCCACGGCATGCGCCCCCAGCTTTTCCTGCAGGCGACAGTGAGTCCCCTGCTGAAACAACGTTGCGTCCGCCTCCGACAAGAGGCGGCCATGCAGGGCCGGGTCTTCAACCTTGGTCTGGTCCATAA
This sequence comes from uncultured Verrucomicrobiota bacterium, assembly GCA_964653485.1. Taxonomy (GTDB): domain Bacteria; phylum Verrucomicrobiota; class Verrucomicrobiia; order Limisphaerales; family UBA8199; genus CAVQND01. The sequence continues at coordinate 48,997 of CAZZFF010000039.1, read as the reverse complement.
ACAAGGCGGCCGTCAGGCCGCTTCAAAACCAGTAGCACCGGAGGAGTGAACTGGCAACCCGCTCAGAGGCAGGTTAACGTCGCGCGTCAATGGCTGATGACATCCAGGACTCCGCTCCGGAGGGCGAACCATACAAATTGGAGAAACTCGTCCTCGGGCCTTCTCGTGAAGTTCACCTCACCCTCTTTCATCGAACCCGATGCGTCCGGAGCGTTGGAACGTCGGATTTTCAACGCATCGGCAAAAAACGAGGTGACGCGATTCTCCAAGCCCGCGGCGCCGCCGGTCTGCTTGTCGAGGTCCGGACTGTTGGAATGCCGGATTTTCAACTCGTTCGCAAGAAACGAGGCGGCGCGATTTTCCAGCCCCTTGGCGCTGCCCGTTCGCTTGTTGAGCAGGGCGATCTCCAAATCCCTGTAAACCGCTTGCACACGGCCGCGAGCCTGGCCGGCGTTGACATCGATGTCGAACGACGCCTCCTGCGCGCTGCCGGACTTAATCCGGGTGTGTTCCGCAATGTCAAGGAAGGCATCAAGGCGGGTCAGGTCCATCGCGCTGAGCGAGCCTGAGTAGTGGAGCGAAAAGTCCGATGGCGTGACCGGGATCGTCATCAGGACCTTGAGCGTTCCTGTGTCCATGAGGTCACCCTGTGCCCGGACCTGTATGGCGGCGTTGCCCTCGGGGCGGTTGGCGATGCCCTCAACGGACATACTAACGCTCCCGAAGGTCAGCACGCCGGGGTCGGCCCCGTCGAGCACCCGCTCGCAGTATCTCAGGTGGCCGTTGGTGATGCTGAGACTATCGATCCGGAGCGGTTGGCGGATTGCGGCCAGCGCCTCATGCACCATGAGCGGACTCTTCACGAACGGCTCCTCCGGCTTGTCCCGATCGACCAGCGCATCGAAGGAGGGCTCGGAAATGCGGACCGACCCGGCTCGGTACGACCTTCCCCGGAGCAGTTCGCCATACGCCAAACCCGTTACTCTGCACTCGGGCAGAACCAGGCGAAAACGCGTCGTTCGATATTCGTGCGCGGCGAAGAATTCTTCGTCCCCGACCAACGTCCGAAGCTCGGTCCCTTCGGCGATTAAGTCCGAATCCGGCACCGACCCTCGGAGCCGCGCGCATCGGATGCCGTAGCGGGCCTGGGGGAAGTCCACATCGAGATTCGTCGCATCGAGACTGGCCTTGGCGAGGACATCAGCCAGAGCCACCCTTCCCCGAAGCAGCCGCGCCCAGGGCACGCCCGTCAGGGAAATCCGTCCGGCCTTGAGGGTCGTGTTGGTCGCGCTCAGGGTGAGAGATTGAGCGACCAGGCGATTGGCGCCCACCGCGTAATGCAGTTTGCCGATGCGCAATGCCCACCCCGGATGCGCCTCTGCAAAGGCCCGCTCGGCCCTCTTTTTTACATAGCCGTTGAGGACCGCACCGCCAAACGCGAGGATGAACACGGCGGCGCAAAGGACGAGCGCACCCAGGCAAGCCACCACAAATCCCAGGCGAGCGGGGAAACCCCAGCGGCCTCGGCTCTCCTGCTGGCCCGGCAGGGTGCCAACCGATTGCTTCAGAGTCGGTTGCCCCCTTTGCTTTGATAAGCTCATTGGCCCCAAAACACGGATTCTCAAGACCAAGCCGTGAGCGCCGAACCGGAGGCTACCCCCGGCTGCGGAACCACAGTGGAGGCGGACATGCCGAGGGATGGCGCTTCGATCGAGGCTCGAACGTTGCGGAGTTGGTCCAGGACTCCGAACACGTGCAGGAGCCAGAGGACGACGACCACCACCACCGCGATGTTGAGGATCTTTTTGATCTTCCCATCCATGGGGATGTAGGTGTTGACGAGCCAGAGCAGAACTCCGACCACGATGAGACTAACGACAATTGTGATTAATGACATACTGTTACCTATTCTTCTTTGCCTGTTCTTTCTTTGCGTGCGGGTTCATGTCTGCGAGGCATCCTTTAGCGCGCGGCGTGCCAAGGGTGAGCGGCGATGCCCGGGACAGCAAAGCCAGTTCGTGGCCTTGGCCGCCGAACAACCCGCAACCGCCTTGTCCGCAGCAACCTGCCCGCATCCTCCATCGGGCCGCGGCGGAACAACGGCGGAGCAGCGTCAGATTTGCGAGCTCGGTCGGGGCTTCATCGAGTGTGCAAAATGCACGCTCAAGCAGTTGCCGCCAGTGCATTTTGCATGGTTCCCGTGACCCTCACCCCGCGCCTAAGCCGAGAAGAACATATATAACATGCTTTATACAAACACGTTGCAGAAACTGGCGCAGCGTTGGCCCTCCTTTAGCTAGAGAGGCGGGGAGAGCTTGTCTCATGAATACTAAGCTAGACGCACCATGAAGACCTTCCTCGTTCATGTCGGCGATGAAAACTTCTGCCGGGTGCTTCCCCGGGAGCTGGACCGGTCAAAGACCGGCAATGGCCGGGTCAAGGTGATGGCGTTCCCGCCCCTGGGGATTCAGACCCTCGCGCCGGTGCTGCGCCGACGAGGACACCCGGTGTGGATGTTCGATACCTGCCATCCCCGGATGAAGGTGGAGCACATCGCGCAGGCGGTGAGCCAGGAACAACCTGACGCGATTGCCCTCTCATTTCTCTCGACGACCACCTACCCCGCGGTCAAGAGCATGGCCCGGCGGCTCAAGGCCGAGGCCCCGCGCATCCCGATCATCGTCGGTGGAGCCTTCGCCACCTTGAACGCGGACCGCATTTTGGGCGACTGCTTCGACATTGATTGCGTCGGTGTGGGTGAAGGCGAAGAACTCCTGCCAGACTACTTGGAACGTCTCGATGCTCCAGGCTCCGTGCCCGGCCTGGTCTGGCGTCACGCCGGAAAGATCGTTCAAAACACCCCGCGCCCGCTCTTGAGTAACCTGGACCAGTTTCCATATCCGGACCGGACCAGTCTGCCCATCGACTATATCGAGTCCCTGCCGCTGGACGTGCCCGCGGTGCTTTCGCTGGACAAGTTCTGCACGGTGCAGACCTCCCGCGGCTGCCCATACTCGTGCATCTACTGCGATATTCCCGCCCTGGGCCAGGGCCGGTGGCGCAGCCGTTCGCCGGAACATGTCCTGGGCGAGCTGCAGGAACTCAATGATGTGGGCTATCGCTCGATTTACCTTACCGATGACCACTTCCTGATCAATCGCAAGCGGATTCAAGAGATTTGCCGCGGCATCATTGGACGCAAACTGGAGTTTCACTGGGGCTGCGAAGGGCGCGCGGATTCCGTCGGAATTGAGCAGTTGCCGGTCATGCGTCAGGCCGGCTGCAGTTTCTTGGCCTTCGGGGTCGAGGCGGGCACGCAAAAGGTGCTCAATCGGCTCCACAAAAAGCAGACGCGAGCCCAGGTGGAGCACGCGGTCAGCGAGGCCAAGCGCCAAGGTATCACCCGTGTCCATGGCTTCTTTGTCGTAGGCTCGCCCGATGAAAACGAAGCGGACATCCTGGAGAGTTTTCGCTTCGCCGCGCGTTTGGAGCTGGACACCTTTGGTTTCAATAGACTGTGCGCCTATCGGGGGACGCCGCTCTGGCAGGAGTACGTTGCGCGCGGGATCATTGACGACGAGCGGGACTGGCACAAGTGGTTCAAGTGCTCGGACATCGACCCCGCCACTTTGCCGAGCGCGGTGGTGAATCGACTCCGTGCAAGAGGTTATGGCTTGCTTTTCCTCCACCGGGTTTTCAAGCGCCCGCTCCAGACCTGGAGACTTCTGCGTGCCTTCGGCCGCCACATGAAGACCTCCGATATCATCAAGTTGCTGTGCAGTCCGTTTCGCCGGCGAACTTTGACCCGGAAACCTGAACTCCCGGCCTGGATGCTGGATGCCGGGCGCCAGGAGCCGGACCGTCAGACGGTTCCGACCGCTTGATGCCTGTCTGCTTCGTTGAGCGTGCAGAATGCACTCTCCAGCAGTTGCAGTTAGTGCGATTTGCATGGTTTTTGTGGTCCTTGGCCCGCGCCCAATCCCATCGTGGAAACTGTAACACGCATTGGGCCAATGGTTTGCAGAAGCCAGCGCGGCCATGGCCCGCCTCTAGCTAGAACACGCAATTGACGAAGAACATGAATTCGAGCCATTCGGAACCGCCGTCTGCATTTCCATCTTCAACGGGAATATCCGAGCCGGCCAAGACGTGGCTGGTTGTCGATGACGACCGGGCGGTGCTCGAAGAAAACCATGGTGTTGCGATTAATTCGAACAATGACACCTATGCACCGTGCATTCTGCATGATATGGTAATGCGTCCTTCTTTGGCCGGACGCGTCTGCGCTCGACTTAACGCAGGGAAGCGTATGATTTACCGATTCCGACGCGGGATTATCGGGCCGTTAGCCATATTCTGGCTGACCCTCACGGCCGCCAGCGTGGTGATCGGGGCGGTGGCCTGGAGCCGCTTCTCCCGCAGCCTCGACGCCTCGGCTGAAGCTGCGCAGGTTCACGAGTCGATGAACCAACTCTTCTCGGTTTTGCAAGACGCAGAGGCCAGCCAGCGAGGTTATCTGCTGACGGGGAATGGGGTCTATCTTGAAACCTTCACCAACGCCGCCCGCGCTCTCCCTACCGCCTTGGAGCGGCTCGATGGGTGGGCGAGCCGCGACCCTGCCGGGCGAGGAGTCCTGAACGAGCTGCGTCCGCTCGTTGCCATCGAGCTGGCGGACTTGCGCCAGGCCATTGCCTCACACGCCGAGCAAGGCCCCGCGGGGCCGGAGGCGTCCGTCAGTCCCGGCCAAGCCGGGACAACCATGGACCGCATCCGCGAGATCATCAAACGGCGGCACGACAACCGCCTGGATCTTCTCTCCGCCACCGGCGAGGCTACCCGACACCAGATGAAACTGGTCCACCAGTTGACCTGGATCGCCGGGTTGCTCGGGGTTGGGGCGGGGTTGTTCGCGCTCTATTTTTACCGGGTGGACTATTACCAGGAGCGAGCACGGCGGGAGTTGCTGGAAGAGAAGTTGCACGCGGAGCAAGCGGTCCGGGAAAAGAGCGCCTTCCTGGCCAACATGAGCCATGAGATTCGCAGCCCCATGAACGCGATTCTCGGTTTCAGCGAACTGTTGGAGCCGGAGGGGCTTACGCCAAAGCAATCGCAGTATGTGCGCGCCATTCGCGACAGCGGCGCGGCTTTGCTGCATCTGATCAACGACATTCTCGACCTGTCCAAACTCGAAGCCGGGAAGTTGGAATTGCACCCCGACCCGACGGATATGCGGGATTCGTGCGAGTTTCTGCGCACCGTTTTCGGGCAGCAGGCCGTGATGAAATCGCTCCGGCTTCAGTTCGAGATTTCATCTAACCTGCCCCGTGCTTTGTTGCTGGACCGCCTCCGGCTGCGCCAGGTGCTGGTGAACTTGCTCAGCAACGCCGTCAAGTTCACCGAGCGGGGTTGCATCAAAACGCGAGTCTCCTGGGAAGGCCAGGAAGACGGCCACAGCGGGACGCTGCTGATCGACGTCGAGGACACCGGCATCGGGATCGCGGCTGAGGAACTGGAGGAAGTTTTCAAGCCTTTTGTTCAGGCGGAGTCCGCGCAAACAGCGGACAAGGAAGGGACGGGTATCGGGCTGACGATCGTCAAACGCCTCACCGAGCTGATGGGCGGCAGCCTGGCCGTCGAAAGCACAGTCGGCCAGGGCACGGCTTTCCATTTGCGTTTCGCGAATGTTCCAGTTTCCGGGCGGTTGCCGGTGGGAGACCACGCCGAACCGGGCGGGGCGGTGGACTTCAATGACTTCGCGCCGGCCACGCTGTTGGTGGTGGATGACAACCCAACCAATCGGGCCTTGATGGCCGGCATATTTGCGAAGACCCGTCACCGGGTCCTCTTTGCCACTAACGGTCAAGAAGCCTTGGAGTCCCTGGCGAAGGCCAAGCCCGATGTGGTCTTGCTGGACATCCGAATGCCGGTGATGGATGGGCGCACGGCCCTGGCGGAGATACGCAAGCAAGCCAGCATGGTGTCGCTGCCCGTCATCGCCGTCACTGCATCGAGCAAGGCCGGCGAAGAGAGGGAACTGCAAAATCAGTTTAGCGGCTACATTCGCAAGCCATTCTCGAGGCAAACCCTGTTTCTGGCGCTGGCCCAGTTTCTCCAGAAGGTGCCGCCCGGCAATCGACTGGAGTCTCAGAAGCTCGATGAAGTCCTCGAGGGCATTTCCATCCCTTCGCCCGATCAGGCGGCCCAGTGGCGGGAACTGGCTCTGGAACTGCGCCGGCAGGAGGCAAGGGAATGGCCCACGCTGCGTGAGAGCCTGGCGGTGAACGCGACCTGCACCTTCGCCCACAACCTCTTCACCCTCGGCCAGGCGGCGCATTGCGTTCCTCTGACCACTTATGCCGCCGCACTCACCACGTTTGCGGACGGCTACGCCATCGGCCAGATGGAACGTCATCTTGCCGCGTTCCCCAAGCTGGTTGAGTCTATCGAAGCCTCTTCGGCCCAGGCGGAACCGCAACCCGTATGAGAGGATGCCCCAGGCAGGGTTCCAAATGAATGCTCCCATCATAGAAGCCAACACCGGTTGCCTGCTCGTCGTCGATGACCAGGAATCCAACATCCAGGTCGTCGGCGCCGCCTTGGGCAAACTCGGCTTCGAGATTCTGCCCGCCACCGGCGGGCTCCAGGCCTTCCAACGGCTGGCGGTTGGCCGGCCCGACCTCATTCTGCTGGACCTGCTCATGCCGGAGATGGACGGATTCGAGGTTTGCCGCCGAATTCGCGAGAACCTGGATTGGGCCGAGATTCCCATCATTTTCCTCTCTTCGGCGGACGACAAGGGCCTGATCGTTCGCGCGCTGGAGAGCGGCGGCGTGGACTACATCACCAAGCCTTTCAACCACGCCGAATTGGTGACGCGCGTCCGCACGCACCTGGCGCTCAAGAAGGCGCGCGACGAGTTGAAGCAACTCGCTGAGGACCGGGATGAATTGCTCGGCATCCTCACCCACGACCTCAAGAACCACCTGGGCGGCATCGACATGAGCGCCCAATTGCTCTGCGGCCGCACCGAGGCGATGGCAGACCCGAAGCTGAGGCTGATGGCCGAGAACATCTCGCAGTCGAGCAGCCAGGTGCTCGCCTTCGTGAAGGAGTTTTTAGCAAATGCTTCGGCGGATCATGGCCTGGACCTCAAGAGCGAGCCGTTCAACCTCTCGGGCGCGGCCGCTCGCGCGGTCCAACAACATCAGGAGGCGGCCAAGCGCAAGCAGCTCGTCCTCAAGGTCGTTCTCCCGCCCAACGGCGTCCTTGTGCAGGCCGACGGCGCCGCTCTCAACCAGGTGCTCGATAACCTCTTGTCCAACGCCATCAAGTTTTCTCCCCCCGGCAAGCAGATTCGCCTCACGGTCTGCCCGCCCGGCGCCAGGTACGTCGAGTGCCAGGTTCAGGATGAAGGGCCTGGGTTCAGCGAAAACGATAAGACGCGCATGTTTCGCCGTTATGGCCGCCTTTCAGCGCGGCCCACCGGAGGCGAGCCTTCCACCGGCCTGGGACTGAGCATCGTCAAGAAGCTCGTCCTGGCGATGCAGGGTGAACTGGCTTGCGAAAGCACGCCGGGCAACGGCGCCACCTTCTCTTTCCGCTTGCATAGAGCCAAGGTCTGTCATTGACGCCTTAATATGGACTTCCTGGTTATCGACGACGACAAGACGTTCCGGGACGCGACCTGCCTGCTTATCGATGGCGAGGGCCATTACGCGGAAGCCGCCTGCTCCGGAGAGTTGGGCCTCACCGAGTTAAAAGAAGGGAAATTCGACGCGGTTCTCCTGGACCTCAATCTCGGGCCGGAAAACGGCCTCGACATTTTGGAGCAGATTCTAAAGCGCCAGCCCAACCTGCCGGTAGTGATGTTCACCGCGCAGGGCAGTGTAAAGAACGCGGTGGAGGCCATGCGGCGGGGAGCGGTGGATTTCCTGGAGAAGCCGTTTACCCGCGAGCAATTCCACCTGGTCCTCGCCCGGGTGCAACGCTTCCACCAACTCAACCAGAACATCGAACGCCTGGAGCGCGAAGTGAGAGACAGCAACGCCCAGAGCCCTCGGATTCTGCTGGAATCCAGCGCGCCACTCATGAAGGAGGTGATGGAGACACTGCTGCGAGCGGCGAAAACACCGGCCTCGATTCTGATCCTGGGAGAAAGCGGCACCGGCAAGAGCGTGTTGGCCCGCGCGGTTCACCAGCAGAGCCATCTGGCGGATAAGCCCTTTGTTACTGTGAGCTGCCCGAGCTTGTCGAAGGAACTGCTGGAAAGCGAACTGTTCGGCCATGTCAAGGGCGCCTTCACCGGCGCCCTGCGCGACCACTGGGGAAAAGCCAAAACCGCCGCGGGCGGGACCCTCTTCCTGGACGAGATCGGCGACCTGCCGATGGAAATCCAGCCCAAGTTGCTGCGACTGCTTCAGGAACGTGAATACGAGCGGGTGGGTGAAAATGTCACCCGCCAAGCCGACCTGCGCATCATCGCCGCCACCAGCCGCGACCTCAAGAAGCGCGTCGCGGAGGGCGCGTTTCGCGAAGACCTCTACTTTCGGCTCAACGTCATCACGGCGGAAATGCCTCCGCTACGGCAGCGCCAGGGAGACATCATTCGCTTTGCCGAGCATTACTTCAGGCATTTTGCCGCTCTGTGCGGGCGCCATCTCGATGGGTTTTCCGAGGAGGCCGCTGCCGCCATCCGCTCCTACTCCTGGCCGGGCAACCTCCGTGAGCTGCGCAACGCCGTCGAACGCGCCGTCATCATGGTCAAAGGAAACAAGATTAACCTCGAAGACCTCCCCGCGGAATTGCGCGGCCCGACAGTTGGCGGGGCCAACGGCAGCGACGCCTTGGTGGAGGTAGGTTCGTTGATTCCTATGCAGCAACTGGAGGAAGCGCACCTCCGCAAAGTGCTGGAGCGAACCTCCAATCTAGCCGAGGCGGCTCAGGTCCTGCGCATCGATCAGGCCACGCTTTACCGGAAACGCAAGAAACTTGGATTGGAATAGCGGCTTTGCCGGGCGCAAGAACCTCCAGGAGGAGGCCAAGCGCCCCAGGGAACAATCGGCTCGAAAACTGACCGTCGGTCTGGACGGGTTCCAGAACGCACGCCGGTGCTCTGGCTACTGAGCCAGGCGGACGCGGTAGAAGCGAGTGGTCGCGCCGGTCGTGTCTTGAAATGTCAGGTCGGCGCCCGATCCGGAGTTGGTGGAAAGAGGCATCCAATTGGCCGCCGGGAGGGCTGTGGCGGATTCGATGACGTACTGCTTGCCGGCGATACTGGGCCAGGTCAGGACGCATCCTGTGCCTTGGGAGGTGAGCATCGGGACACTGGAGAGCCGCAGACAGGACTTGGGGTCGGTCGGGTCGGTGCCGGCCACGTATTCGGCCCAGTTGTTGGCCCCGTCGCCATCGGGGTCGGCGCTGGCCACGGAGAGGGGATTGTAAAGGGTGCCGAAGTAACGCAACCGCCAGGAATCGGGAATGCCGTCGTTATAGGAAGATGCGGAGCGGTCTGAGAGCGTGATCAGGCCGGTGACAGTCTGTTTGGGGAAGGAAGCCAGGCCGTTGGGGGAGGCGGAGGCGTGGTCGAAATGGATGGCGTAGGCGGCGCTGGGAGGGGCGTTAGCGGGTATTTGGACGGTCAAGGTGCCCAGAGTGGCGGAGCCTGAGAGTCCCGTGATCGTGGCGTCGAGCCAGGTGGCGGCATAGGTGCTGGGGGATTGGGAGGAGACCAGAGTGGGCTGGCCCAGGGCCGGGTTGGGAGCGAACTGGACGGCGCTTGTCAAAGGCGGCGAGCCATCAAGCGGGTTGACTGTCAAGCCCAGCATCAAGACCCGCAACGGGTAGGAGCCCATCACCTGGGCCGTGATGGGGACCTGGAGGGTTTGGCCGGGCGAGGCCAGAAAATCGGCGCTGGCGAAATTGACGCTGGGGCGTTGGGCGATGAGGCTGTGGGGGGAGACGTTGCCCGCGGCAGGAGGCGGAGGATTGCCGACGAACTGGGCGCCGCGCACACCGTTGGTCCAGAACCGTTGGAACCATGTCAAGGACGGGTCCAGGGACCGGCGGAAAGTCACATAGACGTCGCACACGTCGAGCACGCCGTCGCCGAAGGCGATTTGATTGATCGTGGTATCGTTGCCGTCGAACAGCGGATTCCAGGCAGCCGCGCCGATCACCGGCGCACTCGGTTCCAGGTAGCCGTGGCCGTCGTCCACGTAGGTGTATCCGCACGAATCCATGCTGTCGAACAGATCGCTCCCTTGAGGGGGCATATCCAGGAGATAGACGGCGGACTGGAAGACCTGCATGACATCGCTATTGTCGAGATTGGTGTCGCCGAAGTCTCCGGCGTTAAACCAGCGGAACGGGGCGCTGTCCCCGGCGATGTATCTGCGCTGGCCGATGGTGACGGTCCTTGTTCCGAGGGTGGCGCCGTTGGTGGGCGTGGCAATGAAGACCTCGGACCCGGGATCGCCGATGCCGTCCGAGGTGGCGGAGGGGCGGGAAAGCTGCATTTGATAGGTCTGGCCGTTGACGGCGGCGACGGGCACCTGGAAGGTGTATTCTCCGACGACCACCTGGCCGCTGCTTTGAGCGAACACCGTATCGTGAGGCTGCGAGTATTGGATGAGGTCCTGGGATGCGGTGTCGAAGAGGTTGTTCTGGCCCTCGCGTTCCAGCCAGCCTACCCCGAGCAAATTGAGGCTCGAATTGGTAAATTCCAGGTCCTCGAACCAGTTGCCATCATACCACCTGTCCACGGTTGCGGGCACTTGGGGCGGCATGGCGCCCAGGTACATAAACGGGGGGATAGCCATGTACAGGCCCGGATGAGCGGTGTCCGGTTTAACGAGGGTGCTTTGGAAGGCGTAGGTCCCCGCAGGCACTGCCGGCCCCGGATTGCTGCCGGCGTTGGTGACGGTGATGTCGAACTGGAGGCTCATTATGATGGCATTGGGCAGGACGCTCAGGGCCACGGGCGCATAGAAAGACTGGCCCGGTGAGGCGACGAAATCGCTCGAGGCCTGGCCGGAGGCGAAGCCGAAGGTGAGGCTGTTCGGGATGAAGTCATCCGCAAGGAAAAGGTTGGTGACAATGTCGCTGGTCTGGAAATTGGGGAAGAAGGCGCGCACCTTGAAGAGCAGGTTGGACGGGGCATTGAGGCAAAGGGTGGCCCCGCTGTCAATGGGTCCGAGGCTCGGAGCGCCATTGGTCGGGTCGGAACCATCGAGAGTGTAGTAAACGGCGGCGCCGAGGGTTTGATCGGTCACGGCAAAACTGGCGGCATTTTTGCCAACGACCTGCGGGTTGGCGGTCTTGAATTGGAATCGTGCCGAAACGACCGGGCTGTCCATGCGCCCGGGTTGAAAACTGATCGCCTTGATGGTCAGGTCCGGTCCGGGGCTCAGGATGCTGGGAGGCACGCTGTTTGAGCTAAGCCCATCCTGGTAATAAGGGGCGGTGCTGCCGACGGTGGGGCTGGGGTCGGGAATCGTGTCCTCGAGGGGACTGGCCGGCGTCGGTCCCCAGGTGAAGTGAGTTTCCACGCCGGATTCGGTCAGGACCGCTACCGTAACCGAATTGTCCAGCAGGAACGGCGGCGAGGTCTGCAACACGGAAACCATCTCGTCCGCGCTGTTCATTTGATATTCGACCCACCCGATGACGGGAGCCGTGACCGGGGGCAAAGGCGGGCCATTCTGGATGCGGCGCAAGGCGTTGTTCTTCAGGTCCGCGACCAGGAAGCCGTCATTGTCGAGTTCCATGGCCAAGCCCTGAGGGGAGTTGAATTCGGCCGAAAGGGCGACGCCATCGAGCCAACCGCCGCTTGCCGGGCCTGGAATCCCGGCGAAGGTCGCGACGCTGTAGTTGGTAGCGCCCAGCACGGGGTTGTTGGTGGCCAGGCGGATCGAGTTGTTCAGGGTATCGCTGATGAGCAGGCCCACCTGGCTGACCCAGAGCAGTCCGCCGGGGGCGTTGAAGCGGGCGGTAGGCCCGAAGAGCGCATCGTTGGTGCCCGTGTGCCCCGGAGTGCCCACATACGTCGTCAGGCTGCCGGTTGTCGGACTGGCGAGGGTAATCAACTTGACCGTTTCGTTGCCGCTGTCGGCAATCCAGAGTTGGCCGGCCCCCGCCTGGTTCGTGCCGCCGTACGCCAGCCCGGTTGGGCGGTTCAGGGTGGTCCCTTTGAGCACGAGGTTGGTGACGCCAAAGAGCGGGTCGTTGAGGTTCAGCACTCGAATCGTGTCATTCCCCCAATCCGCGATGTAAACATTGCCGGACCCGTCCTGGGCCAGGCCGCTCGGATAGCGAAACGTCGCGCTCGTCCCGATAGAATTGACGGCGGGGCCGGCATTGGTTTGGCCTGCCAATGTGACGACGGAGCCGTCGCTAAGGCTGACAAAGCGGACCAGATTGTTGCCGGAGTCGGTGACCACCAAGCCGTTAACGCCGTTCAAGCCGGCCACCAGCAGGCCCTGCGGATTATTGAAGTGGGCCGCGTAAGAGGGGCCGTCGTTGTTGCCGGGCGGGTCGCCGGGTATCCCCGCCAGCGTCGTTTCCGCTTCGGTGTTGGCATCCACTCTGACAATGCGGTTGTTCCCGCTGTCGGTGAGATACGCATTGTTGTTGGCGTCGACCACGACCGCGAACGGCTCTTTCAGGCCGTTGGTGGTGACGGTAGTGACGGTGACCTGGGCGCCGCAGGTCAAGGCCGCAAACAGTGCGACGAGGCTAAGTTGGGATTTCATGGTAAGGGGCTTTCAAGGGGTTGTGGTCAGGGGACTACGGATCATGGCAACACGCGCAAACGGTAGTAGCAAGACGCGGCCGCGGCGTTGGTGTCCGCGCACGAGGCAACCGCGCCGTCGCCCGAGACCGTGGCCAGCACATTCCAGGAACCACCCGATGGCTGAGTCGACCACAGGACCTCGTAAGCCCTGCCCGGCGCGGTCAGCCAATGCAGCACGGCCTCGGCCTGGCCGTCAACGGCGGTCTTTTGTGCGGACGTGAACTGAAGTTTCGAGTTGGAATCGATCGGACTGGTGCCGGCGAGAAACTCCATCCAGTTGGGCATGCCGTCGCCGTCCGGGTCGGCGGTGTCGGCGGCGCGCGGGTCCGACAGGCTGCCGAAGAAGTGCCGTTTCCAGTCGTCGGAACAAATGGAGGCGGGTACGGCCGGGCCGCCGACCGTCACAGACGCCGAGCGCGTTTCCAGCTCGTACTGAGTTTGCAAATCAGGCGCCCCGTCGGCATTGGTGAAGCTGAGCGAATAGACCTGGCCCGGCAGAGCGGCGGCGGGGATGGTGAACGTAATGAGGCCGAGGTAATTGCTGCTTCGCGGCTGGAAGCTAAAGCTCCCAAGCGACCAGCCGAAGGCCATCTCATTCGGCTCGAAGCTCTGTTGGAGCGAAGGACCCATGAGCGAGGCGTTCGGGCTGAACTGCGGGGCCTGGGCCGGCGGAGGAGCCCCGTTGGGCGAGGCGACCAGGGCCCGAAATTGCAGCCCGGAAAGGGTGGCGCCATCGGTCAACTCCACATAAACCGGCACGGCGATGGTGGCCCCGGGGACGGCTTGGCCCACAGAAACCGCGCCGACCAGCGCCTGGCAGTACCAGGGGGCAACCACCCTGGGCCGTGGAGCTCTGACCATGGGTTCGGGCAGGAGATCAACGGTGAAATTGGTCAGCAGACCGCCTGGAGACCAGGCGCGAGACCAATTGTTCGTGTCCAGCCGCAACGACCGTTGCAAGATGACCTGCCAGTCCAGGAACCGGATTTGGCCGTCGCCCCCAACGAATCCATTCGCATCGGGCGGGTAGGCGTCCATGGCGTTGAACACATCGGAGAAGGCGTAAGGAACACGCAAGCCGGAGGCGGCGCAAAAGGCATTATTGACATCGGAGTTGTCGAGGTTGCCGTCCCCGAATTCACCCGCGTTATACCAGCCGCCCGCATGGGAGGCGGAATCGCCGACGGTGTAGGCCACGTTAGTGACCAGGATGGTTACGGGCGCCAGCGGGACGAGGTCCACCGCCCCATTCAAACCATCGGAGGTGGCGCTCGGATTCGTCACGCTCAGCGAGTAGGAGTTGCCCACCTCGGCCGTGCCCGGGATCGTCACCGCCAGCATGGTCACGACGGCAAACCGTTGGAACAGGAAACTGCCATTGTCGGCGGTCGAGATGGCCAGGCCGCTGGCGCGGCCGATTGAATAAGATTGGCCGGGCAGGCTCAGGGAAGCGTTCCCTTTGGCGGCGGTCATCACGGGGAGGAAGTCGTTTCCGCTGACCGGCAGGGTTTGGAACCCGCCGGCAATGGGCGGGGAAGCAGGGTCGTTGGGAGCGATTTCGACGCGGAACTGGTACGACTCGATCTGGACGCCCGGCTCCAGGTTGACCACGATCGGCAGCATCACGGTCGAGCCGATGCCTGCGGGGACGACTCCGCCCGAATAGGGAGTCGGAATGCCAATCGTGTTGGTCGCGGGCGCCTGGCCGCTGGCGAGCGCGCTCGAATTGGTGCCGACGAAGGCCTGGACTCGCAACCCGCTCACATCGTTGGTCAGGTTGAACCAGGGGATGACGCCGGTCATGCCGTTCATCGCCACCGGGGTGCTCTGCGTCGTCGGTTGCGTCCCGTCGGTGGTGTAATAAACATTCGAGCTGAGGCTGGAGATCGTGATGAACCGGCCCATTGGATAGTACCCCGATAACGAAGCGGGATCGATCACGGGCGGCAACACCACCAGGTTGGTGCCGGTGCCCCCGCCGCCGCCGGGACCGGGAGTGACCAGGCCCGTGGCCGGAAGCTCGCGCAAGGCGTTGCCCGCGGGCTCGGAGTCAAAAACCCCGCCGCTGTTGCCGACGGCGACGCCGACCGGCGGGCCCATGGGCACAAAGAGCGAGTCGCCCGGCGCGTGGGGATCCCCCGCCCGGCCGTACCACACCGACGAGTTGGTGGATGTCAGGACGTTTGTAATCGAGCCTAAGCGGTCCACGACGACCAACCGGTTGTTGCCGCCGTCCGCGACGACCAACAAGTTGCCCAGCGCCCGGGCCAGTCGCTTGGGTTGGTTGAGCCGCGCGAAGGCGGCGCTTCCCAGAGTGCTTCCCGGCGCCCCAACGGCCCCGGTCAGGAGGCTCGCGGCGCCGGTCGTGGGGTCGACTTGCCATAGGACGTCGTTTGCGGCATCGCTCACCGCAATCGCGCCGTCATCGAACAACGCGATGCCTTGCAACTGCACCCCCGCTCCTCCCTTGGCCGCGATTGTAGCGATGGTCTTGGCTTGACCGGAACTGCACTTTTGAATCGTGCCGCCCTGGCATGTGACATAGAGATTGCCGGAACTGTCCAGGGCGAAAGCCGAAGGTGACGCCAGCCCGGTGGCGTTGGTAGCCAGGAGATTCCCGAAGGGATCGAACTGGAGGATGGAGCCGTTGGCGCCGCTGCCTTGGTTGAGCACATAAAGGTTGTCAGCCGCATCCACAACCACGTCCACCGGCTGAACGATCCCTTGAGCGGCCTGCAGGAAGTTTGTCGTCTGGTTCACGTTCAGGTCCAGGACCCGGACGGCGTCATTCGCGGTATCGGCAATGAACAGGCGCTCGTAGGACGTGTTCAACGCGATCCCGGTCGGGCCGTTGAACAGCGGCAGACAGCCCGGCACCGGCCCGGTGAACCCGGTGGCCGTCGTGTGCCGGACCAAGTGGTAATAAACCTCTGTCGTATAGACTGAGCCGTCGGACGCAACAGCCACTCCGAAAGGCTCGCGGGCTTCCGGACAACCCAAAGCGTCCACGGAACAAACCGTCCCGTCTTCCCATCCGGGAAGGATGCCCTGGCTGGCGCTGCCCTGGACCCAGTCGTTGGAGCTGACACCGTAGAGGCGGGTCACCTGGCCCAGCGAATCGACAGTCTTGACTTTGTGGTTCCCCCGGTCGGCCACGACCAACATGTTGCCGGCGGCTTGGGCTATCATCTCCGGATTGTTGAACGCGGCGATTTGCGGCGGGCCGATCACGTCGCCCGCGCCGTGAAAGCCCGTGAGCTTCGTCGCGGCGCCGGTGGCCGGATTGAGCATCCAGATGCCGTTGTTGCCCGCATCCGTCAGGGCCAGCAGGCCGTTGTCCAGAACGGTAATGCCCTGGAGGGCCACCCCGGGGGTTGGAATCACGCCCACCACGGTGGAAACTCCCGCGGAGCTGATTCGCACCACCGTGTTGCTCTGAAGCGTGATGTAAAGGTTGGTGAGCGAGTCCAGGGCCAGCGCGGTTGGATTGACAAGGCCCGAGGCATTGGTCGCCACAAGAAAGGCAAACCCGTAGGCGCTGTAGTACGAGCCGTTGAATTGGAGCAATGTGCCGTTTGCGCCACTCCCGCGGTTCAGCACGTACACGTTGGTCGCCCCGTCCACCGCCACGGCCACCGGCCGGTTGATGCCCTCGGCAACACCGGCGAAGGTGGACGTGATGCTCGCGGTGAGATCGCTCAGGCTCGAGATCACCCGCACCGCGTTATTGGTGCAATCGGCGATGAAGAGACAGGAGCCGGACGGGTCGAGGGCCACGCCGCAGGGGAAATCGAACTGCGCCACGCCCGCGGTCGCGCCATCGACGTACCCATAATATCGCGGGTCAAGCTGCGATGGACCGCCCGCCACCGTCTTCAAGACGGGGTTGGCCATGAGTGGGCCGGCCAGCAGGAGACAAAGCGGAAGAACAATGGCTTTCATATTGAACAGGTTCGGATTTGGGTTCAGTTCGGGAGCGCGGGGGCCTGGGGACTCGGTGGGGTAACAGCGTTTTCGTCGAATTGCGGTGTCGGCGGCTCGTTCTTCGCCTTCGTCCAGCTCTTGGGTTGCCCGCTGTTCCAGGCGGACCAGTCCGGCTCGATAGAGTCGTTCGTGGGCACCGGTGTCTGGAGATAGCGGGTCGCAGTCGGCTGAAAATCATGCTCTTCGATGATGGTCGGAGTCAGAAAGACGATGAGGTTGGACTTCAGGCGGGACTTGGTGTCGCTGCGAAAGAGGAGTCCCAAGCCCGGAATGTCGCCCAGGATGGGCACTTTGGTGTTGCCGTTCTGGATGTCGTCTTCGACCAAACCACCCATGACCAGAGTGTTGCCGCTGGGGATCATGACGGTGGTTTTCATCTCGCGTTCGTTGAACTCGTTGACGATGTTGACGACACCGCCGACGGTGCTCTTGACGGCGTCGCCCAACCTGAAGATTCGAGGGCTGACTCTGAGTTGCACGTAATGGTTAGCGGAGATTCGGGGTGTGACGTCCAGCCGCACCGTAAGGTTGGAGTAGGTGATTTGAGAGCCGCCGCTCACGTTGACGGTGCCTGCGGTGGTGTTAACGATGGGGAACAGGGTGCCGACCTCAATCGTGGCGGTCTCATTATCAAGGGTGACAGTCCGCGGGCAGGAGAGGATTTTGGTCTCGGTATAGGTGTTAAGAAACGAGAGCACGGCGTGGACGCCATCGGCGTTGAGGAACGCCGTGGAGGGAGAGAACCCGCCGGCGCTGTTCCACCCGAGCCCGCCGTTGCCCAGCACGGAATTCAGCACCGTGGTGGTGCTCGAACCGCCGGCCGAGGAGATCACCCGTCCGCCGGGCAGGGTGGTGCTGGAGGAGGCGCCGGGCGAGGTCGTGGTGCTGGTGCCGGACATGGTGCCGTTGCCAAAATAGACGTTCTGGCTCTGCAGCGTGCCCGTCCAGTCGACCCCCTTGCTCGTCGTCGGGTTGATCTCGGTTTCCATCAGCCGCGCCTCGATGAGGACCTGCTTGGTCGGGGCATCCAGCCGCTCGATGAGCCGGTTCACAGCCTCCATGTCCGCCTCCGTGGCAATGACCACCAACTGGCTGGTGCGCACGTCCGGCAGCACCCGGCCGCGTTTGTCGCTCAAGGCAGCCTGCGCGTTCATCAGTATGTTGGTGGGGCTGGCGTAGCGAAGTTGAACGATGCGAGTCATGAGGGGTGGCAACGCCGCCGGGTCCTTCATTGTGATTCGCGCGATGCGGCTCTTGGGGTCGTCCACCAGTTGCAAATTGTGGTTGTTGAGCAACGCGCTGAGCGCCTGCTCGGCCGTGATGTTCTCCCAGCGGAGCGTGACGATGGGCTGCGGCGCAGCTCTGCCGTCGGGGCCGGGTTGGCCGAAACCCACCTTCGGATCCATCAAGTAGTTCAGATTCGCCTGCCGGGCCAGGTTCCCGATCGCATCGCTCAAGGGCACTTCGTCCATGATGATGAGGGGAATCACGGTCCCCCGCTGCGGCATGGAATTCGTCGCGGCCATTGCGGGGCCGGAGTCTGGCGCCTCCGCTGCCGGGGGATTGCTTTGGGCCGGGCTTGCCAGACTGCAGAAGGCTAGCTCGACCATTGTGAGGATGCTGATTGGCACTTTCATGGGACGACTTTCGTGCTCGTTGACGGGCCACACCCGGCGCGGCCACGTCCACCGAATCAGCACGCACCGTGCCAATAGGACCTCCCCGCTACGTCCATCTGTCTCACGCCAGGAACTTGACCATTCCGCGCAAACGATGTCCATCTGTAGGACAAGCGGAACAACCAAGAACGAAGAACGAAGGATGACGGGTGAATCATGAAGGATGAAGGGTGAAGGAAGGCCGAAAGAGGAGAGGGCGTCAGACCGGCCGGGATTCATAATCCGCCCTTCATCCTTCACAGCGCGTGTCGGAGCCGCAACTCGCACCGTTGCGCACCGATGATGGCGACCACGCCGTTGGTCCTGATCTCCAGGCACCGGACCATGACCCTGGCGCCGCTGGGGAGCCTGATCTGCCCGCTCTCCCCCGGCTCGAAGGTCCGTCCGTTAATCATGGCTGTGACGCGCGGGGGGCTGGTAAGCCCGTTGAGCACCACCGCGGAAGTGTCCACCACTTGTTGCTTCGATTCAGTGCCCGCGCCGTCCAAGGCCGAGCGCGGAAAGAACGGGTTGCGGCCCTGCCTTGGGCTGGTGGGAACGATGAAGACGGATTGGGGCGCCGCGGCTGTCAACGCCGCAACGGGACTGGCATTGGTCGAGACCTGGGCTGCCGGGGCCTGGGGGCCGGCGGCCCGGGCGGCCACGGCCGGACAAAGCAACGCCAGCAGCACAGCGAGAAACCTGGGGTCTGGATTCCGAAAGAGGGGCGCTGCCTGCCGGTTGTCATTAAGTATTCTCATGCATGGCCTCCGTGAAATGCGCGGTTCATGTTAACGCATCCTCGCCGCTCAGGCATCGCCCGGCTTGACCAGAAAAACCACGTCCATCTTGAAGGCGAGCTTCTCCTGTTCCACAGCCCCAAGCGATGGGATCGGTTCCAGGCTCAGGTTCAGCACTCGGACGAACGGATACCGGTTCTCGAAGTCGGCCAGAAATTGTCCGAAGTCGTAGAAGAAGGCGCTCCCGCCGATGGTCACCGTGGCCTGCTTGTAGGGAAACTGCGCGAGCAAGGACACCTCGTGCGGTCCGTCAATCTGGCTGAACTGCGGGATGTCGACGCGGTAAGAGACCTTGAATCGGCGCAGGGTGTCAATGGCCCAGGAATAGAGATCGCCGGAACCCATGCGGGCCTCGAGTTCCGCCAGGACCGACTGGGCCTCGCCCAGTTCCGCCGCGACGCGATCTGCGTTCTTGATGGCCAGGGTCACCTGGTCGAGTTTGCGCGCCACAGCCGCTTTGCGGCCGGCAACGTCGCGGACTTTTTGTCTGAGCGGCGCGATCAGAATAACCCACAGTCCGGCCAGGACCAGGACAGTGAGGCCGGCAACCAGGAGGAGCTGGTTGCGTTTTTCTTTCGAGAGCTTGTTCATCGGGTCCTGTCGGGGAAACGGCACTCCAAGGCAAAGGAAACGAAGGGCTTGCCCTCGGCGGTCGTTCTCGGGGGAGAGAGGTTAACGAGGCGAGGCTCGTTGGTTTTGCCCAACGCATTCTGGAAATAGGGACAATCCATAATCGCCTTTTTGAATTGATTGACCTGGTCGCCTGGATTGGGAGAGGTGGTGTCCCTGGCCTCGAGGGAGAGCAGGATTCTTTCGGTTGCCGTGGAGGTCCGCGTGGTGTGAGGCTGGTTCTCGGCGTCCATGCCCGCTTTGGTCTCCTCGGTCAGAACGTAGGTCTGCTCCGAGCGGAACCGGGTGAGCTGGACATCCGGCATTGCGGCCTGCTGCAAGGCGTTCAGGAGGCTGCCTTGAAGGAAGCGGTTGGCGGAAAACTGGCGCAACGCGCTGAGCTTCTGGTTGGCGTCGGCCAGCTTCTTTTGATTGTCGAGCACGAGCCGGAAGGCGTTGGTGTGGGAGGCCAGGCGGGCGTCCATGCGGTTGAGGTCCATCCGGCCGATAATGGTCTGGAACTGGAGCGACGCCGCCCAAGCCAGGAGGAGCGACACCGCGCACACGGCTCCCCAGATGACGCGCTTGACCGGGTCGCGCCGGCGCAGCTCTTCGAGCGCCTGGGCCTCGGCCAATAGATTCAGGCGAATAGGCATAAGCTCACAAGGAAGGGATGGCGGCGCCCACGGCCACCGCCAACTGCGGCCCCGCATTGTCCAGTTCCGCCGCCAGTTGCGGCGGCAAGACCGGCCGCAGAAATGTCAGCGGGTTCCAGGGCCTGCACTCCACCACCAGCTCCGTCTGAAGGCTGCGGACCACAAATTCGGAGCGGGCTGAGGCGCCTGTAAAAAAAACCCGCGTCACCGGCTTGTCATGTTGATGCTCGAAAAAGTCGAGGGAAGCTCTCAATTCCCGGCCCAGGGGCAGAAGCAGGGACTCCAGGACTGCCTGGACCTCGGTGGGCATGCCCACTTTGATCCCCTCTGCCTCCGCATAGCTGACGGTCAGAGCCTCCGCCAGGCCGCTGGTCAACTTGTCCCCGCCGATGGCGACGACCCGGCTCATGACCAACTCCCCCTGCTGCAACAGGCAGATGCTGGTGTTCTTGAACCCCAT
Source organism: uncultured Verrucomicrobiota bacterium (assembly GCA_964653485.1). Lineage (GTDB taxonomy): Bacteria > Verrucomicrobiota > Verrucomicrobiia > Limisphaerales > UBA8199 > CAVQND01. The sequence goes on along the minus strand of CAZZFF010000039.1, from coordinate 28,040 downwards.
GTCCACCAACGCCACCACCTCGCCGGCAAAAACCTCGGGCATCGCCATCTCGAAGGCGTTGACCGGACCAATCAGCGCGGGCACGATCTCGTCCGCGACAAGCCCCGCGCTCTTCACCCCCGCCTCGATGTCCTCGACCAACTCCTTCCTGGCTCCCGCGACCAGCACGCGCTGTTTGGAGCCGGCCGGACCGAGCCTGGCCCTCTCCTGCGTTTGGTGGCTCGGCGCCGGAGCGAGAAAGCAACAGTCGAACACGTGGCCCGGCAAATCCTGCTGGAGGTAGTTCTTGCAATTGTTCTTGAGCACCTGCCGCAGGTCCGCCAGCGGCATGGCGGGAAGATCGGCGTGCCGCACGACCGAGTCGTTCACGCCCACCGCCAGAATGACCGAGCGCGTGCCGGCCCCCAGCATGTGAGTCACGTTCTTCAAATGCTCTGCAAGAACGCCCGGAGAAAGCCCCTTCTCATAAACCGGCGCATCCAGCAACGCATACCCGGACAGCTCAAGGCCATGCCCGTTGCGCTGCAACTCTACCGCCTTGGTGGTCCGCCCACCCAAATCGATGGACACCAAACGGTCCCGCTTCCTCCCGTTCCGGCTGTGGTTGTATAATTTCAGACCCATGATTCGTTCCTGAATCTACCCCTCCCTCCGCAAACCACGTGCCAGCCTTCGCGCTCCCCCGGCTGAGGCCGCCCTTAGGCGGATTCCCGCCTCAATCTCGTTCCCGGACCTCTCCTCCTGTCCATAAAGAAGACAACTCTTGTCCCGCTCGGCCAGTGACTAAACGTCTGGCCGGGGCGTGAAACGACGGGGCTGTCGAGGCTTAGGATGGCCGCCAACCGGGAGCACGCCTCGGGCGAGATCGAAGAAGTCGAAAATGTACAGGTTCTGGCCGGCTGTGAAGGCGCTGCTGATGCGCTCGTCAATTTGGTGCCAGGCTGACCATATTCCTCCTACCTACCGCGACCGGGAGCGGGCCACGGTCGCCGGTTGAAGGACCAACTCCGGGTCAGCGCGCAGTTGAGCCACATCTTCAGCAGTGCGAATGGCCTCAGTTTCTGTCTCGAAGTGCCTTTCGTAGAGAACTAGATAGTCAAGAGGGAACCTACCCTCAACCATGCTTGTCCATGCGCCTCCGCAACCGTCGGCCTCGACGACAACCAGACGGCTTTCCGGGGCGGAGGTGAACGAGCGGTAGAGCAGTTTGTTCGGCTCGCTGAACCGTAGTTTCTGCCTCAAATCAGTTGCCTCCCTGCTCAACCTTATCAGCCTACGGCGCATTTCCATCGTTTTCATCTGGCATCGGCAGGATGAGCGACGCTCTGGCAGGCGCGGTCAAAGGAGTGGCTGGCGCGGCCGAGCTTTGCCAAGCCCGTGGCCAGGGAGAGGGCCGCGACAAGATCGACGCGGGAGAATGCTGGTTGCGTCGGGAGCAAAGGCAGGATGAAGTCCAGGTGGGAGAACTTCCCTCCGTAATACCCGAAGGCGATCATCTTGCTCCGACGCTCGCTTGCTCTTGGAACAAGCCGGCGCGTGGAGGGGATTTTATACCTTTCGCCCCCGCTCTTCCCGTGTTCGGGACTGCCCCCGTTGCCCCGTGCCGAAAGTTGTGCTGCCGTGTTGTTCATCAGCGATGCCTGCGGGGAAAGTGGGGCGGATTACAGAATTCATCAAGCCGAGAATCACGCTTCCTGCCCCTTCATTGAATGTTCACAGTGCCGGCGCTCCTCTCCATCCTTGACTCGTCCTTCAAATTGCCGAAGAGTAGAAACCCTGGATGAGAGTGTTAGCTATCGACCACGGCACGAAACGGATGGGCATCGCCCTGAGCGACGAACTCAAGGTCATCGCCCAACCGCTGGAGTATGTGCCTGCCGAGCCGACGGGCAACCTGTTTGCCAGGCTCGCCCAGTTGGTGCGCGAAAAGGACGTGGAATTGGTCTTGGTCGGGATGCCCCGGAACATGGACGGCACCTACGGCGCGGCGGCGGCAAAGGTCAGCGAGTTCGTCACGGCCTTGGGCGCGGCCATTCCGGTGCCCATACGGACCTGGGACGAACGGCTCACCTCCGTCCAGGCCAACCGTCTGTTGATCCAGGGCAACGTGCGCCGGGACAAACGCAAGGAGAAGGTGGACAAGATGGCGGCGGCGATTCTGCTGCAGAGCTACCTGGACAGCGTGGCGTGATCAAGATCAAGCTGACAATCGCCTACGACGGCACCGCTTACGAAGGCTGGCAGGTGCAGAAGACCGGGACAGGGGTGCAGGAAAAGGTGGAGGCGGCCCTGGGCAAGCTCTTCGCGAGCCAGCCGCGAGTCCATAGCTCCAGCCGGACGGACGCCGGGGTGCATGCGCTGGGCATGGTGGCGCATCTGGAGGTGCCGGGCGCGGAATTGAGGATGCCTCTTCGCAAGCTCGCCCTCGCCCTGAATGCCTGGCTGCCGGCGGACATCCGCGTGCTTTCGGCGGCCCGCGTCCGTGGAGACTTCCATGCCCGTTTCGGGGCCACGGGCAAGGAGTACCGCTATTTTGTGTGGAACCATCCGGGGATGAACCCGTTGATTCGGCATAGCGCCTGGCATGTGGCGCGCCCCCTGGACGTGCCCGCCATGCGCCAGGCCGCGCTGTTCTTCGTCGGACCGCACGATTTCCAATCCTTCACCGCCAACCCCGGCTACGCCAGGCAATCCACCGTCCGGACCTTGAAGCTCTGCCAGGTCAAGCGCAGCGGGCGGCTGCTGACCTTCAGGATTGTGGGGGACGGGTTCCTCTACAAGATGTGCCGCGGCATCGTGGGCACGCTGGTGCAGGTCGGCTTGGGGAAGTTCCAACCGGGAGACATCAAGGACATGCTGACCTCGCAAGACCGGCGCGCCGGCGGGATGACGGCCCCCGCCCACGGCTTGGCGCTCTGGAAGGTGCATTACGGACCTGCCAATGAACATCGTCCTCGTCGAGCCTGAGATACCCCCCAACACGGGAAACGTGGCGCGGCTCTGCGCCGCCACCAACAGCCGCCTGCACCTGATCGAGCCGTTCGGCTTCAAGCTGAATGACGCCCGGCTCAAACGGGCGGGGATGGATTATTGGCAGCACGTCCAGTGGCGGCGTTGGCCAAACTGGGCCGCGTTCCAGGGCGAGCTCGCGCCGGGGGCGCGGCTCTGGCTTGTGGAATCCGGCGGTCCAACGCGCTTCACCGAGGTCCGTTTCGGCCCGGAGGATTACCTGGTCTTTGGACGCGAAACCGCCGGCCTCCCCCAGAGCCTGCTCGATGCCAACCGCCAGCGGTGGCTGCGTATCCCGATGTTCAATGCCAAGGCCCGCTCGCTCAACCTGTCCAATTGCGTGGCCCTGGTGCTGTTCGAAGCCCTGCGGCAGCAGGGCTTCGCGGGCGAACTCACATTCCCGCCTTCTTCTCCGCCTCTTCGATAAGTTCGATGACGCCCTGCGGGGTTTCAGCGGCCAGGAGGCCCTGCCGCAGCTTGGGGTCGCGGAGCAGACGGCTGAGTCGGGCCAGAACGGCCAGGTGTTGCGTGACGGTCGGAGCGATCAGCAGGAAAAACAGCTTGGCGGGCGCGCTGTCAATCGCGCCGTATGGAATCCCCTCTTTGCGGCGGCCGAACACGATGATAGGCGCGTCCACCAACCCGACCAGGGCATTGCGCGCGTGAGGCAGGGCGATGCCGTCGCCGATGCCGGTGCTGTATAGCTGCTCTCGCTCATGGAGGGCCCGCAGAAGCGTCTGGCGCGCCGCCGGCTGGTCGGCCAGTTGAGGAATCTGGTTGACCAATTCGGCGAGCACCGCATCGCGGCCGGTGCTTTTCAAACTCAGGTTGATGCTGCCCGGCGAGAGCAATCCACTGATGGCTCCGGGTCTGGTCTCTTTCATAGGGGCGGCATGTTAGCGCGAACTGTCTTCCGTCGCAACCTTTGTCCAGACCTTTTCGCCGCAGCGTCGAGCGTCCCGGCGGGACATCAGCAATCCAAGAGGGCCATCTGCTTGGGGGTCAGGAGCCACTCCAGACTGGCGCAGCGTCCGGCTCTGAGCGATTCTGCGGCGAGCTTGCACAATCCTCCCTTCTTCATGGCTATCGAGACGCCCGAGTCTCCGGAAAGAAGCAGGGAAATCAACTGGCTCAAGCCGGGCTCGTGTCCAACGAGCAGGACGTCTCCGGGCATCGGCAGGCGTCGAAGGCTCTCGATGACCTTTCGGGGCGGATTGCCGGGTGCAAGAGAATTGGACAATTCGAGGCGGTCCTTGACATCGAATGCCTTGGCGACGATGGCCGCGGTTTGGCGCGCTCGCAGGTAGGGGCTGCTCAGGATGAGATCGAACGAGAGGTCCAGCGCCTTCATCGCCTGGGCGGCGCGCCAGAGTTTGCGCTCCCCTTTGGGAGTCAGGGGACGGTCGGCGTCTTTTCCGTGACCGGCAGCGCCGGGTTCGACTGCCAGGCCGTGGCGCAGGAGAAACAAGTTCATAACGAGCGGGAGGTTGCTTTGGCGGTATTGGCGGCGCTCGCCGGTGCGGCGCCGGGCAAGCCGAGCGAGGGCCAGAACCGGCCCATTTGGTCTGAGACGCCCATGTAAGTGTCGATGAGCCGCTGGCGGCGCAGGAGCAATTCTTCGCAAAGCTGCCGCGAGGGTTCGGCCGCCGAGGGATGTTTGCGGAGGTACTTCCCCAGGGCAAGCCGGAGCATTTCGACATCCTGGATGTCACCCATCATGGTTTGATACCGGCGCATGGCCTCGAGCGGCTTGGCCGAGGCATTGGGCAGGCAGACGGCCAGGGTCTCGACCATGTACCGGAACTTCTTGAAGGCCACGCGCGTACGGTGGATCGTCTCCGTCTTGCGCGGATCGATGCGGGCTCGCAACTCGGCGGCGCAGGCGAACGCCCGGTCCACGGACCCGAGCACCAGCGCCACCGCCTCCTGGGCGGGGCAATTCTTGCGCCGGGTCTCGACCTCGTCACGGCAGGCCCCGATGAGCCGGTCCAGGCGCTCCATTTGGACTTTCCTGATGTTCCTGCGGGTTGACTTGATGAGGCGCTTCTCCCGCTTTCGCAGGAAGGTGTAGAAGGGCCCGGCAGCCGGAAAGGTCACTCGCAGCTTGCCGATGACGGGCAGTTGCACCTGGGTGTCGCGCAGGCCGTCGAATGTGGCGAGGTGCCCTTTGATGGCCCGCTCCACTTTCCGGACCTGCGCCCCGCATAGGAACCCATCCAGCAACTCCACCGCCGAAAGGAGCCGCCGTGCCCCAACCCGCGCGTCATGGATAGTTTTCTCGGTGAACCGCTTCTGGCAACGCTTGAGCTGTCTTCGATACCACTTCCATTGCTTCTTAAGCGCCTTTTCCACCAGCCGCGGGCTCTCGGCGGGCAGGCCGAAAGAGGAGGGCTGCCCCGACGCGAGACCGGGACCGTTTTTTCGGAAAGGGGGAGCTGCCATTTTCATGCGCCCTCTGAATGTGTCAGGAAAACAGTCCAACTATAGTGCCGAAGCTGCTGGATGGCAACAAACAACCCCCCATGTGTCCCGGCAGGGCGGTCACTTTTTTGCCTCGCGCCCCTTGCGCCCGGCAAAGGGGGACGGGGCGAGTTGGACGCGCGGATAGCGAGGCCGGCCCTCAACCGGTTCCGCGGGCGGCTCGCCGGCGGTCATCGCCTGCGCGGTGAACTCGGACTGGCTGCGGTGGCGTTCGATGCCTGGGGCCGGCGCCTTCCGGCAATAGGACCCGTCGGCTTGAAGGAAGCGCGCCTTCACATTGTCGCGCAACGGGATTGTCAGCAGTTCGCGGATGACCCGCTCGCGCAGGAGCCCGTCTTCGATGGGAAAGGCTATCTCGATGCGGCGATAAAAACTGCGCGGGAGCCAGTCCGCGCTGGCGATAAAGACCTGGGGCTGGCAGGCGTTCTCGAAATAGTAGATGCGGCTGTGTTCGAGAAAACGGTCGACGATGCTGCGCACCGTGATGTTCTGGCCAAGGCCCTCCAGGCCGGGCCGCAGGCAGCAAATCCCGCGGACGATTAGGTCGACCCGGACGCCCGCCTGGGAGGCCCGGTAGAGGGCTTCGATGACGGTGGGGTCGGCCAGGGAGTTGATTTTGGCGATGACCCGCGCCGGCAGCCCGCGCCGGGCGTTCTCCGTCTCCCGCTCCAGGAGTTGGAGCAGCCGCTCGCAAAGATCGAATGGGGCAACCAGCAGCTTCCGCATTGTCTGGAACTGGCAGATGCCGGTGAGGAGGTTGAAGAAATTGGTGACGTCCTCCCCGAAGTCGGGCCGGCAGGTCAGCAGGCCCAGGTCGGTGTAAATCCGGGCTGTGGCCGGATTGTAGTTGCCGGTCGAGAGATGGACGTAGCGGCGGAGCTGATAGCCTTCGCGGCGCACGACCAGCGTGGCCTTGGCATGGATTTTATAGCCCACCAGGCCGTAAACGACGTGAACGCCCGCTTCCTCCAACTCCCGAGCCCAAAGGATGTTGTTGGCCTCATCGAAGCGGGCGCGCAGTTCCACCACCGCGGTCACCTGCTTGCCGTTATTGACCGCGTTCTCCAGGGCGCCAATGATCCGAGGGTCGCCCCCGGTGCGGTAGAGGGTTTGCTTGATCGCCAGCACGTCCGGGTCGGAAGCGGCTCGTTCGAGAAAGTCCGCCACGCTGCTGAAATTGTCGTACGGGTGGTGCAGCAGGACATCCCGCTCCCGGATGGCCGCGAAGACGTCAGCCCGCCCGCGCAGCGCCGGGGCCACCGGGGCCACAAACGCGGCGTCCCGCAGCTCCGGGGAATGGTCCCCCTCGTGCAGCACCATCAGCCGTGTCGGGTTGAGAGGCCCGTCGATGAGATAGAGGTCTTCCTGGGTCAGCCGCAGCGTCCTGAGCAGGGCCTCCGTAATGGGCGCCGGACAATCGTGTTGAAGCTCCAGCCGGACCGCATCCCCTTTGCGGCGGTTGTGGAGCTCGTTTTCCACGGCCTTGAGCAGGTTGTCCGTCTCCTCCTCGTCGATGTAGAGTTCGCTGTTTCGAGTGACGCGGAACGGCCAGTAGCCGATGATCCGGGTCCCTGGGAACAGGTCCGCCAGGAAATGCCCGATGAGCTGTTCCAGAAAAATATAATCCTGCCGGGCATCGGGGCGCGGCAGTTTCACCATAGGCGGGAAGTTGCGCGGGATTTGGACCACCGCGAGATGCTTTAGCACCTCCTGGTGCTTGGGCATCTCCAGGCGCACGATGAAGTTGAGCGACTTATTGAGCAACTGCGGAAAAGGATGGGCCGGGTCGATCGCCAGCGGCGTGAGCACCGGCCGCACCTGGGCGCGGTAATGCGCCTCCAGGCCGGCCAGGTCGTCCGCGCTTAACTCGGAGAATTCCAGGATGCGGATGCCGTTTCGCGCCAGCGCGGGACGCAGTTCGTCCCGCCAACAGGCATACTGCTGGTCCACCATCCGTCTCACTCGCTTGACGATCTCCCGAAGCACCTCGCTGGACGTCAGCCCGTCCATCGTCCGCCCCACCACCTCGCTCTCGATCTGCTGCTTCAGCCCTGCCACGCGCACCTCGAAGAACTCGTCGAGGTTTGAACTCACGATGCACAAGAACTTCACCCGTTCGAGCAGGGGGTTCGTCGAATCCAGGGCCTCCTCCAGCACTCTGTGGTTGAACTCCAACCAACTCAATTCCCGGTTGATGAAATGAGCGGGCTCCGGCGGATCATTTTTCGGTTTGGATTGCACGAACGGTAGGAGAGTAACCGCGGCCCCGGCTTTTGGGAAGCCGCTTATGGAACTCGTTCCGAGCCCTATTCCTGTGAGATGCCTCCTCCGCGGGCCGCGGTTCTCGATTCAGGGCCGCCTTTCGGCGGGGCTTTGGCCTTGGCCTGGCTGGCTATCTGTTCAAGCGTGGAGTGGAAGAGAAGACGCTGCTCCCGGAGGTTCCGGCGCTGAATGGCGCGCAGGTCAAGAAACGCCGCCACAATCGCCGCCCCGGTCAGCAACAAGCACACCAGCCAATAGACCATGAACTCCACCGGGCTGAGCCGTCCCGAAAGCACGGTCTGGCCCGCAACCAGCATGGCCAGCGCGAGGGCCACAAGCAGGCCGCCGGCCAAGCGGCGGCGGGCAGCAGCATCCAAAGCCATGATGCAACCATAGCATCGGAGCCTCGACGAGCCTAGGGGAATCACGACTTTCGAGCCGGAGACGGCACAGATTTCACAGAAATGAATTCATATCAAACCCGGTCGCACCAGACGGCGGCCCAACCGGGGATTATTTCCTGTGAATGGAGGATGAGGAACCCGTGGTCCCGGACCCATTGCCTGCAGGCGGCATACATCTCCGGCCCGTGGGTCTCGATGAGCATGCGGCGGACGCATCCGACCTGCTCTCCAATTCCCTTGAGAACTTCCAATTCCGCGCCTTCGACGTCGATTTTCAGAAAGTCGGGCGGGGCGAGCTGCTTCTTGGCCACCAGGTCGGCGATCGAGACCACCGGCACCTGTATCTCTTTCTCGATTCGCTGATCCGGCGGAGTTCCCACGCCCCGGAGCCGTCCGGCGCGGAGGTCTTGTTCGCTGAACGAGAACGCCGCGGCGCCGCTCCGCGCCCCCACCGCCCAGGGAAATGCCTCCGCTTGAGGCAAGTTCTGACAGTTGAGGCGGCAGAGTTCAAAATTCACCGGGACCGGCTCGAAGGCATAGAGCCTGGCCTTCGGATAGCGATCGGCAAGATAGAGTGAGGCCATCCCGATGTTGGCCCCGATGTCATAAATCACCCCCGGATCGATGGGGGGGAGTTCGGGTGGAATGAGCGCGTACCGGGCCGAGAAGAACTCGACGAACGTGCTGATGTCCAGCCCGTTGTCGCGGGCATGGACCAGGAACCTCCTGTGGTCCGACACCCGGGTCGAGAAGCGGAGGATGCGGCTCGCCGAGTAAGAGACAACGCCCCGATAGGCCAGCGGCGGTTTCAGCCAACTGTAGTAGAAAAGCCGCGCGCGCTCCCAGGCCGAACCGCCGCGCCTGAGCCCGAAATCGAGCATGAGCTTGAACCAGGCTATCCGCCCTGGCCTCCGGCGGACGCTTTGGACCGTTGAGGACATGGTGCGGGTTATGAGCCGGCCGAGGTTTTCCTCCAATAGGCGCACTCGTCATCAATCGGGAGGATCGGATCGGAGATGCCGAAGGTCTGGCGATACTCCTCTGTGGCCTTCTTGCAGCCCTCCCACAAAAAGTAATCGTCCAATATCACAATCCCGTCGCGGCTCAGCAGGGGATAAAGATGTTCCAGGCAGATTTTCGTGGAGGCATACCAATCTCCGTCCAGCCGCAGCACGGAAATGGGGCCGATGCTTTTTGCCTCGGCCGGCAGCGTGTTTTGAAACCAGCCTTGATGAAACACCACATCGGCCGGGGACAGGCCCGCATGCCCAAAGAGAGCGGATTTGACGTATTCCAGCGAAGCGTCGCATTTCGCTATGCTCACGAGCTTTCCGCCCGCCTTTCCGTCGCTGTATTTGGCTGCCTGAACGCCGTCATTCGCGTCAGGTTCCGGCAACCCCTCGAACGAATCAAAAAGATGCAGAGGCGGAACCGGGTTCGCCTTGCGGGCGGCCACGCCCATCACGATGGCCGAGCCACCCCGCCAAACACCGCATTCTACGAAGGCCCCCGGCACTTTCCTCCTCAACTGCTCCAGGCACAGGTCCCACAACACTTTGCAGCGAATGAATGTGGTCATGGTATGATTTCTGGCCAGGAACAAGGCCCTTGAACGGGCCAAGTCCGGCAGGCTCCTGACATACCAGCCCCAACGCCTTTCGCTGAGTTTCATATTAGACGGGGGTTTGAATAGTGTTTTCCAGCCGAGCCGTCAACACGGTTCAGATTCCTGGTTGGCGATTGCGGGCGAATGAACTAGAGTTCGACACAGAGCGTATGGGCAACTCCTTTGTCCAATGCACCGTCTTGCCAGAAAGGATGCCCAGCACAAAAATAGAGTGTTGGTAGAGCATGAGAGGGGTTATCAGCAGCCGGGCAAGGATTTCGAACACAAACAAGGCAGCCGTCCGGCGCCATAAGCTCAGCCGCACATCGATATGCATCCAGAAGGCAAGCACGTTGGTGCTTAACTGCGTTATGGGCATGTAGATCAGCGCCCAGCCGAGGACGGCCGGATCAATGGTCATGGTTCCCTGCCGCGCCGCCAGGGCGAAGCCGACCACCATCATGACCACAAGCAGAGGATGTAGTAGTCGCAGTGGGCGTCCAACCCGGTCTTCTTTGCGCTGAGCCATGTCTGTCGGACCCCTGCCGCCACTCGGCGGGCGTCCTCGTTGTAGATCGGCATGACGAGTGCTTTCGCGGCGGCATGTAAACGTTAGGTTATGCGCAACAGCGCCTGGGACAATAGCAGGAACCAAAGTCCCGCCAGCACCAAGATGAGGCCCGCCAACAGCCAAAACGGGCGCAGGAGGGGAGCGGAAATCTCACCCGGATCGGTGCTGGCAATGCCAGCCAAGGGAAGACGGATTGTCGTTTTGCCAAGCCCCTGCGGCTCCGTCGAAGCGTTGTCCGTCTCTTTCGTGCGTAGTCGGCAGGTCATGGGCGGATCTACTGTGGGGCTACTGATGCAGCACCAGCGGCTTTCGCTCCTCCATGTCTCGCAGTTCCTTGGCGGACAGGCCGGGCCACGCGCAGTTGGCTTCCCTGAGCGCCGTCCTCACCTCCTTCGATAGCGTGGCAATCCGCACCGAGTCAGGGTACATGCTGGCTAACTCGTCCGGAGCGAGGCTCCACTGGGCAACTTTTTTCAGCAGGGCGTCGTCCCCGACCCTCGCCATCTCCATCGCCGCCAGCACGGCAGTGCCCCGGTCCAGGTCCGCCGCCGTGTCCAGCGACATCTCCTGCTGGATTCTCTTGGCGCCTGGCAGGAGGGGCGACGGCGCCGTGAGATTGCCCATGGTCAGATGCGCCAGCGACGCCCAAATCGCTTGGCGGCCACGCGGCGCGCCCATAACCATCTTGTACAGCGGAACGTGGTATCTTTCCGCGTGAATGAATGAACGCGCCACCCACCTCTCGTGCGGATCTGCGCTAGCCAGGGCCTGCAGGAGTTCCTCACTGCTCGGCTCGGCCTCGCTCGCCTTGCCCATGCCGAGCCGCCAGAAGCGCAAGGAGCCGGGCCGCGCTTCAGACCGAGGCTGCCCCGACTGAAGGATATCCCCTGGGGTGATAGCGGCCGCGGTCCCGAAGATCTGGATGCCGAATGTCCTCGAAGGGCTCGGCTGAAGGCACATGTTGATAATGTCGCGCAAGGTGAACACGCCCGGGCTGAGCGTCACCGGATAGGCGGCCGCGTCTTCCCACACCATGCCCCGGCCAGTCACCACAACGCCGGAGCCCGGCTGCTCCTGCAGCTTGCGCAGCACCCCCTGAAGCATCGGAACCTGGACCATGCCCTGGGGCACCTCGATCTGGCGCGCCAGTATCGACTCGTAGGGCATACTTGCCGGGTGGATCCACAGCACGCCCGTCGCCGGGTCCTGGGTAAGCGTGTAATCCCCGTACGTGCGGAGCATGGCGCCGATGAGGTCTCGGACTGTGCAGACGGCTCTGGCGAACTCAAAAGCGCCCCTTCGCTGGCCCCGCTCCCCGACCGCGAGGACCGTGCGGACGAGGTACCCCCTGCCGAGCTTGTCCCGCGCGTCATAGAGCGACGTGGCCCTCATGTCCACGTGCTGAAGCTCCATATCGAGGAGCGCCTTGTCCCAGAAGGAGGTCGTCTCGTTCGTGGCGGCGATGGCACTCCCGCAGAGCAGCGCGCAGCACAGGCCGAGGCTGGAGACCAGCCCCAGCATGGCAGGGCGCACCGCCATTGGGCCAGGCCTTCGCGGCTCCGCCGAGCCGTTGTCCGTCTCTTTCGTAAGTGGTCGGCCGATCATGGGTGGATCCACCGCGGGGCTACTGATGCAGCACCAGCAGCTTCCGTTCCTCCGTGGCGCGCAGGTCGTTCGCGGACAGTCCCGGCCACGCGCAGTTGGCCTCTTTGAGCGCGGTCCTGACGATGCTTGATGAGTTGGCGATCCTCACGCCATCGGGATCGATGGTTGCCAACTCGTCCGGACCGAGGGCCCACCTGGCGACCTTCTTCAGCAGGGCGTCGTCGCCAACGCGTGCCATCTCCATTGCCGCAAGGACGACAGTGCCGCGGTCGAGGCTCGCAGCCGTGTCCAGCGACACCTCCCGCCGGATCCTCAGCAGGCCCGGTGAGCGCGACGAAGGCGTGGCGAGGTTGTGCGTCGTGAGCATGCCCAAGGCGGCCCAGACCGCTTCCCGGCCCGGCGGGGCTTCAGAGACCATCCTCTGTATCGGGACCTGAAACACCTCGGCGCCCATGAACAACCGCACCACCCAGCGCTCGTGGGCGCTCTGACTGGCCAGGGCCTCCAGCAACTCTGCATTCGAGGGCTGGGCATCGCCGGCCCGGCCCATTCCGAGCCGCCAGAAACGCAGGGAGCCCGGGCGCAGAGGGGTCACATTAGGCCCCGCGGTGAAGGGCAGGGCTTGATTCGTAACGCCCCCGGGACTGGCGGGCTGCTGGCCAGGGGACCCGCCCTGCTGCAGCGCGCGGATGAACTTGTCCATTTCGGGATGCCCTGGAGGATTCAGGATGTCCACAGGGGTAACAATGGCCTGAGGTTCATTCAGTGCGACGTAGAACGTCCTGGATGGAGAAGCCTGAAGGCACATGTTCAGGACATCCCGCACCGTATGAACCCCGGGCCGCAGGTTAACGGGAAAGGCGTGGGCGTTCTCGAAGGCCCCGACGATGCCCCGCCAGCGGATGCCGAAAGCGCCCTGCGACTGCAGTGGGCGAAGGACGCCCTGCAGCGCGGGCACCTGATTCATGCCCGGAGGAATCACCACTGAGGTCGCCAGCAAGGACTCGTACGGGACGGATGCAGGGTGGATCCAGAGGATGCCCGTCTCCAGGTCCTGAGAGAGCTGGTAGTCGGGGTACGCCTCCATGAGTGCGCCAATGAGATCCCGGACGGTGCAAGCGTCCTTGGTGAACTCGAATGGGCGGCGAACCGCGCTACTCTCCCGCAAGGCGAGAACCGAACGCACCAGGAACGCCCGGCCCAGCTTGTCCCAAGCCGCGAAGAGACTCCCCGCGCTCATCTCCACGTGCTGAAGCTCCATATCGAGGAGCGCCTTGTCCCAGAAGGACGTCGTGTCGTTCGTCGCGGCGGTGGCAGCGCCGCTGAACAGCAGGCACCCGAGGCCTGCGGCGAGGACAGTCCCGACAAAGGACATCTGCCCCGGCCCTGCGTGCGACACAGCTTTCATACATCCACGGTCCTCCAAGAGATTCCTGGTTGGCGATTGCGGGCGAATGAACTAGAGTTCGATACAGAGCGTATGGGCAACTCCTTTGCCGATGCAAGTTCAAACTACTAAACAAGGCTGACTATGCAAATCACTAAACAACTGGCTGTCTTTTTGGACAACCGCCCCGGCACGTTGGCCAACGTGACACAGGCCTTGGCCGAGGCCAAGATCAACGTCTATGCCATCGCGACGAGCGACACGGTGGACCACACCGTCATCCGCCTGGTGGTCAGCGATTACCGCAAGGCGCTTCACGTGTTTGAAGAGCATGGGACGTTGGTGGTCGAAGACGACGTGGTGATGGTCGAGGGCAGCAACAAGCCCGGTGAGTTGGCTCAAGTCGCGCGCAAATTGGCGAATGCGAGGATCAATATCGAGTATTGCTACAGCGCCACGCCCCCGAATGTTAAGAGCGGGCTGCTCATCCTGCGCGTTTCGAACCCCACCAAGGCCCTGAAGGTGCTCAACTCGTGACGCATCCTCACCCGCTCCTCTACGAGATCAACGCGCGTTGCTGGTTGCGCGGGCTGGCCCAAGAGCGCGGCTGCGCTGTAACGCTTGCCAGCGTGCCGGCGGACCAATTCGACCGCTGGCGCCGGCTGGGCTTCACTCATCTGTGGCTCATGGGTGTGTGGGCCGGCGGACCTTGCGCCCGGCAGCGGGCGCTTGCCGGGGCGCATCACCAGCGGCGCCTTTACGACCAGGTCCTGCCAGGCTGGCGGGACGAGGACGTCGCCGGTTCCCCGTTCGCCATCGCGGACTACCGGGTCCCGGATAGCCTGGGCGGCGAGGCCGGCCTCGCGGAGTTCCGCAATGCCCTCCACGCGCACGGCCTCAAGCTGGTCCTGGACTTCGTGCCCAACCATCTTGGCCTGGACCATCGTTGGTTGAACGAGCGTCCGGATTTGTTCGTGCAAAGCCCTCAGCCCTGCCAGGGGACATTTCGGCGGCAGACCCGCTTCGGCCCGCGCTGGCTGGCGCATGGAAGAGACCCCTTCTTCCCGCCCTGGTCCGATACCGTCCAACTGGACTATCGGCGCCCGGAGACCCGCTCCGCGATGACCGACGTGCTCTTGTCGATTGCCCGCCGGTGTGACGGCGCGCGCTGCGACATGGTGATGCTGCTCCTCAACGACGTGTTCAGCCGCTCCTGGGCCCAATTCCCCGCCGCCGCCCCCGCGCCCGGCCCGGAATTCTGGACCGACGCCATCACGGCCGTGAAACAGACCCTGCCGGATTTTCTCTTTCTTGCGGAGGCATACTGGGGTTTGGAACCGCGCCTGCAAGACCTTGGCTTTGACTATACCTACGACAAGGTCCTCTACGACAAGCTCATCGCCCGAGACGCCTCCGGGACGCAGCGCCACCTGCTCGGCTTGTCGCCGGAGCGTCTGGCCGCGGGCGCCCATTCTCTTGAGAACCATGATGAGCCGCGCGTGGCCTCGCTCCTCTCACCCGCTGAGCACGGGGCCGCGGCCCTCCTCATCCTGGGTTTGCCGGGGATGCGTTTCCTGCACCAGGGCCAACTCTCCGGCGCCCGAATCCAGGCGCCGGTTCAACTGGCGCGGTGGCCGGGCGAACCCGTGGATGCCCAGATTCAGGCGCTCTATGATCGCCTCCTGACAACATTGCCGACGACGGCCGTGGCCCGCGGCCAAGGTCAACTCCTGGCTCCGCGCGCCGCCTGGCCCGATAACCCCACATTTCAGAGTTTCGTGCTCGTACAATGGCAGACGCACCCGCCGGACTTCGACCTGGTGGCGGTGAATCTCGCCCCTCACCCGAGCCAATGCTATGCCCCTCTCACCCCCCCCGGGCTGGCCGAGAGTCAGTGGCGAGTCGACGACCTGTTGAGCGCCCAGCATTACCTGCGAGACGGCCAGGACCTGCGCCAGCGGGGTCTCTACCTGGACCTCCCGGCCCACGGAGCCTGCCTGTTCCACGCCCAGCCAGGACGCGGCTCTTGAGGCAAAGGCGCTATTGAGAATGAGGGAGTTATCATTTTAGTTCGCTCAAACAATATGAGAATCTGCATTGTGTTAGCTGGAATCCTCCTTGCGAGTGGCTGCGCGACCGCGCACCGCCCCGGTGAGTTCGCACCGCTAATACCGGCCTCGACGGGCATCTTGGTGACCACATTGACCTTCGACGGATTGAACGCGGATTGCTTCTACAAGCCCTCGGACAAACCGCGAAAGGCATTGATTCTATTGGGCGGTTCAGAAGGAGGGAAGAGCTGGAGCGACCAAACCGCATACCTTGAGCGACTCGTGGAGTCGGGATATTACGTTATGTCCCTGGCCTATTTCGGAGCGAGGGGTCTCCCCGATGATCTGCGCGCCATCCCGTTAGAATATTTCGCAAAGGCATTTCGCTGGTTGTCCGTCCAAAAGGAAGTCATCCCGGACAATTATGTGGTGATGGGGGTGTCGCGAGGGGCCGAATTGGCGTTGCTTCTGTCCAGTGTCTATCCCCAGGTTAAAGCCGTAGTCGCAATCGGCCCGAGTTCGGTGGTCTTTCCAGGCCCTCCAACAGGGGTCCTCGATGCCCTCCGTGGCCAGCACTCGGCCTGGAGCCTTGAAGGTCGGGAGGTCCCTTTTGCGCGAGTTCCCTATTCATTCGCCACGGTGCGGGGCATGATTTCGGGTAAGCGAACAAGGATGTTCGAGAACGCGCTTGCGAATGCCCGTGCCGTCGAAAAGGCGACGATTCAAGTGGAAAAGGCCCGGGGGCCAATTCTGTTGGTCTCGTTTACCAAAGACCAAATCTGGCCCTCGACATTCATGTGCGAGCAGGTCCTGCATCGCCTGACCGCGCATGGATTTGCCTTTCAGTGCCAACACCAAGCCTACCCCACAACGCATTCCAACTGGTCGGTAGAGCCGTGCTGGACCGGCATCCTGGCTTTCTTGAAACAACAATCTGGCGCCTGACGATGGGGTCGGTTCCTTGGGCCGGGGGATTGGGTGCTTCAATACAACTGCGGCTCGGTGCCGATGAGCGGCGGGCGGCAGCCTTCCCCGCCCGCATAATGAACCCACTGCCATTGGTTGCGGGTTCAAGTCCTCGCCGGGGCAGCATTCCTCCGAGGATCGTCAGAAGCGGACGGGGATGCGGTATTCGCGAGGTTGGCCGCGGGCAGTTCCAAGGTGAAGGTCGCGCCTTGCTGCGGACCATCGCTCTGGACCGAGAGCGAGCCGCCGAGTTCCCTGGCCGCGTTTGCGCCGCTGTGCAAACCGAAACCGTGCCCGTGCTTCTTCGTTGTGAAGCCTTGCGAGAAGATGCGGCTCAGGTTCTCCGGCGCAATGCCGGCGCCGTTATCGGCCACGCTGAGCCGGACGCGCTCCGGCCCGGCGGAGCAGACCTGGAGCACGATCCGTTTGTCCGAGGTTTTGTCATCGAGGGCTTGTTTGGCGTTGTTGACCAGGTTGATCAGAATCTGGAGGACCTTGTGACGGTCCACCAGCACGCGCGGGGCGGGCTTGTAATCGCGGACCAGTTGGACGCGGTGGCGATTCAGCGAGGCGGCGTTCATTTGGATGGCATCCTCGACCAGTTCCCGCACGTCGCACGGTTCGAGGACGCCGGCGAAGCTGGCGTAACCCTGCTGCATCGCGACGATGGTGTTGATGTGTTCGACGTTTTTGATGAGCGAACGGACTTCGTCCCGGAGATACTGCCGGTCGCGCTCGAGGGTGGTGACGAGTTCCTCGAGGTAGGCAGGCAGGATTTTGCCTTGGGGGTCTTCGCTCAGGAAGCGGCCGACCTGATCGGGCGGGCGTCGCAGCAGCGCGACGGCTTTGGCGGCGTTTCCCGCGTGTGTCTGGCGGAGGCGCTCCTCCAGGAGCGAGGCGGAGACGTTGACGCTGTTGAGGACGTTGCCGACGTTGTGGAGGACATTGGTGGCGACTTCCGCCATGCCGGCCTGCCGGGACGCGAGGATGAGGGCGTCCTGGGCCGCGGCCAATTCGGCGCGCGCCCGTTCTTCGGCCTGGACCTGGCTCTCGAGGTCGCGGGTGCGCTCCCGGACACGGAGTTCCAACTGGTCGTTGGCGGCTTTTAATTCCGTTTGGGCCTGCGAGAGAAGCATGTTCTTGCGGGAAATCAGCCCGCCCCAGACCAGCGCCACTACCGATAGGCCCAGCATGGCCAGCAGCGACCAAAACAACCGGGTCAACGTCCACCACGGCGGCTGGCGCAGCACGCGGACATCGCCCCAGGAACGCAGGCGGAGCTGAAAGGAGCGCAGATCCCCGTTCTCATCTCTCCGGGCTTCGTAAACGCCCGTCAGCCCAAGCCGGCCACCCAACCGCACCTCCGGCGGCGTCCTGCCGGGACCAGCAGCGCTCGAATCCAGACAAACCTCGAAGGGCGCGGCTTTGTCCTGGACGAGAAGGCGGACCTCGCCGTCCTTCTCGGCGATGTTGAGCAACGTGCCTTCGGCCCGTGCGAGCACGCCATCCAGGTCCGCGTTGACGGCCTGGGCCTCGGGCACGGGCACGGGGGCCGGCTCCTTGCCGGGGGCGGTTCGGCGGTAAGCGGCTTCGCGCAGGAGAAAGCGGCGGCCCTCGTAGCCTGGAAAGCCCACGACTTCGACGCGATCGCCCGGTCGCAGGGCGTCGTCCTGCTGGCTCAACACGAAGACCGCATCGCCGTGCTCCTGCAGGAAGAGGTAGCGGCGGGCGGCGTGCAAAGTCACGGTGCCGGAGGTGTGGATTCGGCGGCCCAGAGCGCTTTCCGAGTCGAAACGGCGCAGGCTGTCCAGCGGACGCAGCGGCGCGGCGAAGAGATCGTCGGGTGTTGGCTCATCCACCGAGAGGGGATCGCTCAGCGCGGACAATAGTTCGATGCCGGTCAGTTGGTGCCGGGCGTTGGCCACCGCCGCGCAGACACCGCGGACCCGGACGATGCTGCCGCGCAACCGGGCCGCCTCCTGCGGGGCCGCCACCCACGCGCGGAACTCGCCGCGCGACGTGCTCAGGCCCAGCCGTGTCAGTTCCCCGACCTGGCTCACCTCTCGAACGTAGCCCCCCATCTCAACCCACTGGCCATCCTCGGCGCCGGTCATCGCCTGCTCGAACGTCACTGGCCGGGCCTCATCGAGACCCCACCAGCCGATGCGCGAGACAACGGCGTTGGTCACCACCGGCACATAGTCGCCCTCCATCACTTCGCCCGTGAGCTCCACCACCGTTCCCGGTTTGGACGTCTCCGGCGTCCGCCACGCCGGAGCAAGCACGCGGATGCCGCCGCTGGCGTCCTCGACGTAGCAGAACTGAGCCTGAGGATTCGACCAGGTGACCACCCCGCGCAGTTTGACCGGCAGGCGCCGGCGCACATCCGCCGGGCTGAGGTTCCGAATCCACTCGGTCAGGCGCAATGGGGAACGGCTCGACAGGTCCGGCAGGGGGGCCGGCGGGGCATTGGTGGAGACAACCGGCCGGTACAAGGCGAACTGCAAATAATGCGCCGCGCCCACCGCGTTGGGATAGCCGACGGCTTCGACGCGGTCGCCTACACGCAGAGGCAGCGTTTGCCGGCTTTGGACGGTGACCTGGCCGGTGGCGTCCCAAACGGTGACATCATGTCCGACCTTCTGGCGGCGTACGATGCCCTCGACGCGGAGCGGTTGATTCTGAGGCATTTCTTCCAGGATGGCCTCGATCGGCGTGGCCGGGACGGCGAAGCGAGGGTCCGTGGCGAGGGAGCCGATGACCTCTATGTCTTCCGGCCGGACGACCCACAAGCCCAGATGTCTGAGTCCGCCGTCCTGGTCGAATTGGGCTCCGTAAACGCACTTCACGCGGACAAAATCCCCCTCTTTGAAACGAACGGGCGGCGCGTTCGTGGGGGTCTGCACATAGACATTGGCGAAGGTCTTGCGGGCAAGGAAGTCGATTTTCAGGTGTCGGTCCGCGGGCAGCAGGCTGTCAATCAGCCCCTCCACGGAAACCAGACGGCCTTTCAGTTCGCGCGCGTGCTCGCTCAAGTTCGTCACGGAGCGCGCCGGGAAGCTCAAGCCCTCTTGCAGGATACGGACTTGTGTTCGGTCCCAGAGAAAGGCCTGGCGGAACGGTTCCACCACGCCGTCCAGGGCAACTCGCTGCCCCGCCTTCAAAGGAATCGGGCAGTCGGTAATCGGCAGGAAAACCGGCTTCCCGTTGCATTCTCCCCAGGCCGTGCTCCAGTCGGCATCGAAGTAGTAGATCGCCACCTCGGTTCGCATCCGGTGTGGCTCAGTCCTGTGTTGGGGGGCCACAGCCCACATATCGGAGAGGTTCGTCAGCAGCGGCAGGGGGGCGGGCGCAGAACCGGCCGTCTGGCCCCAAACCGCCGGCCCCACGGCAAAAAAAAGCCACCCCCCCGCGCTGACCCATGGCCGGCACGGCTTTGGTCGAGCGCGCTGTGTTGTCGAAATCACCAAAAACTCCGCGTCTGCATGCACACCGCGCGGGCGGCATTGCCGCAGAGCGCGCGAGCTTGCGTCTGGCATTACTTCGGCTGCGACAGCAAAAACTTTAGCCCGAGATGGGAAGTGAATGAAAAATGAAAACGGGTCAATGGCAGTGAATACCGGGGCCGGACGCCGACCGAGTTCAGTTCATTTGCCAACAACCCGCGTTACTCCGCGAACCAAATCCCCGGGCTGTTTCGCCGGATGCCCTGTTGGCGAGCCAGCCAATTCCGGACGGCCTGCGCCTTTTCCTGGGCCAGGACGGGGAAGAGCAGCCCTGGATAGGGGGTTTGCCACGCCAATGCCTCGGCTTCGATCATAGCCCCTCGGAACAGGCGGTCGTGCGGACGCAAACCGTCGGCATACTCGCGCAGCACCGCGTTCTTGACCTCGGCCACGGGGCCAGGGACGCGCCGCCCGGGTTGCCGGCCAAGGCCACCGGTCTTCCGAATCAACCTGTGGTTCGTTTTCATCATAAACTCCAACACATTATAGCACAAAATGATAGACGACATAGCCCAATCTGAAATTCAACTCCCTGCCGATTGGACCCTCCGGATCACGCCGTTCGGCCGAACTTCTTTTCGAGCTCGCGGAAGTTCATCTCGATGAGGGTAGGCCGGCCGTGGGGGCAGGTGTAGGGCATGGCGCAGTGCCGGAGGTCCTGGACCAGCGCCTCCAGTTCAGGCCCGGCCAGCGGGTCTCGGGCCTTGACGGCGTGACGGCAGACTGTTTTGGCCACCACGTGCTCGGCCAGGCGGAGTGTGTTGACCTCGAGTCCCGAGGCCTTGAGTTCGTCCAGGATGGCGAGCACAAATCGGCGAGGGTCAACTCCCTTCACAAAGGGCGGCAGCGCGTCGAGCAGGAACGTGCGCTCGCCGAATTCGCTCAGCCCGACCCCCAGGCGCCCCAGGGCCGGCAACTGCTCCCGCACAAAACTGGCGTCTCGCGCGGACAACTCGACGGTCTCCGGCAGCAGCAGCCGTTGCGAGGGGGCCTGGTCGTTGCGCTCGAGCCGATTGAGCATCTGCTCGTACAAGACCCGCTCGTGCGCCGCATGTTGGTCCATCAGCACCAGTCCGCGGTCCGACTCCAGCACCACGTAGAGCCGGCCGACCACCCCGAGCAGGCGCAACGGCACATTCAGCAACGGCACGGCCGCGGCCGGCGTCACCCGCGCAGTCGGCGCGGCCGCGGAGGCTGATTGAGGCGCCGGGGTTTCCGGCGGGGAAGGCGGCGGCGGCGCGCCAAATCCCATCCGCAAGACCGGCTGCGTGACGGCCTGCGCCGCAGCCGCGTCCACCGCCGGCCGCAACCCGGAGGGGAAACTTGGCAAACTCGCCTGCCCCACCTCCCCAACGTCCCGCCTCTCGCCGCGCTCGGGAGGATGAACCGCGGGCTGCGGACTGCGCTCCTCGGACCGCGGACTGTGGACTGTGGACTGTGGACCCGGGGCCAATCGCAGTAACGTTTCCCGCACGGCTTGCGCGACCAATCGCCGCACTTCGCCTTCCTGATGGAACCTCACCTCGCGTTTGGCCGGGTGGATGTTCACGTCCACGGCGGCCGGGTCGATTTCCAGGAACAGGCAGCAGACCGGGTAGCGCCCTTTCATCAGGGCCGTGTGATAGCCCTCGAACAACGCGAAATTCAGGCCGCGATTCTGCACCGGACGGCGGTTCACGAAGACGTGCTGGTCTTCGCGGGTCAAGCGCGAGACACCGGGCGCGCCGATGAACCCCCAGAGACGGAGGTTCGAGGTCTGAGGTCCGAGGTCCGGACCGGGTTCTTCGCCGGGCGTCTCGATGGGGCGAATGGCCGCGGAGAAGTCCACCGGCAGGAGGCCCTGCTCGCCGCCGTAGAGGGCGCGCAACCGCTCGCGCAGGGCCGCCAGGCGGGCGGGGACGTCGTTGCCGCTCTTGATGGCCGGCAACTGCCAGATTAAACGCCCGTCCTTTTGAAAGGTGAAGGCAACCTCCGGAAACGCCAACCCCGCCAGGGTCAGGTAATGCTGGATGTGGGCCGACTCGGTCGGCTCTGTGCGGAGGAATTTGCGGCGGGCCGGGAGGTTGAAGAAGAGATGCCGCACTTCGACCGTGGTGCCCGGCGCACTGCCGGCCGCCTTGACTTCGAGCATCTTTCCGCCGCTGATGACGACCTGGGTGCCCTCGGGGGATTGGCTGTCGCGTTCGCGGGTGGTGAGCGTAAAGCGGCTCACGCTGGCGATGCTCGGCAGCGCCTCGCCGCGGAATCCCATGGTGGCGATGCCGGCCAGGTCCTCGGCGAGCCGTATCTTGCTTGTGGCGTGGCGCTCCAGGCACAGGAGGGCGTCGTCGCGGCTCATGCCCGTGCCGTCGTCGGCCACCCGCACCAGGCTGCGCCCGCCCGCCTGGATTTCCACCGTCACGCGTCCGGCCTGGGCATCGAGCGAGTTCTCGACCAGCTCCTTGACGACGCTGGCAGGACGCTCGATCACCTCGCCGGCGGCGATTTGATTGGCCACTTGCTCGGATAGGAGGCGAATGCGGTTCATTCCGGCGGAGTCACAAGTTTAGTTTCATCGCACAAAGGATGGACTCTTTTGCGACCAGGCTCAAGCCGCCGGGCTACCGTGCCGGGACTTGGGCGGCCGGCTCCAGGGGAAGCCGGAGGCAGGCGGCTTCCTGGTCGGTGCGGGCCAGCAACAGGTCGCCCGACAGCGCAATCGGATTCCAGGTCTTGCCGTGGAAAACCCGGAAGCGGGCCAGTTCGTTGGGCGATTGGGGTGTCGGTTGGAGCAGGACCAACTCGCCGTTTTCGGCCATGAGCAGGAAGAGGCCGCGCACAAGGAGCCCCTGGCCGTGACCGTAGCGGCCCTCCTCCCATCGTTGCGAGCCGTCTTTCAGGTCGAGGCAGGCCAGAACTCCGTCGTCCAGGCCGTAGAGAAACCCCTCCCGCTGGACGAGGTTGGCGAACTTGGCCCTCATTTTTTTCGACTCCCAAAGGCGGGAGACGCTGAGGGACCCGTCCGCAGCGGGCTGGAGTTCGAGCAGTTGGCTGCCGACGCCGTAACCGCTGGAGAATAAGACGCGATTGGCGCCTACGACCACGGGCGCGGCGGCCTGGGGTTCGCCGACTCCCCAAGGGTATTCCCAGAGGACCCGGCCGTTGGCGGGGTCGTGCGAGGTGATCCTGCGGGAGTTGAAAGCCAGTATCTGACGGCGGCCGGCCAGAGAGGCGAGAAACGGGGACCCATAACTCACAGCCCGGCTGCCTCCCGACCAGGCGAGTTGCCCGGTGTCCTGCCGATAGGCAAGCAGCGAGCGGTCGGGAGACCCGCCGGCGCTGACGACGACCATCCCATCAACGGCGAGCGGCGACCCGGCGAAGCCCCACTCCGGCACGCGGCTGGCGGCCTCCTCCACGATGTTGCGCGACCAAAGCCGCTCGCCGGTGGCCAGGTCCAGGCAGTTGAGAATCCCGGTGGCGCCCAGGGTAAAGACGCGGTTGCTCACGACGGTCGGGGTGCAGCGCGGGCCGTCGCCGCCCAGAGTTGTGTGGTAATGGGCCGGTTCGGAGTGGGACCATAGCAGGCGACCGGTGAGAACGTCATAACAAGTGCTGGATTCTCCCTGGGGCCGCTGCTCCTGAGTGAGGGCGCGCGCGCCGACGATGGCCCAACCGGACCAGGCGGCTCCGATGGGTTGGCGCCATAGCACTCGAGGGGGCCTGGCTCGCCAGTCGCGTTCGAGGCCAGGGGCATCCAGCATGGCCGTGCGGTTGGGACCGAGGAACTGCGGGAAATCCAGGCCAGGAGCGATGAGCTTCCCAGGCGCTGGGGCGCCCGACTCGTTCGCGGGCGACAGGGGAATGGAGCGCGTCCAGCGCGGCTCGAGTATCGGCACCAGGTCGCCGCTGACTCCCCGGATGCGAAAGAGCGTCGCGGTGAGGCCGACGAGGCCCGCGAGAGCCGCCGCCACGCCGAGGCGCACCCGCCACGGTGTGCGCGAAGCCGCGAGCCACCAGACACCGAGCAGGAGACAGGCAACCAGCCATACGGTGAGAGTCCGCAGGTTGCGCGCCTGAAAGGACCCTCCGGCGGAGGCGCGGGGCCAGAGAGTCACGCCGCCGGCCAGAACGACGATCAATGCGGCGGGCCACCAGCGAAGGCCTTTTTTCGAGTGCGAGTTGGGAGTCCGCCTACTCATGCCCCATGATGGCGTGGGGCACGTAAGGTTCGTCCAGCCGGGCAATTTCTTCCGGCGAGAGCTTGACCTTCAAGGCGGCCAAGGCGTCGTCCAAATGGCCGGGCTTGGAGGCGCCCACGGTGGGAGCGGTGATCCAGGGTTTGTGGAGCAGCCAAGCCAGGGCGATTTGCGCGGGAGCCACGCCTTGGGCGGCCGCGGCGGCCCGAACCCGCTCGCACAGTGCCCAGACAGAGACGGGACACCTTCAGCCCGGTCGAACCAAGATTCACGTACTCCATAGCGGCCCCAAATTACGCAAGAAAGCCTCCCCGTCAAGTGCGCCGCGGGTAGTGGAACAGTTTGAAACCTAACCCGCGATTTTTCGCCGGCAGTTTTCCGGAGGGAGTGCAAGGTCGAGGTATGCCTAAACGCTCAAGCACTCCGAAAGACCAAAACCAACTGGCCGCGAGCGTCGTTGCCCAGACAACCGGCGACGCACCCCCCGCCATAAGCCCCAAGCGGACGAAAAACCCCGCCGCCGTAGCGATGGGAAAACTTGGGGGCAAGGGGAAGTCCAGCCCGGACTGCAAAACTGTCCGCGCAGGAAAGGCAAGAAATTGCCACAAAAGCGGCAGAGGCATGTTGGACGAAGGAAAAATAGTTCGCCAAAGCGGTAAAAATGTCCCCCAATAGGAAGAATCAAAACCATTCTCACCTTTTTCTTGCAACTCCTGCATGTTTAGTGTCTAAGTATTGTGTATAGTGCATGTTGAGCTATATTGCATGCAGAGTTGGCATTTTGCGTGTTAGTTATGAACCCGGAATGGTCAATCGAGAATAAGTACGCGGCGGCCAACAAATTCAAAAAGTTTGACTGTTCGTGCCCTCGTGAATATGCGTCGTTATTCAACAATCTCGACAGGCTCGTGCGTCACCTTAACGGTGGCGCCAAGATCGGATCGTTCCAGATCGGTTTTTTTCGTTCTGAAGGTCGCGGAGTTTATCGCGTTGGGCAGTCCGCCGTCGCTTATGCAAAAGAGTCTCGGCTGTATGTGTTTCCTCACCAGGACAGCATGACAATCTATCTTTTGACGATTGGAAGCAAAGACAGTCAGGCTCAGGATATCAACGAAGCTCATGCTATCGCTGACCGGATCGAGAAAGACATACAGGCCGAAGAACAATCTAATCAAAGCAAGTAATGAACACAACCACAAAATTTAAGACTGCTGCCGAGGCTGCTGCGGATTTGGCAGGCCGGCCAGAGGTGGCGGAAGCAGTAAAAGGAGAGACGGTTCGGAGTCAGTTTGTGTCTCTTTTGGTGCAGATGCGCCTTGATAAGGGCATCACGCAAGAGCAGGTTGCGACTTCGATGGGGTGCGATCCGAGCAAGATTTCGCGCATGGAGTCTGGCACAGATGCGCAGCTTAGGCTCTCCGACATCATGGGATACACTGGTGCGTTGGGGATTCAAGCCGCTTTAGTCCTTGACGATGAGACCCTCCCAATTGCAACGCGAATAAAGCACTGCGTCTTCCAGATTGATGCCGGTCTAAAGAAGCTGGTTCAAATGGCACAAGAACAAGATGGAAACAAGGAAATAGCTAATAAGATCAGCCAGTTTTACATGGAGGTGTTGTTTAATTTCCTCAAACGATACGCCGACAATCACGAGAAACTTCGTAGCTACATCCCGCTAAAAGGTCCAACACAGCCAGTCGAGTGCGAGGTCGGAGACGCAACGGAACAGTCAGAGTCGGAACCTTGAGGTGTTCGAGGTGCAAGGGCGCCCTAATGCCCTGCGCTGTTACGCGTGGGCGTCACACGGCAAGGTCACTCAATACGAACAGATCTATGGGGTGTTGCAGCTTCCTTCGGCTTTAAGACACCAATGACCACGGCGGAGGTCGTCTCCTCATACTTGCAAAAGGCTTCCGGGCAGGAGCTCGGCTCGCCGGGCGCGGGCTTGGCAAGAGGACGTTAAGCAGTTATGCTTGCCCAGGAAACGAGATAACTAACCTGATTTCACGAGGTTGATATGATTGGACAGATGACCAAGCGCATATTTCTTTTCGTTCTGGTGAACGTGCTGGTGACCGTGACGATCACGGCGATACTGGCCGTGTTCCATGTGGGACGCTACCTCCCGGCGGGCGGATTGGCCGAGTTGGCGGTGTTCTGCCTGGTGTGGGGTTTTGGAGCGGCCTTTATTTCCTTGGCGATGTCGAGGATGATGGCCAAGTGGTTCATGGGGGTCAAGGTGGTGCCGCCGGACACCTCGGACCCGGCCCTGCGCGAGTTGGTCGAGACGGTGCATGGCCTGGCCCGTCAAGCGGGCCTGCCTGCCCTCCCGGAAGTCGGAATCTACGATTCCCCCGAAGTCAATGCCTTTGCGACCGGACCGACTCGGTCCCGCGCCCTGGTGGCGGTTTCGACCGGCCTGCTTGGGCGGATGCGCCAGAGGGAGGTGGTGGGTGTCCTGGGCCACGAAGTGACCCATGTTGCCAACGGTGACATGGTCACGATGACGCTCATCCAGGGGGTGGTCAACGCCTTCGTGATGTTCCTTTCGCGGGTGCTGGCCTTCGCCTTGAGCCAAGCCATGAGATCGAGGGACGACGACCGTGACGGCGGCGGCTCCTGGTTCCTGCAGTTCCTGCTCGTCGAGGTCTTTCAGGTCATCTTCGGCATCCTGGGCTATATCA
This sequence comes from uncultured Verrucomicrobiota bacterium, assembly GCA_964653485.1. Taxonomy (GTDB): domain Bacteria; phylum Verrucomicrobiota; class Verrucomicrobiia; order Limisphaerales; family UBA8199; genus CAVQND01. The sequence goes on along the minus strand of CAZZFF010000039.1, from coordinate 1,327 downwards.
TCGTGTGCTGGTTCTCCCGCTGGCGAGAATTCAGGGCCGATGCCGGCGGCGCCCGATTGGCCGGACGGGGCTCGATGATCGATGCCCTGCGCGCGCTCCAGCGCCTCCACGATCCCGAAGCCGCCCAAGCCGCGGCCCAGCAATCCCAGGGGTTTCAATCCTTGAAAATATCCGGCTCCGGACGCGGCCTTCTCGCCCTCTTCTCGACCCATCCTCCGCTGGAAGAGCGCATCGCCAGGCTCGAACAGGGAACCGTCTGAGTCACTCAGCCCTGGATGGGGATGCCATGCACCTGGGCCGGGTTGATGAAGAGCAGTTCCTTCATGACTTGCGCGGCGGCATCGAAGTCATGGTAAAGAGTCGAGTAGCGGTCGGCGACGAGGTCGGTGAGGGCATCGGCGACGCCCAGGCGCATCGAGAGGTATTTCGCGGCCACCATTTCAACGAAGCGCGCGTCGGTAAAACCGCAGGCAATGGATTTTAAAGGTCCCATGCTAAGCTGGTCCCGGACCATGCGGGCGATCTTGTGTCGGCGAAAGTAGTGCCACCAAGGACCCGCCGAGACGTTGCCGACCTGCTTGGCGGCGTTGGCCAGGTCGTTGTAGAGCATTTCGTGGGCGGAGATGTACTCGAAATGGACGTGCGGATAGCGGCGCCACACGGGGTATTCATCCTGCGGCAGGTTGGGGATGTATTCGGGGATGGACTGAATTTCGCGGGCCCAATCCATGAAGTGGCGCGCCCCGCCGCAAAGCTGGAGGCAGACCCCGAAGGGCGCCCCGGCGTCCTTACGTTCCTTGCCGATGTCGTTGAGGGTCTCGAGCATCGCCTCGGCCACGGAGGCCATGACTTGTTTGCGGTTCTCGCCGTCCAGTTGCGGGCGATGGTGGGCGATGGCCCAATCCACCGTCGCCTTCGAATAAGGACGGCTGAAGCGCCAATCCTGCGCCTGGAACCCGTCCACATACAGAATCCGGCTGTGGGGATTGGTTTTTGGGCTGCGCAGGATGCTCCAGAAAAAGTGGCTCGTGGCCTCCTGGAGGGTCCGCACATCCTTGATCTCGCAGTCGAAGTATTCTTCGAGGTGAATGATGTATTTCTCGGCCTGGAATTTGTGGCCCTGGGTGAAGAGGCCAAAATCGGTGGCGCGCTCGGGCCAAAACAGGCCGTTGAAGTCGAACATGTTCCAGGCCTCGGGATGGGTCGAGAAGCCGAGATCGACGTCTTTGGGCCGGACGGGCGGGGTAAACGGGATATGGTCCCGGTTCTCGATGCTCGTCACGTAGGCGCGGATGTGATGCTGTTCGAGCACCCTGGCGGCAAACTC
>CAZZFF010000038.1:0-49753 GCA_964653485.1 uncultured Verrucomicrobiota bacterium | reverse complement strand
AGATCGATCCTTGCAAATCAAGGACTTACGCGAGAGTCGTGGGGAAGTCAGGCTAGAACACTGGAGCAGGCCGGCCAACCAGCCGCTTTCGGATTTCGGATTTCCTTCGGATTTCGGATTTCGGGATTCCAGGGCTGCGGGCTTGTCCCCCTCCGGCACCCTGATCTTAGAGCAGCCCTGGCCCTGCATCTTTTCCTTTCGCCTGACCGCCCGGTGCGGCATCTTGTCATCGTGCCAGGCCTTATTGCCATCGTCGGCCGACCCAATGTCGGCAAATCTGCCCTGTTCAACCGCATCGTCGGCCGGCGCATCGCGATCGTCCACGACCAACCCGGCGTCACGCGCGACCGCATCACCGCCGAGGCCGAATGGGCCGGGCGCGCCTTTACCCTTGTCGATACCGGCGGCATCGGAATGCTGCGGGGCGAAAAGGCCGAGGATGTCATTGTCCGGGCCGCGCTCGCCCAGGTGCAACTCGCCATCGACGCCGCGCATGTCATCATCCTGGTCGTCAACGTCCAGGAGGGGGTGGTGCCGTTGGACCGCGAGGCCGCCCAGCGCCTGCGCCACAGCGGCAAACCCATTCTCGTGGCCGCCAACAAAGTGGACACTTACCGCGTCGAGTCCCAGGCGCTGGAATTCGCCGAACTGGGCTTCGATCAGGTCTTCCCTGTCAGCGCCATTCACGGCGAAGGCATCCAACCGCTTATGGACGCGGCCGTGGCACTGTTGCCAAAGGAAGAGCCGGGAGCCGGGGACGGAGGAGCCGAGAACCAGGCGGGAACCGGGCAGGAGGAGGAAGCGGCACGCGCAACATCCGAAACCCCGCTCAAACTGGCCATCGTCGGCCGGCCTAACGTGGGCAAGTCCTCGATCATTAACGCGCTCACCCATTCCGAACGCGTCGTCGTCACCCCGATCCCCGGCACGACTCGCGACGCGGTCGACGTGCCTTTCGACATCCAGACCGACGGCGTCCGCCAGGCGTGCGTGCTCATCGACACCGCCGGCATGCGCAAGGCCCGGCGCATTGACAATTCGATCGAGTTCTACAGCCTCAAACGGGCCGAAGACTCAATCGCCCGCTGCGACATCGCCATCCTGGTCCTGGACGCCCAGAGCGGCATCACCGAGCAGGACAAAAAAGTGGCGGACAAGATCGTCCAGGAGCACAAGGCCTGCATCCTGGTCGTCAACAAGTGGGACCTGGTCGAGGAGGGAGTCCGCGCCGCGCGCCTCGACGAAATCCAGCACCGCCAGTCGAAAGACCGCCCGCACGGCCCCAAAGTGATGACCACGCTCGGCGAGTTCGGCGCCTGGGTACAGGAACACCTGTTTTTCCTCGACTACGCACCGGTGATCTTCACGTCGGCCAAATCGGGGTTTCACCTGGACCAACTCATCGAGGCGGTCCGCTACGTGGCGGCACAGTTGCGCCAGAAAATCCCCACCGCCATCCTCAACCGCACCCTGCAGGAGGCCGTGGAGCGCCGCCAACCCGTCAGCGCCCGCGGCCATCGGTTGAAATTCTTCTACGCCACACAGGTCAGATTGGCGCCCCCGACTTTCCTGCTCTTCGTCAACCGGGACGAGCTTTTCTCCGAGCAGTATAAAAAGCACCTGGCCGGCCAGATGCGCCGGGCCTTTGGTTACGAAGGCTGCCCAATCATCCTGGTGCCAAAACCCCGCCCCAAAACGATCGAAGGAGTGCGGGACAGGCGCCGCGCAAAATCACCGCGCTAGCGTCTGGAAACATCACTTTCGATCCAAATCTTTACTTTCGCCGCCGGATCGCGCAATTTAGCACACCATGTTGAGATTTCGGATAGGTTGCGTTTTGACCGGGCTGGGGGCCTTGCTCTCGGGTCCGGCCTCGTTGTGCGCGGCGCCGGGGGCTGAAACCCTGAGTTTCAGCGAGGTGTACGACACCGTTCGCGCGCACCTGACGGGCGCCACCGACTCCGAATTGAACCAGGCCGCCGTGCAGGGGCTGCTCTCCGCCCTGGCCCCCAGGGTGTCGCTCCTCACCAACCGGGATGAGGCCCCGCAAGGCTCCTCCGGAACGATAGCCGTCGGCAAATCGCGTCTCTACGACGATGCGATCGCTTACATCCGGGTCGAACGCATCAGCAACGGCTTGGCTGAGGCTGTGCGCGGGGCCTTTGATCAGCTTGCCAGGACCAACCCCGTCAAAGGCGTCATTCTGGACCTGCGCTACGCCGAGGGCAACGATTACGCCGCGGCCGTGGCTGTGGCCGACTTGTTCGTCAAGAAGCAATGCCCGCTCCTGAACTGGGGCGCCGGCATGGCGCAATCGAAGCCGAAAACCGATGTCATCCCGGTGCCGATAGCCGCCTTGGTTAACCGCCAAACCGCCGGGGCCGCCGAGGCCCTTGCGGCCTTGGTCCGAGAGACCGGGGCGGGTCTCATCCTGGGCGGCAAGACCGCCGGCCAAGCTATGATGGCCCAGGAGTATCCTCTCAAGAACGGCGACCGCCTCCGCATTGCCACCGCCCCAATCCAACTCGGCGACGGTTCCCCCATCTCCGGCGGCGTCCAACCCGATATCTCGGTCGAGGTCAGTCCGCAAGACGAGCGGGCCTACTACGCAGACGCTTACAAGGGCATCACCTCCAACCCGGGCGGCCTGGGACCGGGGGCAACCAACGCGGCCCTGGCCACCAACTCGGCCCGCCGCATGCGCTTTAATGAGGCTGAACTGGTCCGGGAGCATCGCGAGGGCCTCAACTCCGACGCCGAGATGGCGCCGCCGCGGGCCCGCGAGGCGGAAAAAGCCCTGGTCCGCGACCCCGTGCTCGCGCGCGCCCTGGACCTGCTCAAGGGATTGGCGGTGGTTCGCCAAGCCCGCTCCTGATTTGGACATTGACGATTTGGCGGCGTGAACCGAGATTTTAGGCGCCCGACGCTGAGATGAAGACCATCCTCTTTATTTGTACTGGCAACGTCTGCCGCAGCCCCATGGCCGAGGGCCTCTTCCGCCATGCCGTTCGCGGCCGAAACGAGTACCGGGTCCTCTCCGCCGGGTTGGGTGCCATGGAAGGCCAATCGCCCAGTTCCTTCGCCATCCAGGTGGTCAAGGAACTCGGCATCGACATCTCCGGCATCAGGAGCCGAATGCTGACTCCCGACCTTGTCCAGCAGGCCGACTATATCTTCGGCATGACCCACAGCCACGTCGATACCATCGCCTTGCTCTTTCCTCAAGCGGCTGAAAAGACCTTTCTCCTGCGCGAATTCGATGAGACGCTGCACCTCTTTGAAAAGGACATCAGCGACCCCATCGGCGGCTCCTACGAGGTTTATCTCAACTGCCGCGACCAGATCGAGCAAGGCATCGTGACGGTGCTGCGGTTCCTCGAAGCGGGCGAAACTGCGGCCGTGCAACCCCCTGCCGCGACCGCCACCGTTGCCATTGGGTCCGACCACGCCGGCTTCAAACTCAAGGAACTGCTCAAACAGCACCTCGAGCAGCGCGCCATCAGCGTCGCCGATTATGGAACACAGTCCGAGGAACCGGTGGACTACCCGGATTATGCCGCGGCGGTGGCGCGAAGCGTCGCCTTGCGCAAGGCCGAATTTGGCGTGCTCATCTGCACCACGGGCATTGGCATGACCATCGCCGCAAACAAGGTGCCGGGTGTGCGCGCCGCCATGGCCGACAGCGAGGAGTTAGCCGCTTCCGCCCGCCGGCACAACCATGCCAACGTCCTCTGCCTAGCCGCCAGGACGACCCTGCCGGAGCAGGCCAAAAAGATCCTGGATACCTTCCTGAGCACCGAATTTGAAGGCGGACGCCACGACCGCCGCGTGAACAAAATGGAAACCCAAATCATCCCCATCGACCTGCGCCTCCGCGCCGTTGACCCCGAAATCGCCGAGGCCATCGAGCATGAACGTCAACGGCAGCAGGAGAAAATCGAACTGATTGCCAGCGAGAACTTCACCAGCCCCGCCGTCCTGGAAGCGCAGGGGTCTGTCCTGACCAATAAGTACGCCGAAGGATACCCCAAGCGGCGCTGGTACGGCGGCTGCGAGTTCGTCGATGTCGTCGAGCAACTGGCCATCGACCGCGCGAAGAAGCTCTTTGGCGCCGAGCACGCCAACGTCCAGCCCCATTCCGGCAGCGGCGCCAACATGGCCGTCTATTTCGCCATGCTCAAGCCCGGCGAAAGAATCCTCACCATGGACTTGTCCCATGGCGGCCACCTGACCCACGGCCACAAGGCCAATTTCTCCGGCAGATTCTTCGAGGTCGTCCATTACGGCGTCAGCAAGGAAGACGAGCGAATTGACTACGGCCAACTCGCCCAACTCGCCCGCGAGCACCATCCCAGGATGATCACGGTCGGCGCCAGCGCCTACCCCCGCGTCATTGACTTCGAGCGCATGGCCCGGATAGCCCATGAGGTCGACGCCTTCCTCCTCGCCGACATCGCGCACATCGCCGGCCTGGTGGCCACCGGCCTCCATCCCAGCCCGGTCCCCCACGCCGATTTCGTCACCACCACCACCCACAAAACTCTGCGCGGACCGCGCGGCGGCCTCATCCTCTGCAGAGAGAAACACGCCAAGGAAATCGATTCCCAGACCTTCCCCGGCATCCAGGGCGGTCCCCTCATGCATGTCATCGCCGCCAAGGCCGTCTGTTTCCATGAGGCCCTCCAGCCCTCCTTCAAGCTTTACCAGGAGCAAATCCTCAAGAATGCCCAGGCCCTCGCCGAAGGCCTCCGGCGCAACGGCTTCCGCCTTGTCAGCGGCGGGACGGATAATCACCTCATGCTCCTGGACGTCGGCGCTCGCGGAGTCACCGGCAAGGAATGCCAAGCCGCCCTCGATGAGGCCGGCATTACCGTCAACAAGAATACGATCCCCTTTGAGACCCGCTCCCCCTTCCAGGCAAGCGGCATACGCCTGGGAACCCCGGCCGTGACCACCCGCGGCATGAAAGAGCCTGAAATGGCCGCCATTGCCGACATGATCTCCGAGGTGCTCCTGGACCTCAAGAACCCCGAAACCATAGCCAAGGTCCGCCAGCGCGCGCACGAACTCACGGGCCGCTTTCCCCTGCCCTACGTCGCCTGACCGACCCTGAATCCTGAGCCGCAGAGAGCGCGGATGGCACAGAAGCGAATATCTCTGTGCAATCCGCGCAATTTGTGATCACGACAAAGGGACCGCCGACTTCCAGTCGGCGGGGCCGCCTCTGTCCGGGCCATTTCCCAATGGCGCCCGCGTAGTTATCCGCAGGGTTATGCCTGGCGCGCAGCCTGCGCTGTCGCTGGGGCCGGGGCCGGAGCCGCCGTTGCCACGGGAGCCGGGGCTGGCGTCGCGGCGGGGGCAGGAGCTGGAGCAGGGGCGGGCGTTGGAGCCGGCGGCTGAACAGCCGGTGCCGAACCAGGCTCCTTGGTCTTAACGTGGGCCGCTGCTTTCTTGCGTTTGATATAGCTTTGTCGTCGTTGTCGCTTTTCAGTCTTGTTGTATTGTTTGCTCATATCCGTCTTTACTTTGCCGGCACTTTCCGATTGTCTGCGTACTATGATGAATCCTCGGAGTCGATTCAATGGTTATTTGCTCGCGGCCCTGACGTTGGCCCTGGCGCTGGGGTGCGGCTGCCGCACTGAGGAGGGCAAACGCGAAAAGGCCCTCAGCACTCTCCATGTCTTTCTGGAGGCCAACCAGGACGCCGCCAAGCGAAGCCGGTCTGTCCCCATATACCGCGACAACCCCTTCACCGTCAATATCGAGTCGGAGCCGTTCCTAACCGAAGCCAACGTGTCCGAGGCTCGGGTGGTCGAGGCGGTCGGCGGCTTTGCCATCCTCATCCGCCTGGACCGCCGGGGCTCCTGGCTCCTGGAACAATACTCCATCGCCAACAAGGGCAAACACATCGCCATCCAAACCCAGTTCGCCACTCCGGAAGCCCCGGAGTTGCACCAAAACCGATGGCTGGCCGCCCCCTTCATCTCCGGGCGCATCTCCGACGGCACCCTCCTTTTCACCCCGGATGCCACCCGCGAAGAAGCCTACCAAATCGTCCTCGGCTTGAACAACGTCGCCAAGAAAAACGACAACACACCCGACAAGCAAACTCTAAAGTAGCAATGCGGCGCCATCGCCGTCATTGCTCACCGAACAATGCAAGAATATCCCGATCCGTTTTTCAACCTGGAGAAATTCGTGCCCAGCCTCCGCCAGGCATTCGAGGAGAACCCGCTCGACTCGAAGAAGATGATCCTGGCGGCGGTTCCGGTCCGGGACCCAAACCCCGACCTCTCGGTGCTCCCGGACGGGATCGATCGTCACCGGCTCTGTCTGAGCGATGGCACGGGCTTCTGCTTTTGGGACGTCGAGTCATTGCAGGCCATGTTCCGGGGCAGCCAACAGCCGCCCGTCCTCGGCGACTACCCGGAGGCATACAACGACTCCTTTCTCCTTCTGGACATGCACGCCATGGAAGTCAGCAAGCTCTTCGGCGACCGCCGGGATGCCGAGATGCTCGAGATATACTCCGCCTTGCGCCGACGGCCCGATGGCCGGAGCTTGGGCTTCGTCCATGATTATATGTGGCAGGCGGCCGTCTTCGTATTGGGCTCGCGCCCTTTGAGCAAGTCGGAGTTCGAGGCCATCCTGGCCCGCTTGGAACGCTCCTGCAGGACCTTCGAGATGGGCCCATCCTCCCGAAACTATATCGCCGCCCTGCGAACCACCCTCGGCCGGGAAGCCGGCTCGCTCTGGTCCCCGGCTCTTCGCCCGACGCCTCCGACGGGCGGTTGGCAGCGCCGTACGAAAGCCAACTGAAGTCATCGCCCGCTCGCCATGGGTCACCAGCCGAAAAAGCGGTACGGGTCATCCCACTCGGTCGGACGCGTGAGGTAGAGGCCGTCAAGCCAGCGGCCGACGGTCGGGTCCTGGGCCGGTTCGAGGCGCGCGTCCGCGAGCCAGAGTTTGCCGGCGCCGTTGAACCAAATCTGGAACTTGGTCCCCTTGGCCGCCGTCCCTTTGGCCTGGAGCACGAATGAATTCGTCTGCCATTCGGCTTTCGGCGCGAAGCTCTCGGTATCGAAGAGCGGTTGCCAGGTGGCTGTGTTCTGCACGGTCCAACTGATCTCCTTGGCGGTCAGGCCCTCGGCCCGGGTCTGCAGGGACAAACGATACCATTGGCCGCCTTGGATGGGCAGATCGTGTTGAGCGATCATCACTTCGGGCGGCTTCGCCCCCGCGGCGACGGGCGGCACGGAGATGAGTTGCGCCCGACCGGCCCCCTGCCCTGGCAGGGCCTCCAAGGCGCATGCGGCCCCTTTGGCGCTCGAGCTGAACTCCCATTCGCCGGCCACGCCGTTGCCGTTACCGCCGCCGCTGAAATCACCGTTCCGTACGACCGACGCCCCCTTGGAGCCGCTCACCGGGTCTCCAAACCGCTCCAGGAGCGGTGTCGAGCCGGACACGCCGAGATTCCCCAGCAGCCGGCTCACCGCAAAAGAGGCGCGCCCGAAGGTGCGGCGAAGGTTGAACTGCTCCGGGCCGTGGTTGAAGTACCATGAGGCCAGGCCCGCCTCGAAATCCGCGTTCTTGAACAGGTTGCGGCCCGGCGCCCCTGTGGCCCCCGATGCGGCATCGGCGCTGGGCACGTAAGCGCCCTCGTAAAGCCGCACCCGCTCGATCTTGAACCTGGAACCTGCGCCCGAGCCATTCAGGTAAGCCTGCCAGCCTTCGGGATACGCCTTGTCGACCTGGAACGTGAGATGCACCTCCGTCCAATCGCCCGGGTTGACCGTGACGTCCTGCCCGCGCGCCGCCCGGTCCCACGGCCGGCCCGCGCGCTCGACTTCGAGGCGCGCGACGACCGGCCCGTCGAGGGCCTTCACACTGGCTGCGAAGGTGTAGGTCTTGCCGATTTGGCCCGCCGGCAGCTTCTGCCCGAATTGGGCATAGACCAGGCCGCCCATCGAGATGAGGGCGCTCTTCCCGCGCCGGCCGCTCCCGCCTGAAGCCGGCGTTCCGGCGGCATCGTCCTCGCTGAGGGCGAGGGAACCGAGCGCGCCCATGGTCTTGCTCACTTGGAAGGGCGGGAGTTGGCAGAACACGACGTTGCCCGCGGACGCCAGCACGCCGTCGCCATAAGACGCGGCGCCGTCCGCCACCAGGGGCAGCACGCGCGGGTCGCGGTTGTGGATGTCGGCCGGCGCCACCCCGGCCAGCGGAGAATCGCCGCCAAACGGAGGGAACCAGGCGGCGATATGCTCAGCGCGCCGCATTGTCACCTTGATGGGCAGGAACGAGTCGGCCTCGGCCTGATCGAGTCCAAGAGCCAGGACGCGGCCACCCGCCTTGACCCAGTCACTGATGGCCGGGGCCTGAGCCGCCAGTTCGCGGCCCCCGCCCGGACCCACCACGAGCGCCTGGTCGGCCTCCGGCGCTTGGCCCTTGAATGGCGCCGCTTGGATGCCGCAGGCCGCCAGCCAGGCCAAACCGGCCGGTTCGCCGGCGTATACCGCGCTCCGCCGGGGGGTTGGACGCCACACATCGACATAGCGCAGGATGTTGCCCGCCAGTGTCTCGGCCGCAGGGTCGCTCTCGGTTCTCGCGGTCACGTCCATTTGGCAGAAAAGGACCAGCCCGCGGCCCTCCCGGTATTCGAGCAGCGGGCTATACTGGAGGGCGTAACCGCCGTCGACGATGGGCAGGAAGTCGCCCCGGGGCGGCTTTTCGATGAGCACGGAAGCCACGTTGCCCCAGTTGCCGCAGCGCCAAAGCCGAGTGACCTCTAATCCGCACCAACTCACCGTGGGCGCTCCGCTGTAGCGAGGACTCAACTTATAGGCCAGCGTGGAAGGCAGCAGAGTGGAAGAGCCGCGCCAATCCCGCAGAGTCTCGGCATCGAGGCTGGCCAGCAGCGGGCTGTCGGGCACGCGCGGCCAGACCTGGCGGAGACCGTATTCCTCGACCCTGAAGCCGAGCCGCTTCTCGAGCACCTCGCCGGTCTGCTCGAACACGACCACCTTCAACCCGTCCCGCACCCGGTTCAGGGCGGGCGCGGGGCCGTCCAAAGTGAGGGCCCCCTTGCCGATAAGCAGCACGTCGAAGCTCGAAAGGTCCGCGCCTGCGTCCACGGGTTGGCAGGTCACGCCCAGGCCGGCCAGCAATTTGGCCGTCTGGCCCGGCGGGTCGAAGAGGGCGATCTTCGAGACGGGGTGCGCAGCCGACGAACGCGGGATGACCTGGAGGGTGAACGAGTCATCCTGAGTCTCTCCGGTGCTGAACTTGAAGCTCGCGGTGATCTGATAGCTGCCCGGCGCCAGGCCGGCAGGCAGGTTCAGTCGGATCGGAACGCGCCTCTGGTCGCCGGCAGGCACGACAAGCGGAGTGGAACCTCGAACCGGCGCGCCAAGATCGGTCGTCCACGCGCACTCGCAAGTCACCGGCAGACGCGAGTTGTTGATGACGATGAATTGCTTTTCTACGGTCTCGCCGGGATAAAAGGTGTGGTCCTTGGCCGTGAAGTGCTCCGGCTTGCCGGCTATCCACCCCAGCAATGGCATGTTATTGCGCAGCAACGACTTCGCTGTTGGCGAAGCGACCCAGTCCGACCGCTCGTAAGCCATGTCGAAGCGAGAATAGGTGTTGTCGATGAAATCCGGGCTGTAGCCCGGTTGCTGCAAGTTGTCCCAATCGACCTGCAGCTCCTGGCGGCGGTGTTGGAATCCGTCGCGCAATTTCCAGAAACGGTCGTGCTCCCAGGGGGAGTTGGCGGACAGGCCCCAGGTGCGGAAGGCCCGCCAGTTGTCGGTCGTGTAAGCCGTCTGCACCGGCTGCATCTCGTCCAGCCGGGCGTCCCCGACCGGAAAGGGGTAATCCCAGCGGAGCCAGGGGCGCCCCTGCCGGAACTGCTGAGCCTCCCACCGGAGGTTGCGTTTCTCACGGTCGCTGATCTTGTAGGCGGCATCGCCCAGGAACTGGGCATTCCACTCGGCCAGGCAGTACTCCCACGGCGCGGCGGCGCTGCCGAACTCGCGATGGCCTTCGTACCAGCCCCGGTACATGGCCCAGTCCCAGCCGAAGGGCACGCCGTATTCGACCAGGACCATCGGTTTGACCCCCGCGGTGGACCAGTGCTCGAACCAATCGTCGAGTTCCTGAATGGGCACGAAATTAAGGTAAAAGTTCAGGGTGTACATCGCGCTGAGGTCGCCCGACGAGTGATGATAGACGATTCGGGCGGGGTCGAGGCGCTTGACGATGGCCTCGCAGCGCAACGCGCGAGCTGCGTTGCGGTCGGACCACGGGTCCCGGGGGTTCGCAAGCCCATCCATCATCATGGGGTTGGTGTCCTCGTTGTAACCTGTGGCGTTGTGGCTCATGGAGTAGCAGACCACGGACGGGTGGCTGCCCGCCACGCCCACGTAAAACGCGGCGTGGCGCGCGTAGCCGTTGGTTTGGTCGGCCTCCGGCGTCTGCCATTCGTAAGCACTGAAGTGCGGCTGCGACAACGACACGAGCATCCCCGTGTCGTCCGCCGCTCGCAGGATTTCGGCGAAACTCAGGTGCGAGCCTGGCTCGCACCCGTAGTTGTGGGTATAGACGAAGTTGATGCCGAAACTCTTGAGCCTCAGGAAGCTCTCCTTGGCCCCGGCGTAAGTCGCCAAAGCGGCCCCCACCGACGCGTTGTCCAGGGGCACCAACGACAGGTACAGCCGCGTCCCGTTCAGGCAGAAATCACGGCCCTGTATCCAAAACTCACGGAACCCGAACCGAACCGGCGTGGCCATGTCCACCACGCGGCCTTCAGCGTCAAGGAGCGAGAGCTGGGCGGAATACTGGTTGTCCGGCGTGTGGATGTCCCAGAGCTTCGGCGCCTTCCACGACGCCGTGAACGCGGCGCGGCCGTCTTTGGCATCGCGCGCCGGGAAGGCCGGGCCGGTGAACTCCGCCACCTGCCCGCCTTGGTCGCTGATGCTAGCCCGCAGCGTGTAGCGTCCATCGGGAGCCAACCCCACAGTGCCGGCCTCGAAGGTGATTTGGCCCTGGCGGAACGAGGTGTCGATCCTCACGTCGGAGAGGCGAGCCCCGGCAGGCTCTCCGATGAGCCAGAGGTCGCCGCACAGGCCCCGGCGTTCGACTCTGCCTTTCCTCTGTTTGGCCGTGTTGGTGTCGTTATAGGACTCCATGACGGCTTTGAGCGGCATCGCCACCACCAGCAGGCTCACGACATGCGTGGCTCCCGGACGGACCGCTGCCGAAAGGTCCACCTGGCCGGCCGGAAAGCGGGCCTCGCCCACCTTTCGGCCGTCGACATACACCGCGGCGTAAGAATTCAGGTACTCGATGTCCAGGGCGATGCGCCGGCCGGCCCAATTCTCCGGGATCGTGACCGTGCGTTCGTACCAGGCGCTCTGGACCTCTTTGATGTTGGTGTTCTTCCAGCTCGGGTCGGGGTAGAGGGTCTGGTAGTCGTTCTGCAGGTAGTCCTGCGTGCCGGGCCAGCAAGCCGGCACCTTGTAGTAACCCCAGGCCGCGGTGGGCACTTGAGAAGCGTCATCGGCCGCCGGTTGCCAGCGCCATAGTCCGTTGATGCAAATGCGTTCGCGGGTCGAGGTCGTCTCGTGGCGGGCCTTTGCCAAATCCCATACCGCTCTGACGCCCGGCGGCAACGGCGCGCCGCTTGTCTCTTGCGCGGCCCTCGCGCAGGGTAATAGAAGAGCCAATCCGCCAATGCCCACGAAAAGGGATGCAATGAGGCGTCGGCTTCGGCGAGCTTCTCGCTCACGCCGGGACAGGCGGTTCGACGGGTGGGAACTCAGGGGGAACATAGTGATTTGCTGTTGCTCTATTCGCTCGACGGCCGGGTCGCGCAACGGACTTCCCCTCGCGCCACCCAATCGGCCAGCCAAGCACGTCGAACGTATCTTTGCGCCCCCGTGAATGAAGATCGAGTCAATTCAAGCGGATAAAAATCAGTTGAAATGGGCCGCCGCCCGCTGCACTCTCCTGCCATGCAATCGGTTTTTTCAGGACCTGTTTTTGTGGTGCGGGATCATATTGATACTGACCAGATCATTCCGGCTCAGTATTTGACCCTCGTGCCCACGATTCCCGATGAGTACGAGAAGCTCGGTTCCTACGCAATGTGCGGCTTGCCCGACGCGCTTTACCCGGTCCGGTATGTAAAGGAGGGCCAACTCGACAGCGATTATCCCATAGTGGTAGCGGGACGCAACTTCGGCTGCGGCAGTTCGAGGGAACATGCCCCGATCGCCCTGGGTTCCGCCGGCTGCAAAATTGTGCTGGCCGAGAGCTTCGCCCGCATCTTCTTCCGCAACAGCGTCGCTACCGGGGAGCTCTATCCATGCGAGTGCGTCGAGCGGCTGTGCGACATCCTGAAGACCGGCGACGTGGTGAGCGTGGACCTCGACGCCGAAACAGTGACGGTGAACAGCACAGGCCAGGTCCACAAATTCAAGCCGCTCGGGGACGTCCGGCCAGTGGTGGACGCGGGGGGCCTCTTCAATTATGCCCGCAAGACCGGCATGATTGCCAAGTAATGTCTCTAGCGGACCTTAGAAGGGAATACAGCTTGGGCGAGTTGCGGGGGAAGGACCTGGAGGCCGACCCCATTGCGCAGTTCGGAAAGTGGTTCGACCAGGCAAGAGGCGCCCGCGTGAGCGGCCGGGTGCGCCAGTTCTTCATCCGGCTCTATAAATCGCTGCTCATGGTCTCCGGCGTCGAGCCAATGGACATCAACGCGATGATCCTCGCCACGGCCGACGCTCAGGGGCGGCCCTCGGCGCGGGTGGTCCTGCTTAAAGGAGTGGACGAGCGCGGCTTCATCTTCTACACCAACTACGAGAGCCGCAAGGGACAGGAACTGGCCCAAAACCCTAACGCGGCGCTGGTTTTCTATTGGGCCGGCCAGGAGCGCCAGGTCACCGTCGCCGGCGAAGTTAGCAAACTGCCCCAACCCGAATCGGAGGCCTATTTCCGGTCCCGCCCCCGCGGCAGCCAGTTGGCGGCCTGGGCTTCGCACCAGGGTTCGGTCGTTCCCGATCGGGCCGCCCTGGAGGCGAGATGGAAGGAGCACGCGGCCCGCTATGCGGATAAGGACGTTCCGATGCCGCCTTATTGGGGCGGCTATGTGGTGGCGCCGACCCGCATCGAGTTTTGGCAAGGCCGCCCCAACCGCCTCCACGACCGCTTCCGCTACACACGCCAGCCTCAGGGGAGTTGGCTAATCGAGCGTCTCGCCCCCTAACGGCGCAGGGGCCTCCGTCTTCAGTCTAAGCTGGCCGCAGGCGGCGTCGATGTCATGTCCCTTTTCCTGCCGGAGCGTTGCGCTGACCTGTTCCCGGGTCAGGGCGTCGAGAAAGGCTGTTTGTGCCGCCGCGGACGGACGCACCCAGGACAGGCCCTCGACGCGGTTATACGGGATGAGGTTGACCTTGGCGTTTAGGCGCCGGGCCAGGCCGGCCAGAGGCTTTACCTGGTCCAATCCGTCGTTGACCCCCGCAATCAGGATGTACTCGAAGGTAATCATCCGGCCCTTTTTCTCCTGGTAGTACTCCCCTGCGGCGGCCAGTTCGCGCAGCGGGTACTTGCGGTTGATCGGCATGATTCGGGTGCGGACGTCGTCGGTCGCGCCGTGCAGGGAAATGGCCAGGCGAAACTGGAAAGGCTCATCGGCCAGCTTCCGGATTTGCGGGGCAAGGCCGCTGGTCGAAACGGTGATTTTCCGCGCCCCAATGCCCCCGCCCCACGGCGCATTGAGAATCCTGAGGGCTTTCATCAGGTTCTCGTAATTTGCCAAGGGTTCCCCCATCCCCATGATGACCAGGTTGCCGACCAGGCGGGTGTCGGGCGTGGTGGAACCTTCAGGCGCCGGGTCGGCACTCTCGGCCTGCGTCTTTTCCACGGCGACGACCTGGTTTACGATTTCGTCGGCCTCCAGGTTGCGTTTCAACCCGGCGAGTCCGCTGGCGCAGAACTTGCACCCGTAAGCGCACCCGACCTGGGTGGAGACACAGAGGGTGTGGCGGTCGCTGGAGTCTCCATAAAGGGCCGGGTTGGCGGGGATAAGCACGCTTTCAATGAGAGAATTGTCCCGCAGCCGCCAGAGGAATTTCTCCGTGGTGTCCCGCGACCCCTGCTTGAGGACCAATTCGGGCGTGTGCAGTGTGAGATGAGCCCGCAGTTGCTCCCGGAGGGCCCTGGGCAGGTTCGTCATCTCCTCCCAATCGGCCACCCGATGGACATAGAGCCATTCCAGCAACTGCGCTATACGGTATGGCGCTTGACCCCACGCTTGGAAAAGGGCCTGCAATTCGTCGGCTGTCTGCGCTCGGATGTCCGTCAACATCTCCGGAGCGTAACCCAGTTTCGCTCCGCTTGCACCTAATGAAACAACCTCCTCCTGCTCAAAACTTGCCCTCGCCCCCAGCCATCTTGCGCACCAGAGCGGGACCTTTGTCGCCGAGCGTCTCGGCGGCCAGTTTCGTCAATTCCGCCTCGATGGCCGCCCGCATTTGTGCCTGCTTCTCTTCCGCTGTGCCGGTCAGGGTCTCCCGCATCTGCGCGAACTTCTGGCCGAGGGCCTGTTCCTGCTGTTTCATTTGGTCGAAGAAGCGGCTGGCGTCTCCGGCTGAAATTCCGACCGACGCCGCGAGCTCGGTGAGGCTGGCGCGCTCCCGCGCAGTCCCTTCGGCCTCCAAATGGACCTTCTCTTCCGTGCCGTCCGGCGGCGAATTAAGATGCTGCGTTTCCCAACGGTCAAAGCTGCCGTCCTCGGACGAGACCTCCACTGCGCGTCCATCGCTGAATCCGTAAACCTGCACATCACCGCCATCCCCGGGCCTGCGCCCAACACGTCCGCGCAGCACCAGGGCATCCCCTGGTCTTGGCCCCTCATCCCGGACGAACTCGAAGGTCTGGAGTCCGGGCATTTTCCGGCCTGCATCCGTCGGAAAATAGTCTTGAAGCTCACGGAAGTTGGCGGGGACTTGGTTCGAGTGAGCCAAGGCATACTTTTGAAGGGCCGGTTGGAGGAGCGGCAAAATGCGTTTCATGGCCTCCGCAATCTCGGAGGACAAGGCTTTTTGAAACTCGGACGCCGAGAGTTGGCCGCTCCCGGTCCGGAGCCTCGCGAGCAAGTTCGTTTGCTCGGCAAGCCACCGCCTCTCGTTGCGCAGCTTCAACAACTCACGAAGCTGCTCCCCGCTCAGCGGCGGAGACGCCTTGGCCTGGGCCAGGAGATTGGACAATCGTCCATTCTCCACCGCCAGGAGCGACAAGCGGTCCGCCTGTTGTCGCAAGCCGTCCTGCCTCGCGCAAAGTTCAAGCTGACCATGGTGCCACAGCCCCCACGGCACTCCCGCGCTGAGGACAACGAGCGCGCCGGCGATGCCGATTTTCAGTATGGTCCTCATTGGCCCTGCGGCGGCATGATAATCTTCTGCTTTTCCCAAGCGTCATAGTCACCATCCGCCGAAGCGTGAATCTCGGAATGCCCGTCCGCAAAACCATAAGCCCGCGCCCAGTTGCCGCTGTAGCAGCGGCGTGGCTGCTTCTCCCGCATCACAATGACCTGGGACGCGGAGGCGATGTTCGTATCCGGCCCGCTGTAGAGAATCTCGAACTGTTCGGGCGCGAGCTTGCTTTCGGCCACGGCTTCCTCCGTCTGAAGCCCCGAGGACGCCTCCGACAGGAACGGCCGCGCCTGGTCGAAGCTGCTTGGAAACCGGTTGCCATTTTTCTGCGCAAACTCCATGCACGCCCGGACCCAGCGCAGCAGATAGTTCATCCTGGCTATGTTCCCGGCCTTCTCCTCCTCCTGCATCTGCAGAACCGAAAAAGGCCCGTTCGGCTCCTGTGCATCGCGCGCGCCCAGGCGGCCTCTTGCATCCAGGCCGGCCGCAAGGCTGTTCGTCTGCTTGCGGAGCGACTCCACCTCGCCGCGGATGCTCACGAGGTCGCGGAGGCTGTTGGCGCCGGAGGAGTCCTGCGCCAGGCCCTTCAACCGTTCGTTCTCCGCCTGTTGCACAGCCAACTCCGCCGACTGCCGCCGCAGCGACTCGTCTTGGGCCCGGATACCGGCCCGCGCCTGATGATAAATCACCACGGAGGCCGCCGTCCCAAGCAGGACGACGGCCCCGAGAACACCCGATTGGATTTTTGTCATGGTTGCCAATTTGATGAGGGTTGCTGAGAGTCCGCCTCCCGCGCCCGCGCCGGCAAAAGCGGCGCCCGCGATGCTCGCCGCCAGTCCGCCGGGCGCCGCGGTCAGTGTCTCCGACGCCAGCACGCTTCCCAGCGCCGCAACCGACAGGCTCACCCCCCGGCTTTTGAGCAGCCCGTGCAGTTTCTCGACCGCGCGCGTCACCCGCTTTCGCGCGGCATCCTCGTTGCTGCCGAGCGCCTGGCCGATGGAACGAAAATCCCGCTGCTCGAAAAACCGCAGCACGATGGCGGCGCGGTCCTCCGTCCTCAATTCCTCGATAGCCTCGTCCAGGAGCGGCGCCAGGTTTGCCAGGTTGGACTCCGAATGGTCCTCCATTGAACTCATTTCCATCGCCTGCCTTTCGCGTTTCTGGCGGCGCCGTTCGCTGCGCATAAGCGCCCGGGCCGCGTAACACGCGTCCCGGTGCAGCCAGCCCCCCAACATCACCTCCCGGGGCAGCCGGTGGGCCTTGCGCGCCAGGTTGAGAAACACCGTCTGGCTCACATCCTCCGCCAATTGCGCGTCCCCTCCAACCAGCCGCAACGCCGACGAATAAACCAGGTCCACATAACGCCCCACGAGGTCCCGAAAAGCCGGCTCCGACTTCGTCCTCGCGTATTCCGACAACAATGTCTGGCTGTCCGTCATTTTGAATCCATCAGTATAATGCCGCCGGCAACCCAAACCGGACAGCCAATTCCCAGGAAGCCGTCACCCGGGAACAGCGGAACGTGCGCGGAGGCGCGACGCAGTCACAACAGCCTTGAGCGGCTCCGGATGGGTTGATAGGGTGCGGGGGCAATGACCCGACATTTCACCTTGCTCGTCGTTGGCGCTTCAATATGCCAATGGCTTCTCACCCCCACCCTGCCAGCCGGCGCCGCACCTTCGGAACCGACCCGGATTATCTCGCCGCAAGATGCGTCGTGGATGGAGCGACTGGCCGCGCGAGAAGTGCGGCGCTACATTTACCTGCGCACCGGCGAGCGATTGGCCATTGTTTCGGGGACCGAGGGCCTTCAGGGAAGAGGCGAGGCGATTCTGGTCTCGCGTAAAGGCCGGGAGGCGCTGAAGGGCATCGGAGCCGAGCCATATCCCATGCGCGACGCGCATCATGCGCCCGGGCCGGCGGCGCCCGGGAATCCTGGCGCGCCGGAGTCGCTGGCGGCCGCTCTCGATCGCCTGGCCCCGCAGAGTTATTACTTAAAAACGCTGGCGCCGCCGCCCTCCACGCGCGCCGGAGGCGCTCTGCTGCTCATCGTCGGCGGCGACGATGCGGGCACCCTCTATGCCGCCTACCGGTTCGCCGAGCGGCTCGGGGTGCGCTTCTATTTGCACGGGGATGTCATTCCCGACGAGCAGGAGCCTTGGAAAATGCCTATCCTGGACGAACGCTCGTCGCCGCTGTTCGAGCTGCGCGGCATCCAGCCGTTCCACGATTTTCCCGAAGGCCCGGACTGGTGGAACCGGGATGATTACCTGGCCATCATCGGGCAATTGCCCAAGCTGCGGATGAACTTCCTGGGTTTGCACACCTACCCGGAGGACCGTCCCAACGCGGAGCCGACGGTCTGGATCGGCCTGCCGGGAGACGTCGGCGAAGGAGGCAAGGTGGCGTTCGGCTACCCATCGAGTTATCAGAACAGCCTGCGCGGAAATTGGGGTTATCTTCCCACCAAGACCGGAGACTACCTCTTCGGCAGCGCGGCGCTGTTCGAGCGGGACGCCTTCGGCCCTGAAGTGATGGGCCCTTGGATTCCGGCGCCCACGACCGACGAGGCGGACACGGAGGTCTTTGATCGGACCGCCGCGATGCTGCGCGAGGCCTTCGGGTTCGCCCGCAAACTGGGCGTTAAAACGTGCGTCGGGACCGAAACGCCGCTCATCGTTCCCAAGCACGTCCAGGACCGCATCAAAGCGCTGGGCCGCAGCCCGGCCGATGCCGCGGTGACGCAGCAGCTTTACGAAGGCATTTTCAAACGGGCCGCCCAGGCCTATCCGCTGGATTATTACTGGTTCTGGACGCCGGAAGGCTGGACGTGGTCCGGCGTGAAGGAGGAGCAAATCGCGGAGACGACTCGTGATTTTGCGGCGGCCATCGCGGCGTACAAGAAGGTGGGACCGCCCTTCGGCCTGGCGACGTGCGGCTGGGTCCTGGGACCGCAGCAGGACCGGGCGATGTTCGACAGGCTGCTGCCCAAAGAAATGGCGGTGAGCTGCATCAATCGCGAGGTCGGCTACTCGCCGGTCGAGGCCGGGTTCGCGGAGGTGAAAGGGCGATCCAAGTGGGCCATCCCCTGGCTCGAGGACGACCCGGCCCTGACTTCTCCCCAGTTGTGGGTGAGCCGAATGCGGCGCGACGCGGCGGACGCCATGCGCTACGATTGTGACGGCCTGATGGGGATACACTGGCGGACCCGGGTGCTCGGCCCCAACGTAAGCGCCCTCGCCCAGGCCGCCTGGGACCAAAGCCCATGGCTGGCCTCCTATAAACCCGTGCTCCCGCCCGCCCGGCAGCCGCGGGTGCCCGGCGCCGAGGGCGGCGCGGTCGCGAGTTTCCCTGATAACCCGATTGCGGACACGACCGAGGCGCCGCTCTACCAGACCGTCCGCTACAACCTCTCGGCGTATCATCTTCCGGCCACCAACGGGCTGTGGAAGGTGACCCTCAAGTTTTGCGAGCCGCACTATGACGCCGCAGGCAAGAGGGCCTTCGACGTGAAGCTGCAAGGCCGCATGGTCATTACCAACCTGGACATCTTTGCCAGGGTGGGCAAGAACCGCGCCCTGGATTATACCTTCGAGGATGTGGCCGTCACGAACGGCTGGCTGGACATCGAGTTTGTGCCGCGCATCGAGTTCCCCTCCATCGCCGCACTGGCAGTGGAGGGCAACGGGTTCGCCACCCGGATTAATTGCGGTGGTCCTGCCTACAAAGACTATGCCGCCGACGTGGCGGCCCCCACCCCGCAACCTGTCTTGCCCTCGACGAAAGACTTCTACGAGGATTGGGCCCTGCACCAATTCGGTCCCGGGGCGGCGGCAGCGGCGTCCATCTTCCAGCGAATCGATGGCAACCTGCCCAAACCCTCCACCTGGACCGATGGTCCGGGCGGGATCAGGCCCGACGCGCGGCCCTGGGAGCAGGCGCAGAAGGAGTATGCCTTTGTGGAGGAGTTTGCAGCCTTGAGACCCCAGGTTCAGGGCGCGGGCAACCTCGAACGGTTTGATTACTGGCTGAGCACGTTCCGCTACTTCCGCGCCATCGGGGAGATGAACTGCGCCTGGGCGGAGTACGACCGTGTGTTCGACAAGCTCAAGCAGGAGAAAGACCCGGCGGCGCGGAAGCTATCGGCTCGCCAGGAGGCGATTCCCGCGCGCCGGAGGCTCATTCGGCTGGTGGGCGTGATCTTCGAGAACTTGCTGGCCACCGTGTCAACCCCGGGCGAACTGGGGACCGTCGCAAATTGGAACCAACACAACCTCCCTGGCCTGCTCCTCAAGCCCGGGGAAGAGCTTGCCCGGATGCTCGGAGAGCCGCTGCCGGCTGAGGCGCAACCTGGAATGCGCTATGAAGGCCCGATGCGCATCATCGTGCCGGCCCTCCGCACCAGCCTGCCGGCCAACGAGGCCCTTCAACTCAAGGTCATTATCCTGTCCGAACACCCGCCCCGCCAGGCCGCCCTCCACTGGCGCAAGCTGGGCGAAGGGGCCTTCGCCCAGGTGCCCCTCCAACATCTTGGGCGTGGAGTTTATTCCGTAGCACTGCCCGCCGTCGGCGACGATTTTGAGTATTTCCTCCAGGCGGAACCGGAGCCGGGCCAGGGCGAACCAGCCCGTTTCCCGGCCACTGCGCCGAAGCTGAATCAGACCGTCGTTGCGGAGCAGAGGGGAAACTGAGACTCTGGAGCCGCTATGAATTCACGAAACATTTTGGTGCGGGGCCTGCTGGTCGGACTTATCGCCGCCGGGCCTTGGTTGCGGGCAGCCTCGGCCGGAGCGGTGACGCCGCCCAAGGCTTATGGGCCAACGCCCTCGGAGCGGCAGATGCGCTGGCACGAGATGGAGTTCTACGGTTTCCTGCATTTCACCGTCAACACCTTCACCGACAAGGAATGGGGCGATGGCGACGAAGACGAAAAGGTCTTCAACCCGACTGATTTCGACGCGGACCAGATCGCGGCGACCGCCAAGGAAGCCGGGATGAAAGGCCTTATTCTCACCGCCAAGCATCACGATGGGTTTTGCCTCTGGCCCAGCCGCTACACGGAGCACTCGGTCAAGAACAGCCCCTGGCGCGGCGGCCAAGGAGACGTGGTCAAAGAGATTTCCGGCGCCTGCAAGCGCCACGGTCTCCGCTTCGGCGTCTATCTTTCCCCCTGGGACCGGAACAACAAAGACTACGGACGGCCCGAGTATATTCCCTACTACCGAAATCAACTGCGCGAGTTGCTCACCCATTACGGCGACATCTTCGCCGTCTGGTTCGACGGCGCCAACGGGGGCAGCGGCTACTATGGCGGGGCGCGCGAAACCCGCCATATCGACAACCGCACCTATTACGATTGGGAAAACACGCACAACCTGGTCCGCGAGCTGATGCCCGGGGCGGTGATGTTCAGCGACGCCGGACCGGACTTCCGCTGGGTCGGCAACGAGGACGGCATGGCCGGCGACCCGTGCTGGGAGACCTTGAACGCCGCGGGCCGCTATGCCGGCGGCTCGAGCGAGGGTCTGAACTCCGGCGAGCGTCCGGGCACCGCCTGGATTCCGCCTGAGTGCGATGTCTCGATCCGTCCCGGGTGGTTCTATCATGCCGCAGAGGACGCCCGGGTCAAAACGCCCGAAAAGTTGCTCGACATTTACTACAAGTCCGTGGGACGGGGCGCCTGCCTGAACCTGAACATCCCGCCGGACCGCCGGGGGCAAATCCACGAGAACGACCGCCAATCGCTCCGCGAGTTCCGGCGCATCCTCGACGCCACCTTCGGGACAAACCTCGCCCAAGGCGCCGAACTCAAGGCCAGCAACATTCGCGGCGGCGCCAGAGAGTTCGCCCCTGAAAACGCGCTGGACGGCAAAGGCACTGCCTACTGGACCACGGACGACGCCGTCACCACGCCGGAGTTAGTCCTGGATTTGCGCCGGCCGGTTTCCTTCAACGTGGTCAGCCTCGGAGAATACTTGCCTCTGGGTCAGCGCATCGACGCCTTCGCGCTGGACCAGTGGAAGGATGGCCAGTGGGTCGAATTCGCCAAGGGCACCAGCATCGGCCATCGGCGGCTGATTCGGGGCGCCTTTGTCACGACGGACAAGGTCCGGCTGCGCATTACGCAAGCCCCCGTTTGTCCGGCGCTCGCGTCCTTTGGGCTATTTGCGGAACCGCGGTAGTCTCGATCGGGAAATACGCTCCTGAACTCTGGGTGCCACGCCGGAAAAGGGATTGGTGCCCGCTCCCAAACGGCGTAGGTTGGCAAACGGAAAAAACCGATGAACATTCACAAGACCCCCTTCCGCGGCATACTCCTGGTGCTCGCCGCGCTCATCTCCCAGGCCGTCCTCGCCCAGGAAACCCACGAGGCCGCAACCAACCGGCATTCGCTCTGGAGGGTGAGCGGCCAACACGCGACGGTGTACCTGCTCGGCTCGGTCCATTTGTTCAAGGCGGCGGACTATCCCCTGGCAGCCCCGATTGAGCGGGCGTTCACCAATGCCGCGCTTGCCGCCTTTGAAGCGGACATCGGCGAGATGGAGCGCCGAGCCCTGGAGCCGGAGACGCTGGCCAAAATGATGTTGCCGCCGGGGCAAACCTTCAGCGAGCAATTGTCTGCGCAGACCTACACCCTGTTCACCAACTACGCCGTGGAGATAGGACTGCCCCTCCTTATGCTCGAGAGGCTCCGGCCCGTTGTGGCGGCCGTCGCGCTGGTCGAGATGGAGTGCAACAAGCTCGGGTTCGCACCGGAAAATGGGATTGACATGCACTACTACAAGCTCGCCCGCGCGCAGGGCAAGACCACTGTCCCGCTTGAATCCGTTGATTTCCAGCTCGACCTCCTGACCTCGTTTTCGAAAGAGGAGACGGAATTGCTGGTCAAGAGCACCCTGGACGACATCAAAACGACGCGCAAGGAGTTTGCCGACATTCTCAAGGCATGGAAGACCGGGGATAGCGCGGGGCTGGAAACACTGTTGAATTCCATGGCCGTCGAGGCCCCGGCGGTTTTCAAACGCCTGGTGACCGACCGCAACGAGCGGTGGGTGCCCAGGATCGAGGAATTGTCCCGCGGCAACACCAACGCCATCGTCATCGTCGGCGCCGCCCACCTCGTCGGAAAGGATGGCGTGGTCGAGTTGCTCCGCAGGAAGGGCCTCAAGGTCGCGCAGGAATAGGCGGCGCCCGCTTTTTGGCTTTCCACACAGCCGGCGCGATTTATGATCGGGGCGATGTTTTCGAGCATTCAATCGGTTCATTTCGTTGGCATTTGCGGCACCGCAATGGCCTCGGCCGCCGCGGCGATGCGGGACAAGGGAGTCAAGGTGACCGGGTCAGACCAGAACGTTTATCCTCCCATGTCAACGTTCCTGGCCGAGCGAGGCATCGAGGTGATGTCCGGCTTCGCGGAGCGGAACCTCGCGCACAAGCCGGACCTGGTCGTCATTGGAAATGCGATCTCGCGCGGCAACCCGGAGGCGGAGTTTGTCCTGGATCACAAACTGCCCTATTGTTCTCTGCCGGAGTTGCTCAAGGAGTTTTTCATCCGAGGCAAGAGGTCGCTGGTGGTCGCGGGCACGCATGGCAAGACCACGACCAGTTCGCTCCTGGCTTGGGTTTTCGAGCACAACGGCTGCAATCCGAGCTACCTCATCGGGGGCCTGCCCATCAACCTCGGCCAGGGCGCCCGGTTCACCGACA
Organism: uncultured Verrucomicrobiota bacterium; assembly: GCA_964653485.1. GTDB lineage: Bacteria > Verrucomicrobiota > Verrucomicrobiia > Limisphaerales > UBA8199 > CAVQND01. The sequence goes on along the minus strand of CAZZFF010000038.1, from coordinate 26,612 downwards.
GCGAATGGTTCATCATCGAGGGCGACGAATATGACACCGCTTTCTTCGACAAGAGGAGCAAGTTCGTCCATTACCTGCCGGAGGTCGCCGTCATCAACAACCTCGAATTCGATCACGCGGACATTTTCCCAAACCTCGAAGCCGTCCAGACCTCCTTTCGGCACTTCATCCGCCTTATTCCCCGGAACGGCCTGCTCCTGGGCAACGGCGACGATTGGAACCTGGCACCCTTGCTCGAGAAGACCCCGTGCCCGGTCAAGCGCTTCGGCCTGGACGAAGGCAACGCCGTGCAGGCCTTCAACATCCGCTACGGGCCCACCGCTACTGAGTTTGAAATCCCCAGCTTCAAGTTCCACACCAACCTCATCGGCGAATTGAACGTCCGCAACGCCTTGGCCGTGATCGCCTGCGCCAAACATTGCGGCCTCAAAAATCACCAAATCCAATCCGCCTTCGACACCTTCAAAGGCGTCCGCCGCCGCATGGAAGTCCGAGGCATCGCCGGCGGCGTCACCGTATTGGACGATTTCGGCCATCACCCGACGGCCATCCGCGAAACGCTGCGCGCCCTCCGGTTCCGCTACCCGAACCAAAGGCTTTGGGCCGTTTTTGAGCCGCGCACCAACTCCACCCGCCGGAATGTCTTCCAGAACGAATTGGCCGCCGCATTTCATGACGCCGACGCCGTGGTCATCTCCGAGGTGGCGCGCCTGGAATTGCTGGAACCGGGCCAACGGCTCGACCCGGAGAAGCTGATGCAGGACTTGAAGGCCGCCGGCAAAGACGCCATCTACCTGCCGGGCGTCGATTCCATTGTCGCGTATCTGGCCAGCCACGCCCAAGGCGGCGAGGTGGTCGTCATCTTCAGCAACGGCGGCTTCGGCGGCATCCACGACAAGCTGCTCCAACGGCTGGGGCATGTTTAAGCCGCGTCCATTCGAATCAACCACGGAGAAACACGGATGAGCACCGATCCAACGTCTCGATGTGGGTTCCAGCCGCCGAGGCATGCTCGGAAGCGGGTGTTGCCCGCATCGGGCCGGAGCGCCCTTGTGCCACGATGCGCCACCCTGTTCCTTGCCGCGATATTGCTCGTCGCGCCGGCCATGGCGTCGTCGCCAGTGGTGATCGATGACGAGGAGTATGCCTCCAGGATAACCGACACCAGTGCTCAGCTTTTGCGGGAACATAAGCTCGTCTCGATGGCCTCGCTGCGAAAGCAGGTGCGCACGAAGGGCTTTGCCCTCAAACCCGTCGCCCTCGCCCATCAAAGACTTGATCCGCCCGATTTGTGCGATCGGCTTCGCGAGAGCACCCTTGCGGTCGGCAGTTATTACAAGTGCCCCGATTGCGGCGAGTGGCACTTCAATGGCAGCGCCGGCTTCGTGGTCGCCCATGGCATTGTCTGCACGTGTTGCCATGTCATCATCGGCGAAGACGATGGGGTCACCGAGTCCTATCTTGTGGCGGCTGATGTGGCCGGCCATGTCTATCCCGTGGACTCCGTGGTGGCTGCGGACACGGGGTCGGACACCTGCTTTTTGAAACTCGATACGTGCCACCTCAAGCCGCTGCCCCTCCGCACCAATGCCCGCGCCGGCGAGCGCGTGTTCTGCCTCAGCCACCCTGGCGGCTATTTCTTCATGTTCACCCAGGGCATGATCGCCCGGCTCAACCGCCGGCCCAATGAGGTCCTGGATGAACACGGTCGAACCAACGGACTCATGACCCGTCCAATCCTCTTCCTGAATGTCACGGCGGAATTTGCGCCCGGCTCCAGCGGCGCCCCGGTCGTCGACGAGGCCGGCAACGTCGTCGGCCAAGTCGCCAGTCTGGCCGATGCCGGAGAACCCAGGCCCGCCGATACCAACGCCCCCCCTTCCCCGAGCGTCCCCATCCGCTTTTGCACCGCCTCCGAAGAAATACTGCGCCTGACCAATGCCGCCTTGAAGGACGAACCGCCCCAGGACGATGCCAAACCCCCGCGCAAGGAAGCCCGCCCCCAGAGCAGTTCGAGGCTCGGGTCCCGGCATTTTGCTTTACCGGCCCCGGCCCGGCCCGCCGCCGACCGCTCGCGCCTGGCCCCGTGCCAGGGCCTGCCGGCCCATACCCGCCCCGGCCCGGCCCTTCCCAAGGTCCGCATCGCCGCCAACGGGCGAGGGTTCATCACCGAAACTGGGGCTCCCTTCGTTCCGATGGGCGTCACTTATTACCGGCCGGGAACCGGTTGGGCGCCGCAGGTCTGGCTGCAGTTCGATCCCGAAGCCACGCGGAAGGACTTCGCCCGCATGAAAGACCTGGGCATCAACTGCGCGCGCGTCTTTCTTTCCTATCATTCATTCTATACCGACCCCGGCGTCTTGCGGCCGGAAGGACTCGCCAAGTTCGACGAGTTCCTGGCCTTGGCCGAAGAGGCCGGCATCTATGTGCATCCGACCGGCCCCGACCACTGGGAAGGCCCGCCCAACTGGCAACCCGTGGCCATCGAGGACCCGCCAACCCTGGATGCCCTCGAATCCTTCTGGAAACTCTTTGCGCGCCGCTACCGAGGGCGCAACGTCATCTTTGCCTACGATTTGAAAAACGAGCCGGAGCTCGGCTGGGACAGCGGCCCCCTGAAGTCCGGGTGGAATGCCTGGCTCCAGGAGCACTACGGAACGGCTGAAAAGCTGGCCGCTGCGTGGGGAACGGCCGACCAACTCCACTTTGGCGGCATCTTGCCGCCTCCCCCCAAGGACGCGCTCAAGGACCGGAAGCTGCTTGATTACCAGGCATTTCGCGAGACCATCGCTGATGAGTGGACCCGCCGCCAGGCGGCCGCCATTAAATCGGTTGACCCGGAGGCGCTTGTAACCGTCGGGTTAATTCAGTGGTCGGTGCCTGTCTTGCTCCCGGGCAGCGTGCGCTATTACGCCGCCTTTCGCCCCGAACGGCAGGCGAGGTTCCTGGATTTTCTCGAAATCCATTTCTACCCCCTGGTGGGTGGCGCCTATGATTACCGCGATCCGGCGGACGAGTTGGCCAACCTGGCCTACCTTGAGGCCCTTGTGCGCGAGGCGGCCCGGCCCGGCAAACCGGTCGTGCTCGCGGAATTCGGCTGGTACGGAGGCGGCAAACCCAAGTTCGATGGCGGCATCCACCCCGAGGCCACCGAACAGCAGCAAGCCCGCTACTGCCGTCAGGTGGTCGAGACCTCCGCCGGTTTCGTGACCGGTTGGCTCAATTGGGGCTTCTATGATCACCCCCAGGCCGGCGATTGCAGCGAATTCACGGGCCTCATGACCGTGGATGGAAAGCCCAAAGCCTGGGGCAAGACCTTCCACGACCTGTCCGCCCGTTTCGCCGGCAAGCCGATGCCCGCCCCGAAGGCCGGAGACAGGCCCGCCCTGGATTGGGACGCCCTCGTCACCAGCACCCAGGCTGCCGCCGACTTCCGCCAGAGATACCTCGAGGCCTTTCTCGCCGGACGAGCCCGAACCACCACCACGCAGCCGTAGATAAGCCCCAGACTGGCTGCGCCGCTTCAAGAACCCTGTCCATGCCCGTCTTTGGCTGCAGGATCTCTGGGGTGCAACGATGCCTTCGCTTGGGCTTTTATGATGGTGAGGAAGTCGTTGACATCGAGGTATTCCTCCAACTCGGCGCGTTCGGTTTCGCTCAAGGTTCCCTCGCTGGCTCTGGCCGAAAGCTCCTGGTAGCGCGCATGGTCCGATGGCGGGAAGTCAAAGGCAAGAATATGGCAGGCCAGTTCGGGCGACAGGCCGGCCCGCTCCGGTTTGATCACGCGCTCAAGAATGGTCGAGTCACTCGCCATGGCTTCAATATGGATGAAGCTTCCCCCTGGTCAATCCCGGATGTTATGCTCCGGCCATGAGAAACGCGGCGGCGGTCCTGGTCTTTTTGGGCGGCTTCATTATGATGGTCCTGGAGATCATCGGGGCGCGCTTTTTGCCGAAGTACTTTGGCAGTTCGTTTCATGTCTGGGTCAGCCAGATCGGGGTGGTGCTCATAGCCCTGGCCGCCGGCTACTACATCGGGGGCGCGGTGGCGGACCGCTGGCCGCGGCCCGCTGTCCTGGCTCTCGGGCTTTTGCCTGCCGGCCTGGCAGTGTGCCTCATCCCGGAGTATGCCGACTGGCTCATCGACGGCATCATCAAGCGCCATCCCTCAGACCAGCCCATCCCCCTGCTATGGCAGAGGCTGGACCCGGTCCTGGGCAGCGCGCTGATCTTCCTAATGCCCTGCATCGTGCTGGCCACGTTGTCGCCCTACATGATTCGGATGGCGACTCAAAGCCTGGCCCAGGTCGGGCGGGCGAGCGGGTTCATCATTGCGGCCAGCACCGTTGGGAGCATCGTCGGCGTCTTTGTCTCCGGCTTTGTCTTGATCGACCAAATGCGGGTCTCGAGCATCTTCCGCCTCATGGGCGCCCTCACCGTCCTCCTGGGCGTGCTCTGCCTAGCGCTGGATCGGTGGCTCCGGCGCAGGCCAGTACCCTGGCGTCCGGAGCGCGGAACCTGAGATCCCAGGAGCGAAGGAGCGTGATGGGAGGCTTAGCCCGCGTCCTTCACACCCCGGCGAGACGTCTCATTAACACAGGGCTTCAGCCCGGTGTCAACCGGCGCCCGGGCCGCCCCAACCGTTTTCAACGGTTTCCCTGGGAGCGCGGAGAGCCGTTGAAACGGCTAGGATGTCTCGCCGCATACGTTCAGCGCGCTGAAGCGGCGGTGGCAATGAGACACCTGTGGCCAGCCGGTGAAATGTCGGAGTTAGGCGTCACAGCACCGCTTCCCCTGCTCCACCGCGAGCACCCAGCCCCCGCGGCAAATCTATCGCTGAATCCGGGCGGAGCCGCCCTTTGCGAAGGCGCGGACCTGGTCGAGCGTAGCCATGGTGGTGTCGCCGGGGAACGTGGTGAGCAGGGCGCCGTGGGCCCAACCGAGCTTGACTGCTTCCTCCTCCGGTTCTCCAGCAAGGAGGCCATAAAAGAGCCCGGCGGCAAAACCGTCGCCCCCGCCGACACGGTCGAGCACGTCCAGTTCGCAGGTCGGGGCAAGGAAGGTCTTGCCGTCGACCCATGCGACGGCGCTCCAACTGTGCCGGTTCGTTGAATGGACCTCGCGCAGCGTGGTCGCAACGACTTTGATTTGGGGATACTTGCGGACCACCTTGCCGATCATGCCGGTGAACGCGCTGGGATCGAGTTTGGACTTGGCGGCAACGGCGGGGCCGGCGATGCCCAGCCCGAGCTGGAGATCCTCTTCATTGCCGACGAGCACATCCACCTTCCTCACGATGCGATCGAGCACCGCCACCGCGCGCTCATGGCCCCCGGAGATGTTCCACAGCTTGGGCCGGTAGTTGAGGTCGAACGAAACCACCGCCCCCGCGGCCTTGGCGGCCTCCATGCCTTCGATGATGACCTCGGCGGTGCTGGGGGACAACGCGGCGAAGATGCCCCCGCTGTGGAACCAACGAAGGCCGCCGGCGACGATGCCGGCCCAGTCGAAATCTCCCGGCTTGAGTTGCGCTGCCGCCTCGTTGCACCGGTTGTAAAAGACGACGGGGGCCCGCACCCCCTGGCCCCGGTCGCTATACACCGTCGCCATGTTGGGTCCTTGCACGCCGTCGTGTTTGAAACGCTTGTAGAAAGGCCGCACACCCATCGCCCGGACTCGCTCGGCGATCAGGTCGCCGATCGGGTAGTCCACCATTGCGGCGGCCATCCCGGTCCGCAGCCCGAAGCAGTCCGAGAGGTTGGCCGCAACGTTGAACTCGCCCCCGCTGACATGGATTCGACACTCCGACGCCTTGCGAAAGGGGACAATCCCCGGATCAAGGCGATGCACCAGCGCGCCCAGGGAAAGCAGGTCCAGGGCGCCATTCTGAGGAATATTTAAACCGTATTTCATTGCCCGCTTCTTGTGGCATCGACTCGGCCAATGAGCAAGGCGCAATTCCAGGCCAGAAACTCCCGAAGCACCGGCAGGCGCAGCAGAACGGCGAGCTCCGGGTAGTAGCGAGGCGCCGCCCTCAACAGCCTCAACTCCGGGATCGTCCGCACCTTTTTCATCGTCTCCCCAACGTAAGTCGGAAACAGGTTGACGTAGGGAGTGTGTTTGCGCGGGCGCTTGACCAGCTTGTCATAGACCCGGTGCCCGCGCCGCGGACCCAGGTAATGGAACGGCGAAAACTCGTGTCCGCCCCACGCCGAAAGCCAGTTGGTCCAGCTCAAGTAAAGTCTTCCGTCCGGATTCAAAATCCGCGCGACGTTCTCCAGGAATGGTCCGGGCTTGGCCAAATGCTCATAGACATTCGAGCAGATGACCAGGTCATAGCTCCCCAACCCGGCGAGGTCGTCCGTATCGATGTTGAATTTCAGGAATCGGGCGCCGGCCAGCTTCGGCATCAAGTTGTTCGATTCGTCCGAATACGTCACCTCGCAGCCGCGCTTGGACAGGACAGCCCCGAAAGTCCCATGCCCGCAGCCCAGGTCCAACGCCCGAACCCCGGGGCCTGGAACCACACCCCACCGCTCCAGCCAGCCGACCGCGTCCTCGGCCTGAAACTCGTAAAAGGCTGGATCGTCCCGATGGGCCAGGTACTGCAAAATTAAACGGTGTATGATCATAACGGACGGTTCGACCGCCCAGGAGCCTATGGCAGCGGAAGCACAAAAACAACAAACAAGAGCCATGGGGTAACACCCTTCTGGCACAACGACGCCCATTCCCGGGTAAATAGTTGCTTTTGGCGCACGGCGGCCAAACAGATGAACGCCCGCGCCGGGCCTCGGTCTATACCTGAAAGACCAGCACAGGAGTTGCGCTGGCCCTGGTGTCGAACTCGGTTTTCCCTACCCTATGAGCACTATTTTGAGCGGAGTGGTTCCCGGATTGCTGCTGGTGGCGCTGCTGGGCAGCCCCGCCTGGGCACAAACCCGTATCGCAACGGTGGACATGACCAAGCTCTTTGACGGTTATTACAGGACGAAACAGGCCCGCGCCGCCTTGGATGAACGCAAGGCCGGCATCGAAAAGGAGCACGCCAACATGCTCGAAGACTTGCAAAAGCTCAAGGAACAGTACCGAACCACCCTGGCCGGTGCCAACGACCAGGCCGTCTCGCCCGGCGAACGGGACACGCGCAGAAAACTCTCCGAGGACAAGCTCAAGGAGCTCAAGAAATCTGAGGATAATCTCCTCGATTACGAACGCTCCGCCCAGTCGACTTACAATGACCAAAAAAGCCGTGTCATGGAGAAGGTCTTCGAGGAAATCCGCTCCGTCCTGCAGGCCAAAGCCAGGTCTGACGGCTACGCCTTAGTGCTCGACGTCGCCGCCATCGGTCCCAACGGCACTCCCGTCGTCCTTTACCACAACGACAAGGACAACGACCTCACCCAGGCCATCCTGGACCAACTCAACGCCGCCGCCCCATCTGAAGCCGCCATAGCCCCAGAAAAGCAGACCGGGAAGAAAGGTGCGAAGGCAAAGCCATAGGCCCGTGGCAGGCCCTTTTCTTCGCCAAGCCCCCCTGCACCTCTCATTGAGGCACGTCGGCGCCCGCCACCTTGGCGGCGCTCTCGAACCGCGTGTAAGACTTCAGGAAAGTCAGCGCAACGTCTTCACCTGCCGGACCATTCCTCTGCTTCGCTATCAGGAGGTTCACGGCAATCGCGTCATTGGAAGAGTCGGCGCCGGATTCCTCGTCCTCCCCCTTGCTCGGTTTATATAGAAGCCCGACCAAGTCCGCATCTTGCTCGATCGCGCCGGATTCACGCAAATCCGACAGGCGCGGAGGCCGTCCCTTTTCCCGCTCGATCTCGCGGTTTAGCTGGCTCAGGACGATCACGGGAACATCCAACTCCTTCGCCAAAGCCTTGATTCCGCTGGAGATATCCGCGATCTCCTGCTGGCGGTTCTCGGCGCGCCGGGAGGTTGAATTAAGCAATTGCAGGTAATCAATGACGAAGAGCTTGATGCCGTGCTGCTGATGCAGGCGGCGCGCCCTGGCCCGCATCTGGAGAATCGATAGGCCCGAGGAATCGTCAATAAACAAGGGCGCGTTCGCGAGCTTGCCCGCGCTCCCGGTCAACTTTGGAAAATCTCGCTCTGCCAGAAACCCGTCGCGCACGTTCCGCAGATTCACGCGCGAGTGCGAGCACAGCATCCTCAACACCAGCGAATCGGCCGTCATCTCAAGGCTGAACACCCCCACCGGCAAGCGCTCCTCGATTGCCACGTGCTCCGCAATATTCATGGCGAGCGACGTCTTTCCAACGGACGGCCGCGCGGCGATGACGATCATCTCGCCGCCGTGCAGTCCCGTGGTCATCTTGTCCAAGTCCCTGAAGCCGGTGCTTATCCCCGTGAGCGTGCCTTGCCGCTGGTGGTAATCCTCGATGGTGTTGATCGCCCTTTTTACCAGGTCCTTGATCGCGTTCGAGCGGCTCTGCACTCGGGATTCACTGATGCGCAAAACGTCGCGCTCAACTTCGTCCATGAGGGCGTCCACCTGGCCTTCGTAATCATAAACCCGGCCGACCACTTCCGTGCATACCCGAATCATCTTTCGCAGCAGGAACTTCTCCTGCACGATGTCCAGGTAATACGAAAGGTTCGCCGCGGAAGGCACCGCGTCGGGCAAGGTGGATAGATAAGCGACGCCGCCCACTTGTTCCAGCAGTTGCCTGTCCTTGAGCCTTTGCTGCACGGTAATCAGGTCTATCCCCTCCCGCTTGTCGAACATCTCCGCCAGCACATCGAAAACCGTCTGATTGCGCAGGTCGTAAAAAACCTCCGATCCGCCGTTCAGTTTCGTGATGCACTCTCCCATGCAGTCGTTCGGGGAAAGAAAAATGCAGCCGAGCACGCCCTGCTCCGCTTCGGGCGAGTGAGGGGGCAGCCGGTCCGCCGGATGGGCGCCGCCGCCGTTCGACGATGGCCGCCGGCGGGAACTCTTCAAATCAGGTTTATCTGCGGTTGTTTCAATCATTGTAGTGCAAGCCGTCCTCTGCCCCGGTCTGTAAATCAGCGGCTCCCGCCGGCGCGTCTCCATGGCCGACTCCGATGCGGACGATGGGGCCGCTACGGTTAGGGACCATATACCAATAACCATCCGGTGTCATGAGGAACAACAAAGCCCGCGTACATTAGCCCCCCGCCCCCCCCTTGCCAACTTCGTTCTATTCTGGGCAGGGTCCTAATTCCTGCTGGGCAACCCCGGAGTTCCCGAGTCCGTTTTACTGTTCTGCATTGACTGCGGTTTCCGCCCTGTCGGCTGCCGTTAGGCTTCATACCCCTGCGCGACGTCTCATTCACACCGCGGCTTCAGCCCGGTGTCAACGGGCGCCCCGCCGCGCCGCAACCGTTTTCAACGGTTTGGCCGGGAGCGCGGAAAGCCGTTCAACGGCTAGGACGGCGGGCGGCTGCTCTTGAGCGCCAGACTGCAATCGCCACCGCGAAGGTTTGTCCGCTATGACCAATTCCCTGTTGCATCGCCAGTCGCGCACGCTCTACCCGATTCCTTCGAGGCGGTCAGCATAGACGTTGACCAGCTTGTGGGATTTGAGGAGCGTCTGCATCTGCGGCCAGACGCGGGCGAGCAAGGTATGGAATTCACCCCTCCGCATGTTGCCGAACCGCAGATGTACCACCCTGGGCGGCGGGGTGTCGGTGATCATCCGATCCGAAAAATCAGCATCCTTGGTCACGATAACCAAGTCATGCTTCCGAGCGAATTCCCAAAGCGCCGAGTCGGACGCCTGTCGGCCAACTTTGGAGGCGGGGAATACCGGCAGGTTCGGCGAAAATCTCAGCCTTGCAGGCACGTTCTCGTCAAAGAGGAATCCCTTCATGCCAGCGGCGCCACGGAGAAGCGATTGCCCATGAGCCGCGATGCGTAATCCAGGCATCCTTGCACGTCAGCACGGGTGAGCCCAGGATACTCTTCAAGCACGTCTTCAATCGAATCGCCGGCTGCGAGAAACTCCAGGACAGTCTGCACCGTGATACGCGTGCCGCGAACTACCGGCTTGCCGTTGCACACGTCGGGCGAGAGCGAAATCCGTTCGTTCATGAATGAATTGTAATGTTCCCTTGTCGGATTGACAAGCTGAGGCGTCACTTCCGGCAACAAGATTTCATTGCCGGGCGGTCTCGTGGACACGCAATGCTTCCAGGATCTTCTGTCGAAGCCAGGGGCGCACCATGAGCACAGGAGATCGAGACGGCCAAGGAACGCTCAGAGTTCCGTATTCTGAGCCGCTCACCATGCCGTCGGCGACCAGGGCTAGCCCGCATGCTTCATACCCCTGCGCGACGTCTCATTCACACCGCGGCTTCAGCCCGGTGTCAACGGGCGCCCCGCCGCGCCGCAACCGTTTTCAACGGTTTGGCCGGGAGTGCGAAAAGCCCTTGAAACTTGCCCTGTCCCCTTTCCCATCCCCCTCCGGACTGGTATGCTCGAAGGCTTATGGAACTACTGCCAACTGTCTTATTGAGGCCCGGCGAGGCGGATCGCGTCGTGGCGGGCCACCCCTGGATATATGCCGGCTCCGTCCTCCGGCTTACCCAACCGGCCGCCGACGGCGCCGTGGTCCAGGTCAAAGACCATCGTCAGCGGTTCATCGGGATCGGATTCTACAACTCAAAATCCAAAATCAATGTCCGCGTCCTCTCCCCGGAGCGGGTCGAAATCGACCAGGCCTTCTTTGAAGCCCGCATCGGGGCCGCTCTGGCGGTGCGGCAAAAGTGGATGCCCGGCGCCACTTCATTCCGTGTCGTCAATGCCGAAAGCGACTTTCTGAGCGGGCTGATTGTGGACAAATACGAAGACGCCTTGGTCGTGCAGACCTCCTCCCTTGGCATGGACCAGCGCAAGCCGATGATCCTGGCGGCGTTGCAGGCCCTGTTCTCTCCAAGCGCAATCCTCGAACGCAACGAACTGGCCTCGCGCAAGTTCGAGGGGTTGCCCGACGCCAACGGAATCCTCTCAGGCCAGCTCTCAGGCCCCCTCACCGTCCATCTCAACGGCCTCCAATTTGAAGTGGATGTCCTGGGCGGGCACAAGACCGGCCTCTACCTGGACCAGCAGGTCAATTACCGCCGCGTCGCAGAACTGGCCGCCGGCGCCCAGGTCCTCGACTGCTTCAGCTTCCTGGGAGGCTTCGGACTCCACGCCGCCCGCGCCGGCGCCGCCCACGTTCACCTCCTGGACCAGAGCGCGGACGCCATTGCCGCCGCCCAACGCGCCGCCGCCGCCAACGGCCTCGCCGACAAATGCTCCTTCGAGACCGCCAACGTCTTCGACTGGCTCAAGGCTCAAACCGTAACCCAGCCTCACGAGAAGATTATTCCCCGCTGGGACCTCATCATCCTCGACCCTCCTTCCTTCACCCGCAATCGCGCGTCCGTGCCCGATGCCCTGCGCGGATACAAGGAAATCCACCTCCGCGCCTTGAAACTCCTCAAACCCGGCGGCACCCTCGCCACCTTCTGCTGCTCCCACCATGTCGACGCCGGCTTGTTCGAGGACACCATCCTCGCCGCCGCCTTCGACGCCCACCGCCTCTTGCGCAGAGTCGCCGTATTCTCCCAAGGCCCGGACCATCCCATTATCCCTATGATCCCGGAGACGGAGTATTTGAAGGGATTCGCCCTCGAAGTCGTGAGGTGAGTTTGAGCTTTGCCCCGTAGCTGGTTTTCCGCAGAATCGAGGCTGTGAAAGCGCTTTTACTGACCCCCTGGGCGGCGCTCCTAGCGGGAACCCTGACTCTGGCCGGAGCGCAGAGCCGGCCCAACATCCTCTTCATCATGAGCGACGACCATGCGGCCCACGCCATCGGCGCTTATGGAAGCCGCGTCAATCGCACGCCAAACCTCGATCGCCTTGCCACCGCCGGCGTCCGGTTCGCAAACTGCTTTTGCGTCAATTCAATCTGCAGCCCGAGCCGCGCCACCATCCTCACCGGCAAATACAGCCACCTCAACGGCGTGCCGACCTTCAACCGCTTCGACGGCTCCCAGCCCACCGTCGCCAAGTACCTCCAGGCGTCCGGCTATTATACCGGAATGATCGGCAAGTGGCACCTGGGCAGCGAGCCCACCGGGTTCGACCAATGGACCATTCTCCCCGGCCAGGGCGTTTATTACGACCCCGCCTTTCTCTCGCCCGCGGGACGCCGCGTCATCCAGGGTTACGTCACCGACATCATCACCGACCTGGCGATCGATTTCCTCAAGAACCGCCCCCCGGACAAACCGTTCTTCCTCATGTGCCACCACAAAGCCCCGCACCGCCCCTGGGACCCGGATGAGCGCCACCGGGCGATGTTCGCCGGCGTCCAAATCCCCGAGCCGCCGACCTTGCGAGACGATTATGCGACGCGCACCGACGCCATCCGCGAATGCACCCAAAAAGTCTTCAAAGACCTGACCCGCCGCGACCTCAAACTCGACCCGCCGGCCGGGCTGAGCGACGCCGCTCTCAAGCAGTGGCTCGGGGTCAAACCCACCGAAGTCGAAGTCCAGGTCAACGGTCTCAAGCAAACCCTCACCGGCGCCGCCCTCGATGCCTGGAAATACCAGCGTTACCTCCAGGATTACCTGGCCTGCGTGCAGTCCATCGATGACAACGTCGGCCGTCTGCTCGATTGGCTGGACCGCAACGGCCTCGGCTCCAATACAGTGGTCATTTACACCAGCGACCAGGGCTTTTTCCTTGGCGACCACGGCCTTTATGACAAGCGATTCATGTACGAGGCCTCGGTCAGAATGCCCTTCCTCGTCCGCTGGCCGGGCGTCGCCAAGCCGGGCCTGGTGCAGGAAGCGATGGCCATCAACCCCGATTTCGCCCCCACCTTCATGGACATTGCCGGGCTGAAAACTCCCGACGACATGCAAGGCCGCAGCCTGGTCCCCCTGCTCAAAGGCGAGACCCCCGCCGATTGGCGCTCCAGCTATTATTACCGCTACTACCACGACCCGGGCGACCACAACACCCGCGCCCACTATGGCGTCCGCACCACCACCCACAAGCTCATTTGCTTCTGGAAGAAAAACCAATGGGAGTTCTATGACCTCACCAAAGACCCGGATGAACTTCACAATCTCTACGACGACCCGGCCCAGCAAGCGACAATCGCCAAACTCAAACTCGAACTCTACCGCCTCAAAAAAGAACTCAAAGACGATGACAAATACGCTTACGAACAACCGCCCCCGGGCGTCGACGGGCAGAGCGTGGCGAAATGAAGGACCTCCCTTGAGACTCATGCAAAGACCAATTCAGGAATCGCCCCGTCCCGGGTGGAGCGAGGAGCGCGAGAGCATCGCGGCACCTGCCCCGCTCCACGCTCGGAACGCTCCAACGCTCCGCGCCCCGCGCGCACTCCTGGCCTGCCTCGCCCTGCTATTCACCTTCACTGTATTGGCCCGAGGCGAGCGCGACCGGAGTCTTGACGCGGACTGGAAATTCCTCCGGGCCGACGCGCCCGGGGCTGAGCGCCCGGACTTTGACGATTCGGATTGGCGCGCCCTCGATGTGCCCCACGACTGGAGCATCGAAGACCTCCCGTCGGCCGACAAGACCATCGTCTCGTGCGCCGTCGTCGAGGGCAAATGGCGCTTTCACAAAGGCGACGACACGGCCTGGAAAAACCCCGTCCTCAACGACAGCGAATGGCAGGAAGTCCAACTCCCCGACGACTGGCGGCGCCACTCCAACTATGCCGAGGACAATGCCTACGGCTGGTTCCGTCGGCACGTCCAATTGCCGGGGTCCGCGGAGGCCAAGACGCTGGAGTTGCTCCTGGGCAAAATCCAGGATGTGGACGAAACCTATCTCAACGGCGTGCGCATCGGCGGCATGGGTTCCTTCCCGCCCTCTTTCCAGACCGCCTCGGACCAGGAGCGCTGCTATCGAGTCCCGCCCCACCTCGTGCATGGCGACGGCACCGACGTCGTCGCCGTCCGCGTCTTTCACGCCACCGGCAAAGGCGGCATTTACGAAGCCGGCTCCTCCGTCGGACGCGCCGGCCCCTTCGACCCGGCGGCCAGTCCCGGCGGCCCCTCAACCGGGCACGTCCTTGGCGGCACCGGCTGGTATCGCAAACACTTCAGGCTCGAACCCGACGACGCCGGCAAAACGGTCTCGGTGCGGTTCGACGGCGTATATATGGACGCGGAGGTCTGGGTCAACGGCAAATCTCTGGGCAGTCACCCCTATGGCTACACCAGCTTCGCCTATGACCTGACACCGCATCTCAACCCTGCCGGCCAGGAGAACCTGCTCGCCGTGCGGGTGCGCAACGAAGGCAAGAACAGCCGTTGGTACTCCGGCTCCGGCATCTACCGCCATGTCTGGCTCACCGTCACCGACCCGCTTCACGTGGCGCTCTGGGGTATCCAGGTCACCACGCCTCAAGTCTCCGGCAAGACCGCCACAGTGAACATTGCGACCACAATTGAAGACTCCGGCAGCGGGGGCGACATCTTGGTGCGGACACGCCTGATTGGCCCCAATGGCAAAATCGTGAAGTCCGCCCAATCCTCGGCGCGCTCCACAGGCGCGACCAACACGGTCCTCGACCAGGTCATCGAACTGCCCTCGCCTCAGCTTTGGTCCGTCGAGACGCCCCGCCTCTACGGCGCCGAGGTCGAGCTTGTGGCCGGGGGAGCGGTCCGCGACCGCTCCCGTGCCGCCTTCGGCATCCGCGGCATCGAGGTGGACGCCGAGCGCGGGCTGCGCCTCAACGGCCAACCCATCAAGCTCAAAGGCGGCTGCGTCCACCACGACAACGGACCGCTCGGATCGGCGGCCATCGACCGCGCCGAAGAGCGCCGCGTCGAAATCTTGAAGGCCAATGGCTTCAACGCGATTCGCACCAGCCACAACCCCCCTTCCCCGGCCTTCCTCGATGCCTGCGACCGGCTCGGCATGCTCGTCATCGATGAGGCCTTCGACCAATGGGAGGAGGGCAAAAACCCACAGGATTACCACCGCTTCTTCAAGGAGTGGGGCGGGCGCGACGTCGCCGCCATGGTCAGGCGCGACCGCAACCACCCCTCCGTCATCCTCTGGTCCATCGGCAACGAAATCCACGAGCGATTCAGCCGGCCCGACCTCGCCGAGTACCTCCGCCAGGCCATCCTGGCCCAGGACGCGACCCGCCCCATCACCGCCGCCATCTGCGACGCCTGGGATTGGCCTCACTTTGATTGGGACAAAATGTCCGACCCCGCTTTTCAGCACCTCGATGTCGGCGGCTACAACTACCTCCCCGACAAATACGAATCCGACCACGCCCGCAATCCGCGGCGCGTCATGGTCTGCACCGAATCGTTTCCCGTCGACGCCTTTCGCTGCTGGGACATGGTCGAGAAGCACCCTTACGTCATCGGCGACTTCGTCTGGACCGCCCTGGATTACCTGGGTGAAGCCGGCATCGGCCACACGGTCCTCGACAACGAAAAGAACCCCCAGCTTATGCCGTGGCCCTGGTTCAACGCCTGGTGCGGCGACATCGATCTCTGCGGCTTCAAAAAACCCCAGTCCTTCTATCGCGACGTGGTCTGGGGCCGCAGCCGGATCGAGTTGGCCGTCCATACACCCCTGCCTCCGGGCCGAAGTGAGAAGCTCAGCCTTTGGGGCTGGCCGGACGAACTCCAGAGCTGGTCCTGGCCCGTCGATAAGGACACCCCCATGCAGGTCGCCGTCTATTCAACCTGCGAAAAGGTCCGCCTCGAACTCAACGGCAAAAAACTTGGCGAGAAACTCGTCTCGGCGGGAACCAAACTCACCGCCCGATTTGAAGTTCCCTACGCCCCAGGCACCCTCCGCGCCGTGGGCCTCATCAACGGCGCCGAAGTTGCCGCCGTCGCCATCCATTCCGCCGGGCCGCCAAAAAAACTCCGCCTGACCGTCGACCGCCCGGACATACGCGCCTCTCGAAACGACCTAGCCTACGTCACCGTCGAGGCCGTCGATGCCGCCGGCGAGCGCGTCCCATACGCCGCCGTGCCGGTGCAATTCACCGTCTCCGGCGCCGGTGAACTGGCCGCCGTTGGCAGCGGCAACCCCTGCGACCCGGCCAGCTTCCGCCACCCCGAGCACACCACCTTCCAGGGCCGCTGCCTGGCCATCCTCCGCCCCGTCGGCGACCCCGGCAAAATCACCCTCAAAGCCGAATCCGAGAAACTGTCCCCCGCCACCGTGACGGTGCGGTGCAGCGGAAGGTGATTATGCGATCATGACCTTTCATGCGCATTACATAGCCGCTAACGTTCTGGAATGGGAGGGGAAACGCGGGTGTCCAGGTATAAGCGGAATCGCCGCGGTTGCCCAGGCGCCGGCGGTGGGTTAAACTTACGGGCGGATGAATGAGCTGGGCAAGTTCCTGGTCGCCGTTGGCTTGCTGATCGCGCTCGCGGGCGCGGCGGCGTGGTCCGGGTTCGGCAAGGGCTGGATTGGCCATTTGCCGGGCGACCTGCATTACGGGAAGGGCAACTTCAACTTCTACTTCCCCGCAATGACTTGCCTCCTGCTGAGCTTGCTGCTGACAGTCCTGTTCTGGATGATGCGCAAGTGATTGGCAATGTTTGAAAGATACGCTAAAATGCAGTATTAGTGGTAAGCAACAACAACGGAAAGACGAGTGCTATGAACACCAAGACAGTTTTGAAGACCTCGATGATCACCCTTGCCCTGGGCGGCGGCTTGGCCCTGTCCTCGCTTCTGTTTGCGGCCGATGAAAAGGCCCCCGCCCCGAGCACCGAGACGATCAAAGGCGAGATCGTGGATTTGATGTGCTACCTCGATCACGGCGCAAAGGGCGACAAACACAAAGGCTGCGCCGAAAAGTGCATCAAGGGAGGCGGCCCGGTCGGTTTGCTCAGCGGCGACCGCCTTTACCTAGTGGTAGGCGACCACCAACCGGTCAATGAGGAACTCGCCCCGAAAGCCGCCCAGACTGTCACCCTCAAAGGCAAGGTGGTCGAGCGCCACGGGATGAGGATGATCGAGAATGCCCAGATCGTCGAATAGGCGTCACCGAAGCAAGCTCGAGTGATGCAACTGTCCGCCGCTGCGCTCATGGAGTTCCGTGGGCGCGCGGGCCTCTCTGCGTTTCAAACCGGCTTCCGGCTTATTCGCCTTTATTCCCAGTCGTGAGAATCGCCGGAAGCCGCCCAGGGCGGCTGAAGGATGAGTCAGATCGTCCACGGCTCGCGCCGGGCTCGATCGAGAAGCCGGTTGGCCGGGTCGCCGTCCGGGAACTGCTCCTTGACCGGGTCCCACTGCAGCGGGCGATTCAACTGGTAGGCAATGTTGCCGAGGTGGCAAACGGAGGCGGTCCGATGTCCCCGCTCGATGTCGCGGAACGGTTTCTCGCGGGTCTTGACGCACTCGATGAAATCGCCGTAGATGCCGCCGTTGCCTCGATACTTCGGGATGACGCGCGGGGCCACGGGTTTTCCGTCTCCAATCACCTGCTCCCCCTTGCCCGGCGAGTGATAGATAAGCAGGCCGTCGGCAAAACGGTAGGTCAGGTATTTGTGGTCCTTGCCGTCCGGAGGAATGATCTCGACAGGCCCCTCCTCCATGCGGTTGACGGCGAAGAGCATGCCGCCAAACTTGTGCGCCCCCCAGTCGGTCATGCCGCCGCCCGAATAGTCGCGCCACGAGCGCCAGCTCGTGCCGTCGATGTTAAACGACCCGCTGATGCGATAGGGGTGGTAGGGCGCCCAGGGGGCGGGTCCGAGCCAGCGGTCCCAATCCAGGCCGGCCGGCACCGGTTCGCCTCCCAGGTAGCAGGGCTTCGAAGGCCCGCCGCAGTTGACGAAAACCTCTTTTGGCTGGCCGATCTCCCCGCTCCAGCACTCGCGGACGATGCCCTGAAAATCCTCCAGGACGCGCTGGCTGCCGCCCGAGACCACGCGGGTGTAACGGCGCGCGGCCTCGACCATCGCCCGGCCCTCGCGAATGGTCAGCGACTCGGGTTTCTGGCAATAGACGTCCTTACCCTGCTTGCAGGCCTCGATCACGATGATCGCGTGCCAGTGATCGGGCGTGGCCACGTGGACGGCATCGATGTCCGGGCGCGCCAACAGCTCGCGGAAATCGTTATAGGCCGCGCACGCGGTGTCGCCGTTGTGCTGGTCCACCCGCCTCTTGGCGGCTTGTCTCACGCCTTCTCGCACGTCGCATACGGCCACGTATTGGACATCGTTGCGCCCCAGGAACGCCCCCAGGTCGCCGCTGCCCATGTTGCCGATGCCGATGCCGCCCATGACGATTCGTCTGCTCGGGGCTGGGCCGCCCTCCCTCCCCAGCGCGGACGCCGGGATAATACAGGGCATGACCGCCACCGCGGCCGAGGCCTTAAGAAACGCCCGCCGGTTGACCCGCGGCCCCGCCGGCTTCTGTGTTGCAGGATTCTTCATAGCATTCTCTGAGTTAAATTGGATGCGGTTTCGTATCGTCGCCTACTTGATTCTCTCCAGGGCTTTTTGCGCCTTGCCACGCAAGCCCGGATCGGACGCCTTGTCCGCCACGCGCTGCAGGGCTTCCTTGGCCGCGGCGGGTTGCCGGCGAACGAGGGACTCGGCAATCTTCTCGTAAGCCACAAAGGCCTCCCGCTCCAAGCCCGCCTGGTCAAGACAAGGCTCGACCAGCTTGAGGGCTGCCGGATGGGCCACGTCGGCAAGGCCAGTCAGGGCCAGCCGTTTCTCGTCCGGACGGGTGGCCAACTCCAGGGCGGCCTGGTAGGCCTCGACCTTCTGCTCGGCCCTCATTCGGGCCCGGCCCGCCATGCGGAGGTAGCCGCGCAAGGCCAGGACCTGGACGGACTGTTCCTTGTCCTCCTTGGCCACCTTCAGGAGGTCCGCCATCGGCGCGTCATCGGCCCAATCCGCCAGCGCCCGGACCGCGGTCTTGCGGACTTCGCCATCGCAACTCAGCGCGTCCCGCACCGCTTGCAGAGCCTGCTGGCCCCCGAGGGTGGAGAGCACGCCCAGGAGGCAGACCTTGGTCGGACCATCGGCCTTGGAGAGCGCCTGGAGAACCGGCGCGCACGCCGCCGATTTGTCCGGCAGCCGGCGTCCCAACTCCGCCATGGCGTTCGCCGCCTGGTCCCGCTCGCCCGCCTCCTTCTTCGCCAGCACCATCTCCAAAAGGCTCGCCAGGTCCTCCTGTGTTCCCAGGGCGACCACCGATTTGAGTGCCGCTTCACGAACCCGCGAATCCTCGTCGCTGAGCGCCTTGCGGATGACCGGCAGCGCCTCGCCCTGGCGTCTCTCGGCCAGCACACCCAGCAGGGCTGGCCGGATGATCGCCTCCCCGGTCTCGGCCTGCCGGATCAGGGCTTCCGCCACTCCAGGACCGCGCAACTCAATCATCGCCTGACTGGCGGCAGAGGAGGTCTCGCTCTGTTTCAAAGCGACCGCCAGGACCGGCACGCTGGACGCGTCCCCCAGTCGGGCCAGCGCCCGGAGTGCCGTGTCGCGAATGACTTCATTCGCGTCCGCCGCAAGCTGGTTGACCATCTCCGTCAGGCCCGCCGCATCCCCTCGGGACGCCAGCGCGCGAAGAAGCACGACCTTGGTTTCCGGCGCGCACTCCTGTAGTTCCTTTGCAAATGCCCGGGTCGAGGCATTGCCCGGAACGGAAATCACCGCTCCCACAGCGGCCTGTCTCAGCATTGCCTCTTTCGAGGAGAGCGTCTTAACGATGAGCGGCACGGCCTGCTCCTTCTGCATCTGCGCCAGCGCGGCAAAAGCGCCCGCTCGGACTGGCATCGGGGCGTCGCCCTCAAGCAAAGCCAGATACATCTTTTCCGCGCGGTCCGGTTGGCCGGCGGCCGCCATGGTCGCAGCGCAGCCCAGGATTGCCTGGGCCCGGGCGGCCTTGGGCAGACCGGTTGCTTTTGCCCCCTCGAGCAGGTCGGCGGCCTCCGTCCCCCCGATTTTACCAATGGCATTCAACGCGGCGAGCGCGGCCGCTTCGTCGCTGCCGTCCAGGAAGACAGCCAGGGCCTTCAGCGAAGAGCGATTGCGGCGATCTCCCAAGGTGTTGATAATGCCGACGCGCAGGCTCCCCTGGGTCTTGCCCAGGGCATCTTGCAGCGTTTCCTCGACGGCGGGGTCGGCAATGCCCAGGAGGATCTGCCGCGCCACATGGGACAACTGCGAGGAGCCCAGGAGCCTTCCGACAGCCGGGACGCACTGGGCCGAGCCTACGATGCGGAGCATCTGGCAGGTGAACTGTTTGCCCGGCATGGTCGCTCCAGGAGTCTCCAGCACCGCTATCAGTTTCGCCTCGATGGCCCCGTATTGGTCCGGCCTGGCGTTGCTGATCTCCTTCTCGACCGCCGCCATCTGTTCCGAAGCAGTCCCGAACTCCCGGGTCACGATGGCCTGGTAGATATCGCTCCCGTCGCTCTGGGCCGGAGCCGAAGAGGGCAGAATCGCCCCCGTCCACAACACTGCGGCCAAAAGGCCTTTAGCCGCCCTCGTCATTGCCTGTGTCATGGGGCAGGAGGGTGGCCGAACCTCGCCCGCGGGTCAAGGGTGAAGTGGCCGAAGGCGGGCGGGCGCGTGACGCCGGGCTTGGCGAAGACAGGGTAAGACGGCATCTTACCGGGCGCGACAACTACCGTATCAAGCAAAGGCCAGATCGTTCTGCGCGCCGAAATCCGGCAGCAGGACGACATTAAGCCTGGGCAGAGTCAAACCCACAGGTTTGACCGAACCGACCGACGACATCAAGGTGCCACCATTGGGATGACCTACCTCGTGGATGCGAACGTGCTCGGCGAGCCTACCCAGCCGGCCCCTGATGCCAAAGTACTGGCTTGGTTGATGGCTAACGAAGCCGATTTCGCAGTCGACCCCATCATTCTCGGGGAACTGCGCAACGGTATCCTCATGCTTCCGGCGGGCCGCAAACGGGCGCAACTTCAACAAAGGACTCACAGTGTGCGGCGGAACAACAGGGTGGCGGCCGTCATGGCGGCCACCGTGAACAGGACCAGGAAGGCGAGGTCGGCGCTGATAGCCAGGAGACCGGTGTTCTTGAGGACCAGTTCCTTGAAGCCGTGGACTGCGTAGGTAAAGGGATCGACGGCGGTGATGACCCGCATCCAGCCGGGAAAGGCATTGATGGGATAGACGGCGCCGCTGGGGAAGAACAGCAGCGTGTTGAGAACGCCGAAGGTGGCGCGGGGCACCAGGGGATCGTCCACGCGCACCATCAGGAGAAACATCATGCTGATTAGGGCCAGGGCGGTCGCCACCACCAGCACCATCATCCGCGCAAGCCGAAGGGGGTTGAAGGGGTCGGGAATGCCGGCAATGAGTGAGCCGAACGTGACCAGGACCAAGCCGGCGATAATCGCCTTGGCCGCCCCGGCGAGAGTAAAGCCGAGGATGAGCTCGACTTTGCGGATCGGGGTGACCAGGTAGCCTTCGTGCAGACCGCGCGCCTTGTCATCGATGTAGATGATGCCGCCGCCGATCATGGCGGACACAAAGATGGCCAGGACAATCGTCCCGGGCAGGAGATACTGGATATAAGGGACATACGGATAGACCTCGACCACGGCTAATGAGGCATTGGCCGACATCCGGGGCGGCGGGCCGTTTTGGTTGTAAGAGCCGAGCACCTGGCTGAAGGCGGCTTCCAAAGCCGAGGCGGAGAACTGGTCGGTATTGTCCTCAATGAGGGCGAAACGGGGATTGGCTCCGGCGAGGACTTTGCGGGAGAACTGGGGCGGGATGTTGAGAACGGCGTTGATTTTGCCGTTGCGCAAGTCGCGCAGGGCTTCAGCCCGGTCCGCGTAAGAAATGATGTTGAAGGTGCGAGCATTGGCGGTCACGGCCTGGGCCAGCGCCCGCAGGCGCAGGGCGGACAACCCGTGATCCTCGTCCACGACGCCGACTTCGAGGTTCTTGACCTTGCCGCCGAAGGCGTAGCCGAGGACCACCAGTTGGATCAGCGGCATGATCATCGAGACCACAATCAGGGTGGGGCTGCGCCGGAGGCGGCGCAGGTCGCGCTCGATGATCGCCAGGATGCGGTTCATTTCCTGTCGTACATGAACGCCGAACTGTAAGCCGGGGCGCTTTGAAGGGAGTCCCGGAGTTGACGGCCGGTGTAGTGCATGAAAACGTCGTCGAGCGTGGTCGTCTGGACCGAAAGGGACGCGATGGTGATGCCTGCCCGGCGGACGGCTTCCATCAACTCGACCGTCGTGCGCGGCCCGTTGTTCGAGGAAATCCGGAAGACGTGGTCTTCGGCCTTGACCTCAGCCACTTCAGGGAGCCCTTTGAGGGTGTCGGTCCAGCCTGGAGGCACCGTTGAGAAACTGACTTCGAGGATGTTCCGCCCCGGAACGGAGGCCTTGAGCTTGAGCGGGGAATCTAGCGCCACCAGTTTGCCGTGGTCCACTATGGCGATGCGGTCGCACAGTTTGTCCGCCTCGTCCATGTAATGCGTGGTGACCAGGATGGTCAGACCCCGCTCCCGCATGACACGCGAGAGCATGTCCCAAACGGCGACGCGCGAGACAGGGTCCAGGCCGGTGGTCGGTTCGTCCAAGAAGAAGAGCTTGGGGTGATGCACCAAGCCGCGGGCGATTTCAAGTCTGCGCCTCATGCCGCCCGAGAACATCTTCACCGGCTTATCGGCCCACGGACCGAGGTCGACGGCTTGGATGAGTTCCTTGATGGCCCGCCGCCTCTCTTCCCGGCCAATGCCATAGAGCTTGGCGAAGATGCCCAGGTTTTCCTCGGCGGTCAGGTCCAGGTCTGAGGTCATGGCCTGCGGGATGACCCCGATCGAACCGCGAACCTGGTTGGCCGAGCGCAGGATGTCCAGGCCGAGAATCCGGGCCGTCCCGGAGGTGGGCGGGACGAGGGTGGTTAACATGCGGATGAGCGTGGATTTGCCCGCCCCGTTGGGTCCGAGCAAGCCGAACACTTCGCCGTGCTCGACCGAAAAGTTCAGGTGGTCCACCGCGCAGAAGTCGCCAAAGCGTTTGGTCAGGTTTTCGACTTCGATGTCGTGCATGGCCTGCCTATCTGCCGACCGGCAAACTGACATAAGCGGTCATTCCGACTGCCAGACCGCGGTCGTGATTGTCGCAACGGAGGCGAATTTCGAATGTCTTGATGTCGCGCTTGGTGCGGCTGACATCGCGTTGGGTGGCAAAGTCCGCGTCCACGCCGCGATAAAACACCTTGCCCGGGCGGCGGCCCCCCGATGGCAGCCGGACCGAGAACACATCGCCCAGCCGAATGCGGTCGATGTAAGTTTCTTCGACATCAGCGCGGACCCAAAGGTCGTCCGGATTGATGAGCGTCACGATAGGTTGTCCCGGGTTGAGGACCTCGCCTTGGAGGGCGGCGCGCACGTCAACGAGGCCGTCGATAGGGGCATGGATTTCGGTGTAGTCGAGCCGAATCCTGGCCTTGTCCTTTTGGGCGGCGGCGGCGGCCAACTGATGAGTGGTGGCCTCCAGGGCGGCGCGCCGGGCTGCGAGTTGCTCGGCGCTGGCCTGGGCCAGTGCCAGGGCAGCCTGGGCGGCTTGGGCCTGTCTGCGCAGGCTCTCAACCCGCGCCTTGACCGCATCCAGCGCCGTGCGCGCCTGATCAAAGACCTGGGCCGACTCGACCCCTTGCCGGTAAAGCCTATCCATGCGCTTGAAACTGAGGCCGGCGTTCTCCAGGTCGGCCTCACCCTGGGTTACCTGGGCCTGGGCGGCCTCGAGATTCGCCTCCGCCTGGCGCACCTGGTTGCTGGTCTGGTCTTGCTGGAATCGGACGTCCGCCTGTGCCTCGGTGACCTGCGAGGCGGACTGCTGCTCGGTGTTGGCGAAGAAGGCCATCTCGGCCTTCCACTCCCGGGCCTGGATACGCGCGATGAGTTGCCCGGCCTTGACGGCGTCGCCTTCCTTGACGAGCAACTCCTCCAATCGCCCCGCGATCTCGGAACTAACTAACACAGCGTCGGTGCTCACCAAGCCGGTGAGCGTGATCGCCCGCGCCCGGTGCATCAAGGAGTAATAAAGCGCGCCGCTTATGGCGGCCAACCCCAGTATCAACACGGCCAGCTTGCGTTTCATGTTCGGGCCTGGCGAGGTCCGGGCAACTGGTCCTCGAACGACTCTCTACAGGTTCTCCTTGAGCAGCGCGATGAACTGCTTCATCGCAGGGGAAAGCACGCGGCTCTTCTTGTAGATTGCCGCCAGAGGGCGGGCAAAGTCCCCACCATCGAGGCGCACGGCGGCCAGGGTCTCTTTGGCAACTTCCTGGCCGATGGTCGCCTGCGGGACAATGGCCACGCCGGAATCGATTTCAACGGCGCGTTTGACCGTTTCAATATTGTCGAATTCCATCACGTGCTCGACGCTCACGCCCTGGTCTTTGAGGAGTTTATCCATCGCCTTGCGGGTGGGGATGTCCTGCTCGAAGCTGACGAACTTCTGTCCGGCCAATGCCTTGAGCTTGACCGACTCGCACTTGGCCAGAGGGTTGTGCGGGTGGCAGATGAGCACCAGCGGTTCCTTGCGGAAAGCGACGATTTCCAGCCTGGCGTCGCGGATTGGGTAGGCCACCAGCCCAAGGTCAACCACGTTGCCCAGGACATCCTCATAGACCTGGTTGGGGCGGCGATACTCGACATGCACGTTGACGGTCGGATATTCCTTCAGAAACCGCTTGAGATAAGGCGGCAACACATGCAGCCCGATGCTGTAGATGGTCGCGACCCGGATGTTTCCGGAAATAATCCCCTCTAACTCCTGCAGGCGGCTGTGGAGCGCGTCGAAACTCTGGAGTATCCGCTTGCTGTAATCGTAAAACACCTGCCCCTCCGGGGTGAGCCGGAAATTCTTTTTGCTTCGCTCGATGAGCAACGACTTGAAGTGCCCTTCAAGGGTGCTAATGGTCTGGCTGACGGCGGACTGCGTCACCTCGTTGATCTGGGCGGCCTTGGTGAAGCTCTCAGTTTCCGCCAGGTCGCAAAAAACCTTTAGGCTTTCAATTTGCATAAGCGAATTGAATAGGAATCTTTGCCTCTAGTCAACAGTTTGCTGACTTATTTGTTGGGCTTGCCCCGGCGGCGGAGGGTATTTATCCTGCGTCCCAGAGAGACCCGGACATGAGCCTATGAGTTACACCATCCAGTACCTCGAGTCCGAATTGGCCGCCCAAGGCATCGAGGTGAGCGTTCTGGTCAACTGCCTTGTGCAGGACGGCATCCGGCTTGGCGCCAGCGATCTGCACATCGAGCCTTGGGAAACGTCCGTTGCGGTGCGCGCGCGGGTCAATGGGGTGCTGACCGAGGTCGCGCACCTGCCATTGGAGCTGCTGGACAAGATTTCAATGCGTTTCAAGGTCATGGCCAACCTGATCACTTACCAGGCAGGCATACCCCAGGACGGGACGGCGGCGGGGGCGCCGGAACTCGAAGGGGTGCAGTTGCGCGTCTCCATCTTTCCCACGACGCGCGGCGAAAAAGTGGTCGTCCGGCTGTTCGACCCACGGGACCGGCGGTTCGAGCTCAACTCTCTCGGTTTTGAGGATTTCACCCTCGACGGCCTGAAGCGGTTGCTCAAACGGTCCAGCGGTCTGCTGCTCTTTACCGGACCCACCGGTTCCGGCAAGACCAGCACCATGTACTCCTCCTTGTGCTACATCACGCAACGCGACGGCACAAGCATCAGCATCAGCACCGTCGAAGACCCTGTGGAATTCAACCTGCCCATGGTCAGTCAGACCCAGATCAACCCCGCCCAGGACTTTACCTATGCCAAGGCGTTGCGCAGCATCATGCGGCAAGACCCGCAGGTGATCATGGTGGGGGAGATACGGGACCCGGAGACCGCCGCCATCGCGGTCCAGGCCGGCCTGACCGGCCACCTCGTCATAAGCACTATCCATGCGGGTGTGGCGGCCGGGGCGTTCACGCGCCTGATCAACATGCAAATCGAACCGTTCATGCTCGCCTCCAGCGTCCTGGGCGTGATGGGCCTGCGCCTGGTCCGCCGTGTTTGCCCCAACTGCATGCAAACCGATGAACCCCCTCCCAGCCAACTCAAGCTCGTGCCGGAGGCCCTCCTCGCCCAGGCCCAGTTCCGGCGCGGCGCCGGCTGCGACCAGTGCTGCCAAACCGGTTTCTCCGGCCGGCTGCCCGTCAGCGAGTTGCTCGCGGTGGGCGAACCCTTTCGCGAGGCCATTCTCAAGAAAGTGCCCACCTCCGCCCTCGAAGAGATCGCGATCCAGCAAGGCATGCGCACACTTTGGCAGGGTGGCCTTTATCGCGCCATTCTCGGCCAGACCACTCTCGAGGAAACCATCCGCGTCCTGGCCGTGGACATGGTTTGACATCCTGTCCTTGCGGCCATCGATGCGTGAGAATCACGCCTTTTGCGTGAAAATCACGCATCGGCAAGGGTCCGATCACCAGATTTCGGCCATTTTCACGCTGGCATGTTAAGTGCTCTTGTTGCGAGGCGTCGGAGGGGGGCGGTCCCTCTTGTCTGCCGGCTGAAGCGGCTTCCAGTCGTCCGCTGCTGAATGATTCAAACTGGAAGTGTCCAAGGAGACCGGCAG
>CAZZFF010000037.1:0-50479 GCA_964653485.1 uncultured Verrucomicrobiota bacterium | reverse complement strand
GCCGGCATCGGCGTTTGTGATGGCGAGATACTCGCCTCCTTGCGTGATCAGCCGGCCCGGCAGAAGATTGGCCCCCAACTCCTCGTTTCCTCCCCAGGCGGCGGCCAGCTTCTCCGATGAACCGTACCGGGCCTTCAGCCACCGGTTCCATTTCTTGAGCACGTCGGCGCGGTAATACTCCGGCAGGGACGCGACCTTGAGCTGCAGCAGCGAATTCTCGTTGTTGATCTCGACGATGGCTACGCAAGGCTCCTTGGCATAGCTGGCGTGCGTGTAGGCGTTCACATGCGTCAGCAATGCCCGGGCGTAATCGCGCTGCATCCGCACCATCTGGTCGTTGATCTTGTCGATGGCCTTGCCGTAGCTCGGCAGCTTCTCCTGCCGTTCGCGGTTGCCGGCCAGCCCGTCCGGGAAATCTTCACCTTCCCAATAAATGCGCGAGATATGGAGATTAATGTCGGCGTAGATGCCGTGGCGCTTCAGCGCGGCGATGAAGTAATCCAGCCGGTCGAGCTGGCCGGGGTCGAGTTCGTTCTTCTTTGCCGTCCCGGCCTTCCAGATGCCGCCCGGCGCCGCCTGGTTGTCGGTATGGTGGAAACGGATGCAATTGATCCCCAGGCTGGCCAGACGCGCGGCCAGCGCGTCGGCGCTGGCGTGGTCGGGGAAACAGCTCCCGAAGGTGAAGTTGGTGGCCAGAAACCGCAGCCGCTTGCCGCGTCCGTCCACAAAATGCCCGTCCCGCACCCGCACGAACCCCCCGCCTCCCGCGGGCGCGTCGTTCAGCCAGGAGAGGTCCACGACCGAGCCGGCCGAAGGCGCCGCCAGCCCGGGGATGACGAAGGGAAACATCTCCGATGTTTGGGCCGGTTTCGGCAGCGGCCGTTTCCCGACCGTTCCGAGGAGGGGTTCGATGTCGAACCCGAGGGGCTTGCCTTCGGCGATCTTCTGCCGGGCGTTGACAATTGCCTCCTCAAGACCCGGCGGCGTTTGGTCTTTCCACCAGTTCATTCGTTCGCTGTAGCACCAGACGTATTCGTCCGTCGTGTAAAGCGCCCAGTAGGTGTTGTGCTCGAACCACCTGGCCCGCTCCTCCGGCGTCATGCGGTAGCTCAAATACTGCTCCGTTTTTGGCTGCCGCAGCGCGAAATTCTGGTCCACGTAAAGCGCTTGTCCCGCCCGGACCTGCCGCTCGTACCTGTCCCGAAGTTCCGGAGGCACCAGGCCGAGCGCCCGGCGCCGGATGGCCTGGTATGCCCGGAAGTACTGCTCCCGCGACGTGTAATAGTAAGCGTTCTCGTTCCCATCGATGAATCGCGCATCCGGCGTTGCGCCCTCGAGCATGCCCACGAAAAAGTCTGGCATCAGGCCCCAGCCCTCCCGTGCCAACCGCTGCTCTCGCTCCGCTTCGGGCAAGTCCGCCAACCGATCATAGAGGCTGACATGGAAGAAAGTCAGGATTTGGGCCCCGGGCATCCGCTTTTCAAAGGCCCGCATGAGCTGGGCGCCGCGTTGCCGGACCTTGACCCGATAATCGGCGAACGGGTGCTCCTTGGCTTTCGGCTGTTTGGCATAGTCCCACAGGCTGAAGTCGTACGGCTCCGGGTCGAAACAAATCCCCCGGATGCGCCCCGCCTGCGCGACCCCCACGAGCAACCGGGCGTTGGCTTCGATCACATCCCACTGGGCGTCGTTGAACCAGTCGAACCCTGCCGGGGGCGATCCCCAGACGAGGACGAAATTGTCAGTGAATCGTGTGAACCGCAGGTCGCGGAGGATGCGCTCGTCCTCGGCGAATTTGGCCGGCTCAAGGGGCTGCGTCGAGAACGCGTTTTGGCCCCCGCTGAGTCTGAAGATCAGCCCGTCGAAGGGGCGCTTCTCCATCGCGGCGAGCTCATCGCGCATCTGGGCCGGGGTCGGCACGTCCCATCCGTATTCGATGAGTTTCTTCTCCGGCCCCGATAGCGCCGCGGCTGCGCGCGGCGCGGGCGCCGCAACGGCCAGGCAAAAGACCACGACCGCGATCCAGAGATGCCGGTCCGCCTCCGCCCTCCGTGACCCTGGCGGCCAATTGACTCTGGATGTATGGCGGAGGCCGCGAAACGGATGGGCGATCGTGCGCATGACCGAGCATTGAACGGACGCCCAAAACCGTCAATCCATTTACTTCGCCCCGAATCCTCGGCTAAGGCGTCACGAAAAAATAACATGAACAATTATGGCGCAGGAGTTTTGGCCTCTGGCAAGGCGCGAGGGAAACCCGGCCACCTATTCCTTGGCGCGGCGGTACGTCACGAGATAGAGCTGTGTCCCCGCCGGCGACTTGAACCCGGACGGACGCTGCTTGCCGGAGAGATCATAACAGACCCGGAGCGTGCCGCCTTCGAGCTCGAAGATCGCCGGAAAGGTCTTGCCCTGGTTGGGACCGTCCGTGCCGGTGATGGTCATGCCTTTGGGGCGCGTCGAGGAATCAATGGTGCAAGTGCCCTTGTCGAGTTGCCCGCCCACGGAGACCACATAACGGCCATCCTGCACCTTGAGCGAGATCGTTTTTAGAATGTCTTCCGTCATGGGCTGGCCGCCCAGTTCGGCCTTCAGAGGCTTCCAGACGCCCTGGAGGGCCTTGGATTCCGGGGCGTCGGCAGCCCAGGCGGTCGCCGCCGCGATCGCGACGGCTCCGGAGCAAACGAGCATTTTGAATACGCGCGACGTGGTCGCAACATCATGAATGTGCATAAACGGGATTCAAACCTCTAAACGATTTGACCAACCATCGGTTTGAACCGGAAAAAAAGCAAATGCAAAAGGCCCCCCTAACGTCCGATTCGGGAGGACTTGCTGGTCCGGCTTGCCGAGGATTTGACTCTTGTCCACTTATATCTTTAGGGGAGCGTATATCTTGAATTCAAATATCTGGATGGGTTGATATGTGCGCCCGCGGGCGCGTCGAGAGCGGGTGAAACCCATTGTTGATCGTTCAATTCCCCCTCGGCCAAGTGGTTTCGAGCTCGAAGACCCGCAGGGCGCGGATGGTTGCGGAACCTTGAAGGCATTGAACGACGAGCCGATCGTCGGTCGGCAGGAAACAGGAGGAGAGAGACATCTCGCCGTCGTTGGCGAAAACCTCGATGGAAGTCCGGTCCACAAGAATCTCCACCGTTCTAACCCCGGCCGCCACCGGTGCGGGCTTGGAATTGCAGGCCACCGACTGATCGGTCACGGTCACGTCGGCGCCCCGAATGTGGAACCCCAGAGCGGCTCCACGCGGCACCTCCACCTCGGCCAGGATGTGGAACAGATCGCCGGCGGCCTCCAAGGGCCGCGTCGCACCGGGCGCGAGCACGAGGTCATTCCACGCGCGTTCCCGGCGGTGCAGCACCTTGATTTCCGGCACCGGTTTGCGGAACAGGCGCAGGGAGCCGCCCAGCGTGCGCAGCGTCAAGTCGCAAGGGAAGGTCATCTGCTGGTTGAATGGCATGTCCGGATACTTGCCGCCGCGCATCCAGGCGATCTGGATGCGCCGGCCTTGCTGCCCGGCGATGTCACCCCAGGACTGTGTGGCATAGAAGTTGGGGCCGACATCGCAGGGCGCCTGGGCTGTCTCCGGCGTGAACCTCGAACCGTCGAAGTCCCCCACGGAGTATCTGCCATTCCCCCGCACCAGCACCCACTTGAGCCGATGAGGGTCGCCGTCCGCGGCGAGTTGGAACATGTCCGGGCACTCGAAGCTGTCGGGGATCGATTCCTTTTGCTCGGCCCATTGAAGCAGGTTGGTCGAGGTGAATAGGAAGTAGGAGGAGCTTCCGTAGAGCAGCATCACCCACCGTCGGGTCGGCTCGTGCCAGAACACCTTGGGATCGCGCTCCGGATGGACCAGGACCGGGTTGTGCGCGTACTTGGTCCAGGTCCGCCCCTTGTCCAGGCTGTAGGAGATGCAGGTGCTGCGGTTGTCGGCGCCGCTCCAGAAGGCCACCAGCGGCGGCGTCTTCGGGTCCGCTGAGAGGCCCGAGCTGTTCTGCCGGTCGAGGACGGAGCCTCCGGATTGAACCCCGCCGCCGAAACGGGAGTCTTCCCAGAAGGCGGGCTGGAGCTCGGTCCAGTGAACCAGGTTGGTGCTGACCGCGTGGATCCAGCACTTGTTCCAGCGCTGGGCGAACAGGTGATACTCCCCATCCAGGCAGATGAGCCCGTTAGGGTCGTTGAGCCAGCCCTCTTCCCGAGCGCCCGGGTTCAGCTTGCGCAGGGTCCATTGCCGGGCCGTGAAGTGGAACTGAGGACGGTACTGTTCCCCGTAGAGGTCTGCCGGCGCCGGCAATACCCGCGCCTCTCCCGAATCGGCGGTCAACCCCTCCTCGCCCGACGCGGAATCCGTTGCGTCGCGGACCCAGCCGGCGCGCGGGTTGTGGGGCGAGGCATGCGCGGCGGCAATCAAACACACTGCACTCAGGAACCCGTCCCCCGTGCCTTTGCCTTGCTCGGCTTGGGCTAGCATGCTTGCGGTCATCTTGAGGATGACCTGCCTCAAGCTCTCCTCCGGCGCATCCTCGTAGGCAGTCACCAGCGCAAAGGTCCGGGGCGGCTCGGCCGGAGGGTTCTGCTGGCCGGCCGCGAGGGCCGGGTGTCCTGTGCCGGCCACCCACGCCAGCAGACAGCAGGCCGGAACCGCGCGGAGCTTTGTGCTCGCCGACTTTATCAGGCCGCAGATTGGAACGGTATTCATGACATTGTTACCTGGGGTTCTGGGCGGCGTTGACCAATTTCTCCAATTCCCAGGCGTTACCGTCGGAGTGGACCTCGCCATTCACCAGGCACCTGATAATCCAACCTCCAACGCCGAAAGCAAACCAGAAAACTGGCCGCATGTTCACTTCCGCGTGCCTTGTTTGGGTCTTGAGTCTCGGCGATGATCGTGTAGCCTTTGAGCATGAGCACGGTTGATGTGGCGACGTTGAAGGCTCGCGCCGAGGAGTTCGTCGCCAAGGCAATAGCTGGCGAAGCGACGCTGATTGAGCAGGACGGCAAACGGGCGGTGCTGTTGCCTTGTGAGGGCATTGCGCCTGATTTCGAGTTGGATCCTGAGATGGATCGGTTGCTGCGCGAGCGGATGAAGGCGCCCGGCCGCGAGCCGACGATGGCAGATTGGGAGGCGTTGAGGCGCAACGTCCGCGGGGGATGAACTTGGTCGTCAAGTCGCCTGTTTGGGACGACTTGCGCGAGATCGGGCTGCGCGTCGCCGAGGACAACCCGGACGCGGCGGAGCGTTTTCTCGTGGCCGCCCAGGAATCGTTCGAGCTTATCAGGTGCCACCCCCGCATTGGGCGCTTGCGCAGCTTCTCGATAACCGGAGTGCGGTCGTGGGTGATTCCGGATTTCCAGAACTATCTCGTTTTCTATCTCCCAACGGGAACCGAGGTGCGGATTTTGGCCGTGTTGCACGGAGCTCGAGACTTGGCGAGCGTACTGCCTAAACGGTCGGAATGAGTGCCTGGCAGTGCCGCCGGATTCGTCTCAGGAGTCTTATGAGCCCGGTTCACAGCGGCTTGCTGGTGATCAGGCCAATGCCTCGGCCTTTGCTGCCGCAGGCGCAGTAGTACAGATAAAACGTGTCATTCTTCGGGTTGTAAACCACGGAGACCTTGTGCGCGTATTGCTGATCCAG
The DNA here is from genome assembly GCA_964653485.1 of uncultured Verrucomicrobiota bacterium. Lineage (GTDB taxonomy): Bacteria > Verrucomicrobiota > Verrucomicrobiia > Limisphaerales > UBA8199 > CAVQND01. The sequence goes on along the minus strand of CAZZFF010000037.1, from coordinate 44,823 downwards.
GCCGCTCGGGTTGCCGCCCGCCTTGTAGAGCGGCTCCGCATCCGCCGTCCAATGGACCAGGTCGCGAGAGAAGGCCGCCATGATGTGGGCGCCGCCCCGTCCCACGCCAAAGTAGAACAGGGTCCAGTGGTCGTCATCGCGGAACACCTTGGGGTCGGAGCAGAATTGCGCGTCGAACCCGCCCTCCCGGTTACGAATCACCGGGTTGGCGGGATACCGCATCCATTGCAGCAGGTCGGTCGAAAATGCCAGGCCGGTCTGCTCCGTGCCGCCGTTGGCCGCGTTATAGAAGTCGAAGAACCGGCCCCGATACTCGACCAGCCAGGGCTGGTAAATGCAGTCCTTCTCCCACGCCCCGCAATCGGGGTCCTGGACGCTCTGGATGGGGGCGTTCTTGGCCCGGCGCCACGTCAGGCCGTCATCACTCGATGCCACGCCCTCGTACCCAGGGCGCATTTCGTAGCCGCCCTGGCCCGGGTAGCATCCGTAGAGCGTCCAATACTTCGAGTCCCGCCTCTTGAGCAGGCGCGGGGCCTTCATGTCGTAGGACTCATAAAGGTAGGCGCCGATGACGCACCCGCCGAAATCGAACCCGCCCGGCGGCCCAAAGCCCATCGCCAGCCGGGGATGAGTCCACTGGACCAGGTTCGTGCTTTCCGCCACGAACGAGTTGTAGCCGTGGCCGTCGAAGGCAATGAAGCTCATGAACCACTTGTCCGGCTGGCCGGGCAGTTGATAGACGCACGGGCTATCCGTGTTGTGGAACTGCTCGTAGCCGGGAATGTTCGGTTCGGCGGGGATGACGTGCTCAGGCCAGTAGTGCCAGCCACGGTAGGGAGCCGACCACTTGGCGACGGTCTCCCCGTCCACCTCCCGGGCCGCCGCGGGTTCCGCCGCTCGCAACCCGGCCGGCGCGGCCAGCAGCAGGGCGATAAGGAACGGCAGGCGCGGGACGAGGGCACGGCGGCTAAAAGCGACCTTCACAGCAACACGAGCATCCTGGTGCATGGGCGCAGAGCCTAACCACGGATGTGCCGGCAGGCAAGCGCACTGAAAGGACTCGATTTCATGACCACTACAATACCAAGTCGCCCCCCAGACCAAGGGTTCTTCCGTCAGGACCTTGCCCATATCAGGCCCCCAGGTTTGCCGGTGCGGTGGCGACGCTTGCCGGTTTTCCATTCGCAAACGCCAGGTATGGGATAAAGGCCAGATTGACGAGCGGAATGAACAGCAGGACCACCAGCCACGGGCTTTTGCCGAGAGCGGCGCAGATTTTCGCCCACATCACGGCCGCCACAACGAGGTTCACGAGAGGAATCAGGAACAGAACGATCATCCAGGCGGCCATCCCGGCCACTTGAAGAAGCGGAACCGCCTGCAGGATGGGTATCCAAATCAAGGCCCCGGGACCCCGCCCCGCTTTTTGGCAGATGCGCTTGCAGCAAGAGCAAAAAAACAGGTAGAGCGCCAGGAGAATAACCGAGGCGAACGCCAGAAACATGAGTCCGCCTAGGGGCGAACTTGCGTTGTGGTCAGTCACAGTTGGGCGGTCCGTCCTTGGTTTCTGTGCATTGGGTTCATCGGAAGCCGCCGCGGCTGGGGTGGGATGCATTGCCGAGCCTGACTTGGCGGAAGGCTGGGCAACCTCGGAATCGGCTTTAACCGGTCGGTTCGGTTCCTGCATCTCCGGTTGCGCCGTTGTTTGTTCCAGCTTGGCAGCCGGGTCGCCAATGTCAGCCGGGCGAAGGCTTGCCGCCGCGCTCACCGGCGCCTCAGTCGGTGCGTAATGCCCTCCGGAGATGTTCTTGAGCCATTGTCGATCGTGTTCTTGCAACGCCACGGGATCGCTCGCGTGCGGATCACGCGTCCAGCGTGCCTGTGCGGGGTGGAAGGGCGGTTGGCCACCGGTCTGGTTCCACCACCGGCCCCAGGCCTGCCAATCGCCGCCGAAGTTGGCGCCCGTGAGCTGCACCAAGGCAATCTGCGCCCACCAATGCACGCTCACATTCGGGTGATAGGTCAGGTGAATCAGTTCTGGCACGACCCTCTTGTCTGCAAGCATACCAAGGGCCCGCGTAGCCATCCAGCGATCCCGGTTGTCCTTGACCCTGCGATCAGCGGCAATAGCGAGCAGGGATGGAACGGCCTCAGGCCGGCGCAATGCTCCCAGGGAACTGATGGCTTTGTAGTATTGGTCCGAATGCGGGCCTTTGAGAGTCTCGATCAGGCGGTGCTCCAACGCGACCTCCTGCGCATCGGACCAACCGGAAAAGGTGCGGTTGTCCAGCAGATCTTGGAAGCGCTCTTCCGTCCACTGTTGGACGAGGCGCTGTTCGGCATTGAGCGGCGCGCTGGTTTCCCCAGGTCTGCGTTCGTCGGGTTTTGATCGCTGCTCGACTTTGAGCGGCGGGGCGGTTTCGCCCGGCTCGCGTTCGCTTGGCTTTGCGCTCTTCGGCAAGAGCATCCAAACGGCGCTGGTGCAGATCAATAGGACAAGCAAGACTGCAACCGAGGCCGGAAGGGAACGACTCGCGGCGTTGCCTGCCGGCCCAGGCAAGGGCGCAGGCACAGCCGGTGGGTCAGCAAGGTGTTCAACCGCCGTCTTGACCTCGCTGGCATGCTGGTATCGGCGCTCCGGCTCCTTTTCCAGCGCGTGCAGCACCACCTGGTCCAGCCGCGAATCCGCCCACGACTTGTGCGAGGGGGGCGCAAACTTCCCCAGTGGCAACTCGCCCGTCAGCATTTCATAAAAGACCACCCCCAGCGAGTAAATGTCCGCCCGGTGATCCACCGACTGCGGTTTCTCGACCTGTTCGGGCGCCATATAATGCGGCGTGCCGATGACCTGCTGCTCCTGGGTCAAGCCCGCAGGCGCCGCCGGACCGCCGATCTTGGCGATGCCGAAATCCCCGATTTTCACCCGGCCTTCCTTGTTCAGCAGGATGTTTTCCGGCTTGATGTCGCGGTGGATGACACCCTGCTGGTGCGCAAACTGCAGCGCCTCACAAATCTGGGGCACAATGTCCAGGGCCTGCTCCGGCGCCAGCTTGCCGCGCTGGAGCAGTTGCCGCAGGGTCACCCCCTCTACATACTCCATCAACAAAAAGGAGTATCCGCCCGCCTGGCCAAAATCATACACCGCCACGATGTTGGGATGGTTTAGCCGCGCCAGGGCGCGTGCTTCCCGGGTAAACCGCTCGGCAAAACCGCTGTCTGGCTCGCCACTCGGGCCGCGGCGTAAGAGAATCTTCAAGGCCACAAACCGGTCAAGGTGCGGCTGACGGGCCTTATAGACCGCGCCCATCCCACCGCGGCCGAGCACTTCGAGAATTTCAACCTGTGGAAAAAGGCCGGCGATTTCCGCGACCGGCGGCGGCGCAACAGCAGGCCACGTGTCGGGGTCGTCGGCTTGGGTAGCGGTGGCCAACCCCGCTTGCATGAGGCACGCCGGGCAGAGGCCGCGGGGCGCCTGAGGCCCCACCGGCTTGCCGCAGATCGAACATGGACTTGGTTCTGTCATTCTGGCCTATCCTAACCACCGGAGCTCGGCCGCAAACTTACCAGCAATCAAGCGGCTGCGGCCATCGTTTTCTCGGGAGCCCTTTGTGCAACGGTTCATCCGCCGGAGCAGCAATGCGACCCCATCCGAGCCCTGCCAGCCCGGACGCAGACGGCTCCGGAACGCTCACAATATGGCTTTCAGATTCGTCTGCCTTCTATCTAACGGAACGTAGCAGAAAGGTTACAGCCGGGATGCCCGCCGCGCTTAACTCAGCGCGGCGAAGAGGTCCCGCAATTCCTCCTCAGCCTCCTCGGGGCGGCTAACGGTGGTGGTCACCTCGGCGCGCAGCAATTCGCGATAGCGCTTGCGCAGCCTATGGACGGCGACCTTGACCGCCCCTTCGGTCATCTTCAGCCGGGTCGCCAGCACGCTGTAGGGTTGGGACTCGCGAGGCCCGGTGAGACTCGCCTGCAATGCCTCGAAGAGCGATTGCCTGCCCTCCTGACGGTATTCGCTCTCCAAGCGGTCAAGCACCGCCTGTAGCAGCGCCAGTGCCCACCGTCTCTCGAACGCCTTCTCCGGTGTGCTTGGGTCCACCGGCTCCAGGGCATAACACTGCTCGGCTTCCGCCAGGTCCAGCGACACCGCCGTTTGCCCGCCGCCGCGTTTGAGGGCGCGCGCCTTTTCCCATTCGTGACCCAGGAAATGGCTGAACGAAGCCAGCAGAAAGGATCGGAACCGGCCCCGGGCGGGATCGGCGTGGGCCAGGATGCCTCTTTCGATTAGCTGGGCGAAGAACCCTTGGGTCATGTCCTGCGCATCTTCCGGCGAATAGCCGCGCTGGCGCACGTAAGCGTAAAGAGGATACCAGTATATCTGGCACAGATGCGAGAAGGCAGCCTGCGCCTGGGTAGTGTCGTTTCGCCCCGCCCTCAGCACGACCGACCAGTGCGTCGTGACAAACGCCGGCCGGCGCACCACCTCCCCAACATGTGAGCCCGCCCCGGATAAAGTTGTCTTGCTCAAGCCGGCAGCAATGTTATTCCCCTGAGAATAATAGTTCCAGCAAAACCCATTACCGTCATGGAGGAGGTCGCGCAACCCGGGCGGGCGGCTGAATCTCGCGTTCAATTCCCGATCGCACTTTCACCCCGGTTCGGTCAAGAATCTTCCCATGTTGGCCAAGGTCTGTTCGGCGGCCGTTAATGGCATCGAAGCGTACCCGGTCGACGTCGAGGTGAACGCCGCGTATGTTACCGACGATTGTGATTGTCGGGCGTCCGGATGCTGCCGTCAAAGAATTCCGCGACCGGGTCGCCTCTGGGTGCAGCAAGCCTTGAAACGCGGGAGGAGATCGAATCCCAATGCGCCGGAGGGTTGCACCCCGTTGGGTGCAACCCCAGGGCGAGGGAGCTTACTTCAGGCCAAAGCTGAAGCAGATGGAAGTGCCGTCGTTGAGGTCGATCTCGTAGAAATAGGTCTTACCAGCCACAAGTTGCCTGGTGCCAAGGTGGAAGACCCACTGCTGTGTTATTTGGTCCCAGTAAAAGGCCGTGTCGGGTGTGGTCGTGCTCGCAGGCTCGTTCACGACCGTGCCCTGCGTCCCGGTGACGACCTTTACCAGCGTGAACTTCTGGACGACGCCCGGCGTTCCCACGGAATTGCCGTGTGCGTCAAACACCCTGAACTGTGCCGCCACCGTGCCGCCCTGCTTGAAAATGCTGGTGCCGTTGGCATTAATGGGCGGCAGGATCACATGCCCCGGCTCGCCTCCGAAGGATACGCCGGCGGGCTCGTACTGGATGCTCAGCGTCCCGGAAGCATAGTTGATCCGGTAGTTACTCAGCCCCGAGCCGGCGGCGTCACTTGCGAAGATAGAGTAGCTCCCAACGGGCGCCCAGGCAGCAGCGCCGAAACTGTTGAGCTGCACGCTAGCCACCCGATCGCCGTTGAACAACTGACCGCCACTTATGGTGAACTCCGTCCCTTGGAACGTCAGTGTTTGTCCGTCGATCTTGATCGTGCTTTTGGGGGTGATAGTCAGCGTAGCCGGTGTCACCTGGTCCGCAACCCACCCGAACGAGTTCTTGTAGTTGCCGGTCCTGTCGGTGAAGGTCCACGGGTCGGTGGCGTAGGTCCCAGCCGCGGTATGGGTGGTGCCGCTCAGGTTCAGACCGGCGAGCGTCTCCCCCAGCACCCCCTTGGCCGAGCCAGTGGCCGTGTGCGCGGTGCCGTTGTAGGTCACGCTGTAGGGCGTGACGGTGATCGTCGCTTTGGCCTGGGCAATACTGTCGCCAACGGCGCCGCTGGTATTGTTGTAGTTGCCGGTGCTGTCGGTGAAGGTCCACGGGTCGGTGGCGTAGGTCCCAGCCGCGGTATGGGTGGTGCCGCTCAGGTTCAGACCGGCAAGCGTCTCCCCCAGCACCCCCTTGGCCGAGCCGGTGGCCGTGTGCGCGGTGCCGTTGTAGGTCACGCTGTAGGGCGTGACGTTGATGCTCGCGTTCACCTTGCCGACGGTGAGCATGCCCGGCGTGGTCGTAGAGGCGGCGCCATAGCCGGGGTTGTTGGCTGCGGGATTATAGTTTGCATTGATGGCGTAGCTGCCGGCGTTAACACCGGCGAGGGGCAGCGAGGCCGAGGCGGAGCCGTTGGCCACGGTGCCGGAGGTGACCGTTCCGATGACCGTGCCGCCCTGCGTGACCGTAAAGGTCACCGTTCCCTCGTTCACGATCGCTGTCGAGGGGCTCTGGGCGGTCACCGTGGCAGTCAGCGGTGCGCTGGCGTCTCCATATCTCGCCGAAGCCTTATTCGCCACGATTGTGGTTTGGGTCTTCTCCTCCAACTCGAAGGCGCCGATGTCGTTGGCTGCGCCCTGGGGTCGGGTAACGCCACGTTGGTCGGTGGTGACCGGGTTGCCGGCGCTGTCCGTCGAGGCGGCTGCGTCAATCGCCGGGCTGCCAGGCAGCAGGGCGCACGTCCAAGTCGGGCCGCCGTTGTCGGCTAGCGGCCCCAGCACCGGGTCCTTGTTGATCTGGTCGCCCGTTGCAGTCAAAAAACCGCCGCCGCCATCGGCGCAGAGGTTGTAGCCGTCGGACGTGATGGTGTCGGTGGTGGGGTCCCCGACAGCCAGGTTTGCGCCCGACGGGTTGTTGGCGAGGATGGTGTTCTTGACTGTGGCCACACCTCCGCCGACCACTCCGATGCCGCAGGCGCCGAGGTCGTCGTAGTTGCCGCTCAGCGTGCAGTTATCTAAGGTTACCAGCGCGCTACCCGTCGAGTTGAAATTGTATATGGCGCCGCCGTACCCGTTCCCGCCCCCCGAAGCCCAGTTGCCGCTCAGGGTGCTGTTCTCCACGGTCAGCGTGGCGCCGCCGCCCCACGCAGCGTTAGCTATGGCGCCGCCGATGCCGCACCCTTCAACGCCATCGGTAGTGGGAACGTTAGCGGAGTTGCCGCTCAGGGTGCTGTTCTCCACGGCCACCATGGCGCTGCTGTCCGTGGGATTATCGCCGCCAACCTGGATTGCCATGCCGCCGCCGAGGCCGGAGCTAACGTTAGCGGAGTTGCCGCTCAGGGTGCTATCGGTCACGGTCACGCTGGCGAGGGCGGGAAAGCCGGCCCCCCCTTCCACGTAGATGCTGATGCCGCCGCCGTAGGGCGCGGTGTTATTGGTCAGAACGCTGCTCTCGATGATCAGCGTGGCGTTGGCGCCCTGGGCAAGGCATGCGACCGCCCCGCCGCCTTCGTATGCGTCGGTAACGCCGGCCCAGTTGCCGCTCAGAGTGCAACGGGTGATGCGCAAATATCCAGAACTGCTGACGCCGCCGCCACTGTAGAGGGCGGAGTTGCCGCTCAGCGTGCAGTCACTGAGCGTCAACGCGCCCGCGTTGAAGACGCCGCCGCCATCGCAATAATAGGAATGCGACCCCCCATTGGCGATGGTCAGGCCGGAGATCGTGACGGTCTTGTCCGGTAGCCAGGCGGTGAACACTTGGGATACATGTTGGCCGTCCACAGTCAACTTGTCTTGGCCTGGGCCGGTGATCGTCACGCTGTTGGCCACGTTCAGAGCGCCGCTGGCCAGCGCGATCGTGCCGGTGGCCGTGATGTTGATCACGTCACCGTCCACCGCGTTGAGCAGGGCGTAGCGCAGCGTGCCCTGGGTTCCGTCATCGGCGGTGCTGGTGACGTTCCACGTCATGGGCGGTCGCCACAGGACAGCGTGGCAATAACCGTCCGCCGCGCTCGAGCAGCCGATGATCACCCCGGAGTCGTTCATGCCCGCTACTTCCAGTGTGGGATTCTGCACCAGGCCCTTGAGCAGCACCACGCCGGCGGCGGCGCTTGCGTAGAATGCGTCCGCGGGGGAATCCGAACAATAGCCGCTCACCTCGCCGTCGGCGTTGAAGTAGAGTTTACTATAATCAGGATAGTCAGGCGCGAAGCCTAGCGAGGTCACCAAGGCCGAAGCGGACCAACCGCCGAAGGAGACCAGGCCCAGCTCGGTCTTCACTCCATCGACTGTTGGGTATGCGACCAGGACCTGCCCGTTGTCATTGATTTTTTCGAGGGAATAGCCAGCAGCGCTGACCTCCGAATACGTGAGCGGTTCCGATCTGGAGCTGTCATAGGTGAAATTGTAATTCTGAGGAGCACCAAGCGCGCCAAAACGGTCATAGAAGACGCCGACCACCTGGCCGGAGTTGTTCATCTGCGCCCAATCAATGAACTGCGTTAGCAGGGTAACTGTGCCCTTTCCCCAGAGCCCCAGGTCACCCCAGTCCTCGTCCCGGGAGTTCGGCATCACCAGGAGGACTTGTCCTCGCTCGTTGATCTGAAGCGGCGGGTTGAAGAGGCTCACCGGCGCGCCAGACGAATTTGTCAGCACGGTCCAGGCCCCATTTTGCCAGATGCAGCCAACGGAAACGCTCATCTCGTTGCACAAGGTTTGGGCGAGGACCTGTCCGGTATCGTTGATCTCGTACGCAATGCTGCCGGTGAAGGTGAACGCCGTAATGCCCTGGTACGTGAGGGCCGCGGGAACGCCCAGCGCGGTCACGGCCCAATCATTTCCGTTGAGCTGCCAGAGGCACGCCTGGTTATCACCGGTTTCCGTCATGATGCATGCGCCGACCACCTGGCCCGAGGCGTTGATGCCCCTAGCCAGGCCTTGTTGTGCAGAGTTGGCTGGCAGAGGCAACGGGGTCATCACGCCATTCTGCCAGATAAACGGCAGATTGACGCTCGAGTCGGCATTATATGAGTGGCCCACGACCTGGCCGGAGGCGTTGATGCCGCAGGCCGCGCTGAAGCTGAGCCCGGGCAAAGCGCCCAGGTCAATCGGCGTGGGGCTCGGGACATCCGCGGCGCAGGGCTGCGCCGCGGCGAGTGCAAGGACCGCCGCCAAGGGTACGGTCACAGTCAGTGATTTCGTTTTCGGTTTCATTTTCCTCTTCCTTTCTCAGTTGTTGTTTTCTTGAGATAGCCGCTCCAGTTTGACCCGGTGCCGCCGCCCAGAGCGGCAGGAAAGGCAGGCGCACACACTATGTTCATGGTTTCGTTCACTTCGGTTCAGCGGGTGGTGGCGGCACGCCGGCATTGGCCTCACCGCAATGGTTTCGAGATTGGCCCTCCGCGAGAATTCGCAGCAATTCCTGGAGATTCTCCTTGAGCACGTAGGCGCGAGCGCCGGCGCGCGCCGCTTTGGCGCGAAGACTGGCGTCATCATATTGGGAGACGATGATCACCCGGGTTTCCGGAACAAGGGCCTTGATCTCGGCCGTGGCGCGGAGGCCATCCACCGGCCTCATGCGCAAGTCCATCAAGACCCAATCCGGCCGCTCAGCGGCGCAGATAGCGATGGCCTCAGCGCCGTCGGCTGCCTCCCAAACAGAGCTGGCCAGGCCCGCCACGACTTGCCTGACCATGTCCCGCATCCGGGCGTCGTCATCGGCGATGAGGATCTTTTGCATGTACGGCAGGCGTTATCTCACAGATGGGGGCGGGGCGGAATCCGAGTGAACACGCAAAACGCTGTACGTGTGAACACGTACAGCCGCGGGGTGGTTGAAGTTGAGGCAGTGAAGCTTGGGAGTTAGAACGCTTGCTCCTTGCGCAGGCGGTCTGGTCTGAGTTCAGAGCGGCCCGTTACGCCCGGAATGGACCCGGAGCCGCAAAAGCTCAGCCGGGCGCTCGATCCACCCGTCAGCGCAGATTAGCGGTTACAACTGCGCTTTGTGGTCGAACGCGAAACGGAGCAGGCTGTGGCTGCCGCTCAGCTCCAGTTTCTGGGAGATCCGTTGACGATGCGACTCTACGGTGCGGTGACAGCACCCAAGCAGCTCAGCGATTTCCTTGCTGGTGCGGTCCTCGGCGATCAGTTTCAGAACCTCGCGCTCCGTGGGACTGAGTTTGTCCAGGCCGGGCTCTTGTTCCTGCAACTCCTGCCGTGCGCTCTGGCGGCGGACCAAGGCTCCCGAGAGCGCGGGAGTGATGTAACAGTCCCCGTTCGCCACGCGATGAATGGCCTGTAACAAGTCGGTGGCGGCGCTCTCCTTGAGCAGATAACCTTTGATGCCAAGGTTCAAGGCTTTGTTCAGCAGGGCCTCTTCGGAGTCCATGGTCAGCATGATCAACTCCAGCTTCAGCCGTTGTTGGAGTACGAGCCGGCCGATTTGGAGCCCGCTTAGCCTGGGCATGTGGATGTCCAGAACCACCGCGGATGGCCGCAGTTGCTGGATCATTCGCCAGGCCTGCTCGCCGTCGGCTGCTTCGCCGACCAGGCGCAGTGAGGAATCCCCGGCGATGATGTCGCACAGGCCCCGCCGGAAGATGGGGTGGTCATCAGCGATCAGAACGGTGATGGGAGATGTTGAGTGCATTGCGGATCAACATGGCTCAAGCGGCACTGTGACGGTCAACCGGGTGCCGTGATCCGGCCGTGACTGGAGGTCGGCACGGCCGCCCAGCATCCGAGCGCGCTCGCAAATCTGCCGCACGCCCAACCCCCGCTGGCCCGCGTGTGCCGAATCCAGCAGACCGGGTTCGAAGCCGCGGCCATTATCTTCCACGATCAACCTCAGCGCGTCCGGCTCGTGAGACAGAGTAATTCTCAGCTCCGAGGCTCCGGCATGTTTGAGGACGTTGTTGAGCGCTTCCTGCACAATCCGAAACAGATTGACCTCGAACTCCGGCGGCAGCAGGCCATCCACGTTGGCCAACGCGAGCTTTAACGAAATGCCGGCGGCTCGCGCCGCTTTCTCGGCGCTGGCTTGAATGGCCTCGGCGAATCCCAATTCCTCCAGCAACCCGGGACGCAGGTTGTGTGCCATACGGCGGGCCTGCTGCAGCGCGCGTTTGGCGGTTTCGGCGATCTCATTGAGGCGTGCGACGGTGCCAGGCGGATTCGCCTCCCGCGACAGGCTCAACTGGGCCTGATTGGCAATGACCAGCAAGTCCTGCCCCATCCCATCGTGCAATTCGCCCGCGATGCGCCGCCGTTCACTTTCTTGCGTGGCGATCAGTTGGCGCGAAAAACCCTCCTGTGCGAGACGCTCGCGACGCAGGCGACGGAGACGCCATTCATACCACCCGAACACCAACCCTGCCAGGCTGAGCGCTGCCAAGGCGCGAAACCACCAGGTCGCCCGCCAGAGCGGCAACACCACGACGCCGAGGCTCGCGCCGGTTTCATTCCAGACGCCGTCGTTGTTGCAGGCCCTAACGCGAAACTGGTAATGGCCAGGCGGAATACCGGTGTAATGGGCAATGCGGCGCGTCTCCGCCTCGACCCAGGTGTTGTCAAAAGGCGCCAACTGATAACGAAACCGAACTTTCTCCGGCGCGACCAGGCTCAGGCCGGTGAAGCGAAACTCAACGCGGTGGGTTCGCGCAGGGACCGTGAGCCTTGCCGCCTCGGTTGTGGGTGTAAGCAGATGCACTTCGTCGTCCAGCACCGCTTCCTCCAGGACGACTGGAGGCGGCAGTTGATTCAGCGGAATATCGCGGGGATCCACCACCGCGACACCCTTGATCGTGCAGAACCAAAGCTTGCCATCCATGGCCTTGCAGCAGGCCGGTTGGCTGGCCCCGGCGCAGCCAGCAGTTCCGAGCCCGTCCGACAAACCGAAGAGGTCAAAAACCGCCGCGCTGCCCCTCCGGTCAAGGTAATCATTCAGCGCTCGCCGATTTACGCGGATGATTCCCCGGTTCGAGCCTAGCCAGAGATTTCCCAAATCGTCCTCGACCATCCCGCCAATAGTTTCGGTGGGCAGGCCATCCTTCAACCCGGCGGTGTGGAACTTGCCATGCTTAAAGCGGCTTAACCCGTGGTCGACCGTGCCGATCCAGAGGGTGTCTTCACTATCAACATAGAGCGAGGCAACGTGGTTATCGGCAAGCCCGTCTCGCTCGGTCAACGAAGTAAACCGACCCTGCCGTATACAGTTCAAACCGCCCCCATCAGTGCCGATGTACATTGTCCCGGTGCGATCTTCGGCCAGGGCGACGACCGTGTCTGAAGTCAACCCCTCGCGCATTGTGTAACGGGTAAACGTCCCGTTGCGTTCATATCGCAAGAGGCTACGCGTGCATCCCAACCAGATGGCGCCGTTTCGATCCTCGTACAAGGCCTTGGGCGTCATCGGCCGCAACGAGCCATCGTCAAGATTGTGGACCGTGACTTCGTCGCCCTGCCACCGCAATGCCCTCACGCCGTACAGTCCGATCCAGACCGTGTTCTGGCGATCCGCGAGCACCGAATAGGCTAAGGGATACCGGGGCAGGATCGCCGGCCGGGTCACAGGTTTTAGTCTTTTGCCCTCCCACGTGTGCAGGCCGCCCCCGTTGATTCCGAACCACATCCTGCTCTGGCGATCCTGCGTCACGGACATCACTACGTCCGGTCCGCCCTCAGTGTCATACACTTTAAAGACGCTCGGGCGGACCCGGTGCAGCCCACCCTGCCCGGTGCCAATCCACAGGCTTCCCTCCCGGTCCTGGAAAAGACAGTTGACGTGGTTGTCCGCCAAACCTTCGCCCGCGCTATACTGTTGCCAGCCGGCTTTCGCATCCAAACGGAAAACTCCCTCCCCCCATTTCCCGGCCCAAAGGTCGCCTTGACCGTCCTCTTGCATCAGGAGTTGTTCAGCCCCGACGGTTGGAAGGGGTGCCACGCGAGCCGAGAGCTGCCCTTGCCGCATCCGGTAAACGCCATCGCTCGTGGCCACCCAGTAATTCCCACTCTTGCTTGCGGCCGCGGAATGAATCGTTAGATCAACTCTGGTGTGGTTGCTCCCCTGGCTAACCAGCACGGGCACAGCGCTCTGGAAAGAATGAAGAATCTTGTCCCGCTGGGCGATCCAGCTCGCACACGTATTCAGAAATAGGAAAGTCGGACCCGCGTCGCCATCGACGACATCAGCCTGCCCCAGCGGCATCAATTGATCTTTTACAATTCGGTGCCAGCTTCCCTTTTCGTCGAGCAGCAGCAGGAGATCGCGGCTTCGTCTCGAGAACCTGTCTCCACTCAGCAGGAGCTGAGCCTGGTCCTTTTGGAACAGAGTGAACGTCCCGCCGGCCATACGAACCAGTCCGCCCGCCAGCGTCACGATCCAGAGTGTACCTCTTTGATCGACCTCTAGTCCGGTGATCCCGTTATTGCCCAGCGCGGGTGTGTTGCCCTCGGTGAACACCTTAAAGCGCACACCGTCGAACCGCGCCAGGCCATGGAAGGTCCCCACCCACAAGTACCCGTCGGTGGTCTGCGCGATGGCAGTTACGCTGATTTGCGGCAAACCCTGTTCCAGTTGCCAGTTCTGAATCGTGTAATCCCCGGTGTGCGTGCGCGGTTCCCCTCCCCCGTTCCCCCACGCGCCCTTTTCTGCCAGCAGCAAGAGCACCAACGCCTGCCTTGCTACCCAGGAGCACCTTTGCCGTTGAGAATATCTCATCATCTCATCGAGAAGGACCCGGTCCCGGCGCTGCGCTGCGTGTCCAGCGCCGTCCGCTCACTGATGCAACAATAGCGGCAGGCAAATCCCGCGGCGATCAAAAAAAGCGGCCCTTGGGGATTAGTCTGGAGCGAGGAGCACCCGACAAGGGCCTCCGCGATGTCGCGCGAGAAACAAATCAAGGCGATCAAGTCCGCCCAATGGATCCGGGAGAGTATAATATAACATCGTGATTATTGGCTTGCCCGACGGGGCGGTGAGGGGGTGCGCGACCGCATGTTGACCGCGCTGATCAAGTCCGGCTACGGATTTGCCTCCGGCACCGCGACCATCAATATTGTGCCGGCGAACGTGAGGCAGCAAGGGAGGAGAGGGACCGGACGAACTCGGAAAACTCAACGAATCTCAACAATTCGCGAACCCGTATCAAACGCCTCCTTGATTTGGGGCAATCGAACTCTGAAAGACATCCGTGACGCGCATCCTCATGCCGCGAACACATGGACGCCCGCCCCCTCTCCGCGGCTGAGGGCGACCGGCGTGCTGGGGGACAACCTTTGCCTCTCGTTCCAATCGGTGAGCAACCTGACCTATGCCGCGGAATACAACGACGACTTGCGCTCCTCCAACTGGCTGTTTTACAGCCGGCTCGCGGGCGATGGGACGCAGATTTCCTTCCAGGTTCCGATGGCCAACCGCACGCAGCGCTTCTTCCGGCTGCGCCAACCGTAAACCCTGCCCTTATATCCCCTCATCAATAGAAGTGCTATCGCAGCCCCGCCGGCGCCAAACCCTTCCTGCTCTACGACCCGCCATGGAAAAACCGCGCGTCCCTCCACAACCTTCGCGTCTGCCCTAATCAGACTGGATCCGAGTAGGTCAGGCTAAGGCTTCAAACCCTCAGTTCCTCATTGCGCTTTTGCCCTATCTCAGTCAACACTTCCCCCCATGTTGGCCAAGGTCTGTTCGGCGGCCGTTAATGGCATCGAGGCGTACCCGGTCGAAGTCGAGGTGAACGCCGGGTATGGGGATACCATCATCGTTATCGTGGGCTTGCCGGACGCGGCGGTGAAGGAATCGCGCGACCGGGTCATGACCGCCCTCATCAACTCCGGGTTCAACTTCACCTTTGGCCGAACCACGATCAACCTGGCCCCGGCGGACGTGAAGAAAGAGGGGCCGAGCTTCGACCTCCCCATCGCCATCGCCATGGCGGCGGCGAGCGAACAGACTGAAACCGACCAACTGGGGAATTTCATGGTCGTGGGCGAGTTGGCCCTGGACGGCGCAGTGCGCCCGGTAAAAGGGGTGCTGCCGATCGCCTTGCGCGCCCGGGCGGAAGGGAAAGTCGGGGTTTTGGTCCCGCCAGAGAACGCCGCCGAGGCGGCCGTGGTCTCCGGCTTGCAGGTCATCCCCATTCACAACCTGCGGGAGGCCACCAGTTTCCTCGAAGGGCAAATCACCATCACCCCAACCGCGGTGGACATCGCGGCGCTGTTCGAGCACAGGGAAGACGAGGAAATGGACTTTGCCGAGGTGAAGGGCCAGGAAAGTGTCAAGCGCGCGATGGAGATTGCCGCCGCCGGAGGCCACAACCTGCTGCTTATCGGCCCGCCGGGCGCGGGCAAATCCATGCTGGCCAAGCGATTGGCCACGATTTTGCCGCCGCTGACGCTGGAGGAGGCGCTGGAGACGACCAAGATTCACAGCATCGTGGGCTTGCTCGCGCCGGGCCAGGCGCTGGTCACCCAACGCCCCTTCCGGTCTCCCCATCACACGGCCAGCGACGCCGGTCTCTTGGGCGGCAACATCAACCCGACTCCGGGCGAGATTTCGCTCGCGCACCACGGGGTGTTGTTTCTGGACGAATTACCGGAGTTCAAGCGCAGCGTCCTTGAGACGATGCGCCAACCCCTCGAAGAAGGCCGGGTCACCATCTCCCGTGCCGCTGGCACAATGACGTTTCCCTCGCAGTTCATGCTGGTGGCGGCGATGAACCCGACGCCGGACGGCAAAATGCCCGGCGAGTCCAGCAGCACCCCGCGCGACATCCAGCGTTACCTGGGCCGCATCTCGGGCCCGCTGCTGGACCGCATCGACTTGCACGTCGAAGTTCCCCCCGTCAAGTTCCGCGAGATCACCGGCGAGCGCACCGGCGAGACCTCGGCCCAAATCCGGGAGCGCGTCATCGCGGCCCGCCAGCGCCAGCAGGAGAGGTTCAAGCAGAGGCCCCGCGTTACATGCAACGCCCGCATGGGCAGCCGCGAACTCAAGCAGTATTGCGCCCTGGACGAGGCCACCCTCGAAATGCTCAAGTTCGCCATGGCGGACCTGAACTTCAGCGCCCGCGGCTACGACCGCATCCTGAAAGTCGCCCGCACCATCGCCGACCTTGCCGGCGCCGAGAACATTCTCAGCGACCACCTCTCCGAGGCCATCCAGTACCGCTCGCTGGATCGGCAGTTGTGGACGTGACCCCGCTGATGCCTGATTTGTGGCCGCTGGACGATCCCGTTGCGGTCCACTTCCAGGTGAGAAGCTATGGCTGACCCGTAACCGGCATTGTAGCCGTCCATAGGCCAGAATCTGCCGATGCGGCTCAGCAAGGCGATGAATCTCAGCCAGCCAGCCAGCCACGCAACTGTTCCTCGACAGTAATGATCGTGGTCGCAGCCTCCTCCCCAGTCGCGTCAACGCGCTCCAGGAGGCGCCGCCCGGCCTCCGAGGGGATCCCCAAGGCCGAGACGTGGTCTGTGTCAAGGACCAGCAAGTTCTTTGTCGTACGTCTGCTGCTTCCGGTACTCACGTCCGAGCCTCTCGGCCTCCCGAGTCATTGCGTCGTCCTCCAGGGTGCCGAAAGTGCCCCGCCAATCCTTCTTCCGCCGCCGCATGTCAAGCACCTGCTCGCTCAGAGCAAAGTACTTTCGCTCCAGGTCTTCGACACGTCGTTCAAGCGTCTGCGACATACCTGCAGCATAGCCCATCGCCTGCCGATCTCAATGAGGGATTTCACTGGGCCGATGGCGCCAGAAAACCTGACTCCGAGACCTTCTGCGGAAGGCTGTGCAGGTGGCCGACAACATGGTCTTTATCGGGCTGGCCCCCGTCAGGCGATGGGGTCAGCGATGGTGATGGGGTCTGGCGATGGGGTCCTAGAAAAATGACATCCTCGCTCTGTTTCCATTTCTTCAGGTCCCGTGACGCCGCTGCCAATGCGGGAACCGTCACTTTTCTAGGACCCCGCCACTGACCCCGCCACCGCCACGTTGCGGCCCGCCCGCCCACGAGGTGGCCCGATGTCCGGAGGTGGAGATCTGGCCATGCCTTCGCACCAGCCCGAACTGTGGCTGACCCCTGCACCGCGAAGCCGGGCCGCCCCGCTCCGAGCTTGAAACCACAGCAGAGAGGTGCCTTAATCCCACCTATGAATCAGGGCATTAGCAATGCAGGCGAAAAACCATAGCCTTGCGCGCTGGCCTTGCCCTTCGGAAGGGGTGTCGGCCTGCCTGCCGGAAGCCAGGCCCCGGCACTGAACGCGAGCGAAATATGAGCATCAATGCACCCAACGTCTTCCGCCTTCGGGGCGCAACCATCAACCTGGACCACATGCTGGCCCTCAGCACCGGGGAGTTCGAAGGCTCCCCCGGTGTGGACATCACCATGCGGGGCGATCGTCAGCACTTCCCCTATTTCGAGACCCAGGGGGAGGCGAACCAATTGTTCGAGCGCATTGTCCGGTGCTGGGCGGCCTCGACGGCCGGCATCCTGGTCCACCGCCAGATCGCTTTCCTGCACGCGGCGGCCTTCTCCATCCAACCGGTGGGCGAGCATGTCGTAATCCTCTTCCACCACTCGGAGCACCGCATCCGCGTCGGCGCCGGGCGAAACCTGGAGGTTTACGACGGGTTGGTGGCGGCCTGGGAGAAATGCGCCCAGCAGCAGAGAGAGACCGCCGACAGTTGAGCAAAAAGGCGAAGGCATCAAGGCCGGTCCTTCCCGGCAACCGCGGCGATGTCCCCATCGGCCGTGCCAGACCGCCGGTTCGGGGAGCCGCCCAGGTTGTCGGAGCTTGGGTAGGCAGGGTTGCGACCATGCCTGCGAGAAAACGGATTGGCAGGACGGGTCCCGGCACTCCAAACTGGACAAGGCCCCGAGGCCGCTATAGAGTCCACAGGTGCTTTTTTATCGCTTTAAGTCTGCAATCCGAGAGGAATAGTTCAAGACATGTCATTATCTTTATCGAAGCTCGATCGGTTTCACGGACGCCCAGGCCCGCTTCTTTTGATTATCATGGACGGCGTTGGGATAGGCAAACGTGACGAATCAGACGGCGTATTCCTGGCTCAGCCGAAGAACCTCAATTCCCTGATGGCATCCGCGCTATATACCCAACTCCGGGCGCATGGAACCGCGGTCGGAATGCCCTCCGACGACGACATGGGGAATTCCGAGGTGGGGCACAACGCGCTTGGTGCCGGACGCGTCTTTGACCAGGGAGCAAAACTCGTCGCTCAATCGATCAAGACCGGCGCCATCTTCCAGACCGACCTCTGGCGCAAGCTCGTGGACCGCGCCAAGGCGGGCGGCGGGTCTTTTCATTTCATTGGGCTCCTGTCCGACGGGAACGTTCATTCGCACATCGATCAACTTTTTGCCTTGGTGCGCCGCTGCGCTCAACAAGGCGTCAAGAACGTTCGCATCCACGTCCTGCTGGACGGTCGTGATGTTTACGAGAAGTCGGCGCTCACCTACATTGACAAGACCGAAGCCCTGCTCAAGGAGATCAATGAGGCAAACCCGGGGTTTAGATACTTGATAGCCTCCGGCGGAGGACGAATGGTGGTGACCATGGACCGGTACAACGCCGACTGGAAGATCGTCGAGCGCGGGTGGAAAGCCCATGTCCTCGGTCAAGGCCGGCGGTTTGGGTCGGCTCGACAGGCCGTGGAGACGTTCTATAAGGAAGACCCGAAGATGACGGACCAGTACATGGACTCCTTCGTGATCGAGGGGAGCGACGGGCCGGTGGGGACAATTCAGGATGGCGACTCCGTCGTCTGCTTCAACTTCCGAGGGGATCGCGCAATCGAGATCTCCAGGGCCTTTGAAGACCCCGACTTTAAAGAGTTCGATACTCAAAGAAAACCAAACGTCCTTTACGCCGGCATGATGCAATATGACGGGGACCTGCACATCCCCCGGAATTTCCTCGTGTCACCGCCGGCCATCAGCCGCACGATCAGCGAATACTTGTGCGCCGCCGGGGTGGCGTCTTTCGCCATATCCGAAACCCAAAAGTATGGTCACGTGACGTACTTCTGGAACGGGAATCGCTCCGGCTATGTCAACGAGCGGCTGGAGACTTACGTGGAAATCCCGTCCGACAAGGTAAGGTTCGATACCGCTCCGAAAATGAAAGCGCTCGAAATCACGGACAAGGCCATCGAGCTGCTAAGGAGTGGCAAGTTCCGCTTTGGACGCATCAACTTCCCCAACGGAGATATGGTTGGCCATACCGGCGTCCCGGAGGCAATCATTACCGCCGTCAAGACGGTGGATGAGTGCCTGGGGCGCCTGATTGAGGAGGTCAAGATGGAGAAGGGGATCGTCGTCGTCACCGCTGACCATGGAAACGCGGATGAGATGTTCACCGTGAAGAAAGGCGTCAAGACTGTTTCCACGGCCCACTCGCTCAATCCCGTGCCTTTCGCAATCATTGATCCCGCCAATGCGGGAGATTACCAAATGGCCAAAGTCGAAAAGCCCGGGCTGGCAAACGTAGCCGCCACGCTGCTTAACCTGCTGGGCTATCAGGCGCCGAAAGACTATGCGCCCTCGCTGATTACCGTGCAGGGTCAGCCATAGCCTGGCCACGCCTCCGCGCGCCGTTCCACGAGTGCGGTTCGGTCCATGGGCAGGGATGCCTGGTCCGAATCCCGGCTGTATGGTGCTCCGTCTGGCACATTGCGCTTCGCCGACGATCCGATACCATCGGCGCATGACGAAGAGCTCCGAACTGCAACCGCGCTCCTCGCGAAGCGGCAGGTTCTTTGCCACCGTATGGCCGCCGATGGCCGCAAGTGACTCCGAATCGTTGCGGCGCAGGAAATTCGCCGTGCGCGCGGGTCATCTGGCCATGGCCGTCATGATCGCCACCATCCTGGGAGGCGCCCTTCTCAGCAACGCGGCCGCTTACTCTGCGGGCCAGACGGTCGCTCTTTGCGTCGCGAGCGTGGTCTATGTGATTTGGAACCTCGTCGGCACGCGAGGCGTCGTCACGTTTGTCCTGTGGGAGAAAGGCGTGCCCCCTCCCATTGAAACCCGTGTGCCCCGCTTCGGGGCCAAGCCCTACTTCGTCGTCCAGATGGCCCTCGCCGGCCTGGTCTATGTCATCGCGGACCGCGGGCGGGTGCCGAATCTCTCGTGGCTGGCGCTGCTGCCGCCGGTCGCGTATGCGGTTTTCCTTCTCGAATGGCGCGGCATCTGGATCGTTTCGCTGCTGACAATGGCGGTTTTGGTTTTGAATGTCCTTCACTGGCACGGGCCGAAGTTCGCCGCCTACGCCGGGCTGGCGTTTTCCTTTTCGGTGCTCTTCACGCTCGTGTTCACCCTGCTGGCGGTGAATTCGGAGAAGGCCCGCAGCCAGGTGCAACGTCTGGCCGCCGAACTGGGCGAGGCCAACCGCCAGTTGCGGGAATACTCGGTGCGGGTGGAGGAACTGGCCGCCACCCGCGAGCGCAACCGCATCGCGCGCGAGGTCCACGACAGCCTTGGCCATTATCTGACCGTGGTGAACGTGCAACTCGAGGCCGCCCGCGCCTTGGGTTCCAGCGATCCCGCCCGCGCCCTGGATGCCGTGGCCAAGGCGCAGTCCTTCGCGCGGGAGGGCCTGCGGGACGTCCGCCTGTCTCTGGCGGCGTTGCGGGCGTCGCCGCTCGACGACAAGTCTCTCGCGGACGGGCTGCGCGAACTGGTGGCGGGCAGTTGCGGCGCGGGAACCCGCGCGGAGTTTCGGTTGTTGGGCGAACCGCGCAAGCTCAGCTCGCCCGCCGAATTGTCCCTGTACCGCGCCGCGCAGGAAGGATTGACCAACGTTCGCAAGCACGCGCGAGCCGAGCTAACCCAGGTGATTTTGGATTTTCGCGCGGCTGGGAAAACTTGTCTCTCGGTGATCGACGATGGCGTGGGCGCCGGGGCCGAACCCGCGCCCGGCGGGTTCGGGCTGCTGGGTCTGCGGGAGCGCGCGCAACTGCTCGGCGGCGTGATGCGCGCGGAAAGCACGCCGAACGCCGGATTCACCCTGACCCTGGAGGTGCCGGGATGAAGCGCATCCGCGTCTTGCTGGCGGACGACCAATCGCTCTTCCGCGACGGGTTGCGCGCCCTGCTCTCGCTGCAGCCGGATTTCGAAATCTGCGGCGAAGCCGCCCATGGCGCGGACGCGGTGCGATTGGCACAGGAACTTCAACCGCACGTGGTGCTGATGGACCTTCGGATGCCGCAACTCGGCGGAGTGGAAGCCACGCGCCGCCTCCGCGGCGCGCAACCTGGCTGCCGGGTGATTGTCCTCACCACGTTCGACGACGACGACGAGGTGTTCGAGGCGTTGCGCGCGGGCGCGATCGGATACCTGTTAAAAGACACGCCCGCGGAAAAACTGGCCGACGCTATTCGGGCGGCCGTCCGGGGAGAATCCTTCCTGCAACCCTCCATCGCCGCGAAGGTGGTGGCGGAGTTCAATCGTCTTTCACACGCCCGTCCCGCAACCTCGCGCCCTTCCCTCGCCGAACCGCTGTCGCGTCGCGAGTGCGAGGTGCTTCGACAGCTTGCGGAGGGAAAGAGCAATAAGGAGATTGGCGCAGCGCTCGCTCTCGCCGAGGGGACCGTAAAAAACCACCTGTCCAATATCTTCGGCAAATTGGGAGTCCTGGATCGGACCCAGGCCGCGCTCATGGCGCGGGAGCTTGGGTTGATCTGACCCGCCGGAGTCATGGCTGGCGGGTGACCTTTGGGGGGTGACTTCCGGCACATCACAACCTCGCGTGGACCGCGTATATTGCGCCTCGAATCGAAGTTGATCGTTTCGGAAACCTATGAAGACCAGCAAGACCAAATGGTTCTTTTGGGCCGGCCTTTCCGGCTTGGCGGCAATCGCCGTCGCAGGCTGTGTCTGGGTGCGGATACTTCATCATTACCCGCCGCGTGAGCTGATGAAGGACATACGAGCGGGGATTGCGGCGCGCCAGATCAAGGACCCTCACGAGCGCTACCGAACCTATCTTGAGCATCGCTACGGCTCCATGTCCGACCCGGCGAACCGGCAAAAGGTGTTCCTGGACTTTTTTAACAAAGAGCACATCCGCGCCCTTCAGTTCCTGGTCAAACATTCGCCCCCAGACCAGCGGCGGGCCAACATCCAGGCGTCGGCGGACTGGATCGCGGAATACCGCGCCTCCATGGGATCGCAGGAGCGCGCCGCCTTGAGCGCCCAGCTTCAGTGCGCGGAGGGCCGGACCATGCTCCGGCAAGCCTTGGCGCAATATAATTCGCAGGACGTTTACTATCGCGGCGGCACCGTGCCCGTCATTTCCCAACTGTTGACGACGATCCGGGAAGTCGAAAACTCACGGTAACGGAGGAACAAAAGGCAGATTATGAAAACACGGCACCCGCGCTCGTCATGGAGCAAGGCCTTTACGTTGATCGAACTGCTCGTGGTCATCGCCCTCATCGGCATACTTGCGAGCCTTCTTCTGCCGGCGTTGAGCAAAGCCAAGGGCAGCGCGGTCAGGATCGCCTGTGTCAGCAACCTGCGCCAGATTGGAATCGCTCTGTCGGTTTACATTCAGGACAACCAGGCTCGGCTGCCCATTTGCGCCGGTTACCTGCCCAGCCAGCAACCCACCAACCCTCCCATCACGACCACCCTGTTCGCGAACCAGAAGACGAATGCGCTCTTCAACTGCCCGGCCGACAGAACCATTTTCCGCGACGAACTCACCAGCTACGCGTGGAATTTCTGGTTGAACGGCGCTCCCTACTCCGCTCCGGAATCGGCGCCCATTTTCACTAACGAGGCCGCGGTGCTCGTCAGTGACTTTTTCGGAGGCCCGGCACAAACGCCAATCATGGGTGACGCCGCCCCATTCCACGGAATTCAGGGAACGCGGATCGGAATGAACGCCCTCTTTCTCGACGGACGAGTCGAGCAGGCCCATTCGTTTTAGCCTGGCGCCTTCCCAATGCCGGCCTATTTGTGACAGAGAACACCGGGACAAAGGCGCAGGGCGCGGAATATTAGGTTTGACGACTGGCAAAATCTGTTTAAAATGGCAGGCGACAATGAGTTCCAGGTTCTTCGATGGAGTTTGGCGCTGGGCCTTGGCGGCCGTCGTCGTGGGCGCCCTGCCCGTTCTCAATGCGCCGGGCGCGGGCATCCCTCCAGCCGGCCAGCAGATTGAGTTTTCCCGGCCAACCAGCGCCAACGATGTCATCTCGACCAACCTCTCTCCGTTCAAGCCAGTCACCGACGCCGTGCCTCCGCTGGAGCAGCGCCAGCAAGGCACCTTTGACTTCCTGAGCCCCCAATCCTCCATGGAGGGCCTGCCCGTGCCAGTCCCGCAATACATCGTCATCCCCAACCGCCGCTTGCATGAGCGATTGGAACGTCAAAAAAACTGGGCCTCTATGACGCCCGAAGAAATCCTCCTCGACGGATCAACCCCATTCTCAACCTCCTCCTCGAACGACTCGCCTGATTCCTCCGACCGCCGGAGAACAGACAAACATTCACGGTCTGATTACCCTGACGGCGCCCGCCAGCCGGGCATCTTCAGTCCGGATTCCCCCGGAGATTCCGATTGGTCCTCCGCGTCGCGAAAGCGGGACATCGAGTCCGGCTCCCGTGACGAGGCCGAATTGCCGGCCGACATTAAAGCGGCCGAAAAGCAACTCCGCGACATCCAGAAGGCCTTTCGCGGTGAAACGGACTCCGGCCCCTTCTCGACCACTCTGCGGGCGAACACCGGCTTCTCCGATTTCTTCGGCTCCAGCGGCCAGAAATCCAGTTGGCTGGACCAGGCCGCGCACAACAAGGCGCTCATGGACCAGTTCAAACAGACCATTCAGTCTCCACTCAAGACCCCGCTTTTCCCGGGCCCCGCGCTTTCCGGCAGCTTCGGGATGGACTCGTTTGAATCAACCCTTGACTCAAATCCCGGCTTCGGCGGCCTGAACGCCGCGCCGTTGGCCGGCTCGCCTTTTTCCCCGTCCGATGGACTGGCTTCGCCCTCCACCGCGCTGCTCCCTCTGCCCGCTGCCGCGCCGGACGCCGCCTTGGCCGCCCAGTCTTCGCTCTCCGCCCAACCCAGGCTCCAAACCGCGCCGCAGCCCTCGGCGGCGCCCGCCCCGCCCACCTTCGTCTTTCCGAAACGGGCCTTTCAGTAAGGCCCGCTGCGGACGCGGCACTAAAGGCAGGGGAAAACATGAGCGCGTTCGGCTTTGGTAGTCTGCGAATTGACATTGCAAGACGGACAGCCGAGGCTAACGGCAGTTACGTCGGGTGATTGGAAACCGCTCGGACCCACTCACCGCATCCTTTGGAGAGAAAGCCCGTCCTCCTGCAAGAGAAAGGCCGGCAATTAATTCATGAAGATATTGATGGTTTATCCGCAAAATCCAGACACGTTCTGGAGTTTCAAGCACGTCCTGAGGTTTGTCTCCAAGCGGTCCACCTTTCCGCCGCTGGGCCTGCTGACCGTCGCCGCGATGCTGCCGGCCGACTGGCCGATCAAGGTGATCGACCTCAACGTGGAACGCCTCAAAGAGAGCGACCTGCGCTGGGCCGACTTCGTCATGATCAGCGCCATGATCGTCCACACGGAATCGGTCAATGAGATCGTGGCCCGTTGCGGCGCCCTGCGCAAGCCGATCATTGCCGGCGGCCCCCTCTTCACCACCGGCCACCAAAACTTCCCCTCCATCCAGCATTTCGTCCTGGGCGAGGCCGAAGAGCTAATGCCCCAATTAGTGGCCGACATGCTGGCCGGCACCGTCCGCCCTCAGTATCGCGCTACCGCGCGGCCTGACATCACACGCAGGGTGGTGCCGCGCTGGGACCTCATCGATTTCAAGCAGTACGTCACCATGGCCGTCCAGTTCTCACGCGGCTGCCCCTACGATTGCGAATTCTGCGACATCATCGTCATGAACGGGCGCGTGCCCCGCACCAAGGCCCCTTCACAACTCATCTGCGAACTGGAATCCCTCCGGCTCCAGGGCTGGAAAGACATGGTGTTCCTGGTCGATGACAACTTCATCGGCGACAAGAACCGCACCAAGGCCCTGCTGCTCGATATGATCGCCTGGCGCGAGCGAGTTCGGCCCGGCATGGGCTTCTTCACAGAGGCCTCCGTCAACCTGGCCGATGACCCCGAACTCTGCGACCTCATGGTCCGGGCCGGTTTCAAGAAGGTGTTTGTCGGCATCGAAACCCCCATGGCCGAGAGCCTCCAGGAATGCCACAAGCTCCAGAACAAAAGCCGCGACCTGGTCGAGTCCGTCAACATCCTTCAGAGTGCCGGCCTGGAGGTCATGGGCGGCTTTATCGTGGGCTTTGACAGCGACCAGCAGGACATCTTCAAACGTCAATTCGACTTCATCCAACGCTCCGGCGTCGTCACCGCCATGGTTGGTTTGCTCCAGGCCCTGCCCCAAACCCGGCTCTACCATCGCCTCCTGCGCGAGGGACGCCTCGAAACAGCCGCCACAGGCAACAACACCCAAGCCGTCCTCAACTTCAAAACGAAGCTGAACCGCGAGTTCCTTCAGGCCGGCTACCGGGACCTGATGAAGAAGCTCTACGAGCCCAAGGTCTATTACCAGCGCATCCGCACTTTTCTGGACCACCACCGCCCGTGCGGACCTCGAGTCCGGCTCTCGCCCGCGGACCTTCGGGCCTTCTTCAAGTCATTCTGGCTTCTGGGCATCGCGGAGCCCGGCCGCCATAATTATTGGCGCTTTTTCTGGAGCACCCTCATCCGTCATCCCCAACAACTCCGTTGCGCCATCGAACTGGCCGTCATCGGTTACCATTTCCGCCGCGTCGCCAGCCGGCTGTAAGGCGCCGGCCTACTGGGCGGCGCGCTTCACCGTGAAGTGGTGCGGCTTGGTCCGGCGAAGTTCATCAATCTGGGTTTCCTTGCCGGCAATCTCGCTGTCAAGCTTGGCCAATTCGGCCGAGCGGCGCGCTTCGCACTCCGGGCTTTGAGCCCAGGCTGGGAACGCATAAAGCTGAACGTTGCGCCAGCGGTTGTAGAAGGCATTGTTCTTATCGAAAACAAGCTTCAAGAGCTGGCGGCCTTGCTCGGTAATCGGCCCGGCGGTGGTGGTGAGGTTCCAGCCCTTGGCCAATTCTTCGCTGCTGAGTTTGGCGACCGTCTCGCCATCGATAGCCACTTCGTAGCTGCCCGCCTGAAGGCCGGCCACCTGCAACACATAGCGGCTGAGGTCGGCCAGAATGGGGGCCAACTTGATGGCGGGTTCAGCCTTCACCTCGATCGGCATCGGCAACGCCTCATCCAGGCGATCAAAACTGATGGTCCCCTCGGACACTTTGAAATTATCCACGCGGCATCCCTGGGCGGTTTCGAGTTTGCCGGCGGCGCCGTCGATTTCCACCGCCGACACCAGCGCCGGGGCGTCCAACGCCTTCAGAATGGCCCACGCCATCACCGTGTGGCCGATCGGCCCGGGATGAACGGAATCGCCGCCGCCGATGAACGCGGGCGGGTTGCTCTCGCGCTCGCGCACAAGGATGGCCATGTAGGGGTCGAACTGGTCCACAAAGGCGGCGCCGGTCTTGGCCGCAACCTCTTTCAGCCCGTCGGAAAACCTGCGCAAGGATTGGTTCTTCACGTCTTTGTCAGGGTCGGGCCGCTTCTCCTCGATGGGCTGGGGCGTCAGAAACGCCACTCGAGCCCCATGGGCTTGCAGCACCTTGGCAATCTGCTCCTGGCTGCGGACGTAGGCCCCGAAGATGTCCGCCCGGAAGGGCTGGTAAGAGTGGTCGTTCATTCCGAACTTGACGGTCACCACTGTCGGCTTGAGGGGAAGGACATCGCGTTCAAGCCCGTGGCCAACCGAAGCTTCGACCATCTGTTGTTGGGTGGCGGGATCGGCCTCGAACAGCCGGTGCTCGTCGGGATGGGACCGCTGCCGTAACCACGAGGTGTCCCCGCCCCAGCCCACGTTGCGAAACGTGAGCTTCCAGTCCGGGTGGCGCGTCAGCGCGTAGGCCTCGATATAAGCGGTATAGAGCCGCTGTTCGGTGATGCTGTCGCCGAGAAAAACGACGCGGTCGCCGTCCCGGACGAAAAAGTCCCCAGCCGGCGCGCTCGCAGCCAGGGCGAGCACGGAAACAAAGGCGAGCAGGGCTTTTCTGGAGAAAGAAAGAGGTTTCATAATGGGCCGCCAGGGTATCGCAGGCCGCCGGACAAGGCAAGGCTTCTTGAGGGGAATCCAGCTTTGTGGGCGTCGGACGGAATTCTTCGTTTTCCTCATTTCCTTGATGCACACTGCTCGCTTTGTGCGCGCCTCGGACTTTTCGGAAGAGGCTGATCGGGAATCAAAAACTGAGAATCTGTGATTGGTAAATAAAGCCGGGCGGCATGAGTGCTCCTTCAACCGCAACGCGGTTGTGTCTCAAAGCCCAGGGTTGGACCGCAGGGACAACCCTGGGTAGAGGCGATGGAAGGGCCCTCAACCCCAAGAGGGGTTGTGGCCGGCGCGCGACGCAGGCGAAGCGGGCGACCGGTTTTCCGGCCACCGAGCCTCAACCCCTTTGGGGTTGGAGCGGGGATGCTGTGAATCCCGGTGTCCTTCGCATCATGCGGAGACCGAAGAGGACATCCTGGATCACGCCTTTTATACCTCTGTTGCCCCGTTCTCACTCCTCCCTGAGAGCGACCATCGGGTCGACTTTGGCCGCTCGCCGCGCGGGGATGCAGCAGGCCGCCGAGGCGATGAGAACGAGCACGAGGGAGGCTGCGACGAAGGTGAACGGGTCCAGGGCCGTGACGCCGTAGAGCAAACTCGAGAGGCACCGGGTCAGCCAAAACGAGGCCAGCAGACCCGCAACCACGCCTGTCAGGGTGAGGGTGAGTCCGTGGCGGACTACAAGCCAGACCACGTCCCGGACCTCGGCGCCCAGGGCCATGCGCACCCCAATCTCATGCGTGCGTTGGGCGACTGAAAAGGCCAGCACGCCGTAAATGCCGACCGCCACAAGGCACAGCGCCAGGACCCCCAGGGCGCTCGAAAGCTGCATGGTCGCCCGCTGCGGCGAGAGGTTGTCCACCAGTCTCTGTTCGAGGGTGCTCACGCTGTGGATCGGCTGGTCCTTGTCGACCCTCAGGATTTGGCTGCGGACAGCGCCCGCCATCTTCAGCGGGTCCCCTTGGGTCCTCACGGCCAGGGTTGTGCCCTGGCAGCCTGATTGCAGGTACGCGAGGTAGATGAGCGGGCCAACCGGTTCCTTCGGACCCATCTGCCTGACATCTCCCACCACCCCGACAATGGTGGCATCGAGGACCTTCTTGCCCAGCGGCTCCTCGAGGCCGAAGCGGCCTCGGGCAAAGCTCTCGTTGACCAACGCCACCTTGGGTTGTCCCTCGCGGTCCTGGTCCGTGAAGCCGCGGCCCTTCTTGAGAGGAATCCCCATGACGCGAAAGTAATCGGAATTGACGATCCCGGCATGGAAAATCTCCGGGTTCGTTCCGTCGCTACGCCATTGACTTATCGCAAGGTCGTGACCGGTTAGCGGCAGGGACGCATCGACGCCGACCGCCTCGACTCCCGGCAATTCACGAATGGCTCTGAGGACCTGCTCGAAATAAGCCGTTTGAGACCGGGTGTCGGGATACTTGGTTTTGCTCAGGTCCACCTGCAGGCTGAGGATGCGGTCCGGCCGGAACCCGAGGTCGATGCCGCGCAACCAAATAAAGCTCTTGAGGAGCAAGCCGGCGCCCAGGAGGAGCACGCACGCCAGCGTCACCTCCGAGACGACGAGCAGGGCGCTCAAGCGGCGTTGATGGCGCCCGCCGTATCCGGCGCCGCCGCTGCCTTCTTTGAGCGATTCGCCCAGGGAAAACCGGGAAGCTTCCAGGGCCGGAACCAGGCCGAAGACCAGGCCCGTCGAGACAGCCACCAGGAAGGTGAAGGCCAGCACCGAGCCGCTGATTCGCGCGGGCTGGAGTTTGGGCAGGTCCGCCGTCAAGGGGGCGAGCAAACTGCCGCCCCAGAAGGCGAGCAGCAGGCCCACCAGCCCGCCCATCGAGGCCAGCAGCACGCTTTCCGTCAAGAGTTGCCGGACGAGCCGGAAGCGCCCGGCGCCGAGCGCGGCGCGAACGGCCATTTCCTTGCGCCGGACGGCGCCCCGGGCCAGGAGCAGGTTCGCGATGTTGGCGCAGGCGATGAGCAGCACCAGGCCGACTGCCCCGAGATAAATGAGCAGGCTCAACTTCACGTGTTTGACGACGTGCTCATGCAACCCGGTCAGCAGCACGCGGCCGGGGGCCTTTGGGTCCCGAACACGCTGGTAAACCACGTCCAGCCCCGCCCGCGCCTGTTCGAGACTCACGCCCGGTTTGAGCCGTCCAATGAAATGCGGCAGCAGTCCCGATGCGCTCTTGTCCATGGCCAGCGGGACCAGCACATCGAGAGGCTCGGTGAATTGGAAGGTGGCCGGCAGCACACCCACGACCGTCCACGGCTTGTCATAGAGCGTAATCGTTTGGCCCACGATGTTCGTATCCCCCCCGAACCGCCGCTGCCACAACCGATGGCTGAGGAGTGCCACCGGCGCGCCGCCCGGACGGTCTTCCTCCGGCAGAAAACCACGCCCAAGCCCGGGCATCGCTCCGAACACGGAGACAAACGATGCGGAGACCCGCCCGCAATTCACCAATTCGGCCGCCTCGCGGCCCGTCAAGGTCGCTTCCTCGATTTGATAGGCGGTGTGTTCCGAGAAGACCTCGTTGAATTCCTGCCAGGCGAGGACCTCTTTGGCGTCGAAGGAGTCGTCTATCTCGCCGTTGGGAGCCCAAAACGGTTTCCAGTCCTTTTGAACCACGACCAGCCGCTCCTGCTCGGGATAGGGCAGCGGGCGAAGCAAAACGGCATTGACGAGGCTGAAGATTGCCGTGTTGATGCCGATCCCCAAGCCGAGCGTGAGAACCACCACAGTGCTGAAGGCCGGGTTCTTCACCATCAGCCGGACCGCCAGACGCAAATCCTGGACGATCGCTCCAATGAATTGTGTCTTTTTCGGGTTCATGTTGGGTGGCTGGGTGTTTGTTCACTCGTCCCTGAGAGCGACCATCGGGTCAACTTTGGCCGCCCGGCGCGCGGGAATGTAGCACGCCGCCAAGGCGATGAGGATGAGCACGAGGGAAGCCGCGACAAAGGTGAACGGGTCCAAAGCGGTGACGCCGTAGAGCAGGCTCGAGAGGCACCGGGTCAGCCAAAAGGCGGCCACCAGACCCGCAACCACGCCTGTCAGGGTGAGTGTGAGTCCGTGGCGAACCACAAGCCAGACCACGTCCCCGGCCTCGGCGCCCAGGGCCATGCGCACCCCAATCTCATGCGTGCGTTGGGCGACTGAGAAGGCCAGCACGCCGTAGATGCCAACTGCCACAAGGCACAGCGCCAGCACCCCCAGGGCGCTCGAAAGCTGCATATTCACCCGCTGCGGGGAGAGGCTGTCCGCCAGCCTCTGTTCGAGGGTGGCCAGGTTGTGGATCGGCTGGTCTTTGTCGAGGCTCAGAATTTGGCTGCGGACAGCCCGGACCAACTCCAACGGGTCCCCTCGGGTGCGCACGGCCAAGCTCATGCTCTGGAAGCCGGATTGCAGGTAGGTGAAGTAAACCAGCGGGCCGGCCGCCTCCGCCGGACCTCCTTGCCTGACATCTCCCACCACCCCGACGATCGTGGCGTCGAGGACCTTCTTGCCCAGCGGTTCATCAATGCCGAAACGGCTTCGGGCAAAGCTCTCGTTGACCAATGCCACCTTCGGTTGTCCCTCGCGGTCCTGGTCTGTGAAGCCGCGGCCTTTCTTGATCGGAATCCCCATCGCTCGAAAGTACTCCGCATTGACGATGCCGGCCGAGACCATCTCCGGGGCTTTTGCGTCGTCGCTATCGCGCGACATCATCCCGACGCTGTACCCTCCCAGCGGCAGGGCCGCGTCCGCGCCTACCTCTTCGACCCCCGGCAATCGGCGAATGCCCTGGAGGAGTTGTTCAAAATAGGCCGTCTGCGAGCGGGCGTCAGGATACTTGGTTTTGCTCAACTCCACCCTTAGGCTGAGGATTCTGTCAGGGCGGAAACCGAGGTCGATGCCGCGCAGCCGGACGAAGCTCTTCAGGAGCAGGCCGGCGCCCAGGAGCAGCACGCAGGCCAGCGTCACTTCGGAAACGACCAGCAGCGCGCTCAAGCGCCGTTGATGGCGGCCGCCGTGTCCGCCGCCGCGGGTCCCTTCTTTGAGCGATTCGCCCAAAGAAAGGCGGGACGCTTCCAAGGCCGGAACCAGGCCGAAGACCAGGCCCGTCGAGACGGCCACAAGGAAGGTAAAGGCCAGCACGGAGCCGTCAATCTGCGCGGGCCGCAGTTTGGGCAGGCCCACCATCAGCGGGGCGAGCAATCTGCCTCCCCAAAACGCGAGCAGCAGCCCCGCCAGCCCGCCCATCGAGGCCAGCAAGACGCTCTCGGTCAAGAGCTGGCGGACGAGCCGGAGGCGCCCGGCTCCGAGCGCGGCGCGAATCGCCATCTCCTTGCGCCGGACGGCGCCGCGGGCCAGCAGGAGATTCGCAATGTTGGCGCAGGCGATGAGCAGCACCAGGCCGACGGCCCCGAGATAAATGAGCAGGCTCGACTTCACGTGTTTGACGACGTGCTCATGCAACCCGGTCAGCAGCACGCGGCCGGGAGCCTTGGGGTCGCGAACGCCCTGGTAGATCACGTCCAGCCCGGCCCGCGCCTGTCCGAGGCTCACACCCGGTTTGAGACGACCGATGACCTCAAGCAGTCCCGGCCCTTTCTCGGTCAGGGCCAATGGGACCAGCACATCGATAGGATGGGTGAACTGGAAGTTGGCGGGCAGCACACCCACGACCGTCCACGGCTTGTCAAGGAGCGTAATCGTCTGGCCCAGGATGTTCGTATCCCCGCCAAAATGACGCTGCCACAGCCGATGGCTCAGGACGGCCACGGGTGGACCGCCGGGACGGTCTTCTTCCGGCAGAAAACCACGCCCCAGCCTGGGCGCCGCTCCGAACATGGAAAAGAACGATGTGGTGACTCGGCCGCAATTCACCAATTCCGCCGCCTCACGGCCTGTCAAAGTCCCTTCCTCAAAGCTGTAGGCGGCTTGTTCCGAGAAGGCTCCCTTGAATTGCTGCCAGGCGAGGACCTCCTTGGGGTCCATCAAGGGACAGACCTCGCCG
Organism: uncultured Verrucomicrobiota bacterium; assembly: GCA_964653485.1. Taxonomy (GTDB): domain Bacteria; phylum Verrucomicrobiota; class Verrucomicrobiia; order Limisphaerales; family UBA8199; genus CAVQND01. Next base: position 12,869 of record CAZZFF010000037.1, on the reverse strand, counting down.
TTGGGGGCCCAGAACGGTTTCCAGTCCTTTTGGACCACGACCAGCCGCTCCTGCTCGGGATAGGGCAGCGGGCGGAGCAAGACCGCATTGACCACGCTGAAGATGGCGCTGTTGATGCCGATGCCCAGGCCAAGGGTGAGCACCACCACCGCGCTGAAGCCCGGATTCTTCATCATCATCCGGACAGCCAGGCGGAGGTCCTGGATGAGAGTCCCGGTGAACTGTGCGCTTTTCAGGTTCATGTTGATTAGGAGAGTTTTGGGCCACAGATTGCACAGATTGCACAGATGTTTCGGAAAGGCAACGCGCTGAGCTTGATTCGGCGGGTGCCAGGCGGTACTCTGTCCTGGCATGAACTAGGCCATCCTGCTGGAACGTGTCGAGGATGAGGGATTCCCGCCGGGACATTACTACGCGCATGTTCCTTCCCTGGGCCTGACAACCCACGGATTCGGCATCCAAGGAGCGCGCCAGGCGGCAGGCGACCTATTGCAGCAGTGGATAGCCGAAAAGCGCGCGCATCACGAGCCTGTTCCTTCACCAATTCAGGGACCCTTAGCGCCTGTAAGCTGCGTGCCCACACCGGCCCCTTTCGCATCATGCGGAGGCCGAACTGGATATCTTGGATAACACCATTCATGGTTCGTCCTCCGAGGGCACTTTACAGGGTCCAAAGAATCACGTCCCGGCTCGAGCGAGTTCGCCGAGGGATTCTTCGACGATCCTGCCGTCGAAGAGGTGGACAATGCGCTCGGCGTTCTTTTCGAAACGCGGATCGTGAGTCACCATGCAGATGGTGGCGCCTTCGCGGTGGAGCTCGGCCAGCAATTGCATCACCGCCTCGCCGTTTCTGGAGTCGAGATTGCCCGTGGGTTCGTCGGCCAGCAGGATGGAGGGTTTTCCTCCCAATGCGCGGGCGACGGCCACGCGCTGCTGCTGGCCGCCGGAAAGCTGGGCGGGGTAATGCCGCGTCCGGTGGCCCATGCCCACTTTCTCGAGCGCCTCCTGAACCCGCTGTTTGCGCTCCGCCCCGCTCAGGCCGCGGTAGGTCAAGGGCAGCTCGACGTTCTCGAACACCGTCAGGTCGCCGATGAGGTTGAAGCTCTGGAAGATGAACCCGACCTCGCGATTCCGGATGCGGGCGCGCTGGGCAAAGTCGAGCTTGGCGACGGGCTGGCCGTTGAGCGTATAGCTGCCTTCGGTGGGCGAATCAAGCAAACCGAGGATGGACAACAGGGTGGACTTGCCGCAGCCCGAAGGCCCGGCGATGCAGACGAATTCGCCCCGGCGTACTTCAAGACTGACTTCCGCCAAGGCGTGAGTCTCGACTTCATCGGTCAGGAAGACCTTCTTGATGGCGTCGAGGTGGATGAGGGTGTCCGGGTTCGTGGTCATAACATTTTCAGCTTCAATACAGGCGTACGCGTTCAAAGGCGTCCCATTGAGACATGTCCGACAGGATAATCGTGTCGCCGATTTGGAGGCCCTGTATGACCTCGATGGCGCTCACCGAACTGCGGCCCAGCTTGACCTGGACGCGGTTCGCCGCCCGGCCGCCTTCGACGACTTTGAAGAGGCTCACCAGGCTCTCCGGCTGGCCCTGCACCGGCCGGCCGACGAAGAGGACATCCTGGAGCCGCTCCAGCTCGATGGTCCCATCGACGCTCAGGTCCGGGCGCGCCCCCTTGGGCAGAGGTGCGTCCAGCGCGACATCCACCGTAACGGTCCCGTTCTCCACCGCCGGGTCGACCCGGATGACATGCCCTGGGATGACCCCGTTGCGTGTGTCGATTTGGGCGGTTTGATCCAGTTGGACATCTTTGGCCTGGGTTTCGGCGATCTTGATCGCCGCCTTCAAACGGGCCGGATCGGCCACGCGGGCGACGAGGGCCCCGGCCGCCAGTTGTTGCCCTTCCTGGAGCGGGTTGGTGAGGTCTCCCAACCGCTGCAGCACGCCGTTCACACCGGCCCGGATTCTAAGGCCCTCCACCTGCAGCCGCTTGAGCTGGAGCTGGCCGCGCAGTTGCGCCAACTTGGCCTCCTGCGATACGAGTTGGGCGGCGGCGGCATCGGCGCTGATCTTGAGGCGCTCCTCCTCGATGTCCAGGACGCTGGCCAGCTCCTCCGCTTTGACCTTGGATTGCTTGAGGATGATGGCGGGCACCAGGTTGTCTTTGGCCAGGTTTTCGTTGGCCTCGAGGTCCAGTTTTGCGCTGTTGTAGTTTGCGTGGGCGCTGGCCACGGCGGACCGCTGCGTCAACTTCTGCGAATCGAGCGTCACGCGCAGATTGGCCTCGTCCGCCTCGGCCGTTTTCACGGCTGATTCCGCGTCGAACGCCGCCTGGGTAACGTCGGGGTTGCTCAGTTCCGCGAGCACGGTGTCGGCCTTCACGCGGGCGCCGGGCAGGACCAGGATGCGCTCGACCCGCCCCTGGCTGATGGTGGGTATCCAGCGAATCTCCTGCGGGACCAACGTGCCGTTGCCACGGACCTCCCGGTGCAACGGGCCGCGCTTGACGGTGTCGAACAGGAGCGACCCGCGTTCCACGGGCGGCGCCGCCGGCTTCAGCCGTCCCAAGCCCACCGTGATCAAAGAGATGAGCGCAAGCCCCCCCAGCACCATCGCTATCCTACGGCGGCGCCTTTTTCGAGCTTGGTCCGGACGAGGGATGTCCATAGTTACTCCTTCACCTGCCAGCCGTCTTTGAGTTGGATAATCCGATGGCCGTAAGCGGCGTTGGCCTCGGAGTGGGTGACCTGCACGATCGTCGTTCCTTGTTCGTTGAGCTTCTTGAACAGTTCCATGATGTCGCGGCCCTGCTCGGAGTGGAGATTGCCGGTCGGTTCGTCGGCGAGGAGCAGTTTGGGTTTGGCGATAATCGCCCGGGCGACCGCCACCAACTGCTGCTGCCCGCCGGAGAGCTGGCTGGGAAACAAATCCTTCTTGCCGACAATATTGAACCGGTCCAGGGCATCGGCGACCAGGGCCTGGCGCTCGGACCGCTTGATGTCACGGTATGAAAGGGGAATGTCCAGGTTTTCCGCCACCGTCAGATCGTCGAGCAGGTGAAACTGCTGAAAGACGAAGCCAACGAACCGTTTGTTGAGGGCGGCCCGTTCTTTCGGGTTCAGCCGATGGACCGGCTGGTCCGAGAAGAAAAACTCTCCCTCCCAGGCATGGTCGTACATGCCAAGAATGCCCAGGAGCGTCGATTTCCCGGCGCCCGATGGCCCCATGATGGTGATGAACTCGCCCTCCGCAACGTCCAGGGTGATCTGGCGCAGCACATAGGTGAACCCGGCTTTGGTCTTGAAGCACTTCTCGACGTTGCGAAGTTGGATCATGGTGTTGTCATTCATAGCGTAGCGCCTCCATCGGATCGACCTTCGCCGCGCGGAGGGCGGGCAGGAGGCAGGCCAGGGAAACCACCAGGGCGAGCAAGGCGAAGACGCCCAGAAGGGGGAGCGCGTCGGTGGTCGTAACCCGGAACGCGTCGTCGAGGTTCGCCAGCAAACGTGCCGCCGCCAGACTCACCAGCAGGCCGATGAGCATCCCGAGGGCAGCCAGGCCGCCGCCGGTGCGAAAAATGAGGCGCAGGACGTCGGCCCGCTGGGCGCCCAGGGCCATGCGCACCCCGATTTCGCGGGTCCGGCGCGAGACGACGTACGACAGGACGCTGTAGATTCCCGCCATGGCCAGCGCCAGGCCGAGCGTCGCAAAAAGGGTGAAAATCACCATCGTGAAGCGCGGCTGCGCGGTCATGGAAGCCAAGTCCTCCTCGAAGGTCGTCAGCCCCGCCAAGGGCTGTTCCTTGTCCATCTCGCGAACCTGCGCGCGCAGGGCGTTGATAAGCCGCTTGGGGTCTCCCGCGGTGCGGATCGCCAAGGTGCGGCCCGGCGGGGCCAGGAGCGGATAGGGGACCAGCACCGCTGGCTGCGGCTTGCTCTGCAGGCCGTCGTTGCGCGTGTCGCCCACCACGCCGACCACCGTCACGTAGGCCGAGGCATTAGTCGGAATGAGAAGCTCCGACCAACCGGGGTTTGCCAGCCTGTCCAGGCTGATCCGCCGGCCGATGGGGTCTTCCCCTGCCGGCCATAGCTTGGCCGCGGCCTCGTTGATGACCGCCAGCGGCTCCGCGGCGTCGATCTCGTGTTCGGTCAGCATCCGTCCGCGCCGCAACGGCACGCCGAGCGTGCGAAGATAGTTGGCGCTGACCCCGCTGAACATAATCTGGCGCTTCTCCGAATTGGGATGGCCTTCGAGGGTGTAATCGGAATCCGGCCCGCCGAAAGGAAGACCGCCGAAGCCGATGGTCGCGCCCTGGACGCCGGGCAAGTTCTGGACGCGTTCGAGCAACTCGCGCGCGAAGTTATTGCGTTGTTCCCAAGTCGTGTAGCGTTTGGGAGGCAGGGGCAGGCCCGCCACCAGGACCCGCTCGGGCCTGAAACCAAGGTCAACCCGGAGCAGGCCCAGGAAGCTGCGCACCGTCAGGCCGGCGCCGACCAGCAGCACCACCGAAAGGGCCACCTCGGCGACCACGAGCACCGAGCGCGTTTTCCCCCCGGCGGAGGCGCTCGACCCGTGCGATTCGTCCTTGAGCGACCCGACCAGGTCCGGACGGGATGACTGGAGCGCGGGCGCCAACCCGGAGAGAACCCCGGTCAGGATGGACGCCCCCAGGCAAAAGACCAGGACCGGGCCGTTGACCTCGATGCGGGATTCATTGGGGAAGAGGAAACCCGGCATCAGGGCCACCATGAGCTCGGTAATCCAGAAGGCAAAAACGAGCCCGAGCAGGCCTCCCAGGGCCGAAACCAGGATGCTCTCGGTCAACAATTGGCGGATAAGCTGGCCCCGTCCCGCTCCTATCGAGAGCCGGATGGCCATTTCCCGCGCCCTCGATGCCGCCTTGGCCAGTTGCAGATTGGCCACGTTGGCGCAGGCGATGAGCAGCAGAAGGCCCACCGCGCCGAAAAGCATCTCAAGGCTCCGTTCCATCGCGCCGCTGGCCTGGGTGATATTCAGGTAATTGGTCAGCGTGGTCTTGAACTCCTCTCTCGGGAATCCCGACGGGTTGGCCTTGGCCAAATCCAATTGCAAGGTGTGCAGTCTCTGCTGCGCCGCCACGGGGGTCACTCCCGGCTGGAGCCGCGCAATCGGAAAGACCCGCATTTCATCGCGGGAATCTATGCCCATCGGCAGCCAGACACCGTCGTCGGTCCACCACCCGAAGCGCGGCGGCATGACCCCGACGATCGTATGCGGTTGATCATCCAAACGGAGCGTCTTGCCCAGGATATTGGTGTCGTTGCCAAACAGGCGCTGCCATCGCTTGAAGCTCAGCACGGTCACCGACTCCGGCTCGCCGGTGGCGCGAATATCCGAAGGCTGGAGCGTACGGCCGAACAAGGGGGGCACCCCGAGGAATCGGAAGGCGTTGCCTGAGACCCGGATGCCGCGGAGGCTCTCGGGAGCGAACTCGCCCGTCAGGAGGACCTGCCCCGGGCTGGTGGCCATCACGTCCGAAAAGACCGGCAGCTTGGCCATCTCCCGGTACTCGTCGGGGCGGTAGGGCCGCATCACCTGGCTTTCGCTCGGGGTGCGCAGCCCAGGGGTCCAGATTTCGCCCGGTTTCGCATAAGGATACGGGTTGATCAGGATGCCGTAGATGACGCTGAAGAGCGCCGTCGTCGCGCCGATCCCCAGGGCCAGCGTCAGCACCGCCACGGCGGTGAAGCCGGGGTTCTTGGCAAACTGGCGGAAGGCGAAGCGGAGGTTGTTCATTTCATTTTGAATTCAGGTCGCGAGCATACTAGCAAACGAAGTGCCAACCGTGGATCGAGTTGTAAGTAATTCAGAGTGAATGGCTTATGGCGAAGGCCGCGAACGCGAAGCAAGAAGCTCGGTTCATCCGTGGGAATGGGCCGTCCCAGTAATGGGAAAAGGCCCGCTATCAGCGGGCCTGCCCAGACGTCGCCACGTCCCCCTCCCCCTCGGCCCTTTAGCCGTTAGCCTTCAGCCTTGCTATTTCACGTCCAGCTTTACGTGGCGGCGCTCCAGCGTGGTCCCTTCGTTGACCGCCAGATTGGCGAGGGCAATATTGTAATCCGCCAACGCCCGAATCTCCGTCGAGCGCGCCGTGGTCAGGTCGCGCTGCAATTGGAGGACTTGGAAACTGGTGCTCTTGCCGTTCTCGAGCTTCTTCTGTTCCGCATCCAGAGCGGCCCCGGCGTAAATCCTTGCCTCGCGCGTGGCCGCGGCCCGCTGGAGGGCCGTTTTGGCCGTCTCGATGGCATCCTCGATCTGGATAAGGATGTTCTGCTGCAATTGCTTCAACTGAAGCACGATCTGCTCCCTCGTCAGCTTGGCCGCCTTATAGGTGTTGCGCGCGTTGATGTTGCCAAGGGGAAACGTCATCTGACCGCCGATCATCCAATACGGATTGTCCCTGCCCCCAAGCTGAGTCATCGCGTTGTCGAAGCTGACCGTGCTGGAGGCGTTGTAGCCCGCGGAGCCCACCACGTCCATTTGGGGTAGCAACTGGTTCTTCTGGAACTTCACGATGTAGCCCTGCTTCTCCAGCGCCAACTTCTCCTGCAGCAGGTCCGGGCGCATGCTCATGCCCTTGCTCCAACTGTCCTGCAGGTCAAACGGCTGCGGTATCGCCGCCAACTGTTCCGTCGGACGCACCGAGACGTCCTTCCATTTTGAATACTCGTCGCTCAGCAGGCTCTTGAGGACGCGCTGCTGCGTGCTCTCGGTGCCCAAGGCCGCCAGCAGGTCCGCCTGGCTGGACGCCGCCTGAGACTCCGCTTGCTTCTCGTCCAGCGGCGCCAGCGTCCCCACCTCGACGCGCCGCTTGTTCTCGGCCAGCAACTGCTGCGCCAGTTGCAGGGCCTTCTGCTGCACCACAATGTTCTCCTGCGCAAAAATCAGATTGTAATACGCCTGCTCGACCGCGGTAATCGTGTTCATCACCTGCGCCCGCAAATCCAGTTCCGTGATCTTGAGGTTCCTCTTGTCCAGGAAAATCTGCAGCCGGGCGTTGTCGATCCAGAAATTCTTCAACAGCGGCTGATCAAAACTCGCCAAGCCAACGCTCGAGCTGACGCTTTCGAAGAAGTTGCGCGTCGTTACGGTTGAATAATTGGTGGACAGGTAGCTGACGGTTTGCCCGTTGTTGATGTTCACAAAACTATTGGTGACAAGGTTGGCCGACCCAACCGCCATACCCGGTTCAAGGCCATAAGTGTCCGAGGCCTGCGCCCCGATACTATAAGTTGTGCCCCAAGGCAGCATTCCACCCAACGTCGAGTTGAACGTATTGATATCCATCTCGGTGCCTGGGTAATTCAGGCCCTGCGAGGTAATCCCGCCCGGCGAGACGGTGGATTCATGCCCGCCCGACATCATGAGAGACGGGTCGTACACCCCGTAGGCCGCCCGCAGCGTGGACTTGGAGATTTGCGGATTGAAGCGTTTGATCTTTACGTCCAGATTGTGCTCGAGGGCGGCCTGGATGCAGTCCTCCAAGCTCAGTTTGCGGAGTTCAAGAGAGTTCGTCTGCCCGAACACACTCAGCGCGGTTCCGGCAAGCACCAGCAAGATTCCGAAGGATCTCATCGCGGGTCAAGAATGAGGGCTTTGCTTTATTCCGTCAATGACACATACACATTGACACGTCGCGGCCAAAAAGGTTTCAGCCTCTTTTTCCGCAAACCGCCGCCGTCTCAAGAATGTTCGCAACTATTCAGCAAACGAACGGTTACGAACGTTCTATAGAACGGCAGCCCTCCTGAGACGGTCTGCCAGGCCCGCCCATTCATCGCCCTCCGGCAGGGCCTCAACTACGATCCACTCCGCCCCCGCCTCGTCGCAGCGGTGCAGCTCGGCGTAAATCGCCCGCGCAAAGCCCGGCGCATCCCGGGGGATCACGCTCACACCGCCGAACCCCTCGGCGGAGGGAATCTTCGTATGCGCAATCACATGCACCTTCGCTCCCCGCGCTCCGCATTCGGCGCTCCGCGCCTTCAGCTCCGCGTCATCACGCCACTTCCAAATCACCAGCTTCCCCCGAGGCGCGTAATGCTTTGGCAACTGCCCCGGGCTTTTCAAAACGCCGCCGCTCTCCGGCGACCCTGGCCGCGGTTGGCCGATGACCGCCAGCAGGGCTTGCCCGCGGATCATACCCGGCCGCAGCACCCGCGGAGGACTGACCGAAAGGTCCAGCACTGTGGACTCGATGCCCACGTGGGATTGCCCTCCATCCACGATGAGCGGAATCCTGTCTCCCAACCATTTCCGAACGTGCTCGGCACGCGTGGGCGAAAGACGATTGGACAGGTTGGCGCTCGGGGCTGCCAGCGGGAAGCCGCACTCCCGAATCACCGCCTGGATGAACGGATGACTGGGCCAGCGCACCCCGACCGTCGGCCCGCCCGCGGTCACCACCGGGGGAATCGCCTCGGGGTGCGGCAACACCAGGGTCAAGGGTCGCGGCCAGAATGCCCTGGCTAACCCGGCAGCCACGGCCGGCCAATCCGCCACGCATTGCCGGGCCATCGCGATGCTCGCGACATGGACGATAATCGGGTTGTAGGACGGCCGGCCTTTGACTCGGTAGATGCTCTCGACCGCCCTCGCGTCGAAGGCGTTGGCCGCCAGGCCATAGACGGTCTCAGTCGGCAGCGCCACCACCTCGCCGGCCCGCAGCAACGCGGCGGCGCGCCGCACCGCCGCTTCAAAAAGCCGCGGGGTGTCAGTCGCCAGAACCTCAGCCCCTTGCTCGAATGCGCTCACCGGCCCGGCCATGCCGGTTACTTCAAATTCTCCGGGTTGAGCGGCCTGAGGTCCTTAGGCTCGAAAAGACCGTCCTTCCGGATCAACTCGTCGTCGAACCAGACTTCCCCTCCGCCCCATTCGGGGCGCTGAATGAGCACCATGTCCCAATGTACGGCCGAGCGGTTGCCGTTGTCGCACTCGTCGTAGGCCTGGCCCGGCGTGAAATGCAGCGAGCCGGCTATCTTCTCGTCGAAGAGGATGTCGCACATGGGGTTGAGGATGAAGGGGTTGAGCCCCAGGGAGAACTCCCCCACATACCGCGCGCCGGGGTCCGTGTCCAGTATCTCGTTGAGGCGCTGAGTGTTGTTGGCTGTGGCCTTGACGACCTTGCCGCGCTCGAATTCGAGATAAACGTTCTCGAACTTGGTGCCTGAATAGAGGGTTGGGGTGTTGAACTGGATTTGCCCGTCGACGGAGTTTTTCACCGGGCAGGAGAATACCTCCCCGTCAGGGATGTTCCGGTCGCCCTTGCACATCTTGGCGCCGATGCCTTTGATGCTGAAGGTCAGGTCCGTGCCGGGACCCTTGAGCCGCACCCGATCCGCCTTCTTCATCCGCCTCTCCAGCGGCGCCATGGCGCGCGCCATCTTGGGATAATCCATCGTGCAGACCTCGAAGAAGAGGTTCTCGAAGGCCTCCGTGCTCATGCTGGCGCCCTGGGCCATGCTCGGCGTGGGCCAGCGCAGCACGCACCACCGCGTCTTCTTCACCCGGTAATCCATCACCGGCCGGGTGAGCCTGGAATAAACCGCCATGCGCTCGCTGGGCACGTCGGCGTTCTCGCTCGCATTGGCGCTGCCTCGAACGGCGATGTAGGCCTGCACCTTCTTGAGCCGCGCCAGCTCGATGTCCCGAATCAGCATCGCCTGCTCCTCGGTGACATCCAGCAGCAACTCCCGCGTGACGCGCCCGTGGCGGACCTCCACTATCGGCGTCCCCCCGGCCCTGCGCACCGCCCGAACCAGTTCGACCGAAAACTCGTCCGGCGCCTCGGTTATATCCAGCAGGATACGATCCCCCTTCTTGAGTTCGGTCGAATATTCCACCAGCAAGGTTGCCAACTTCCCATATCGTAGATCAGTCATAAGTTCAGAGGGCCAAACTAATCCAGTTCGGGCCTTTGTCGAGCAATTCTGGCCAACGCCCGAGGCTCCGCGGCGTCCCTTTTACCGCGGGCGCATGTAGGCGTCGTACAGCAGCTTCAGCGTCAAGATCATGACCATCGAGATAAAAACCGGGCGGATGAACCGCGCCCCCTTCGCGATGACCATGCGCGAGCCGATGCGGGCGCCCAGCAGTTGGCCAAACCCCATGCTCAAGCCCGCCCCAAAAAACACGTTGCGGCCCAAAAGAAAGAACCCTAGCGAACTCAGATTGCTCGCGAAGTTCATGACCTTGGTGTAGCCCGTCGCTCGAGTCAGGTTGAAGCCCAGCCCAACCACGTACGCCATCGCCCAAAACGTGCCTGTGCCAGGCCCGAAAAAGCCGTCGTAAAAACCGATGCCCAGCCCGAAGACCAGGTCAAACCATCGCCGCGGCATCCGGGGGCGCGAGTCCTCCGCTCCCAGGCGCGGTTTCAGCAGTGTATAAGCGGCCACCGCCAGCAGCAGGACCGGGATGGCGCGCTTGAGAAACTGTGGGTCCACCCGTTGCACCGCCAATGCCCCCAGCGCGGCCCCTGCCAGCGAGAAAACAAAGCCGGGCCCGCAATCCCTGAGCCGGACGGTGCCCGCCTCCGCATAATGCCAGGAAGCGCTCCCCGACCCGAAGGCCGCCTGGAGCTTGTTGGTCCCCAGGGCATGCTGTGGGTCCAAACCAACGTTCAGCAGCACCGGGATGGTAATCAAACCGCCCCCGCCCGCCACCGAATCCACAAACCCCGCCCCCAGGCCGGCGCCGAACAACAGCGGAAGCTCCCACAGGCTCGTCATGTCCATCGGGGCGTTGCGGGGTCTGGGCTACCGCGCCTCTCCCGCGGCGGCGGCGGCCCCCAGGTGACGGCGGCATTCTTCGGCGCGCGCCTGAAGCCAGGCGGCCTGCTGGCCCCGACCGGCCTCGACGGCCAGGCGGTTCGCCTTCTCGGACGCCTTCAGCCCTTGGTCATACAAGCCCTGGCTGACGTAGTTCCGGCTGAGCAGGTCAAAAAAGTCGGGCAGTTGCGCCAGGCTCGAGTCGGCGTGGATAGCATGGTCGAAGAAAGGCAAGGCGGTTTGGGTCTCGCCCAGTCTGGCCCGGGTCATGGCCATCAAATAATTGGCGCGAGGATGGTCCGGGGCCAGCCGCAAGACTGTTTCCAGGGCATGAACACATTCGTCGTAGTGGCCGAGCCGGGACGCGGTCAGGGCCAGGAGCGAGTTCATCTCGACGGCGTTGTATTGCCGATCATAGCCATTGGGCAGCAAGCGCACCGCCTCCGCCAGGTGGACGAGCGCGTTGGTCAAATCTCCCTGCTCGACCAGCGCCGCTCCCAGGTCGAACCGGGCAAACGGATTGTGCGGCTCCAGCCGGACAGCCGCCCGGGTATGCTCCATCCCTTTGGCCTGCTCGTGCTTGACCCGGTAGAGCAAAAACCCGAGCCGCTGGTGGGCCGTCGCGTTGTTCGGGTTCATGGAAAGCGCTGTCTTGTACCTCTCGATTGCCCCGTCGGTGTCTCCGGCGCGGAAGAACTCGTTGCCCGCCCGGGTGAACGAGTAATCGTCCAGAAACTGCTCGCGCACCTTCACAATCGCGTCAGGCGCCAGGGCAACGAACTCCGGAATGTTGGCCGCCCGGCCCGGAGCGACCATGTGTTCAAGCCAGACCGGCGGGCTGGCCTGGCCGCCCTCATCGATCCGGCTCAAATAAAGCTGCGTATAGTCCGAATGCGCCTTCGAGGAAAAGACCAGCCACCGGCCGTCAGGCGACCACGTATGCCAGGAGTTCATCCGACCCAGGTTGCAGCCCAGGCGCTTCGCCTCGCCCCCCCCCGCCGGGAGGATGTAAAGTTGGCTGTCCGGCTGCAGCAGCATGTAATTGGATGCCTCGCAGAAGATGATCCATCGGCCATCCGGCGAGAATTTTGGGAAATAATTGCTGCGCCCGTTCGCCGAGGCGCCCCGCAACGGCTCCGCCTGGCCCCCTTTGCCCCCGTTGAACGGCACCCGGTAGAGGTCGTACTTGAACGCCTTGCCCCGCTTGAGGAACTCTTCGCATTCCTCCGGAGTGAGCAGGATGCTGCCGGTGTTGGCCGGCTTCTCGAGCTGGGCGGCCCGGTTGCGGGCAAAGACAATCCATTGGCCATCCGGGCTCCAGGTGGGGTTGCTCTGCACGTATGCCGGGTCGTCAGCGCCGGGCAACGAGAAAAACCGCTTCGCCTCCCGGTCATAAACGGCCAGAATCCCCTTGAGTGGAAAGAAAAGCTGCGAAAATGCCAAATCCGGCTTCGGGACGAACACAGAGCGGTCCTTGACCGTGCTGATCACGTAACGGCCATCCGGCGAAATCTGCGACAGCAGCCCGAATGTCTGCTGCCCGTCCTCCCGCCGGTAGTCGTCCCAGGTAATAATATCGCTGGTCGCCAGCCGCATCTCGGGGGCCGTCCGCGTAATCACGTATGCCGCCTTGCTGTTCGCGTAATCCACGTCCATCGCCAGAAACTCCCCCTTCCGGTCGAACGAATGGCAGTTCCCGCACACCGGCAGGTTCTGCAGGACCACCGGCGGCGCGGTCCCCCGGTCCATTGCCCCAAACCGCCACCGTATCTTCGACGGGTCCTTCACCGCCTCCGAAAAGGGCAGGTTCACCTCGCGGTAAAACAACGGATAATCAACCGTCTGCCGGCTCAAATCGAACCGCACCGCGCCCCGCGCCTCCAGCTTGCCGCCGCCTTTTCCGAAGGCGCCCACGATGACCTCGACCGACCCCCCGCCCGCCCCGTCCACGTACAAATGACAGGCGTCGCCGGCCCCATCATGCGCGAGCGCCCGCTTCGAACGGCAGCGGCAGTTGCCACCGGTCGTCGTCAGTTTTGTCGGATGAACATAACGAC
>CAZZFF010000036.1:0-51440 GCA_964653485.1 uncultured Verrucomicrobiota bacterium | reverse complement strand
GTTCTCCGGCTCCGCCGTCGTGGATTGGAACAATACCTCCGGCTTCCAAAGCGGCGAGGAAACGGCCCTGGTCTGTATCTTTACCGCCGCCGGCAACCCTTTCACCCAGGGCCTCGCCTTTAGCAACGACCGTGGACGGACCTGGACCAAGTACGCGAGCAACCCCGTCCTCCCTCACATCGTCGGCGAGAATCGCGACCCCAAGGTCATCTGGCACGCGCCCTCGAAAAGATGGATCATGGCTCTTTTCCTTGATAAGGACTCCTACGCCCTGTTCAGCTCGCCGGACCTCAAGCAATGGGAGCGACTCAGCGACGTGCCCTTTCCGGGCACCTCTGAATGCCCCGAGTTCTTCGAAATCCCGTTGGACGGAAATCGCCTGAACACCCGCTGGGTCTTCTATGGCGGCAACGGACGGTACTTGGTCGGCAAGTTCGACGGCAAGACCTTCACGCCGGAGTCCGGTCCCGAGCCGCTCAACTTCGGCAACTGTTTCTATGCCTCGCAGACATTTACCGACATACCCCCCGCGGACGGCCGCCGCATCCTCATCCCCTGGGGCCAGGTTGCATTTCCGGGGATGCCCTTCAACCAAATGATGGGCCTTCCGGTCGAACTCACCCTGCGCGCGGACGACCGGCAACCGCGGCTCTTCGTCAACCCAGTCAAGGAACTCCGGTCCCTGCGCGGCCGCCGCTATGCCGTTGGGCCGCAATCGCTCGCTCCCGGGCGCAACCCTCTGGCCCCCGTCAAAGCCCAACTCCTCGAAATCCTGGCCGACATCCAGCCCGGCCAAGCCACCCAGGTGGGCATCACCGTGCGAGGCGTGCCGGTCATCTATGATGTCGGCAAGAAAGAACTCTCCTGCCAGGGAAAGAACGCCCCCCTGCCGCTCGTGGACGGCAAAGTGCGCCTCCACGTGTTCGTGGACCGCGCATCCATCGACATTTTCGGCAATGACGGCGCCGTGTATATGCCCATGGGCGTCATCGTCCCGCGGGACAACGCCTCACTGGACCTTTACGCCCGCGGCGGCGAGGCCCGAATCGAGTCCATCGAGGTGTTTGAGCTCAACTCCGCCTGGCGGAACGGGCCGGACCCCGAAAAATGACACGCCCCGGCCAAGGCTCAGGACTCGCACGCCAACTCGATCACATGCCCGCAGCAGCATTGAATCTTAATGTGTGTGATGCGCGATCCGTCGCGTTCGAGGGTCACTATGGGTTCCGCTCCGGCCGCGAGGACCTGCGGGGTTGAGGCCGCGGCGGACGCCATGGGCCGGAACGACCGCGAGGGCGGAGGTTCGGCGTCCAGTTTGGTTTGAGCGGCGGCGGGCGCAGCGGCGCGGGCGGACAGACTGAATGGTACAAAGCTCGGGTTCATTGGGTGCCTGTTGCGGCGCTGACGTCGTTGGTTGTGCTGTCCCTAATGTGGCTGCCTTCCTGTATCTTGAGCAGCACGGAGACGCGCCGGTTGATCTCGTCGCTCGGGGCGGAGTTCTTCATCGGGTGAATGTCGCCGCAGCCGCAGACCTTGTAAATCTGCCTCGGGGAGACGCCGTGCTGCACGAGTTTGCGGCGGGCTGCGTTGGCACGGTCGGCCGTGAGTTCCCATGGGCCATAATCCTCGCGGATGCCGGCGTGCCCGGCCTCGGCGTGCCCGGACAACTGAAGGTTGAACGTGGGGTAGCGGCTCACTTCCCAGGCGAGCGTCGAAAACACCCAGGCCCCATAGGGGGTGAAGCGGGCGCTCTCAGGCTCGAATATCGGCTTCAGAGACCGGTCGAAAACGTTGATGAGAAGCCCCTCGGATGTCGTCTCGCACCGCATGGTCTCCTGGCCATTGGGCTCCTTCTCCATGAGTTTGGCCAGGTCCTCCGTCAGGCGGCGCAGCAGTTCGAGGTTCAGCGCCGATGCCGAGTCATAGCTGCCCTTGGACTGCGAGAGGACTTGCATCTCCTTGTCTGTCGGGATGATGCCGACCGACTCCTTGGTGAGGGACGAATAGGGATTGCGAAAGGCGCGTTCGATCGCCTCCTTGATCTTGCTGTCTTGTGCGGTAAGCCAAAGGACCAGGAAGAGCGCCATCATCGCGGTCACAAAGTCCGCGTATGCCACTTTCCAGGAGCCGCCGTGGTGTTTTTGCCGCGCCATGATTGGATTTAGAGGCCCCGCGCCTTATTTCCTCGCCACGTTCGCGTTGAGGGCCTTGAGCATGGTTTCGAGTTCCTCCGCGCCGGGCCGCAGTTCTTCACCCAAACCCCGGCGAGCGATTTCAACCGCCATTCCGGGCGCCATGCCGGAGGCAAAGCTCACCACCGAGGCCGAAATGCACCGAAAGAAGGCCAGCCGCTCGGCCACGTTGAATTCCATGTTCACTGCCAGCGGACTCAGGAAACCGTAGCCGAGAAAAATGCCCAGGAAGGTCCCCACCAGCGCCGCGGCGACTTTGGTTCCGATCGTCTCGATCGGGCCCGCGATGGAGGCCATCGTGATGACGATGCCCAGCACCGCCGCGACGATCCCGAAGCCCGGCATCGCATCCGCCGCGCGGTTCAGGACGTTAATCGGAGCGTGGTTCTCCTCCTCCATGCGCTCGAGGTCGGCGTCAAGCAACTGGCGCAACTGGTCCGGCTTGACGCGGCCGTCAATGACCGGGCGCAAGGCCCCGCACAGGAACTCGACGGCAGACTTGTTCTCCAAGACGGTGGGATAGCGCTGAAAAATCGCGCTGGTCGGAGGCGTGGTCAGGTGCTCCTCCAAGGCGATGAGGCCGTTGCGCCGCCCCAGGAGGAACAGTTCGTAGAGCATCATGAACAGGTCTTCGTAGGACTTGCGGTGGTAGGGCGCGCCCTTGAGCACATAGACCATCTGGCCCACCATGGCAAACAACACCTTCTTTGGCGCCATGATGATCGTGGCCCCGGTCGCCGCGCCTCCGATGATCACCAACTCCGAAAGGTGCATCAGCGTGCGGAGGTTCCCGTCGGCCATCAAGAACCCCCCGGCAACGGAGGCGATGACGACCAAGACTCCAAAGATGACAATCATGAGGATGCCTCGACTCGCCGGGCCAGGGCCAGGGCCTCCTGGCGCTCGATAAACGAACGGATTGCCAGGATGGCTTGGGAGTGAATTTGCGAGATGCGCGATTCCGTCAGCCCGAAGGCCTCGGCGATCTCGCGCAGGCGCAAGTCCTCGAAATAGTAGAGGGCCAGCACCTTTTGCTGGATCGGCGGCAGTTGGCGAATGCGCTGGGCGATGAGTTCCTTGAGCTCGCTCTGCGAGGCCTCCTCCGAAGGGTCGGTCTGTGATTCGTCGGCGATTCTTTCCTGGGGCTGGGATCCATCCTGCGCCCCCTGCCGTGGGGCGGCATCGAGGCAGACAAAGGCGGCCGGACGAACCTCCTCCAGCCAGCAGCGATATTCGTCCAGCGGCAGACCCAGGCTTCTGGCCATCTCCGTCTCGCTCGGCGGCCGGCCCAAGCGCTGCTCCAGCTCCGCCAAGGTATTCTGAATCTTGCGCGCCTTATCGTGAACCAGCCGCGGCACCCAGTCCATGCGCCTCAGTTCATCGAGCACCGCCCCCCGAATCCGGAAGCGGGCGAATGTCTCGAAGGAAGCCCCTCCCTGGAGATTGAAGGCGCGCACGGCCTGCAGCAACCCGACCAGCCCGGCGCTGTAGAGGTCCTCCGTGCTCACATGCGTGGGCAAGGTCATCGCCAGCCGCCCCACCACGGTCCGAACCAGGGGCAGGTACTGCTCGACAAGGGCGTTCTCCGCGCCGGTATCTCCGCCGTCCTGGTGGTAACGCTGCCATAAGGCCTGCGAGGCCAGACGCGGCAACTCTTCAGCCGGAGCGACTACGGTGTCCACGGAAGCGTCAGAGATCATTTTCTCGATAGTGAAGCGGCCGGAGTTTGTTGCCGGGCGGCTGATTCGGCGGCCCGACGTTCATGGAGCGATGCCTCGAAGCTCCGCGACCATACCCCAGCCCACCAACGCATCAGCACCCCAAGCACGGCTGCCGCCGCGCAGGCCCGCCAAAGCATCAAGGGCCACTCGGCATGCCCCGCATAACCGAGCGCCAACCCGAGGCAGAATCCAATCATTGCTCCGCAAAGCATCAGCGTTTTCATTTTACCGGACGTTCGTTCCAGATTCTCAGCAAGGCCTTTGCCAAGCGTAGTTTATTTCTCGAAGCCGCGATTTATTGGCAATTCAGCAACTCGGGCGTGGCCGCCGAGAAGTCACCGGGAACATTTTGCCCACCTGACAGGAAACGAACCGTGAATTTTGTGCCGAGAACGAAATTCCATAACTTCCCGAGGCGCTTCTCCTCGTCCAGATGGGTGAGAATGAGGTCACTGACAGGCCAATCATCAAACCCCCGGACCTGGGCGAGCAGCACGGACGCATCGTATGCCGCGTTGAGCACCAAATGCACCTGTGCTCCCTCCAAGCGGACCAATTGCGCCTGAAGCTGCTCCACCGCGTTCGGATCCTGAAGATTCACCCCCGGCAAATCCACAAACGCCTCATCGCAACCGGTCAACCCCGCCGCTCCCCTCCAATCCCGCTCGACCCGCACTCCCAGGACCTCGGCGTGAAAATCCAGCAGACCCGGGAAATTGGCCGTGCGGCTATCCAGCCGCCAAACCCGCGGCACGCGCCCCTCGGTCAGGACCGATTTCGAGAGCCATTTACAGAGCGCGGTCGTCTTGCCGGCGCCAGGCGGTCCCACGAATGCGTGAATAACGGGCGCGCCGGTCGGGACTTTGGGCGCCGGGCGCCAAAAGCTGGCCAACGCCGTCCGAGCCAGCGCCATCTCATCCGCAAAAACGGCGGGCGGTTCCTCGCCGTGCCTCATGCGGGCGCGTTCGAGCACCTTCTCGACCAGTATCGGCTGCAAACCCATCTGGCGGAGCACGGCCCCGCTCCGCCACCGGCCCCCCAAGCCGGGCGGACCGGCGTCCACAGCGGTATCAGGAGCCAGCGCGGCGACCCGGCAATTCGGGGCATCAGGCGCCGTGGCGGGTTGTTCGATGCCGGCCTGCCGGCCTTGGGCGGATTGGGACTCGGCGCTTTCGGCTTGGGCGGGCTCGGGTCTCGGCCCTTCGGGACGCGGAGTTGGCTCTTCCGTTGGAGTGGCTCGGACCGAGGCGGCCACCGGCTGAGGTTTTTCGGAGTCAGGCAGGATGCCCGCGCCGCTCTCGGGCAGGGCGGCGTGGGCCTCAAGAAGAGTCTTGCGCCAGAACCGGCTCAGGCGGCTGGCGGGAAGCTGTCTGAGGATCACCACCACCGCCTGCGGACCCAGGCGGGAGCGGACTTGTCCGATCGCATCGGCGGCGTCGCGAGCCAAAAAGTGTACTACGTTCATGGAACGGCCGGGATAGTGGCGGCGTTTTGAATTTCAGTTCGGGGCGGGATTTCCGAGTAGGAAATCACCGCCAGGTCCGCAAAGGCCGATTCGAAGAAGCGGCGGAAGCCGAGCCGGATTTGCGGAGAACAAAGCAGGACCGGAGGGTGCCCGGCGGCCAGCATTTGCTGGACGAATTTGCCAAGCGCATCCGTAATATGCCGGGCGAGGCCGGGTTCCAACACCAGCGAGACCTCGGTTTGGGTCTGTCGCACGCCCTGGGCGATGGTTTGCTCCAGCCGCGGGTCGAGCGTAATGGCGCGCAGGGCGCCCTTCTGCGTCTGGTAGGGCCGGGTAATCTGCAAGCCCAGCGCCCGCCGGGCGCATTCCGACAGTTCGTCGGGGTTCTTGCTGATTGGGGAGTAGTCGCTGACCTTTTCAAGAATGCCGGCCAGGTTGCGAATGGAGATGCCTTCGGCCAGGAGGTTCTGCAAAATGCGCTGCACATGGCCCACGGTGAGTTGGGCGGGGACAAGCTCGTTGACCAAGGTGGGATGCGTCTGCTTGAGATTGTCCAGGAGCACCTGGACGTCCTGCCGGCTGAGTATCTCGTGACTGCGGCGGCGGATGGTCTCGCTCAGGTGCGTGACGAGCACCGACGGGGCGTCCACTACCGTGTAGCCGCAGGCCTCGGCGTTCTTGCGCTCCGCGTCGGTTATCCACGTGGCCGGCAGTTGAAACACCGGCTCCACGGTTGGCAGGCCTTTGAGCACGGTCTTGCTCTTGGCGGCATTCATCGCCATCCAGAAGCCCGGCCTCAGTTCTCCCTTGGCCACCGGGTTGCCCTTGAGCAGAAAGCGGTACTCGTTCGCCCCGAGCTGGAGGTTGTCCCGCAGGCGAATCGGCGGAATGATCACCCCGACCTCCTGGGCGAAGGTGCGCCGGACGCTGGTCACGCGCTCCAGCAGGTCCCCGCCCCGCCGCTTGTCGGCCAGGCACACCAGGGCGTATCCCAACTCGACCTGGAAGGGGTCCAGTCGGAGCAGCTCTTCCAGCTTATCGATGGACCTGGTTTCCCCCGGCGCGCCCGGAGTTCCGGCCGCGCCCCCCTTGCCGGGCGCGCGCGCCCGAGGAGAGTCGGGCCCTGTCTCGGCGGCCGCTGGTTCCAGCGGGCCATGCCGGTGAAGCGAATAGGCCAGCAGGCCCGTAATGCATGTCAAAATCCCGAACGGAAGGGCCGGCAGCCCCGGCACCAATGCAAAGACGGCCATCATCCCAGCCAGCACCGCCATGGCGCGAGGGTAGATCAACAGTTGCTTGCTCAGCTCGTGGCCCAGGTCGTTCTTCGAGGCCGCCCGCGTCACCAGGATGCCGGCAGCGGTCGACGTGATCAGCGCGGGAATCTGCGACACCAATCCATCCCCAATCGACAGCAGCGTGAACCGCTGCAGCGCCTCGCTGACCGTCATGCCCTTTTGCGCGATGCCGATGGCAAACCCGCCGATGACGTTGATCAGCGTGATCAGAATCGCCGCCACCGCATCACCCCGCACAAACTTGCTGGCTCCGTCCATCGCCCCGTAGAAATCGGCCTCCTGCTCGACCGCCCGCCGCCGCGTCCGCGCTTCACTTTCGTTGATGATGCCGGCGTTCAACTCGGCATCGACGGCCATCTGTTTGCCCGGCATGGCATCCAGCGTGAAGCGCGCCGCCACCTCGGCGATGCGCCCGGCACCCTTCGTGATAACGATAAAGTTGATCAGCACCAGTATCAGGAAAACCACCAGGCCCACGACGTAATTGCCCCGAACCACGAAATTGCCGAAGGCCTCAATGATGTGGCCCGCATAGCCATCGAGCAGGATGAGACGCGTCGACGCCACATTGAGCGAAAGCCTGAACAGCGTGAGAAAGAGAAGCAACGTCGGAAACCCCGTGAAATCCGAGGGCTGTTTTACGTAAAGGATGACCAGCAGAGTCAACAGCGAGAGCGCGATGCTCAATGCCAGGAGGCTGTCAAGCAGCGCCGGCGGGACAGGCAGGATCAACAGCAAAACCGTGCCAAAAAGCCCGGCAATGAGCCACAAATCTCCGTGCTTCAGGAGCAATCGCAAATTCTGGCTGAGCTTGGCCATGGTCGTCGCGTCGAAACTTTATTCAACGTGAAGCATGAAGAGGGCCATTACAGCCAAAGGGCCGGGCGCCGTGGGAATCCGTAGGCGGCCTGTCCGGCCCAGGAACGAATTGGAAGAGCCGGGTGGGAAATAACTTCCCAGTGCCGGTGCAAGGGGGGTCAACTATGACCGTTTAGCCTTTTCCCCTCAGCCAAGCGCGAACCTCGCTACGGTCCATGATGTCATAGGCCATCAGACCGTCAGCTTCCTGAACGAACTGAATGCGCCACCGAATGTCCAGGAGGCATTCCCAGGCATCCATCACGGCAGTTTTCCCTTGAATTCCACCAATCTGCCTGCCTTTGCGTCTGCCTCAAGCTCGCGCTTGGCCTTGTCCACCGCTGCCTCTGCTTCCTCCAAGCTAACCCCATACTCCTCCAGGGCCGGGAAACCCGATGGGCGGAAGGGAAGGCCGCGAAATCGGGAATTGAGAATTGGTCAATGGTAATTATCGGCTATTGGCTATCTGCCATCGGCTATTGGCACCCGCGGTTACGGGCTAAGCCGGAGGAAGTCGATCCGGCGGACATACCCGACGTCGTTTTCGACGATGAAGATATTGCCTTGGGCATCCATGGTGACACTTCGGACTTCGCTGACTTTATAGCCGGGGGAATAGCACCACTGGCCGTCGCCTGAGTGAGCGCCGACCTGGCCGTTGACGAGGATTCGCAGGATGCCCGCCGGGTCCACGTAAAGGACCTGGCAGCCTTGATCCGTGCCCAGGAGGTAACCGCCGGTTGGCACGGGCCAGACCCCGCGCACCTGGTTCAGTCCGTTGGCGACGGCCGGAGTGCCGTCCACCACGTTGCCGGTGCCGCCGTTCCCAAAGAGCGGGGTGGGATTCCCGGCATCGATGCCGCTCGTCGGCAGAAGGTACACGCGGTTGGCCCCGCGGTCCGTCACGATCAGATTTCCTCCGGCATCGACGATGAAGTTGCCCAAATCGTTGAAGCTGAAGCTGGGGTTGTTCACGGTCTGGATGCCGCCCGCCGGCGTCCACTGCCGCACATTCTGTCCGTCGGAAAAATAAGCCAGCGTCCGGTCGTCTTTGACCCACAAGCCTCGTCCGGTCGTGATGCCTTTGCTGTCGGTGAACAGAGTCGTCAGAACTCCGTTGGTATCGAGCCACCGCACCTTGCCATTGCCGGTGTCCAGAATGTAAACCACGCCGTCTCCGCCCAGCCAAAGACCGTTCGGAAAGCTCAGCGCAACGTTCGTGCCGGCGGCCGGAACGTCCGGGCCATTGCCCGAGGCATGCGTCCCGGCAGCGGTATGGATGCGAGCGTCGGGGGTGACCTTCAATACGGAATGGCTGTTCTTATCCACGACGAACAGGTTGCCCGCCCGATCGGCCAGCGCAATATGGGGACGGGACAACGCGGCGTTGGTGGCGAAGCCGCCCTCGAAGCTGCCCTTCCAGTAATTCACGGAATCCGCGCCCGGATCGTTGCCGCTCCCGGCCACGGTGTGGAGGTTGCCGTAAGAGCGCGTCAGGTTGGTGAAACCGGCCGGGTTGCCAGCCGAGACATCGACCGCCAGGAGGCGGTAAAAAGCGGTGTCCCACGGCGGCGTCAATCCGGCCTGGCCTGTGGAGCTGGTCGTAAAGGAGCAAAGAATCGGCAGCCAGGGGCCTTCCGGCACGGTGGCGGCCTCGACCGTGCAAATGCCGCTGGAGAACGCATTAGTCCAGCAGACCAACCCATTCCGGCAAAAGGCCGAGATGCCAAAACTCTGGGCGCTGGAGGGGTTGAGGTCGGGGACAAAATCGAGCCCCCGAAAGGCGGTGCCGCCCGAAACCGCCAGGACAGCGGGCGCGCCGTCAGGCCCTGTATCAACTACGCTGACCAGGCGGTTTGTGCTGGACGAGGCGCCATCCGCTGTCGTGGCATACACCACTGGCGCCGTGCCGGAAAAGTCCACCACCACACCGTAAGCGCCGCTGCCTGCCCCGGTGGAGAGGGTGTAGGCCAAACCCCAAAGGCCGAGACTATTCGTCCATTTTTGGATGCCGCCTCCGGACGAGGTCCGCTGGTCGGCCACATAAGCCAGCGTCAGGTCCGGGCTGAGGTCGAAGCCGGCGGGCTGGCTGCCGGGGCCGGTGGCAAAGACCAGGTTGGTCGGCGTCGGGGTCTTGGGCAGCCCGACGCCCTGGAACGTGTAAATGCCGGCGGTCCCCTTTTGTGTTGAAAAGTAGAGGCTCTCACCCAGCGTCCGAACGGCGATGGTGCTTCCACCGCTGGTCTGCACGCTCTTGGGGGTCTGCGGGGGATTGAACCAGTAAGTGCCGTTCGGAGTGCCGGCGGTCCAGAAGTTGTTCGTCCCGTCGGCGGCGGCGCCGCGAATATTGTTGCCGCTATAAACGGTAGGACTGGTCTGGATCAAGGTGTAAACCCCCTGGGCGCTGACTGTGGCGATGCCGCGCGGCACCGCGGAGCCTGACTGGTTGGCCAGGGAGCCGCTCACCGCGCCACGGTCAACATTGTAGCCCGCGAATGTGAGAAGAGTGTGGTCCAACGAGCGGGCCAAGCCACCCTCGGAGCCGGCAGTGCCGCTGATCAGCAGGGCGTTGGCGCCGCCATCCGGAACCGCCACGCTATTCACCAGCGTTCCGCCGGGCGTATACTGGTCGATATAGACCGTGTTGCCGGAACTTGCCAGCGCCTGGTTGGCGTCGCCCAATCGCAACACCGCCAGGTTGCCCGCGGCAAAGAACGGGTTCTGAGCGGCGGCCGCCAGTGGCAGGCCCATGAGGAGAACGCAGAATCCGTGTCGCATACCAAGGTCTTCTTATAGAGCCTTTCGCAGGAAGTTGCGAGCCGTTTCTGCGGCGGATACTGCGGTTCAAGGCGCAACGCGCCCGCACGGCGTTGTTTCCACGTTCGTCGGCGTCATCGTGGGGATGTTTCCACCCGGTTCAGGTGCGAGCCGGACGGAAGCGCCGCGTTAGTTCGGCGCTTCTCGCCCCTCGTGTGCCGGATTGGGTCTGGGTCCTATTCTAACTTGTAAGTAAGGACGACATTCGAACCGACGTGCCGGATGCTGGTGATCGTCGTAGGCCGCGGGGCTAAGATGCGGAAGTATCGCTCGGCCCCGGAGACCGGGAGGGTGAACGTTCCGCCGCCGCCGGAAACCATGTCGTTGACGACTGTGCCGCAGTCGCCGGTGACAGGCGAGGTCGTGAGTGTCGTCAAACCGGCCGTGGCGGTTGGGTCCACCGTGAAGGGTTGTCCAAATGAGGCGGTGGAGGCGCAAACGATGGGATAATAGGCATCGACGACTCCGGGCGGTTCGCTCGGGTCCCCAACGAGCGCGTCGGCATTGACGCCGTCCGGGTCGACCGCGGACAACTGGAGTATCGCCCCGCCGCCCGTCTGCTCCCAGATGCACTGGAACGGATACAGGCCGTCAGCCCCGACCACGAAGTCGAATGTCTGGTAGGCGGTGTCGCCGGGCGCCACGAACAGCGCGGTGCCGCTGGTATCCCATGGAGTGGTCCCGGAATAGAGTCCGCTCTGGTCGTCGGTGCTGATGCGGAAACGGTGGGCGCCGGCCTTCAACTCGAGGTATGCCAGCGCCTCGATGGCGATGTTGATCTGGTTGCCGGGACAGAGACCCGGCACATTCGTCGGGCTCCCGTCCAGATTCCAATTCAGTTCCGACACGATGCTGGTGGCGACCAGGTCGACGGGGATTTGAGGAGGAACGGCCAGTTGCTGGAGTGCCCGGGAGAGGCTGTTGTCGAGGTTCGCGCCTCCGTTGAGGCTCATGGCGGTGCGAGTCTGGAAACCCCGCGCCTGGAGGCTTCCGATGGGCAGGCTGTTCGACGCGGACAGGAATGGGTAGGAATAGGTCCATGAAACGCTCTGGTTTGTGCCGTCGCTGTCCTTGAACGAAAGGGTGTTCGTGAAAATGGCAGCGGGCGGCAGCACCGAAATGGACCAGGTTACTTGAACGCCCCCCGCGTTCGGAGTGTTGGTTGAGGGCACGGCAATACCGTTGATCATCAACTGGACGCTGGAGGCATTGACACTCGTATCCCTGTTGGCGATGTCGGCATACGTCGGCGGCGAGGCGCTGCTGACGGTTTGACCGGCCAGCGGGGACACCACGGCGACGATGGGGCGCAGTTTGCCGGGGTCCGGCACCGGCGCCAGGGCAAGGTAGTTCTGCTGGATGACGCCGGTCGAGGTGCTTGCGTTTCCAGTGACGCGATTATTCACCCTCAAGGTGTCGGTGGCGCCGCTGAAGCGGACCACGACCGGCGTGCCGGCCGCGTCCGTGAGTGCGACGTTGAAATGCGGACCGCTGCCGTTGGGGGTGCCCATGAACGCTCCCAGCAGGGTCGTGGTCTGGTTGGTCTCGGTCCGATCGCTCGTCACCCGTTCGAGCGTCACCAGGGATTCGGGCAGCAGATACTGTTCTTGCCGAAGGTACGCCGCGTAGGTGCCGGCGGGATAAGTGTGGGTGTAATTCTGCCAGTCGCCATCATGGATGTTCTCGACGTCCACTTCATAGTAACCCTTGGCGTTCCCGCCGAGGCTCGCGTACTCGGCGCGCACAAAGTCCGCGGAATACGTGGTCTGGACGGGGTCGTTCCATCGAAAGACGTGGTTGATGTCCTGGACGAAATCCGTCCAGGGGGCGTCGCTGGAGTCTTGGCTGTTGTGGTAATCCACCCCCGGTATTCCGGCCATGCCGTTGTAGGCACGCGGGTCGGTAACCCCGGGTTGGTTGAGGTAATCATCCGTGATGACCTTGGGATTGTCGATGAATGAGCCTCCGGTGAGCCCGTCCGTACTGAAGTTGAAGTCCTCGGATTCCACGACATACGCGTTCAGGAAGGTGTCGAAGCGAATCGGCACGGTCGCGCTGAGGTGCTGGCTATTGACCGCCTCGATCGTTCCGACGTAGTTCACGTCGGGCGCCAACACCCCCTTGAGCGTGAACACCTGCGCCTTGGCGGTGCCGGTGACGGTGACGCCCGGCGAGGCGCTGGTGTAGGTAACGCCGTTCAGGGTCAATGAAATATTGGCCGCCGCGATCCCGACCGCATCGTTGACCTGGAAGGACACCGAATTGGAACTGGCCACAAAGTTCGCCCCGTCCGCGGGGGAAAGGTTCAGTATGGCTGGAGGACTTGCCCCGGCGATGCTCTGGTTGACGCGGGCGTTTCTGAAGACGACATCGGCTTCATAGCACGGGCCGGAGCCGAAGGTGAAGATGGCAAAGGCGCCGTTGAAGTTGAGGTACGGGCCGGGATGCGCAGGGCTCCAGGTGGCGCCGTCACCCGAGAAGTCGGACGCGGGCGTATCGACCATGACGTTCTGGAAGGCAACACGGTTCGGGTCGTTGATGTCATAGCTAAGGTCCTCCAGGCGGGCCTCGATGCGCTCGTTGACTCCTTCACCGGTCATGATCAGGGTGTAGCGGCAGTTCATTACGGGCAGATTGTCGGGACCTGTCGTCCACCAACCATTGTAGTTCTTGCCTGCGACCAGGTAATCCGACTGATGAAGATCGTGTGCGATATGGTAGGCGTTGAGCGCAAAGACGGCAGACTCGCTGGCAACGGGCAGGTAACCGAGAACAGAATAGCTGCCGCCCCCGCCATTGAGCTCATCGTTGCCCAGGTTATCGAAATCCACGCTGAACTCCAGCCGGCTTCCATCAACCACTTGGAAGGTCTGTCCGGCATAGAAGGCCCCCGCCAGCGCGGCGGGCGTGTTCAAGCCGGCGATACACTCGACATAGCCCGGGTTGCCGCCCGACGGCGGGTACTCGGTCACCGAACTGGTCACACCCGGCACCGCCGACGGGTTGACGAACGTCTGCCACCCGGCCAGATTGTTGTTCACGCTGAAATCATCCAGGACGGTGTCCACCAGAACGAAATCCTGGAGGTTGGCAAACGAAACGGAAGCCCCCGAAGCGGATGCCTGGTTGAAAACACCCAGGGCGGCATAGCCGGGCGAACCGATGAGTCCCGAAGCATCGGTGACGGTCTGCTCGAAGAGGCAGGTGAAGTTTTGCCCCACCACGGCGCCGGTCTGCTGATAAAGCCGGGCGTTCAGGGTGACGCCGCTCCCCGAAGGGGTCATCCGGAGCACGAGGGTGACGTTGGTGTTTTGAACGTTGGTTCCGTAACTGTTGACGAAGTTGATCGAATAAAGAACCGACCCGCCCTTCATGATTTTGGCGCTGCCGGCGCCGGCGTAGAAACTATAGCCGTTGGCCGCGAGAGAGCCCCCCGCGGGCACCCATCCCACGACAGCCATGGCATTGACGTCGCCGTTGCCGGGCGTAACGCCGTTCACGTCCACGCGCAACTCGAGGGTATTGCCTGCGACATTTGCGAACGAGGTCGAGGTCTTCAGGCTGTCTGTGAGCGCCCCGGCGCTGGAAGCGGTGGCAACGGTAAACTGGCCCCCAGCCTGGGAAATGGCCCCTCCGTTCAGGGTGTCGGTCCACCCCGTCTTGGCGCCGCTGAAATCATCAAGCACGGTGGCCTGAAGCCCGGCCAGCGAGCCCATCAAGAGCAGGCCAGCCATACGGGTTGCAACGGTTTGGTGAACAGGGTGATTCTCTAGAGGGGGCGGATTTGGTTTGATCGTGGAGAGGTTCATGTACATCCCTTGCTTTGCTTGGTGCGCATCACAAACGTTGTTATGTGGATCACCGACGCGATTCCCACTTTGGCGCTAGTCTGAACTCAATCGAGGCGGAAGTCAATGCTTTTTCGTGTGACGCGATCCACTGATCCGCGGAAGCCTTGCCACTCTAGTGCTGCTGCCCGCCTCACTGGGGAACCAACCGCCAGGCATGAACCCAATCCACATACATGGCGTTTCGCGAGCCGTCCTGCAAGGATTCGACCGTCGGAAGGCCCTCCCAGGTGAACGCCTCTTGATCGAAAAACAGATATTGCGGGACCGTGAACGGCCCTCCCGTGGTTATGGTGGCCACCTGCTGGCCGTTATGATACATCCAGACGTGCGTGGCATCCTTCCACCACATGCCATAGATGTGATACTCGTCACAGTCGCGCGTGGGCATGGTCCACTGGGTGGGTGTGGTCACATCCTGGCTCCAGCCGCTGGGAAAACAATGTGTGTTCATGAGCATCTGCTGGAGATCGCTTGGGTTGTTGATCGGCCACCCGAAATTCTCGATCACATCAATCTCGGTGGAGTTCCCTTGAAACCAGAAGGCGTTAGCCATGCAGACCTTGGCAACCTTAATCTTGGCCTCGTAGAAGCCGTTCGTAGCCAGGGCAGTGCTGGAACTGACGCAAGCCGATCCGATCCAGATGTCGTTAGTCGGGTCAACGACTTGCAAGAGGTTTGTCACCAGGGAATTCTGCCTCAAGACGAGCTTGCCGTTTGCTACCGACACGTTCGTGGCGAAGAACTGGCTGGGGGCGCGCCCGGTCCAATACGGGTGCATGTTGGTCCACTTGGTCATGTCCAGACCCGAGCCGTTGAACTCATCGGTCAGGTTGGTGAAGATAGTCCATTTAAATCCGATCGGGGGTGTGGGCAGACCGTTGATCGCACGTTCTGTTTCACAGTCGATTTCGTCCGGCGGAAGCGCCGTGGCATCGAGTCGGTAAAACTCTGATTGACCGTCCGGATTGCTGTCCACAAAGACGTTCGTGACGCCCGTTCCGACGACCGCTGAAGCCCTGTTCGTCCAGGAACCTCCGGTCAACCGGGGGGCGGCTTCCACCTGAAACACCTGACCGGTGCAGGCATACCAGGACACCTTCACCCCGTTGGTGACGCCGGGAGTGGCGGCCACTGATTGGATGGAAAGCCCGGGCGCACCGGTTGCCACAGTTGCGGGCGGGACCACCGACACGGCGATGTCATCCAGATGGTTGCCCTTGCCCTCGACCGCCAACTGATCGATGCTCTGGCCGCTTCCGTTGGTCACGGCCAGCCACCGATCGCAGATGGCCGAGGTGTAACTCCAGACTCGCTGGTCGTTCCTGCGGCCAACGATATAGAGCGCGCTGCTGCCGGTGGGGTGGAGCGCTTGGAGGCTCGCTACCGTGACGGGCTGCGAAAAGATGATGGTCGCGTCATATTGGTTCGGCAGATTGGCGCCGACAAAAACACTCATTGGCGTGCCGGCGCCATTCGTGTCAAGGAGCCAACCGTTCCACATCGCCGCCAGGCCTGCTGGCAACCCGCCGTCATACTCCCCGGACGGCACCGGGGTGTTGGCGGGCGTTCCGGAAAACTCCGCGAAGGTAATGTCCCCGGCGGGCTGCGCGACTGCGGACCGAGCCAGAATGCCGGCCACGATCAGGAAGAGTGCTCGGAGCCTTAGCATAACGGCTCCTGCGGGGAGGGCCTTGCTGATCGCGATCATGTCATCGAACGAGGGCTAGGGTTGCCATACGGCGCGCCAAAACTGCTCTCGAAAAGAAGGATCCAAAACGTTGGTCAGGTTCAGTGGGCCGCCTGGCGGCATGTTGGTGCCGATGGAAATCCATCCAAGCAGATCGACCGAGTTCTGAATAACATAAGGAACGTCAACCTGACCCCGCAGTTGGAGGACGAGCTGGTTTGCTGCCGGCGAAACTGAGATTACCCGCAAGGTTGCCGGCGCCGGAGAAAGCGCCAGCACCGTAGCCGAGTAGGGCGGAAAAGCGTAGATGAAGTTCGTCCCGGCCCCGGAAAGCGACGCGGGGACGACGTCCGGGGAGCCAACCCCGCTTTCCGCGGCGTTATCCTGTGGAATCCCGTAAGCATAGGCCGCACCGTCCGCAGCGGGGGTAAACCCGGCAACCGCAACCTCCCCCGTGAGCGTGTTGCTGGGATGTTTGTTGATGACCAGGACCGTCAGGCTGCCGTCGAGCCTGCGGACCGCGTAAGGTGAGAGAAGAGAATAGTCGCTCGCGGCGGTGATGACCGTATCCCCCGCCGCCACGAATGCCCGCATGAGTTTGGAGGTGTAATAGGTCGGATAAAGGTCCGTTCCCTCCAAAACCCCATAATCGCCATACAGACGCCAGCCATAAAGCGACGGACTGTTGTTGCCACCGGTGGCATCGGAGCCGTTGCGCAAATCCCACCAGAACAGCCCGTTGAACTCCGTCTGCATGAGTTGGGCCAAGCTGTCGGCCTTGAACAGGCCGTTGACGAGGCTGGTGGATTGTTTGCCCGGGTTCGATGACACCGAGTTGTTCTCGGTGCAAACCAACTCGACGTTGGTGCCCCCGGCGCCTACATAATCGCTGATTTGCTGCCGCAGGTTGGCCGCATCGGACGCCCAGCCTGTCGAGGACTGCAGCAGCCCCGCGTCGTCCTCGCCGCCCGGGTTCTGCGCATACCGGTGGTGGATGAGAAAGTCCGGCGTCACGCCCTCGCTCTTCAAGGTCGCCAAGAGGACCGGTGTCCAGCCATTGTGGGTCTTGGCTGTGCGGGGATTGACCACCGGGTGGTTGGTGTTGTTGGCATAGCTGTCCTCCCCCGGCGTGACCACGACCCCGATCTTGACCGTGGGATCCACCGCCTTTATCAGCGAGATGTAATCACGGGCCCGGAGGGCGTACGTATAGGGATCATGGGCCACTGAATTGCTGTCGGTTTCCCAGGAGCCGTAGAGCTCGTTGCCAATCTCCCAGTACTTGAAACCGAGCGGCGCCAGCCGGGAAATGCGGAGAAAATTCCTGCCGTCGTCCTTTCCCAGGGGAGCGGAGGCCCGCAACGAGGCCCAATAGCCCGCGGTACGCCAATTGGTGCCGGCTGCATCGGCGCCCAGGGACTGCGTGCTCGAGGTCGAGGCGTTGACGTAGGCCACCCACGCCGCCGCCTCGTTCGTGGAGCCGGTGCCGTAGTTCAACGTGATCATCGAGACCCCGTTCAGGTTGGTAACCACGTGGATAAAATTGGCCAGGCTCGTGGACCACGACCAGTTGTCGTTGTCCTGGCGGTCGTAAACCCAGTGGTAATCATCGGAATCCGACCCACCCGGAAAACGCAGCGCGCAGGCGCCCATGTTGGTCAAGACCGTCAGCGTCTGGGGCGTGTCCAGGGCACTGTCCCACATCGGGGTATTCATGCCGAACCAGCGCGCGTCGGCCTTACGGATGGGCCGGCTGGCGTCCACCGTCAGATGCGTGAGCGCAGGCCCCGCGGCGCTGACAAGCTGGATGTCATCCAGGTAGAACGTGGGCTCGGCCGAACCGCCCGAGTCCTGGATGGCGAACCCGGAGAAGTGGGTCTGGTTTGCCACACCCAGTGCCGACAACGGAATCGTGTATTGTTGCCACGTATTGGCCAGCGGCGTGTTCAGGGGGTAGCGGGCGTTCTGCGTCACGATCGGGGTGCCCAGGTTGGCATACATTTGCAGTTGTTGCCCGCCCTCGGGGCCGCCGTTGAGCCAAAAGCTGATGCTGGCATAAGCGGCGTTCGTCATATCGGCATGATACAACTGTATGGCGCCCCAGGCGCCGGTGATGGTCACGCTGATGGAATGCGTGCCGGAATGGACAGGCGCGGTGTTGGCGAGGTTCCGTGTGGAAGCGTAACTCCAGTCCTGCCAGCCGTTGGTCAGCGCGTCCGCATAAATCGTCGAAGAAGTCTGCGCTGCGGGCACGCTGAGCGCCACCAGGGAGACCGCCAAAGCGAGGCTCGACCCTCTTAATCGAAGCCTGGGATGAGGTAATATCATGAATCGGCGCGTTCCCGGCCCACGGTCAACAAAAAGGGTGCCGCGGCCCCGCGGCACCCTTGGTTTTGCATCGGGCCATGCCGATTACTGAGCCACAGTTGGGCTGCTGGTCCCCGCTGTCTTCGTGGGGTCCGTAACGTCGGTGGCGGTCACTGTGAACGTGCCGGCGGTGTTAAAGGTCACGGAGAAGACCATGGTCCCGGCGGACAGGGCGTTATCCGGCGGCGGCGAGAAGGTCGTGTCGCTGCTGGTAATGTCGATGGTGTCCGACGAGGGGATCACGTTCCAAACGGAGTCGACGGCGTTAACCGTGATGTTGAAGGGCATGCCGACTGACTGCGGGGTGGGCGTGCCGGTCTTTCCGGTGGGAGTGTTTGGAGCGGATGTCTCGCCAGGCATCAACACCTGCAGTTGGACGAAGGGCCGCTTGATGAGGCGGAAGAAGCCGGCGCTGGCGCCCGCCATCGAGGCTTGGGAGACCAAGCCATGCATCCGGATCGAATCCGAATAGGTCGAGGTGAACACGGCCGGACTCCAAGGCCCGGTGATCGCCGGGGCGCTCTGCGGGTTGAACTGCATGGCCGGCAGGGTCCAGTCCACGAGCCAAGCAGTCCCCGGGGGCACATACTGTACGGCGCTTGAAGAGGTGACCCGCCAGGCGTACTTGTTGGTGAGGGTGGGCCCGGTAAAACTATCATCAAACGAATTCGCCGCAGCTCCGGAGAATTGAACGCGGCTGTAGGTGCCGTGCGCGCCGTTGTTGTGACCGTCGTTGGCCCCGTCGTTCTTGAACATCCCGAACTGCAGGAAGGACGTGGCCGGGCTGAAGTTATTCTGCACCGCGTCGGGAGGCAGGCTGAAGTTGGTCGCGGTAATCCCCGGTCCCGTCAGGATGCCATCCGTGCTGTCGGTGAAGGTCAAGGTCCAGGTGCCGACCGCGCTGGGGGCGTACACCACCACGGGCACGTTGGTCGCGTTGGCGTTGGGATAGTTGGTCTTCCACTGAATCTGAGCCATTACATTCGTGGCGGCATTCTCGACCCTAAAAATGAGGAGGTCCGGCACCGTCCAATCCGGGGAACCGCTCACGTCCTGGCCCGAGGGGGCGGTGTCGCCGTTGACGAGGTACATGTGCGCCTCGAAACCGAGATGGGTGGCGATGTCGGGGAAGTTCGTGATCGTGCAGGCATAGGTCACGGGATAAGTGCCTTGCGAGGTCCAGAGGTAAGGCCCGCCGCCCGCCGGCGTGCTAAGGGCATTGCGATTCCACTGGTCGCCGGTGCCGTCCATGATGATTTCCACGCCCGCGGGGCCGGCCTTTTCGAGCGTCATCGTCGGCGGTGGAATCGGCGGCGCATTGGTCGGCAGCGCCTCGAACCCGATGTTGTCCACGTTAAATGAGAGGGTGTTCGTGAAGTTCCCGCCCGACCACATGTTGAGGTAGAAACCGACGGTCTTGTCGGCGCCGGGACTTGTGGGGGCGATGGGGATCTTTATGTGCGTCCAGTTGGTCGCGCTGGCGGGGATCGTGTAGCTGCCCTCCTGATGATTGGCCCAGCCATCCGTGACCAGACCGATGTTGAGGGTGCCGAAAGTGCCGTCCTTGGCGGGGGTGGTCGCGGGATCGAGCTCGAAATCGAAGACGATGTTCGTGTAAACGCCGATGACGTTGACTTCCGTGGTGTTATCCCACCCCCATTGATCGTGGAGGGTGCCGAAGGTCATGAATTGATCAGAACTGTCCCCGGTGAACGGGACGTCGTAACGGAGTGAGCCGGAATCGGGGTCGTTGGCGGCGTCGCGGGTGGGGTCCCAGGTCAGGAAGCCCTGAATACCCCATCCGTTCCAGGTAATCCACGAGCCAATGCCCGAGTCGAATGCCTGCGGGTTTTCAAAGGTCTGTGCGCGCCCCAGGAGGGCCGAGGCGGCCAGGCTCAAACCGGCGGCAGCCGAGATGAACCGAGATAGAGGTTGCGATTTTCTTTTCATGTTTTTTGGTTTAGATGGCAGGTGTGGATTTACTCAAGGTCGGCGGACGGCGCCGGCCTAAAAAATGCGGGCCAAGCGAGAGGAATGGGCGACGCGGGCACTGATCGGTCGAATGCTCCCAGTGGGGATGCGATTGCCAACACGCGGCGCACTCGTTGTTCCTGGACAGCATCGAGATCACAGAATCGATCCCTAGCATTGGCACAATTATGAGAAATAAGCTAACTGTCCATTGTCCAAAACTCACCAATTATTGCTTATGGTCTCGAAAGGGGGTTTTGGGCCATCCACGGGATGTCCCTGTTGTTGGGGACGCTTGGCAGCCTGGGCGCGCTTTGTTCAGCCCAGTCTTCCATTCCTTTGATCATCAGCACCTTACGCACTGTTCCGCCGAAGCCTTGACGTCCTCCTCCGAGTGTGGCAGTATGGGGCCGGAATGAGCGCGAGCGAAAACCAATCCTGGTCTTCCCGGAAGCTGATTCTGCCCTGGAAAGCTCGCGTTCGAGCCGCCCTTCTCTTCATTGCCTGCACCGTCGGCATTGTCGCTCTGTGTGTCTGGCTTTTCGGATTCCTGATGCCTTGGCTCAGCTCTCATCGGTCCGGCGGTTACGAACGAGAGCGTGCCCTCCTCGAGCAGCAAGCCCGCATCGGGCAAATCGATGAGTTCTGGCAAGGCAAAGTCCCCCTTCTCAGGCTGGCCGCCGCTCTTGGCCTCGGCCTCTTCGGAGCGTGGGGCGCTTACCGTATCTTCATGTTCTTCGCCCGGGACCTCGACGAATCCGGCCGGTGGGACCGGCTGATCGCAGACAGAAGAAGCCGGTATCACCGGTAGTGTGGCGCGTTATTCAGGTGCCGGCGTATTGTAGGGGCCCGCAAGCTCTGCGTTGATTTTCTGGCGATTTCGAGCATCCTCAAAGGCTATGCAATTCATCCGAGACATCTATGCTGCGAAGGGCGCCGCCGGGCGGCCGGTGATTTCCTTTGAGTTCTTCCCGCCCAAAACGCCGGAGGGGGACTCCAGCCTGCTGGACAAGACACTCCCGGCGCTGCGCCAGGTGCGGCCCGATTACTGCTCGGTCACTTACGGGGCCGGGGGCAGCACGCGAGACAAGACGCTCCTCATCGTGGATCGCATTCAGCGGCAGCATGGCTTGGTGGCCGTGGCACATCTCACCTGCGTGGAAGCGACGCGGGAGCAAATCGGAGAATTGCTCGGCCGGATTCGGGCATTGGGAGTCAAGAACGTCCTCGCCTTGCGCGGCGACCCACCGTCAGGGGGCCCGTTCAGACCGACGCCCGGAGGATTCGAATACTCCAGCCAGTTGGTCCGCTTTATCCGTGAACAGCCCGGGCTGTGCATCGGGGTCGCCGGCTTCCCCGAGGGCCACATCGCCTGCAAAGAAGGCAAATACGCCGACTGGCAACATCTCAAGGAGAAGGTTGACGCCGGGGCCGACTTTATCCTCACCCAGTTGTTCTTCGACAACGCGGATTATTACGAGTTCCGCGACCATCTTGCGACCAAGCTCGGGGTGAGCGTGCCGATTGTTCCGGGGATTATTCCCATGCTCAGCGCGGCCCAGGTCAAGCGGTTCACCGCCCTGTGTGGCGCGCGCATCCCCGCCCCGCTGGCGGCCAAGCTTAATGCCCTGGGCGATGACGACGACGCCGTGGCCGAGTTTGGCCTCGACTACGCCACCAAACAGTGCGCCGATTTGCTCAAGTCCGGCGCCCCGGGACTTCACTTCTACACGCTCAACAAGGCCGGCCCAACAACCCGGATTCTGCGGAACCTCGGTCTGGCTTGACCCCAAGCATTCAACGGAGGTTTAACAGGAGAAAACGGCGAGGATACCCTGCGCTTTTTCTCCGTTTCCTCCGTTCTCTCCTGTTTGGACTCAGCGTTTGATGACCTGTATCCCGCAAATCTTGGGCTCGTCGGCGGCGCCTTTGATGAACTGGATGACGACGTTCCCGTTCGCGTCAGGGGCAATCGAGTCGAACTCTTTGACAAGGGCCTTGCCTTTGCCGGCCTCCGCCGTGATGTCAAAGTCCGTGAGGACACGCCGGCCGTTGATCGCCACGTTGAACTTGCGCCCGCCCGCGGTGAGCTTGGTTTCCGCAAAGTGGAGGCGAACGGTATAGGCAGCCCCGCTCCCGGCGGCTATCGTATAGGTGGACTCTCCCCAACGCTCAGTCTGGTAAACCGCCGCCGGGGCGGCATTGGGGGTTTGGGTATCGATGGCTTGTTTTGTCGCAGAAGTGCTGCCTCCGCTGAAATCGCGGTCGCCGACGAATCCCTCGACCGGGGCGCCGAAGCGGAAAAAGCCAAGCCGCGGGCCGCCGCAGTTGATGCTCACGGCGCCTGTCGATTGGGCAGGCGGGGTGGTCCCGCCCCCGACAGCCTGCGCGTCCTTGTTTGGGACGATTTGGACCGTATTGCCGGAGGCGGAGGCGGGATTGACCGTTACATTCCAGCCGTCCACGGCCAGGAGCGGCTCCTCGCCGCCGAGATCATCCACGGCAGCCTCCACCGTCAAGGCTTTGCTCTCGCCCGGCAGGAGCGAGAGGTAATTGTCGCTGTAGAACACCGGCAGCACTCGTTGGCCCGAGCGGGCCTTGCGCAACTGCAAGTGCGCCATCAGGGCGATGGACTTGGACGGGTTCTTCGCCACAACATCGAGCAGGCATTTGCCGTCCTTCTCCTGCTTCCCGGCCTGGACATCCAAAGCGACGACCGGCAGCGTGTTCAGGGCCTGGAAATCATCCTGCTGCTTCGGCGTCGCGCGCCAGTAGAAATTCTCCGAGAGGAGCCGCTTCTCCGAATCGAAGAGCGCCAGTTTGACGAAATGGACGGCCGAGAGGCCCTGTTCAGGGAACCGGATCAGGCCCGCGTCGGTGGCGGCGCTTGCGGGGGCGGCGACTGTTTGGTTTTGGGACGCTTGCATGGAGCCGTCGAGGTTGTACAGGGCGGCGTTGAGGGTGAGGCCATCCAGCGCAACCGCGGTGTTGTTGATGACCATGGCGCGCCAATCGTTCTGATTCAACTGGACGTGAATCGGTTCGCAGGCCTTGCGAGTGCCGTAGAGAGATGCGTTGGGTTCGAGGTCGTGGCTGTAGAGCTGCCACACGAAGCTGGGCTGGGCGGGATGGCTCATCCAGGTGATGACGCCGGTCGCCGGGTGGAAGAGCTTGGCGAACCGCCCTTCATACATCGCGCGGAAGCACTCGTAGTTGGCGAGTTGGGATTTGCGGACAAAATCGGCCAGGCTCGCGGGAAACCCGTAGCGCCCGGCGATCATCTCGGGATAGACATCTCCTTGCTGGGCCCCGCCGCAGAAGTCATGCTCGGCCCAGTCGTCGTTGATGACCTCCCAGTCCTTGGGCGGCATCATGGCGCGGACCGCCTCGAGAGTGGGCACGGAGATGGAGCCGACCTCGGTTTTGAAAGCCTCGCCGAAGGTGTAGAACTCGCGCGGGGTGCGCCAGTGGTACGGGCCGCCGGAGTTGACGCCGCGCCCGGAGGTGGAGCTGGGCTGGTAGAGGCGCCCCGGGTCGAGTTCGTTGATGAGCTTCTGAATGCCCTCGCCGATGGCGCGAGGAGGCTCCCCTTCGTTGCGGGCGCACCACAGGGCGATGGAAGGGTGGTTTCGGAGCCGAAGTATCTTCTCGCGTACATTGGCCAGGTAGAGTTTGGTGTTCTCCGGCACGGGACCGTCGGCCGGGTGGGGCTGGAAAAACTCGTCCCACAGCAGCAGGCCGTATTGGTCGCACAACTCGCACAAGTCTTCGCTCGTGCTTTGGCCGACCCAGTTCCGGATGATGGTGTAATTGGCCAACTGGTGCATGCGCACGGCGGCCTCCAGACGTTTGCGCGGCATGCGTTTCATGGCCTCGTCGATTCCCCAGTCCCCTCCCTTCGCCATGACCGGGACCCCGTTGACCGACAAAGCGAGGTTGTCCGAGCCGGGCAACGTGTAGGTCATC
This sequence comes from uncultured Verrucomicrobiota bacterium, assembly GCA_964653485.1. Taxonomy (GTDB): domain Bacteria; phylum Verrucomicrobiota; class Verrucomicrobiia; order Limisphaerales; family UBA8199; genus CAVQND01. The sequence goes on along the minus strand of CAZZFF010000036.1, from coordinate 27,250 downwards.
TGGCGGACGCCGAAGTCCAGTTGGCGGGCATCCGAGACGGCGCCTTTCTGGACAAAAGCGAGTCGCAATTTGTAGAGATTTTGCGCGCCGAAGCCGTTGGGCCACCAAAGGCGGGGGTGTTCGAGGCGCAGAACAGGCGTGGCCGCCGGGGAGAAAGAGACCTCGACTGACTGATTCGCTTCCAGGCTGACATCTTGCTTGAAGGTGCTCCCTTCAATCTCGCCGGTCAGGGTGCCCGCCTGAGCCGTGTCGGTCGCATTGCGGACCGTGGCCCGCACCGTGAGTTCCGCGCTGTCCGTGCGGGGCAAGGGCAGTTTCGAGGTGACATAGGGGTCCTCAACGACCACCGGCCCCGTCGCCGAAAGGGTCACATCCTGCCATATACCGGTGTCCCGGTCCCGAATGGTCGGAATCCAGTCCCACCCGATGGTGCAAAGAAACGTCGGGCCGTCCAGGGCGGTGATGCCGCCGTTAAGCCCCGTCCCTCCCGCAATGGTCTTTTCTTTGACCACGCCCGGATGCGGCTGCGGGAAGACGTGAACGGCGACGCCGTTCGGGCTGCCGATCGCGACGTGGGCGGTGGCGTCGAATATCCCGCGCGCAAAGGCCCCTTCGATGGCGCCGAGTTGATGTCCGTTCACCCAGACCTGGGCGATGTAATTGATCCCGTAGAAAGTGAGCCACACCCGCTTGCCGGCGTAGGATTGCGGCGGCGTGAACGTCGTTCGGTACCAGTAGCTCGCGCGGCAGAGGCTGTCGGGGATGGTCCGGTTGTTCTCGCCGTAGAGCGGCTCAGGATACACCCCGTCGTTGACCAGGCTCGTGAGGACCGTCCCGGGGACAGTTGCCCGGTGCCAGGCCGAGGGTTGGAAATCCGTCCGGGAGACGGCCTCGCCCCCCTGCGGCACGTCGGCGGCATCCTGGAGCTCCCAGCCGGCTGTCAAATGGATGGGTTGGGCCGCTTCTTCGCTCTTTGCGGCACAGGCGGCCAAAAGGCAGGCCGCCCAGACCGGCAACCCGGCGAAAAGCCGAATTCGCATCCGGGAACCGGAGGACCTGGTTGAAAGCGCGCGGCGGACGAAACAAGATTGAGCATTGAATTGTGTTGTCATAGCACAAACAGGTGGAAGGCCGCTGCCAAGCGCCTCGCACAACCGAGGCGACGATATAGGACCTGAGTGGCCGTAGCAAGAGTGGGTTTGGGGCGGCCTTTCGCGGACTTTCTTTGCGCTGCCAAGGACATTTGAACGAGGATATGTTATGCTGTCCTCAATCGTCGGTTATGATGCGACAAGGAATGACAGGCGGACGTTTTATGGCCCAACCCGAATCGGCCGATTGACGGACCCGAGATCGTGAGCAACAGTCTTCCAGTGATTTATCTGGCGCGTCACGGCGAGACCGCCTGGAGCCTCACGGGCCAGCATACGGGAGCGACTGACCTGCCGCTTACCGAGCGGGGGGAACGCAACGCCCGACGCCTTGGCCAAACGTTGAGGGGCCGGGTTTTCGCGAAGGTCCTCACGAGCCCGCTGCAGCGCGCGGTCCGGACCTGTGATTTGGCCGGTTTTGGGGCCGTCGCCAAGACGGACGCCGCCCTGGTTGAATGGAACTACGGAGATTACGAAGGTCTTCGCACGGTGGAGATCCATGCGAAACGCCCCGGCTGGCAGTTGTTCCGCGACGGCTGCCCCGGGGGCGAATCCCCGGACCAGGTTGGCGGACGGGCCGATCGCATCGTGCGCCGCCTCCGCGGGGCGGGAGGGAACGTGCTGGTGTTTTCCAGCGGGCATTTCTTGCGGGTGCTCGCCGCACGCTGGCTTGGGCTGGAGCCGGGTGCCGGGAGGTTTTTCATGTTGAGGACCGCCAGCCTGAGCGCGCTCGGCTATGAAAACGACCTGTCCCTGCCGGTGATCGAGTTTTGGGACGACACACGGCACGCGGATGACTGAGACGAACTGGCAATCGAGACTATGAAAGCGACACAACGCTTGCACAACCTGGGCCAGAGCATCTGGCTCGACAACATCACGCGCGACTTGCTGAACAACGGCACGCTCAAACGCTACATCGAGGACCTCTCGGTGACCGGGCTGACCTCGAATCCGACCATTTTTGATCATGCGATCAAGAACAGCGCTGCCTACGACAGCGCCATTCTCGACGGCCTGGGCGCGGGCCAATCCGGGGAAAACCTCTTCTTCAATTTAGCCCTGGATGACATCACCCGGGCGGCCGACTTGTTCCGGCCCATTTGCGACAGGACGAACGGCGTTGACGGCTGGGTCTCCCTGGAGGTCTCACCCCTTCTGGCGCATGACACCGCCAGCACTCTGACGGAGGCCAGGGAACTCTTCGGACGGGCGGGACGGCCCAACCTGTTTATCAAAATCCCGGGCACGAGGGAAGGTCTGCCCGCCATCGAGGAGGCGATCTTCGCGGGCGTGCCGGTCAATGTGACCCTCCTGTTTTCGCGGGAGCAATACGCGGCCGCCGCGGAGGCGCATCTGCGCGGCATCGAGCGGCGTATCGCCGCGGGTTTGAATCCGCGCGTCGGCTCCGTCGCGTCGCTCTTTGTCAGCCGCTGGGATGCCGCGGTGGCGGGCAAGGTGCCTTCTGCTTTGAGCAATCAACTCGGCATCGCTGTCGCCCGGCGCACTTACAAGGCGTATCTGGACCTGCTCAGCTCGCCGCGCTGGCAGCGGGCGTGCAACGAGGGGGCCATCCCGCAGCGCCTGCTCTGGGCCAGCACCGGAACCAAGGACCCAAAGGCATCCGATACTCTTTACATCACAACCCTGGCGGCGCCGTTCACCGTGAACACGATGCCCGAAGCGACTTTGAAAGCCCTCGCCGACCACGGCAAGATCGGGGACATCATGGCTACCGACGGCGGGGATTGCGAAGAAATCCTGGCGAACTTCGCCCAAGCCGGTGTCGATGCGGGCGCCCTGGCCGCTCAACTCCAGGACGAGGGCGCAAAGTCTTTCGTGAAATCCTGGAACGACCTCCTGGCGGTCATCGCGTCCAAGAGCGCCGCGCTCCGGCAGGCCGCCTAAGTGGTCATGAACACTAAGAAAGGAGCCCCATGAAGAGAGCCGATTTCAAACCGATGCAACTGGGCATGATCGGGCTGGGCCGGATGGGCGCCAACATGGTGCGCCGGCTCATGAAGGACGGACATGAGTGCGTCGTATTCGACCGTTCACCCGATGCGGTGAAAGAGTTGGTCAAGGACCGCGCGGCCGGCGCCGCATCCCCGGCCGACCTGGTGGGCAAACTGAAGAAGCCGCGCGTAGTCTGGCTGATGGTTCCGGCCGCGGTTGTGGACGATTCAATCGCCGTCTTGTCGCCTCTGCTCGAGTCCGGAGACACCCTGATCGACGGAGGCAATTCCTACTACGTGGATGACATCCGTCGCGCGAAGGAACTCGCCTCAAAAGGAATCCATTACGTGGATGTCGGCACCAGCGGCGGCGTCTGGGGCCTGGAGCGCGGCTACTGCATGATGATCGGCGGCGAATCGGAAGTGGTGCGGCGGTTGGACCCCATTTTCGCCACGTTGGCGCCCGGCATCGGCGAGCTCGCGCGCACGCCGGGGCGCGAGACGCTCGGCGGCACGGCCGAACAAGGCTATCTGCGTTGCGGTCCGAATGGCGCGGGCCACTTCGTCAAGATGGTCCACAACGGCATCGAATACGGGATCATGGCCGCTTACGCCGAGGGCTTGGGCGTGTTGAAATCCGCCAACATCGGCAAACAACAAAGCGATGCGGACGCCGAAACCACGCCCCTGCGCGACCCGGGCCGTTACCAATACGACCTCAACCTGGCGGACGTGACGGAAGTATGGCGGCGAGGCAGTGTCATCGCCTCGTGGTTGCTGGACTTGACGGCAACCGCGCTGGCCGCGGACCCGAAGCTATCGAGATTCGCCGGACGGGTCTCGGATTCCGGCGAAGGCCGCTGGACGATCAAGGCGGCCATCGATGAAGGCGTGCCGGTGCCCGTGCTGACCACCGCCTTGTACGAACGGTTCGCCTCCCGCGGCGAGGCCGATTACCAGGACAAACTCCTTTCCGCCATGCGGTTTGGCTTCGGCGGGCACCTGGAGAAAACGCCGGATAGAAAGCAATGACTCACAACAACGGTGAATGAAACCTCCCAGTTCCTGGTAAATCACGGACCGGCGCTGGTCTTCGCCACGGTGTTCCTGGACCAGATCGGGGTGCCGCTGCCGGCCATACCCTGGTTGTTGGCCGCCGGAGCGCTTTCCGCGACCGGGAGGTTCAGCCCCTTCCTGGCGCTCGGCATTACCATCCTCGCCTGCCTGATGGCGGATACCTTATGGTTTTACCTTGGGCGATACCGTGGGCATCGCGTGCTGAGCCTGCTTTGCCGCATCTCCCTGGAACCGGATTCCTGCGTGCGCCGCACGCAAAACCTCTATTCGCGCTACGGCCTGCGAGGGGTTGTCGTGGCAAAATTCGTGCCCGGTCTGAGCACGGTCGCTCCGCCCCTGGCGGGAATGTCCGGAGTCAAGACCGCCCGATTTATCCTCGCTGACGGGGCCGGCTCGCTGCTTTACGGAGGCTCCTTCATTCTCCTGGGCTATTTGTTCAGCGACCGAATACAACGGCTCGCCGCCGCACTTGCGGGCATCGGCGGGAGTGCCGTCGCCCTGGTGCTCGGGCTGGTGGCCATCTACATCGGCCTCAAGTACTACGAGCGGCAGCGGGTTCTACGGGGCTTGCGCACGGCGAGGATCACGGCGACTGAACTCCGTCAACGGCAGGATGCCGGGGAGAACCTGGCCATCATCGACCTGCGGCCCGCTGAGGAACTGGTTCTCGATCCGTTGCTCATTCCGGGCGCCGTCCACCTCCGAGCCGACGAAGTCGAAAGTTGGTACCAGGAAATCCCGCGCGACCGGGAAGTCGTCGTCTATTGTTCCTGCCCGAACGAGGTAGCCAGCGCGCGGGTGGCGCTATTGCTCCAGCGCAAAGGCATCACCCGCGTCCGCCCTCTGCTCGGCGGAATCGATGCCTGGCGCGACCTGGACTATCCCTTGGAACCCGCGAGCCATCGGCCGAGGCCCGTGGCGCCGGCCGCTTCCCTTGATTCAGCCGACAATAATGACACCGGCTCGCCCCTCACGGCCAGCGCAGGCGGTAGAAACGCGCGGGATAGTTCGTCCACTGCGGGTCGCTGAAATAGAGCGAACTCCCGGCCAGGGTGTTCGTGGCCAACGGAGACCAGGCCGGATTAATCAGGCTCGTGCTCGCCTCCACCACGACGGTCATGCCCCCGGCCCAGTTGATGTTGAAACCGAATTGATTGGCCCGCACACCGCAACTGGCGTCGCCGGTCTGCACCCGGGGGGTCCAGAGGGCCGTCGGCGGGTTACCGAACGTCGAACCCCAGCCCGAGGTCCCCGGCAAGTAGTATACCACCGCAAAGGTGTCATGGTTGAACGCGCCCGGACCGAGGCTGGGGGCGTTGCCTTGGAAATAAACGCGCGCCAGGCTCGGGCAGGAAAAGAACGCACATATCCCGATGCTGGTGACGCCGCTGCCTACCAGAACGTTAGTCAGGCTGGAGCAGGAAGCGAACGAATAGCCGCCGATGCCGGTAACGCTGTTGCCAATGGCGACGCTGGTCAAGTTGGTGCTTCCATAGAAGGCGTTGTTTCCAACGGCCGTGACCGGCAAGCCACTGATCGTGCTTGGAATCTCCACGGCGCCCCCGGCCCCGGTGTAGCCGGTGATGGTGAGGGCGCCGCCATTCGTGGCACAAGTGAATTGGGCTTCGACCGTGGCCGGCAGCGCCAGAAGCAACCACACCAAGCCGGTGGCGCAAGCGCCGCTTACCGTGGCCTCGAGCCAGGCCCTTTTCGCAATCGAGGTGTCTGTTCTCATAAGGAGGCTATTCATGAAACGGAGCGAAAGCATGCATGTTATCTTAAGAAGCCTCCTCAGCGTTGGACGCTCGGGTCACCCGTCGGCGGCGGCGCATGATCCGTGCTCGCGGGGGCGCCAAGCAACTCCGACAATACAGGTTTCAAGGCGTCGGCCCAAATCTGGTAGGCCCTCAAGGTCGGATGAAGCAGGTCTGGATTCATCATCCCGGGAAACAATCTCCCCTGTTTGTCGGCGAGTTTGTCGTTGATGTCCAGAAACCGCACCTGCCGGCCGTCAGCCAGGCCCGCCAGGCTCCGGTTGATTTGTTGGATGGTCGGAATCACCGCCAGTTTATCGTTGGGTGGGAAGATCGCCATGAGAACAACGGTGGCCTTCGGCGCCTTACGTCGGCATACATCCACGATAGCCTTCAACCCTTGGGTGATGTCGGCCACCTTCTCCGGGCCGCCGGGATCGGTCCCCACGTTGTTGATTCCCGCCTGCACCACGATCACCTTCGGATTCACCCCGTCAAGTTCGCCGTTCTCCAGCCGCCAGAGAATGTTCTCTATCCGGTCCGCTCCCCAGCCGAAATTGGCGGCATTCCAGCCGAAGAAATTTGTCCTCCAGTTCTCCAGCAAGGGCCGGTATTGCGGGTCCGTGGCGCCCCAACGGCGGGTGATGGAGTCGCCCACAAAGAAGGCGTCAATGCCCCCCTGTCTTGCCTTTTGTAGCAACTGCTCGTGGGCCAGGCGCGAATTGGGATCGCTTCGCGGAACGGGCTGGCTCGCCGAGCCGGGGCGGGTCCCGACGGCCTCCCCCTGCGAGCGAGCGGCGCAGCCGGCTGCCAGCAGCACGGCAAACCCGCAAATCAACGCTTTGGCGTTCATGCTCGGCGCGCGCACGGGAGGCATCATGGCCGCGCCGACGGAGATCGTCCAGCACAAGTCATGCGACGCCTGGCTTGCGGCCGAGTCAGCCGTAAAACGGCCAGTTCGCCAGACTTGGCTGGCCAAGGGATTCCTGCTCGAAATTGCCTTTCCTCCCCGCGTTCAGGATGGCGCTCAGGACCTCGCGTTCGGCCTCCATCGTCGGCGATGCCAGGAGCTTCCGGAGCAGCCGCTCATCGACCGAATCCAAAGAAGGAGAGCTGGCGAGGGGCCTCCAGCCCATGTGCAGGGCGCGAAAAGGCCGCCCGCTCCGCTCTCGAATATCACGCAAAATGTCGAATCCCTCGGGATCGGAGTCCCCGAAGTGCCAGAACTCGAGGCGCTCCGGCAGCTTGCGAAGCAGGGCGAGGGTCGCCGACCCCGGATAACTGGTGCAGAGGAGCAGCTCGCCGGAGCGCAGGTCCGCCAACTTCTGGAAACTGGTCTCATTCTCCACGGTCAGACATCGGCGTGCGGTCGTCTCCACTTGGGAAGCGCGGTCAAGGTCCACATCCGACAAGCAACACGGGCCATGCAGCGCCCCAATATCCAGCCATGCGCCTGACAAGAGCAGGCGAAGCGGGCCGTGGAGCAGGACAAAACGCGGTGCCTGCAAAATGCCGGCATCTTCAAGAGACCGGATCTGTCCGCCGGTCACCTGCTCCAGGATCGAGCCTAGTTTGCCGCTGCGGGACCCGTCCGGGGCTTCGACCGCGAGCTCGCCCAATCGCTTGGAGTTGCCTGTCAGCACGCAACTCGCGAAGCGCAGCAAGGCCCGCTCCCCTTTGCCATGCCAGGCCAGGAGTTTCGGGACCAGGTCCAGCAGTTCGGAGTTGAGGGCGAAATCCTCTCGCGAAAACGGCGCGATGGCTCCGCCGCATACCGAAGCCCGCTCGAGCTTGCCGCAGTAGTCCTGCCAGGGCTTGCGCCACCGCTCCGGCACGTCCAGGGTCGCTGCCGCCGAGAACTGGCGGGCCAATTGCCGGCGCCGCTCCGAGGGTGAAGGCTCACTCAGCAAGGCGAACAATTCCGCTTCGCTGGCACGCGGCAGGCGCACCCGATGGATGATGTCCGGGTCGCGGCGGGGACCTTCGAGGCGGATGACTCGCCCGTCCAGTTCGCGAAGCTGCCGGACAGCCGCTTCCCGGTCGTCCCCATCCTCGCAACCGGCGGCGGCCAGCAGTTTCTTGAAGTCGACCAGGAGGTCGCGTTCCCCTGCCCCGGTGCGGCCGGCTTGGGAATTGGCATAAAAACCCGCTAAGGCGCGGAGAACTGGGTTTGCCGGTTTCATTCCGTGGCCGTTCAGGCGTTCTCACGTATCCAGCCACGCCCCTCCTCCGAGTCGCGGAGGATGGCAACCGGGATATTCCGGATATGAGTGCGGTCGCCCCGGCGCTCCTCCTGCCGCGAAACGACAATCAGCTCCGAGCACAGGCTGAATGCGGTCGGAACGTTGCCCGTGCTCATCGAAAAGACGCCCTGCAGGTTCAAGTCGCTGATCGCTTCAATGCAATGCCTGATCCGCTCCGTGTCCATCTTGGAGAATGCCTCGTCAATCGGGACAAGCGCGAGGGACGGGTCGTTCCATCGGCGTTCGTGGCGTTTGTAGGCGCGCAAGTAGCTGGCGAGGATGGCGACGAAATAGGGCGATTGGTTCTCCCCGCCGCTCATCTTGCCGCTTTGTTTATCCACGCTCACGGGCCTCGCCTGCGGGTCCCGCGCATCGCACACGAGCAGGTCGTAGTCGAAGTATTGCCGGTAATCGAGTAACCGCGCCGCCTCGATGCTGTCTTGCTCGTTGGTCAGCACGGTGAGGAAGTGATTTAAGGCCTCCTGCAACGGGCCCTGCACCGCTTGGTAGAACAACCCGTCGTCCTGGTACTGGGAGTTGAAATCAATGAGTTGGCGGTAGAGCCGGAAGTCGGGGTTCTGCCGTCGCTCGATCTGGTAGCGGTCATTGCCGATTGGCTGCTTCAGATGGTCGTTGAGGACCACAATCGTATCGTTTACCCGGCGCAATGCCTGCTCCATGCGCTGGAGCACGTTGCTCCGGAACAATTGCTCCCACCGTTTTCGCTCCGCTTCAGCTTTCGCCTTGTAGTCCGGGATGTTGGCCTCGGCTATCTGCGCCAGAAGCCCTGCCCAAGGTTCATTGGAAGGGTTCTCTGGAACGAGATCTTCAAACTTCCGATAGACCAGACCCAGCTCCTTCCGAGCGGACTTGAGCTTTTCCCAATTCGCGACGAAACGCGCATTGGCGTCGGCTTGCTGGCGCTCGAATTCTCTGGCCGCCGCGTCCAAAGCCGGAAGCCGGGCCGTCACTTTCGCTCGCCATTGGTTAAGCCGCGCGGCATGGAGGGAGATGTCCCCCTCCTCCGCTTGAACGCGCTCGACGCCTCGGGACGTAGCGGCGACGGCTTCTTGCGCCTTGAGTAATTCCCTTTCCAACCGCTCGATTTCGCCCCTCTTCTGACTTTTCAGGAGACCTCGCCATTCCGAATCCCAGGCCTTCAGCTCCGTTTCCAGCTCAGCCAGTTGTCGCTCCTTTTCCTCGAAGCTCCCGCGATCGATCGAGTTCAGTTTGGCCAGCGCCTGGTTTAGTTCGCCCTCCAGTGTCGGCAGCCGCTCGGTTTCGCGCAAATCCGCGGCCAGGGACGCATGGCTCGGGATGAACTCCCCGGCCCGGTCGACAACCCCTTGCACCTCGGCAACGAGCGGGGCAAGCCGGCGCTCCTGGGCATCCAGGTCCTTCCACTGCGACCGCTTCAAGGCAAGTTGCCGTTCCAAACCCCGGAGGCCAACGAACGGCATGCCGTCGTAGCGGCGCGTCCGTTCCGCGAATATGCCGCGGCTCATGAAACCGTCCGCCAGGATGGCAGAATCATGTCTCTCCAGGTCCTCCGCCCGCTCGACGCAGATCAGGTCGCCGAAAAGATGGCTCACGAGAGCGCGCGCAACGGAATGCTCCGCGTGCAACTTCTCCGCAAGCGAGCCGGGTCTCACCGGCCGCGCCGCCTCCAGGGCCCTGGCCGGATGCACCAGGGATTCCTGCGGGGAGCCGGCCTCCAGCCCTCGGCAGAGCTTTAGCGCGGCGGGATAGTTTGCCTCGCTGACGACGACCGCGAATTTGCGACTGAACGCGATTTCCACGGCCGGACGCCAATCTTCATCCACAACCTCGCAGAGTTTGCACAACGGCTGCGCAGGCGGGGTGCGGCCTTCCCATGGCAGTTCCGCGTTGAGGGCGTTGAGCAGCGTGGTTGGAAACGGAAGCTGGCCGCTTTCCAATAGCGTGATCTCCCCCCGAAGCCGGCCCTTGCTATCACGAATCTCGGCCAACTGCCCGGCCGTTGGGCGGACGGCGCGGCTCAAGGCGGCCTTCAATTGCTCCGCCTCCTGCGCAACCGCGGCGAGGCCGCGTTCGGTCTGGTCGGCAGCACACGTATCGAGGCGGCTGATGGCCGCCTCCATCGCCGCCGTCGGGACCGGTTCCGGCAGCGGCGCCTGCGCCACTTGGTCCAGCCATTGCCGTGCCTTTTGGACGCGATTTCGCAAGGCCGAGTCCGCCGAGTTGCCCATATCGCGAAGACGGCTGATTTCGGCGGCCAATCGCTTCTTCTGCTCCTGGAGCTCGATGTAGAGCGCTCCGCCCGGCATTTCCTTCAGCGCGGCCTCCTCGCGCTTGATGCGGCTCCGCCGCTCCTCGATCCACCCCTCCAATTCCGCGGTCCGCGCCTCCTCATGGGCGAACTCGGCCTTTTCACTTGCCAGCTTCGCCTCCTGCTCGCTGGCGCGCGCGGCGGCGTGCTCGTGGGCGAGCTGGGCCGCGAGAAAGCGGGCCACGACCCGGTCGCGACCGGCCGCGGCATAGTCCTCATGGAGGTCGCGGATCGCCTCCAACCGTTTCTGTTGGTCGAACAGTTCCCGCAGGTCGCGCTCGTAGGCCAGGAAGTTCCGGTAGCTGGCGACCACGTCCGCCACGTTGAGCTTGTCATCCGGCAGGATGAAGCGCCGGCAAAACTCATCGAAGCTCTTCAGGTTGGTGAACGACATTGCCTGCGGCAGCAAGGAACTCAGCACCGCCCGGTTGAAATTCAGGTGCTGGTCGTTGGCCATGTCGCGCAGATACTGTTCCTGGGTCTCGAACAGCCGGCCATCGCGCTCCTTTTCGATCCGATGCTTGAAGGGCCCAAGCTCGAGGGGACGCCGGTCTCCATCGAGAAAATCCATTTTCGCCAATGGCTCATGGCACATGAAGGGCTTGATGTGCCCCTGGTTCTCGGCTGTGTTGCGAAACTCAATCCGCAGACCCCACGTCTCGACGCGCCCCTCCTCCTCCGCCTCCGCCGGCCAGGTGAACTCCAAGGCAATATAGCTGATGGCCGCTTGCCGCCCGTATTGCGGCAGACCGTTCTCCTCCCGCTTGGTATCCAGCAAGCAGTAGCTCTTGAGCGTGCGGTCCGACTGCCCGCCCGTGGCCGACCGGTTGAAATGCCAATGCGCGGAATCCGTGCCCACCAGGACCGTCATCATCAGGTCCATCAGCACCGACTTGCCCGAGCCGGTGATGCCCGCCAGCAGGAGATTGCCCTCGACCGGCAGCGAATCATTGTAGCCATACCAGTTGAGCGCATGAATGCGCGTGAGCCTGATCACTCGGTTCATGGCTGGGCCTCCGTTTCTCCCGCCGCGGCCTCAACCTCCGCATCCGGCAGGGATTGCGGGTTTTTGTGCAAGTCCGCCGTCTTGGTCCATTCGGCTAACTCGTTGAACTGAATCACCCGCGGCAACGTCTTGAGGACTTCGATTTGTGACTGCTCAAATGGCTCCGCAAGGTCCAGCCGGACCATGTTGAACCGTTGCGCCTGGCGCAGAATCTCCAACATCCGCGCCGGACTCGGCTGGCTCTTCAAATCAGGCAGGAGCTTCTCCTTCAGCAGTTGGCTGAGCTGCTCGACCGTGAGCCGGACCTGGCTCATCCCGCGATCGCGCACCTGGGTGTCATATTCATACCAAAGCGCCAGCAGCACGATGGTGGCGTCCTGGCGCAACCGGAGGGTCAGGCTCGCCTGGTTTGGCACCGCCTGAATGAGCCGGCTCTCGTGCTCCATGCTCACAGACAGTCCGCACAGCGCCGCGACCTCCCGCAGCCAGGGGAAGTTCTGCCGGCACCAGGCATAGAGCTCGCCATCGGCGGTCTCCAGGCCAAGAATGGAACCGTGGGCCAGAATCTCCTGCAGAGCCTGGCCCAATCGGGCGCGGTCGGCTTCCGCGAGTTGCAGCAGCCCCAGCGGAGGCGGTGGGTTGAGATCAGCGTTCATTTCTTGATGACAAAAAACCGTTCCATCCGATACGTGAGTTTGCGATCCTGCTCCGGGGCGCCTGAATATGGGTCGACTCCCGGCACTTCGAGCCGATAGCGGGCTTCGCTGGCCTGGGCGTGGAGCAGCAGCGCAATTACGTCGTCCAGGTCATCGTCGTTATGGATGGGCAGGTCCTTGCTGGCGATGCGCGCGCCTTTCCCGCCGGGCAGCCGCTCCACAAAGCGATTCGCGCGGCCCATCGTAAGCGAATTGCGCATCGCCCCGCCAGCAATCGCGCATCCGGCAGAAGCAGTCCCGGCAGATCGCTCAGCTCGTTCAGGTCAACAAGGCGTCGCCCCCCAAATTCACGGTTGAGTTTCTCAAAAAGCTCCTTGATCTGCCCCCGCCTCTCGCCAACCACCTCCTGCAAATAACGCGAGCGGGCCAGCGACCGCCGCGTAAACTCCGCCGTGCGCCGATCAATCTCGTCGGCAAGCGGCTGAACGAAATCCAGCTTCTCCTCCAGCTCCTGCAGATCATTGCGGACCCGTGCCATCGCCGCGGACGCCTCCGAGCCGTCGCGCCGCATCACCTCGCCCTGCATCTTTTGCACAAGGTCGGTGTCCGCGAGGATTTGTCGAATCCTCTCCCGCGCCGCATCCAGCCGGGCGGGGAGTTGGGCGCGAATCATTTCCGCGTAACATGCGTGCCCGACTTGTTCCGCATACTGGTCGAAGACCACCCCGTAGATATCCCCCAACGTCCGCGCTTCGAGCTGGCGGCGCGTCAATCGCTCAATGCTCTTCTCCATGGCGCGGAGCTCTCGCAGCCCTTCGCCGGCCCCCTTGAGGCAGTTCTCCAAATGGGTGAAGGGTTCCTTGGCGAACGCGTCGACATTGGCCAGCGTGGCGCATACCCCGACGAACGGATCCGTGAACACGGCGGCCTCCGGGCGCGCAATCCGGCGCAGGGTGTCCAACAAGGCAACCCCGTGCGCATCGAACCGGACCCGCCGCTGCCAATCCGGAAGTTGCACGTCCTCCACCCAGCCGACATCCTTGCGCGCGAGGTAGTCGAGCACCCGGCGAGCTCGCTCGCGAGGCGGAAGCGCGGCGAAATCCTCCGGACATTTCCCCAGCAACTCCGCCTCGTCGGGAATGAAATCGGGATGCTCCTCAAGCACCCCTTCAACCACGGCGAGAGCCTCCTCGCGGCTCATGCCCTCTTCCCGTCGCGCAAGTTCAACCTCCAATGCGTCCAGCGCGTCCAGGTAGGTAGCCGCGTTCTTGCCCCCAAGAACGCGAAACAACCCCGGACGAACCTCGCGGAATAGCTCCGTCGCCAATGATCGCATCGCCGCCAACTTTAGCGGCTTTCGCCCAAAGTGAACAGCCTAAGAAACCCGGTGGACTCTACGTTTCAGGACTTGACCGCTATCGGGAGCGACATGCCCGTCCATGAAGACAGCATTCTTGCCCGATTTGCCCGAGCGGGGGTGAGAATCCTTGTAATCGAACAGCAAGGGCGTCGTCTCTGGCGTAAAGCGCAGCACGACATTGGTGGTAGTTCGGCTGATAGGGCCGCCATTCGGACCCTTGGTTCGCGATGTGAGTGTTTCCTGGAACGTCAACGGCGGTTGAGCTTCATCAATGCGGTGGCCGTTCAAACTCGTGTTCCACTCGTAGCTGGAGCCCTCGGTGGCGAACAGGTTGTTCTTGTCCATCGGGCATTTGCAGACGCTAACTGTGTTGCTGTTACCCGCGGTTTGGCCGATATAGCGCGCCAGCAGATCGCAGATGCGTGGCAATGGCTCTTGCGGATTGGCCGGCTGGGTGGGCAACCTCTCGGCACTGGGCAGTCGTTCGTTGTTGTCCCCGACATACGTGCGCACAGCAATCCCCAATTGCCTGAGATTATTCACACAGACCGCATTCTCGGCTTTGACTTTCGTCCGCCCCAGGACGGCCAACAGCAGGGCGGCCAGAATGCCGATAATGACAACGACAACCAGCAACTCAATGAGAGTGAACGCGCGGGAGGCCCGGCCTGTTGGCGGCTGATTCCGCGCCCTCATTAAATCAATCATCAGTTTCATAATGGTCCCTTCAGATGGGATGAACCCCGAAGCTTGCCTTGGTCCGGATGCGCTTCACTGGGGAGCGACATGCCCGTCCATGAAGACAGCATTCTTGCCCGATTTGCCCGTGCCGGGGTGAAAGTCCCGGTAATCGAGCAACAAGGGAATCGTGTCTGGAGCGATAATCCGCACGAAGGGGCCCCGCTTGATGATTTGGCCGCCGGGAAGGTGGATACTCCCCCCCTCCAGTACCCGCCTTGGGGGCTCATCGATTCCGTGGCCGTTGACATCCGCGTTCCACTCGTAGCTGGAGCCCTCGGCGGCGAATAGGCCGGCGTTGTCCCCGGGACACTTGAAGACGCTGCCCGGGTCGGCGTTCGTGCCCGCGATTTGGCCGATGCGGCGCGCCAGCAGATCGCAGATGCGTGGCAACGGTTCTTGCGGATTGGCCGGCTGGGTGGGCAGCCTCTCCGCACTGGGCAGCCGGTTGTTGTTGTCCTTGGCGTATGAGCGGGCGGCACTCCCCAATTGGCGGAGATGATTCACACATACCGCATTCTGCGCCTTGGCCGTCGTCCGCCCAAGGAAGGCCAACAGCAGGGCCCCCAGAATGCCGATAATGACAATGACCACCAGCAACTCGACGAGAGTGAACGCGCGGGAAGCTCGGCCCGTTGGCGAGTGATCCTGCGACGCCATTAGAAGCTCTTTAGAATCAATCATCAGTTTCATAGTGGATCTATCAGATGGGATGAACCCCGAAGCTCCTCGTAGGTTGCGGCCCTTTCCGGAGCCGTTCCAGACGCTCTCAAACCGCTTGGCGCCGGCAGCTCGCGGATGTCAGTGCGCATCCGTCATTGTCTTCCGCCGCGGGGTCTGTAATCTGCCGGGATATGAAACAGCATTCAGCCTTGCAACTGTGCGCATCCGGTGCGGCCCTGTTCTGCGCCCTCATGGTTCCGGCGAACACGAACCGGGTCCTGGCTTCGGAATTGCCCTTTCGACCCCCGGCGGTGCCGCTGGTCACCAGCGATCCATATTTGAGCATCTGGTCGGAAGCGGACCGGCTCACCGATGACGTGACCCGGCACTGGACGCGCCGCGAGCATTCGCTGGTGAGCCTCATTCGCGTGGACGGGAAAACCTGGAGGCTCATGGGCAAGAACCCGGCCGAGGCCCCCGCTTTGCCTCAGACCCGTCTGCAAGTGCTGCCGACCCGGACTATCTATGATTTCGAGAACGGCCAGGTTCATTGCACGCTGACGTTCCTCCAGCCCGCGCTCCCGGACGATCTCGACGCCCTGGCCCTTCCGCTGAGCTACCTCACCTGGGAGGTGCGCTCGGTGGATGGCAACCAGCACACGGTGTCGCTCTACGACAGCACCAGCTCGCAGCTTGCCGTCAATCAGCCCGGTGAAAAAGTGGAGTGGTCCCGGGAGCCGGCCGGCAGCTTGACCGCGCTCAGGTCCGGCACGGTGACGCAACCGGTGACAGGCTCCTGCGGGGACGACCACCGCATCAACTGGGGTTACGCCTACGCCGCGGCGCTGACCGAACAGGCCAAGGCCGCCATCGGAGCGGAGAGCGAGTTGATCGCGGCCTTCGCCGCCGACGGCCAACTCCCGGCCCGCGACGACACACGGATGCCCCGGCCGTCCAACGATGCGCAACCCGCCATGGCGTTCGCCTTCGACCTGGGCGCCGTGGCAGGCCAGGCCGTCTCCCGCCAGGTCATCGTGGCCTACGACGAGCTCTATGCCATCAAGTACTTTGGCCGGAACCTCCGGCCCTATTGGCGGCGCAACGGGGCGACCGCGGCCCAAATGCTGCAAAAGGCGGCTGAGGATTACCCTCGCTTCGCGGCGAAGTGCGCGCAGTTCGACGCCCAGCTCCTGGCCGATGCCCGGCGCGTTGGCGGCGAGAGATACGCCCAGATTTGCGCCCTGGCCCATCGCCAGAGCCTCGCCGCCTGCGGCCTCGCGGCCGATGCCAACAACCAACCGCTCTTCTTCACCAAAGAAAACACCAGCAACGGGGACATCGCAACGGTGGACGTGATATTCCCGATGGCCCCTCAACTCATCCTGCTCAGCCCGGCCCTGGCCAAGGCCTCCATTGTCCCGATCCTGAGCTACGCGGCTTCCTGGCACTGGAAATTCCCAAACGCCCCCCATGACCTCGGCACCTATCCCATCGCGCGCGGCACGGACGACGGCGGGGAAGGCATGCCGGTCGAAGAGAGCGGCAATATGCTCCTCCTGTGCGACGCAATCGCCCAGGAGGATGGCAACGCCGCCTTCGTGTCCCCCTGGTGGCCCAAACTCACCCAGTGGGCGGAGTACCTCGAGAATTACGGCCTGGACCCGGAAAACCAATTATGCACCGACGATTTCATGGGCCACCTGGCCCACAACGCCAATCTCTCGGTCAAGGCCATCCTGGGCCTGGCGGCCTACGGAGATTTGTGCCGGCTGCGCGGCGAGACCGACACAGCCCGCAAATACGCGGAGCTGGCCAGGACCGACGCGGCGCACTGGCTGAAAGTGGCGGCGGAAGGGGAGCACTATCGCCTGGCCTTCGACAAACCGAACACCTGGAGCCAGAAATACAACCTGGTCTGGGACCGAATCCTCGGCTTGAACGTCTTTCCCCCGGATGCCGCCGCCAAAGAGGTCGCCCACTATAAGAGCGCCCTCCAGCACTACGGCGTGCCGCTCGATTCCCGGACCCGGCTCACCAAGACGGATTGGGAGACATGGAGCGCCACGCTGGCGGAAAACCAGGCCGACTTTGAGGCGCTGATCGCGCCCATCTGGGATTACCTGAACGAAACCACCACCCGCGATCCCCTCGCCGATTCTTACGAAACCGACAAGGTGCGCAGCGGCGGCATGCACGCCCGACCGGTGGTCGGAGGCGTGTTCATCAAGCTCCTGGCTGACCGCGCCCTGTGGCGAAAATGGTCCGCGCTCGGTGAGAACAAGGCCGCCAATTGGGCCCCGCTCCCCGAACCGCCCAAGCTGATCGATGTGGTGCCCACATCCAGGCTCGCCCCGGCAACCTGGAGTTACACAACCCGGAAGCCCGCCGAGGGCTGGACAAGCCCCGATTTCGACTCCAGCCAATGGAAGCAAGGCCCGGCCGGCTTCGGGACCGAAGGCACCCCCGGTGCGGTGGTTCGAACCCTGTGGAACTCGTCGGATATCTGGCTGCGGCGTGAGATCACCCTCCCGCAAGGCGAATGGTCGAATCTCCAGTTCTCCGTTTATCACGACGAGGACGTCGAAATCTATGTCAACGGCGTCCCGGCAGCCTCGGAAGGCGGGTTCACCACCAGCTACGTTCAGATCGAAATTACACCCCAGGCCCGGCTCCTCCTCAAACCCGGCGCAAAGGTCACGCTCGCCGTGCATTGCCTCCAGACGACCGGCGGACAAAACATCGACGTCGGCCTCGTCAACGTGGTTGAGAAGTGAACCTCCGCTGAGGTTGACAGGTTGCCCACGGTCGGACAGTCTGGCGGGCATGACGCACAAACCCAGAATCGAGTCGCCCGGACTGACCGCCTTCCGTGTCCTCGTATGCGTCGGCATGGTGGCCGCCATGGCCGGCCACCTTCGGGCCGCGACATACATAGTGGATCAGGCGGCGCCCGGCGCCGCCGACACCAACCCGGGAACCGAGGATAAGCCCTTCAAGACCGTCCAGCGCGCCGCCGACGCCGCCAAGCCGGGGGACACCATCTGCGTCATGGCCGGCAAGTATGACGAACGCGTCAAGGTGAAGAACGGCGGCGTGGAGGGCGAGTCCATCGCCTTTATCTCGATGCCCCGGCGCGCCGCGACCGTCGGCGGGTTCGACCTCGATGCCGGTTTCATCCGCGTCGAGGGCTTCGAGATTACGGCCGCCAAGCCGGCCCCGGGAGTCGAACTGCGCGCCGGCCACTGCGAAATCCTCGACAACTACATCCACGATATGATGGAGGGCGTCGACGGGTATGGCGCCAAGCCCGGCGCGGATGGCACGACGCGCGACTACTCCGCCGTGACGCACAACCGAATCGCCTACAACAAGGTCTATCACAGCGAGTACGGCTTCATCCTCGGCGGAGAAGATTGGCTGGTGGAAAACAACGAAGTCAACCGCCTCTTCATGTACGCCCCCGGAAACCGCAACGACGATTGCGATTACTCCCGCTTCTTCGGCAAAGGCTGCATCGAGCGTTGCAACTACTTTCACGGCAGCACCCGGCAGGAAATCAAGACCGCCCACGTGGATTGCCTTCAAACCTTCTCCGTCAACGGGGACATAGCGATGGATTTGCTCTTCGAGGACAACGCCTGCTTTGACTTCCATCAGTTGTGCATGGTGGAAAGCACCCCCCATATCGGCAGCGTGCGCAACTGGACCTTCCGGCGCAACATCGTCTCGCCCAATTCACCAATGATGCGCGGAGGCTGGGGCCCCGACATCATCCAGACGCTCGATGTGACGATTGAAAACTGCACCATCTCCACCGTGAATTGGGCCGCCATCGGCCTCCGGGGCAAGGAATCCACCGGCGGGGTCATCCGCAATAACATCCTCTGCGAGGCCCAGCGGGCTGTCGACGACCGCATGGACTTTTCCCCGTCCAACCCCCTCATCGAGTACAACCTGGCCTTCAAGACCGCGCCCCTGGAGGGCGAGTCGAACATCAACGCCAAGGACCCCCTCTTTGTGGATAGCCAGAATCGCGACTTCCGCCTCCGCAAGGGCAGCCCCGCCGTCGCCGCGGGCAAAGGCGGCGTCACAATGGGGGCCTTGGAGTACCCCAACGTATATTACGTCGACCCCCGCCACCCGGCGGCCGCCGATGAGCCCGCGTGGGGTTACCCGGCCGTCCCGCTGGCGAGCCTGGCCAAGGCCTGCGCCCTGGCCCAACCCGGCGAGACCATCATCCTCCGGGGCGGAATCTATCGCGAAGTCCTCGCCCCGAAGAACGACAGCGTCACGATCCGCGCCATGAAAGGCGAGAAGGTCGCCATCAGCGGGGCGGACCTGATCTCAGGTTGGCGGCGCGAGCCGGACGGCGGCTGGTCGGCGCCTATGGCGGCCGAGCCAAAGAAACTCCTGCGCGACGGCCAGCCCTGGACCGAATTCAGCTACGATAAGTCAGCCGGACGCATCCTTCTCAAGACGGCGGGCGACCCTCGGCTCCACGTCTTCGAGACGGTCCTCCGGGAGCGGGGCATCGACCTGGCCGGCAGAAAGAACGTGAACATCGAAGGGATCACCGTGGTCAACACATTGTATGGAAAAACTTGAGAAAATCGTCGTGCTCGACAATGAGGTCCAGGCCGAGCTGGTCACTTCCGTGTTGTCGAGCCGGAACATCCCCCACATCATGCAGAGCTATCATGATTCCGCGCTCGACGGCCTCTTCCAAGGCCAGAAGGGCTGGGGACATATCGAGGCTCCCGCCTCCTACAGGGACGAGATACTCGGCGTCGTCGAAGATCTGAAATCCGGCCCGCCTCCGCGTTAAATGGAAATCACGAATCTCTATAAAGTCCCGGCCTTCATCACCAAAGACGGCTCGGAAATCCGCGAACTCCTCGCCCATCGCAACTCCTCCATCCGCAACCAAAGCCTGGCTGAGGCTCGCTTGCCCGCCGGCGCCGCCACCGAGGAACACTATCACCCCAAAACCGAGGAGATTTACTACATCACCCACGGCATCGGAAGGATCCGTATCGACGGAGAAATCCGCGACGTGGGGGTAGGCGACGCCATCGCCATTCTCCCCGGAAAACGCCACAAGCTTTGGAACATCGGCGCGGAACCCCTCCGCCTCCTGTGCTGCTGCGCCCCGGCTTACGAGCACTCCGACACGATCATCACCTCCAATCCCGCCTCCCCAGAGCCCCGCTAGTGCTTGATTGCAGAAATAAGCGATACAGTCAGCCGGCCATTTCCCCGCTCCAACCCCAAAGGGGTTGTGTAGCAAAGCCCAGGGTTGGACCGAAGGGACAACCCTGGGTAATGACAGCGATGCCCCTCAACCCCAACGGGGTTGTGGCCCGGCGCCCGCAAACCCAATCGCCCGCCTCGCCCGCCGGCCACAACCCCGTTGCGGTTGAAGCCGTGCCCCCCCCCGCAACGTAGCGGCGTCTCGGGAGAGCGCCGCTCAGGCGTCACTAAAAAACAACATGGACAATTAACGCCGCCAGCGGCCAAAGGAACCAGCCGGAGTTGTTCATGTTATTATTCCGTGACGCCTAATGTCGCCCCCTCTCCGGGAAACGAACAGTTACGCGAAAAAAACTGTTGACATCTTCCGCCTAACTGTCATAGTGTTCTATAACAGTTTAACGGATATGATATTCCAAGTTGATTTCCAGGCTGGCAAACCGGTTTACCTCCAACTCGCCGACCAAATCCGTTACGCCGCCGCCTCCGGCAGGTTGCGTCCGGGCGAACCCCTGCCCTCCCTCCGCCCGCTGGCCGAAGAACTCCGCATCAACCGCAACACCATCGCCAAGGCTTATGCCGAACTGGAGGCCCAGGGCATCATCGAGACCCTGCCGGGCAAGGGCCATTTTCTCAAACAAAACGGCTCCCCTTTCAGCGAGCAGGCCCGGGAAAAGTTGCTCCTGACGGAAATTGACGAGGCGGTCGTAATGGCCCACCACCTCCAAATCGGCCGCGACCGGTTCCTGCGTCTGGCCGGAGACCGGGTCGATTACTTCGAGCGCAAATCCGCCGCCAAGGACGGCAAATAAACCAAAGGAACTCTATGGAAACTGACAACCCGGTGATTGAACTGAACGACTTGACTCGCCGCTACGGGAAGTTGGAAGCGGTCAACGGCCTGAGCCTCGAGGTCCGGCGGGGCCGTTGCTACGGATTCTTCGGCCGCAACGGCGCGGGCAAGACAACGACCATCAAGTGCCTCTTGAACCTGCTCCGGCCGGACTCGGGCACGGCGCGCGTCTTCGGGCTGGACCCGCGGAGACAAGAGGTTCCCATAAAATCGCGCCTTTCCTACGTCCCCGATTCCGTGGCCTTCTACCCATGGATGAGCGTGAGCCAGACCCTCGAATTCCTGGCGTCGTTCCGCCCCCATTGGAACCGGGAGGTCGAGGCCGATCTGCTGAACCGCTTCCAACTGGACCCCGCCCAGAAAGCCAGCAACCTGTCCAGAGGACAGAAGACCCAACTGGCCCTGATTGCCGCCGTCTGTTCGGAGCCGGAGTTGCTGGTCTTGGACGAACCAACCTCCGGCCTGGACCCTATCGTGCGCCGCGAGTTTATCCAAACGGTGATCGGCGCCTACCACGGCAGCGACCCCGAGCATCGGACCGTCTTCGTCTCGACGCACCTGATCTCGGAGTTCGAGGGCCTCATCGACGAGTTCACCATTATTGAACAAGGCCGGGAGCTGCTGACTATGCCCGCGGAAGATGCGCGTGAGCGTTTCCGCAAAATCCGGGTCGCCTTCGCCAAAGAACCCGTCGGCTTGGACCTTTCCGGCGCCCTCCACGTGCGGCAATCGGGCCGCGACCTGGAAATCCTCGCCGACGGCAACAGTGAACAACTCCTTGAGCAGCTTCGCTCTCGCCGGCCGGAGGAGTTGCGTTGCGATTCTCTTACGTTGGAGGAAATCTTCGTCACCGCCGGGACCTTGGCCAAGGCGAGGTTCCAATCCGCATCGGGCAAAAAGGAAAGTTTGAGGAGCGTATGAAAGCCCTCGTTCAAAAAGAGATTCGACTGCTCGCGCCGGCTTACGCGCTGGCCTTGTTCCTGGCAGTCGTGCCGTTGCTGCTCCTGCCAACGGGCGCCCCCGCCGCCCTCTGCATGCTCCTGGCTTGGTTTGGGGCCATGATGCTGGCCTTGTCTGCCTTCGGACGCGAATTCGGCCTGCGCACCTTGCCCCTCATCCTGGCCCAGCCCTTGGAGCGCAGCCGGATTTGGCGCACAAAAACCGCCGTGCTGGCCGGCGCCATGGCCACCGTGTTCGCGGCTTGGTGCCTCTCGTCCATGACCTATGTGTATCTCCATCCGGGGATGTGGCAGGCATCATGGTGGAAGATGCTGACGATCGCCGGGACCGCCGCCTTAGTCACATTCGCCGGCGGGCTTTGGACCACGTTGCTGCTGCGCCAGGTCTCTGCCGCGTTCTGGTTCACCATCCTGGCGCCGGCCGCCATCGCCCTCGCTGTCGACTGGCTCGGCGGCTCGCCCGCGACCGTGGTCGCGGCCCTGGGGCTTTATTCCGTCCTCGGCTTTTTCTGGGCTAGACGCCTCTTTTTCAGGTTCCAGGAGGCCGGATGGACTGGAGGCGTCATCTCGTTTCCCGGCTGGCGAAGCCACGACGCAGCCTTGCAGCCGGCCCTCCGCGCGCACCGTCCGCTGGCCGCCTTGTTCTGGAAAGAACTGCAACTGCAGCAGGTCAGCCTGCTGGCAATTGCCTGGCTTTTCCTGCTACACCTGGCCGTCGTCGAGGTCCGCAGGTTCGGCCATGATTCTCTCGGGAACACGCTGCGCGCGGGACTCGAAGTCTTCGGCGGCCTTTGGCTCATCGTGCCCCTGCTCGTTGGAAGTTCGAGCGTTGCCGACGAACGCAACCTCGGCGTCACTCCGGAGCTTCTGTGCCTGCCCATTTCCAGCCGCCTCCAGTATGCCCTGAAACTGCTCTTTGTGCTGGTCCTGGGCGGGGTCCTGAGCGGACTGCTCCTTTGGACAGCCGAGGGCATCGGCACCACAGTGCATGGCGGCTCGGACATCGAGGCCTTCAAGACCCCCTTTCAGCTCAATACCCTCGTATCGGCCACCCTGATCTGCCTGGGCCTGTCCCTCATCGGTTTTTACGCCTCGACTCTCACTCGCAGCATTATCCAGGCCCTGGCGGCTGCGGCAGCCACGGCGGCCGGCCTTTGGATGGCCGAGCAGATTGCGGCCGCAATCGCCGTCGGCAACCTGCCGCTCTTCGGTTTCCACCTCTGGTGGGGGTACTTGGTGTTTTACATCGCCCCGCCCGTGCTGGTCGGCACTCTCCTGGCTCTGGCCTATCGCAACTTCCGCGGCGACTCCGGGCATTCGAGCCTCTGGCGCCGTAATCTGCTTGGCCTGGCGGGCACGCTCCTGTTCATCGCCGCATTGACGACGGCCGCCTACCATCGCGCCTGGGAGCTGCTGACGCCAATCGAGCCACGCCACGGCCCCGCAATGCTCATAGAGTCAGCCGCCGCCAACCCCTCCGGCACGCCGCCTTCAGCCGGCAGCAGCCCCAACCCCAACAGTCATTCTCAACTCAGCCCAGCCAGACCCCTGCAACTCCACAGCTATGGCGGCAGCGCGCTATCAGCCCTGCTGCCCGATGGCAGGCTTTGGGTGGACCGCTTCGGATATGATCCTGGCGGCCGCCTCCTGGCATTTGACCGCGAAACCGCTTTCCGCGTTGGGGGAAAACTGAAAAGCCTGAGCGGAAATCAGATCGAACCCGGCTCGAACTGGGTCGCGGTGGACTCCACTTCTGTCCAAACCGTTGGCATCCGTGCCGACGGGACCCTCTGGGTGTCCGAAAAACCGCGCGAGGAGTCCGACTGGGGTTGGGGCCAGATAAGACCAACCTTCGAGGAGGCGGCCCCGTTAGTCAGGTTCGGCCCGGAAACCAACTGGCAGAACGTCGTCCATTACGGGTATGCCGCTTTGCCAGTGGTCCTTCAAAAACGCGATGGCACGCTCTGGTACTGGTACCAGGACCACCCGCTGCCGAAAAACTCGGAACGGCTCGGCCTTCGTTCCTTTGAACCCCATCGCCTCGGAACCGACTCCGACTGGGCGAGAGTCCTTTACTCAAGTGGCGCCGTGTATGCCTGGAAAAATGACGGGCGTGCCTGGGTGTTTCACTCGCCGCTGCCGAGCGGCAAGCCTCGGAAAGAAGAGGTGTCTCTCGCGCCGGATGTTGTCCTGGAGCGGTCTGCGGCTCTGGATAACTTCAAGTCGTCCAGCCTGGCAGACTGTTGGCCTTGGCACGCAGCCGTCCGCGATGACGGGACCTTGTGGGGCTGGACTAATGTGCCGCCGACGCCCGCCCAAAACGGCCAGAGTTACGTGGCGCGACCACCGGTGCAAATCGGAAGCGAAAGCGATTGGAGGGCCGTCGCAGGCGGCTCCGGACCCCTGACGGCGCTCAAAGCGGACGGCTCCGTCTGGCAATGGCAAATGAGCTATGAACGCCAACAGGAATTTGGCCTGCCCACCAACTCCCCCGTCCGGCTCGGCACGCACAACGACTGGCTCGGCGTCGGCGCCGCGGTGAATGGCACCGTATCCCTGGCGGCCGATGGCAGCCTTTGGTACTGGTGGAATCGCGGTTCCGGCCGATATTTCGATTACTCCAGTCAACCCATGCTCGCCCCCTCCAGAAGACCATTCAAAATCGAGAACATCCTGGAGGGCAGCAAACTTTAAAGCAGGCATACTACGCACCGAGAGAGGAAACACCCCCTCTGCACGGGAAAGGCTATAACATGCTGTTCGGAGATGGGCATGTCCTCCTGGTGAATCGCTCCGACTACCTCTTTCCACCCCGGACCGCTCACGATTGGAACCGTGACAACCAACCCCACCCGGAGGCCTGGGCGCCGAGACAAATGTGGGCAGTGCAACATTAGTCCCCCTCCCCCCGTAGTGGTGTCTCGCCAGAGCGCCGCTGTAGATGCTCCGGAGAACGGCTGCGCTATGCCGAACCGCCGCTACGAAGCCCGGCCCCGCCCAGGGTGGCGGACAAAGTAGTATTGTGGAGTGCGCCGGCAGAGCGAAGCGTCCCGACGAGTCGGGATTTCGGCCGCGCGGGACATCCAACACGCTAAACGCAGCTCGAACCAAAGCGGTGTCGCTCTCCGCTTGCCACCGCACTCCTAAACGGCCTACCCGAGACCTTCCGACGGACTTTGTCATTGGCCCAGCGTCCCCGTTCGCATCGATGCCCAATCCTTGCTCCTCCGCCCGCCCTCGGCTAGCTTGCATGGTCCCGGACGCGGAAGCGTTACGAGCGGCAAGGCATCCTGGCGCTGCCGGAGGCGATCCGCCGGGCGGAAGAAGAATCGCTCGCCGACGCGCCCCTCCGGGAACGGCGGCGGGTGCGGGAGGCGGCGCGGCGCGAGGTTGAAGACCGCGATTATGTCGCGGCGGTGACCCAAAAACTCACGGAGCTATTCCCCGGCTGTCCGCCCGACGAGGCCCGCGCTATCGCCGAACACGCCTGTCAAAATTCCCCACGACTCTCGCGTGTGACGCCTTAGTTGACTTCGAGGACCAACACCCAATCGCCGTCGCCATCGTGGTTTTTGCCCGGTGGCGTGAAGCTTCGGGAACCGTCGTTGGGGAACGGCGATCCTTCGATTGCTCTGTAGGTGGCGCCGGCCGGATCGAACCACCGTGCGGTTACAGGCCCGCTGAGCCTGGTCATATCGATGGTCAGCGGCCGAATCGTCGGCGCATAGATTATTGCCAGGCGGCCATCCTGGGTGCGTGCCGCCGTTGCGTAATCGTTGCCATCGACAGTGCCCTTGCCGGCGAAGGTGCCGTAACCTGCCGTCAGAGTGGCATGAGCCTGATCCGGCACAAGGTCATACCAGGGGCGCGATTCGAAGAACGACTTCAAGTTGGCGATCTGCGCCGCTCCCGGAGTGTCGATGTGGCTTTCCCAGCCCTGCGCGAATGTCCATGTGTAGTGGTTCCCGTAAATCAGCCCCGTGGCTCCGCTTAAATTGGCCCAGTATTCCTCCCGGCGCAACGTGCTCGGAGTGGCCATGTGCTCCTGGCCAAGGGACTCATAGTCGTAACATGCCTCCACCAGGAAAACCGGAATCGTGCCGGCGCGGTTGTATCCCGTGAGCACCTCCGCGTAGGTCGGGAAGTAGGTGTAGGCGGCGTTGAGCGAGACGAGGGACGCCCATTGAGGGTCATCGGTGGAGAGACCAAAGCTGCCGCCCAATTCCGCCGTGTGGATATGGCGCGTGTCGGTTGCCTGTATCCCCTTCGCCACCGCCGTCACCGCCGCGTCATTGCGGGAATCCCTCCACCCCTCATAATCGTTCCCGCTCATCCAGACGATATTATCAAAGTGTCCGTATCGGTTCCCGAGATATTTTCCGTAGTCGTAACACGCCTTGGGACCATTGTTGACCATATTGGTCAGCCATCCGCCGGTCTCGATGGGGTCCAAGAAAACCACGAGGTTGTATTTGGCCGCCAGGCCGATCATCTGATCGCAACGCGCGAAGAAGGGCTCATTGGGTTTGGAGAGGTCGAAATGCGACAGATCGTGGCCGCCCGGAAGGTATCCCGTGAATGGAAGCACCCCGTCGAAGGTGCTGCCGTCCGGCCGGCCGCCGGTATAGACGGTGCAGACCAGGTTAACCCACAGGGTGTTAAACCCATGGGCCTGCCGGTTCGAGAAATACGAGTCCGTTTGCGCCAACGACAAGTTCACCGTCAGGCTCTGAGGGCAATCTCCCATGATCAGAAACGGCGCGTTTTTCTGGTCCACCAGATAGCGATTGTTCGCGCTGACCTTCACAGGATAAACCGCCGCCGCCGCTCGGGCGCTGCCGGCCCATGCGAGCGAGATTACGCCGATACTGATAATGTCCAGCCAGAACCGGACGTCAAATATGCGCTGCCTCCGCATGCATCCGACGAAGCCGCTTGGAGCAGTAAAGACATGGATTAAGTTCACATTTCCCATTTGGGTCGTTGCGCATGAATACATGGGTCTTTTTCGTATCTTTGTTCTCGCTCCACACATTTGCAAGTCCTTATTCCAGTCTGCTGCGATTCAGACAGTGACGGCAGCGGCACCGCTGGCGCCCGCTGTTCGTCGGAGTGTCTTCGGGTGCCGGCCCCCCAGGCCAATGGAGACCGCTCACGAGGACAGTGAAATCCCCGCTCGGTCTTGCCCCGTCTCGTGCCGGGTCAGTTTGATGCGGGCGACGCGCATGCCGTCCATGGCTTCGAGCGTTCCCTTGATGCTCTTCTTGACGTAGGGAA
>CAZZFF010000035.1:0-51660 GCA_964653485.1 uncultured Verrucomicrobiota bacterium | reverse complement strand
TCCATTTCCACTCCGCCCACAACACGGGCCCGGGCTGGTATGTGGACGATGTGGCCGTGGTCAGCGCTCCGCCTGTGGCGCTCACTACTCCGGAAGGGTTCGAGCAGGGTTCAGATGGATGGGACTACGATTATGCCGGTGTCAACTGCCCGACTTGGCAGATCGGCGTGCCGCAAGGGGGGCCCGGCAGCGCCCACAGCGGGACCAACTGCGCCGCCACCATGCTCAGCGGCTCGTGTTGCAGCTACTGCGATTCGCGGCTGGTGAGCCCCCAGTTCCTGGTTTCGGCGTCCAACAGCTACCCCCGCTTGCTTTTCTCGCACTGGTACAGCTTTGCAGGGCAATGGTGGGATCAGGCGGCCAACAACGGCTGGGGCGTTTGGGATGAGGGTTCGTACGGCTATGTCGAGGTCAAGGCGGGCGCAGGCGACTGGGCTCAGGTCTCCTCCACGTACAGCGGGTCGTCCGGCGGCTTGTGGTGGGCGGCTTCGCTCGACCTGATGCCTTACGCGGGCCAATCGATACAGGTCGCTTTCCATTTCCACTCCGCCCACAACACGGGCCCGGGCTGGTATGTGGACGATGTGGCTGTGGTCAGCGCTCCCCCTGTGCCGCTCACCACTCCGGAAGGGTTCGAGCAGGGGCCGGATGGTTGGGATTACGGTTATGCCGGCGCCAACTGCCCGACCTGGCAGATTGGCGTGCCTCAAGGGGGCCCCGGCAGCGCCCACGGCGGGACCAACTGCGCCGCCACCATGCTCAGCGGCACGTGTTGCAGCTACTGCGATTCACGGCTGGTCAGCCCTGCTTTCGTGGTGCCCGCGGGCGGCGCGTTGCGATTCTGGCATTGGTTTGATTTTGCCGCCCCTTGGTGGGACCAGGCGGCCAACAACGGCTGGGGCGCCTGGGATGAGGGTTCGTACGGCCATGTGGAAGTCAAAGCTGGCACGAACGACTGGGCGACCCTTCCTGACGCGGAATACACGGGGCAGAGCGGCGGGTGGACCGAACCGCTGCCCTTTGACCTGAGCTCTTACGTCGGGCAGACTGTGCAGATCGCCTTTCATTTTCATTCGGCTTACTACGCCGCGCCGGGTTGGTACGTGGATGACATCAAGGTGCTGAACTATACCTCGCCTCCGGCCATTACGCAGCCCCCGGCCAGCCAAGCTGTGGTGGTCGGCAGCCCCGCGACGTTTCAGGTTGGCGCGATGGGAGCGCAACCGCTCGCCTATCAGTGGTATTCGAACAACGTTGCCGTTGCAGGAGGGACGAGCCCCACGCTGACCGTCCCCTCCGTCGGAATGAACGATAACGGGGACGATTTCTTCGTGGTGGTCACCAACAGCGCCGGCGCGGCAACCAGCGCGCCAGCCCTCCTGACGGTGTTGCCCTGGCCGAACCCCTGGCAAACCAACGTCATCAGCCCGACTCCAACTCCGGTTCCCGCCCCTGGGTACAATAACGGCGTGCTCACGCTCTGCGGCTCCGGCACAGGCTGGGACGCAACCACAGGGGATTCGTTCAATCTCTTCAACCAGACGCTCGACGGGGACAGCCAGATCGGAATTCGCCTCTCTAGCATGCGCGAGGCGGATCCGCAAGGTTCAGACGCACTGGCGGCGGCAGGGGTAATGATCCGCGAGAGCCTGGACGCAGGCTCGAAGTACGTCGTGTTGGCGGCCCGGACCAATGCCCTCATCTTCAGCCGGCGCCTGGCAACCGACGGCTACAGCGTTTACAACAGCATCCTCGCGATGAATGTGGATGCCGGAGCCGGCATCTGGTTGCGGCTCATGCGCCTTGGCGACACGTTTGTCGGGCTTTACTCGACTAATGGTTCGGACTGGGTCTATGGTTGGTTTACGACAGTGGCAATGGCCGACCAGGTCCAGGTTGGCGTG
This sequence comes from uncultured Verrucomicrobiota bacterium, assembly GCA_964653485.1. GTDB lineage: Bacteria > Verrucomicrobiota > Verrucomicrobiia > Limisphaerales > UBA8199 > CAVQND01. The sequence goes on along the minus strand of CAZZFF010000035.1, from coordinate 49,756 downwards.
GCGGTAACTTCGCACCATGAGGCCGGCACCAACACGGTCGTCCTCGACAACCTCACGGCGGGTCCGCTGACCGCGGTGACGAACTGGTCCGGGCAGAAGATCTGCCTCGGTGGCGAGGGGGAAGGCCCGGTCTTCTGGCAGCAGCTCGGAGGGTTCAAGATGCTCTTCTGCGGCGCGGCGGGCGATTACTTCACCGTTGAGGCCGGCCCCAGTCTCCGCGTGCCGTTGTCGGCTTGGCGGCCTTTGGGCACGGTCACCAACGCTTACGGTGTGGTTGCTTTCCTGGATCCGGGGGCGCTCACGAACCTCTCGATGTATTACAGCTCGCAAAGAGTCGGACCGTAACCGTGCCTAAGCGGACAGATTCTGCTTAAAAGCCCAAGCGCGAACGCAACTCCCCCAGCCGTCGCAATTTCACTGCGTGCATCTTTTCAGGAAAGCCAGGAGGTCCGGAATTTGCGGGTCGTAGTTGGAGGGGTCCCCGTGGTTTCCCGTCGTCGTGACTGTTGTGTCTTCCGTTGCGTGCCCGTCTGCCAGGCTCTTCAATGCGTCTGCGTTCTCGGACCGAGGCACCACGGTGTCGCCGTAAGAGGCCCATAGATGCATGCGCAGGCCGTCCCAATTGCCCGGAGGCAGCAGCATCGGATCGTGGCCCGCCGTTTTGATCGCGTAGTCCGATCCGTCCGCCGCAATGCCGTACGCCGCGCGTATATCCGCCGTGTACGTCCCCAGCGAATAGAGGTTGGACAGCGAACACACCGGATATGTCCCCATCCATCCGACCACATAATTCGTCCGGTAGCGGGCCGTCAGCAGCCCGGACACGCCGCCCATGGAGGCGCTCCACCAGACCAGCTTGCGGTTGCAGTTAAGGTGCCGCATGCACCAGTCGGCAAATTGCATATAATTGGTGCAAGCGTCGCCGTTCCCCCAGTTGTACATCCCCGCGAAGGCGGCGCATACATAGAAGCCATTGGTCCTGATTGCCCACGTCACGTTCGTTGGCTGCCCCACCAACACTGAGTTTTCGTCTTCCCCCGACCCGTGGAAATACATCACAAGCGGGTAGCTCTGGTTTGTGTTGCATGGGATTGGCGGCAGTATGAGGCACTGGTTAGTCGCGGAGTTCCCCGGGTCCTGCACCGGGTCCGGACCCATGGCGCGATAGAACTTCCGTGGCTGCATTCCCTCCGTATCGCACCACGTTGTTGGGTTGCTTAACAGCGTGATCGTCGCTTCGTCTTTCCAGTTCCGCAGGTTTGTGGATGACTGTATCTGGTAGTTCGTCCCGAGGCACCCAAACACCTCGATGTCGGGGAAGCTGCTTAACTTTACGCTTCCGGGCCAGCCCCCGCCGTTTTGCGCCAGGATACAGCTTGCCCATAGGCTTATTGTCCCGCACACGAGCAGCTTCTTCATTGGTTTGGTCCTTGTTTGGTAAAAGCGATTCTATTTGCTGCTCGCGCCGCCATCGCGCCAATCCCGCACCAGCGCAGGCAGCCGGCAATCGTTGCAGGTCGCGTCGGACTGATCGCAGAAGTCTCGGACCATTTGTATTAGGCCCTGCTGAGCGGCGGCTGTGGGCAGCGCCCGGGCGGAAGCGCCCCCGAGCAACCGCTGCCGGGCCAGGCGCAGAACCGCGTTGTCCTCGGCGGGCGGCCAGGCAAAATAACGATGCTCCAGCGCGCGCTGCACCCCGGCGTTCTTCCCCTCCACCGCCCGCACCCAAAGCCAGGGCAGGACGACGTTCACCGCCAGGTCGGCCACCCGCGTCAAACCCAGCAGCGGTTGGGCGCGCTTGAGACGGAGGGACCTGAAGGTGCAGTGCCACGACCAGAACTCGTCCGGCCCGGTCTGCAAGGTCTCGAGCAAGGAATCCGCCAGGGCGCGGTCGAGCCATTCGGCGGCGCACCACCGTTCCAGCCGGCCCGGCAAGTCCCCGGCGGCAGCCCATTGGGATGCCAGGGCCAACCGCCGTTGCGGGTGGTTGGCCGGACGCTGCCCATGCAGCCGCCAGAGCGTCCGGGGCAGAATGCAATCCGAGAACTCATCGCGCTCCCGCCACCATTGGTCCCAGATTCGCCGCAGGTAACTGTCCGCGCCAGATTCCGCGCGGGTTAACTCCACCGGCAGCAGGCCGCTGATGCCGAAGAGCCGGGCCTGCAGCGCCCGCGGCCCGGAGGACCGCGCCGCCCAGCGCGGACGCAATTCCGCCAGCCGTTGCATCGGCCACATATTGTGCTTGTAGCCCAGCGCGCGAAAAAGCCCCTCCCACAATGACTGTTCCCAGCCCGCCTGGCGGGCGCGCGCCTCGAACTGGGCCGCCTTGCTCCGCAGGCGCACGTGCGCGGCCTGGTGGAGAAGCTCGGCTTGCTGCTCCGCGTCGAGTTCCCGCAACGGCGCGCAGCATCGCCCGCGAAACTCCTCCGGCAACCCCTGCACCCCCTCTCCGCCCAGCCACAGGCTCAGTTCTCCCAGCGGGGCGTCGAGCACCTGCCGGAGCGCCAGCGTCGGCGGCGCCCCCGCCGCGGGCCGCTCGCACTCCCATACCACGTGCAGAATGACTCCCTTGAAGGCCGGGTTCCGATCATGACCATGGGCGCGCCACCCGCTCGAACGCAAATCCACCTCCACGTCCCCCGATTGCGGCGGCGAATCGCCAAACTGAACGCTGGCCCCCCGGAAATCCGGCCCGCCCTCAACGCTCAGAAAACCCGGATGCAGCACTCGCACGCTCTGGCCGTCCGAGCTCTTGATCTGATCGCGGAGCAGGCGCTGGTGTTGCCAGACCGCCTGAAGCAGGCGTTCGGGGGGTGAGTCCGCGTCGTCGCGCAGGACCGGGATGATCCCGTTGCGCGCGCGCCACTGGGCATAGAAACTGGCCAGGACCGGAAACACCAAGCCAAGCTTTTGAGGTTGCCTCCCGGAAAGTCAAGTTTGAACGGCAAGCGCGATACTCGAATACTTGAAGGAGCTTTTTTCAGATGAGCAAGAAAGCCATAGCAAAAATGGGCAGGCCCCCACTTCCCCAGGGTTCGGCACGGGATTGCCGGTGACATCTCCCGGTTCCTCGAATCCGAAGCGGAGGAAATTGCCGCCGCCGCCCGGCGCGCCAAGCAGGAAAAATCCTCTTGGATGCCGAAGGTTCTGTTAGCCGCCGCCAGAGCGCCAACACCAGAGCGGAAACCCCATACGTCGGGCGATGCTGGACAACCTACGGTCGGTTAAGCCCACGAGCGGGTTCGTTGGCAGAACCGCCCGCCTGGACGGGCCGTAATGCCTTGACCGGAGCAGCCCTGCGACCGCCCGAGCTGCGTCACGCCCTCCTGTGCGCGCCTCCTGCTGGAGGGGCAAGGGCTGGCGAAGGCGTGGAGGCAAGAGAGTTCCTCGATGAAATGGCGTTGAACAAGGATGGCTAACTGCTTAAACTGCGAACGATGCCGACTTTTGCGGAGTATTTGGAGAAGTGGCTCAAGCAATCCACTTCCCAGGGGCTAACAAATCCCCTGGTCAAAATGCCGGTGAAGCGGTTCCGTCAGCTCCAACCTTCGGAATTTGCCGCGCTGGCGAATGGTGGCACCCTAGTCATCGGCACAACGGCGGATCCAATCTCCCGAAACCTCCACAAGAACTACCTGACCCGCATTCGTGAGCGCGGGGAGCATTGTGCCTTCGCTTGCTCCGGTTCGGTCGAGATGATTATTTCAGGTATGGCGGACGGCAAGCAGCGAAAACAACTATTCCCGGTCTGCCTCAAGAGAGCTTCGTTTCAAACCACCGGCGACAAAATCAAGGTTGTGGTGGCCGAGGACGAAACTTGGCAACTCAACCCGGTGTTGCAGGCACACCTTCGAGCATTGGCTATCCCGCCCGTTCCACCGTCTGCGGCAGACAAGCCGATTCAGGCAACGAGTTGGGTAAAAGCTCAGTTGGGAAATCGCGCCTCGCAAGTGACCAACGACAGCTTTGTGGGGTTGTTCAGCAGCCAGCAGATGGTCGTCCAGAACCGTCTAATTGACCCACCATTGAGACAGGCGCTGGCGAAAAATCCAGTGGTCAAAGCCAAAATCGCCGGAGGTGTAATCGAAGCCGCCGAACTTGGAGAGACCACGGATGACGGTTTGGAGGAACTTGGGCTTTCCTTGCCTTGCGATGACAGCCAGTTACGGGTCGTTCAGCTTTCGCACAACGGCCATTGTATGCAGGTGGAAGGCCCCCCCGGTACAGGCAAGTCGCAGACAATCGCCAACATCATCAGCGATGCGCTCTACCACCGGCGCAACGTGCTTCTCGTTTGCGATAAGAAAGCCGCAATCGTACAGGTTGAGGAACGGTTGGCACAAGTGGGTTTGAAACCAGCGATGCTGAATCTTCATGATGAGGATTTAGACAAACGCGAGTTTCTTAAGCAGGCGATCGATAAGTTTCCTGCGGGGCACAACGCCCGTGTTTATCCCTTGACCCAACTAAAGGAAGCGCGCCAGACACTAAACGAACGCGTGCGATATGCCCGCGGAATTGCCCATCCGTCATTGCAGGTAACGAAGCGAGAGGCGTTAGCGGGATTGATACGACTGAAAAAGGAATTGAGGAACGTTCCGAACATCCCGATTGCGAACTGGCAGGCACTCTCCAAAGAACGCCTCACGAGGTTACTCGGTTGTTTAGGCCAGTGGCCGGAACTCGCTGCGGTGCTAACGGACAACAGCAACGTCTGGAACCGTGTCCGAGTGGAGAGCTTCGATGACAACCCAAACGCGGAAAACGAGCTTCAGGCGGCTGTGAAGTCCATACTGACGCAACTCGAATCGTTGCACACAGGGGCGGAATGGGCGGCATCTGTCGGAATGGAACTGCCGCTTGTGTCGGACTCGAACGTGATGGAAATGTCGGCCCTCGTAACCACCGTGCTCGAAAAACCGCCGTGCCACAGCAAACTGATTGGGAATGAAGGCATCGGCCAACCGGAGTTAGAGTATTTGAAGTCGCAGTGGGAACGCCGCGAGGCAATCGTTGCTGCACGCCATCCCGTCCTTTTATCCGAGAAGTATTCCGATGAGCCGGAGAAGACAAATCTTCTGGTCGCCGAGCATGCGGCGAAGGAACTACTCGGCCTCGAATCAGCCAAGACTTGGGAAGACCTTTCCACAAGGCAGGCTTACCACTCGGAGCGGCATCGTGAAATCGCTGCCAGCCAAAAGGACTATCGCCGTCTTTGCGCCCAACTCGGATTGGTCTATTCCCCGCTGCTCACTGTCAGGCGTGCCCAACTGCAAGCGGTGCTCTCGCTGGCGACGGTGGGCGCGACCGTCCCTCGCGGGTGGTGGAAATCGGACACGACGCCGGTTTTGACCGTTGCCGGCTGGAAAGCACATTTCCGAGCATGTGCGACTCATGCGAAGGATTCACCCTTGCCATTGCATTTCGTCGCTCTTGAACGTGTGGCGACAACCCACTGGCAACATGTTGAAGCGAAGGCCGAGCACGGGTTCAATCTGGTTAGCTACTGCGTGAACTTCGTCAATGACCGCAAGTGTAAATACGCCCTCCGCCAAGTATTCCCGAGCATCCCAACGCGCGGTTTCAAGCAGTGGCAAGAAGTCACTCTTCACGCCGTCGCGGCTTTACGCACGGTTAACTCTCTTCGGCTCGCGGCAGAGACACACCCTGTCTTGAAGCAGTTGACCTCAGCATATCTGGCGGTGGCACACGAAAACACTGACATTGAGGAATATCTCTCCCGCCAAGATGTAAAGGCGCTGGAACAGATGGCTGCTCTTGCGGAACAGATGCGAGGCAGGAACGATTTGTTTGAAATCGACAGCGTTCATTGGCAGACGTTTTGGGAAGCTACCAGCGCCACTTTGGTTGCCAGTGCAAAAGATGCACTTTCCGATTTCTACTCGCTGACGTTGCCGGACGAAGAAAACTCCGACAACGTCGAAGGGGCCATCGAGTTATACGAGGCAGCACAGCAGCGCATCCAACGGTTCCTCGAAGAGTACGAACGACAGGAGGGCGACCGCACTAATTCCGTCATGGCCGGGTTCGCCGCCCAACGGAAGTTCGCGGACTGCCAGCGCCAGCTTGCGCCGTTGAGGAAGTACTTGGATTTGCAGGGTGCGGGCGAACCCCAACCGGATTGGGAATGGCTTCGCGGGGTGATCGCGTGGCGGGATTTGTTCGGGCGGTTGCGGGGCCGGCAAAAGCTCGACATTGACAGCGGTCTGTGGGTCAAGCTGCGAGACGTGCTTAAGCATCACGAGGCTGTTATGGCCGCAGCTTACGAGCAATTAGAATCCTTCTTTGAGCATCCGCGTGCGGGCGTTGAAGATTATGGCTCTCTTACAGCGATAATCCGTGAACTCTTGACCGAGATGCCACGGCGCTCCCTATGGCTTGAAAAGAAACGCTGGCAGGGAAAAATCTCCGCTTTTCCTGAACTTAAAGCGCTTTGGACAAGAATTGTGCATGGCTCTGTCCGCGCCCAAGAAGGGCAAAAGCTCTTTTGCTTCAACCTGCTACGTCTTTGCGACCCAATGGCAAAACCGCACGGGCCCGAACTTAGGCAAACGCTGAAGGACTTTGCTGAACAAGACGAAAAGCTGGCATCGTGGGTGCTTGACCATTTGAGGGCCAATTTGCGCGAAAGGATGGATGAAGCTTCGCAAGACGCGGCTCAGAGCGAAGCTCAACTCAGGCATCTCGCGGGCCTGCAACGAATACGGGGCACGGTGCGCGAGTTGGTAAACACTCACCTCGATTACATTCTGGCCGCGAAACCATGCTGGCTGATGAGTCCAACGTCCCTGGCCAACATTGTTGACTCAGTTATTTTTGAAGAATACGGCGTCCCGTTCGATTTGGTCGTTTTCGACGAAGCCTCTCAGATTCGAGTTCTGGACGGATTGCTTTCCATGGCGTTTGGCAAACAAGTTATCATCGTCGGCGACAAGCACCAATTGCCGCCTACGGATTTCTTTGGCGGTTTTGCAGGCCCCGAGTCCGAAGCAGAGGATTTCGGCGTCAGTGAAAGCCTTCTGGAGGAATTTGGAGGGGTGTTCGAGGAGAACCGGACGCAAGTCATGTTGATGTCTCATTACCGCAGCGAGACGCCGGACCTTATCGGTTTTTCCAACAATTGGTTTTACGGTGGGAAGCTGGAAATGTATCCGCCTGCGCACATCTGCGGTATTGGTCGGCGGCTGCACTACCTCGCTAAGGCGATTTATTCGGAATCCGGCCAACGGAACAATCCCGCAGAGGCAATGGAGGTCGTCAAACTGATCGAGCTACACGTCCGGGAGCATCCGAACCAATCGCTCGGCGTTGTCACCATGAACATCCCGCAGATGGAGTTGATTGACGAGCAGCTTATTTCTGCACCGGAGCATGTCCTCAGGTTCTGTGGTGATGAATCTAAGTTTTTTCTGCGGAATCTCGAAACGGTTCAGGGGGACGAGATGGACCGGATCATTCTCAGCTTGACCTACGGGAAGAATGCCAACGGGCAATTCAACGCTTCCGTGCTAGGACCTCTGAACAAGAGCGGGGGAGAGCGGCGACTCAACGTCGCGATTACGCGTTCTCGCAGTGGTCTGACTATCGTCTCATCGCTGAAGGTTGCTGACTTGGAGGCTACCAGCGCGCAAAGTCGCGGCTTCCGTTGCCTCAGGGACTTTCTGGCTGAATTGGAAAACACGGAACAAGCTCGCACTTTCGGGATTGGTAGCAAGAAATTCGAGCGTAAGAACGACGGCGTCTCGAACATCGTCTATTGTGAATCACCCTTTGAAGAACAGGTGGTCGAGTTCTTGGAAAACGAGGGCTACGATATCGAGTGCCAATACGGCGCAGGTGGTTTCCGGCTCGACATAGTTGTCAAGGAGCGCGGCAGGAACATTCTGGCCATAGAGTGTGACGGCGCGGCTTACCACAACTCTCTCGTTGCGCGGACACGGGACAGGGCAAGGCAGCGCGTCCTGGAGCGGCTTGGCTGGCGAGTCCACAGGGTTTGGAGCACAAACTGGTGGTATTTCGAGGAGCAGGAGAAGGAGGGCATTATCGCCGCGATAAATGCCGCTAGAGGCGCTGCTGGCTGAGCGGGTGACGCCTATCCAAGTTGGCTGACGAGTCAAATCTCCTCGGGGGGGCGGGTATCGCGAAGTCGGCTCGCTGCCTAGGTCGAGTTGGAGCGTGGTTGCGACCTCAGCCAACCCTGTTGTTCCGCGTCGAGTTCCCGCAGCGGCGCGCAGCATCGCCCGCGAAACTCCTCCGGCAACCCCTGCACCCCCTCTCCGCCCAGCCACAGGCTCAGTTCTCCCAGCGGGGCGTCGAGCACCTGCCGGAGCGCCAGCGTCGGCGGCGCCCCCGCCGCGGGCCGCTCGCACTCCCATACCACGTGCAGAATGACTCCCTTGAAGGCCGGGTTCCGATCATGACCATGGGCGCGCCACCCGCTCGAACGCAAATCCACCTCCACGTCCCCCGATTGCGGCGGCGAATCGCCAAACTGAACGCTGGCCCCCCGGAAATCCGGCCCGCCCTCAACGCTCAGAAAACCCGGATGCAGCACTCGCACGCTCTGGCCGTCCGAGCTCTTGATCTGATCGCGGAGCAGGCGCTGGTGTTGCCAGACCGCCTGAAGCAGGCGTTCGGGGGGTGAGTCCGCGTCGTCGCGCAGGACCGGGATGATCCCGTTGCGCGCGCGCCACTGGGCATAGAAACTGGCCAGGACCGGAAACACCAAGTCAAGCTTTTGAGGTTGCCTCCCGGAAAGTCAAGTTTGAACGGCAAGCAGAGCGCTCGAAAGGCAGGGCCGGTGACAAAGTCCGTCGGAAGGTCCCGGGTAAGCTATTCATGGAGTGCGGTGGCAAGCAAAGCGCGACACCGCTTTGGCTCGGGCAGCCCCTGCCCTGTCGGATGTCCCCCGCGGCCCAAAGCGCCGTCGCCGCCTGCACTTACCCCACTTCTACGCCTGGTTAGCGAGGTCCCCGCCTGAGACCGCCTCTGCCATGGAATGCGCTGGGGCAGGCTCATTGAGAATTGAGTATTGAGCATGGGTCATTGGTTATTGCCGCCGCTTGATCTTCGCTTCGACGACCGACTTTCCCGGTGTGCGGGCGTCACGGAGCGGGGTTCTTCAATAGCCAATGACCATTTTTCAATCCTCAATTAACAATTCACCGCAACGACAAGGCTTGCATTTGGCACCGCTCGCGCCACGGCGTCATAAACGAGCATCATCCGGGGTAAGAGCAGGTCGCCGCTTTGCTCTGCCGGCGCACTCCCAAATCCGATCCAGATTAAGGTTCGCACCCCAAACCGTTCCGGCTTACGGTCCGACCGAAAGCCGGTAGAACCGCTGCGTGTTCGTGGCGGCGGGGTCGGTCACGATGAATGAATTGAGAGTGGCGCTATTGGTCACAAAGAGGGGGGTCCAGTTGGGCGGATTCAAACTTGTGGACACTTGCAGGGTGTAGTTCTGGTTTGTGGCGCCGGTCAGCCGCATCGTGAACTGGTTGGCCGCCCACGACGGAGAGCCAAGAACGGGCGCCGAATTGATAGTGATGGCCAGGGGCCTGTTGGGCGAGACGTCGCCATAGTTATCGTGCGCGGTCACCAGGAAACCGAAGGTCCCGCTGGTCGTCGGCGTGCCGGAGATGAGGCCGGCCGAGTTGAGCGAGAGTCCTGGGGGCGGATTGGCCGAGCCGGTCGCCAGCGAGAAGGAGCAGGGCGGCTGCCCGCCCGTGGCTCCGAGCTGCGCGCTGTAGGGCGCGCCGACGGCCCCTTTGGGCAGCGAAACATTCGTGACCTGCAGCGGCGCATTGACGATGTTCAGTTGCAGCGCCGAGGACGAATCGGCGGTGTTCATCGCCGCGTCGGTCACGCGCGCGTAAAAATAAAAAGTCCCGTTCGTCGCCGGCGTGCCCGAGAGAACGCCGTCGGCGGCCAAGGTCAAACCGGGCGGCGGGCCCGAGGAGTAGTCCGGGATGGACCAGGTATAAGGCGCCTGGCCGCCGGAGGCTTGCAGCGCCTGGGTGTAAAACCCGCCGTTAGTCCCGTTGGGCAGATAGCTCGTGGTCACCTCCAAGGGCGAAGCCTGCCCCTGGATCGTGATCGAGAACATCTGCGTCACCATGTCCGGCGGCGACGCATTGTCGTACACCCCCACCCAGAAAGAGAATGTGCCCGCCGTTGCGGGGGTGCCGGAAATGACGGCGTTGTTTCCCTCGCTCGAGAAGCTCATGTCGCCAAACGCACCCGGCGGCAACGTCTGCGTCCCCCCCGGCAGCCACCACGAATAAGGCGGCTGACCGCCGGCCACGGCGAGCGATTGATTGTAGTACACGCCCGCGTTGCCGTCCGGCAGCGAGGAGGTGGTTATGGCGAGAGGCTGCACCGCTTCAACGATGAAATTCACTGTGGCACTCTTGTTGTTGATGTTGGCGTCCTGGTTGTCCGGGCACTGGTAATTGCCGCCGCCCAGGATGCTGTCCAGGCTGTCGTCGCCCCCGTTGCAATTAACGTCGAGGGTCCAGTTGCCATTGGCCACGGTCAGCGAATAATAGCCGTTGGCGTCGGTGTCCGCATACTGCGAGTAATCCACGCCGTTGATAGTTGTGCCGGCCCAGACGCCCACCCCTGCTATCGGCTCGTTGTTCCAGTCCGTCACGGTGCCGGTGATGACCTCATTGGCGGGGATGGCCGTGAAATTTGCCAGCACCGCCTGTCCGCCGCTCATGCTCATGCCGCCATTCTCGTCAAAAGCCGGCTGTGAAAAAATGTAGTTGGCCGGACCGCTGCCGCTGCTGACTTCAACCTGCCACGGATCGTTGTTCAAGCCGCCCGCCACGGCGGCGCAATAGTTCCCGTTCGCGTCCGTGTAGCCGTCGGTTTCATACAGGTTGTTGTTGTCGTTGGCATAAACGTCAATGCCCGGCAGGGGATTGCCCAGGCTGTCCCTCACATAGCCGTAAAACAGCGCCGTGCCCTTGGTCACAGAGAGGATAACCCCGGTTTCCCCGGCGTTGACGCTCGCTCTATCCTGGAGTCCGGGATAGCCGTGGACAATCAGGCTCGTGTCGTCGGCGCGTAGCTCCCACTGGCCGGGGTTGGAAAGAACGCCCAGGGTGAAATTGCCGTTGGTGTCCGTGGAGCCCACCCCCATGAGACCGTTGCTCGCTTCGGCTGTCACAAGAACGCCCGGCAGCCCGATGCCCGAGTTGTTGGCGTCGACCAGCCTTCCGGAGATGCTGGCCGTGGCGTTCATCATCGCGAGGTTCGTGGTCACGGTCTGACCGCTGCCCAACGTGAAGCCCAGCGTCTTGGAATTCGGGAAGACATAGTTGTTCTTGAACGCCATCAGACCATAAGCCCCGGGCGGCGCTTGAATAGTGTAGTTGCCCGAAGCGTCCGCCGAGACTCCCGCCGTCGCGCCGTTCTCGTTTTGCAGGACGACAACGGCATTGGGCACCGGCGTGCTTGTGCCGCTGATGACCACGGTGCCGGTGAACTTCTGCGGGTACGCAACATTGGCCACGCTGAGAAGATTCGTCACCGGCGTGAAACGGCCCGCCGGGCTGGATACCTTATACAGATACTTGCAGCCGAAGTTCTGGAGAAAGTCCCCGCCGACGAAGCTCATCTTCGCGGTGATCTGTCCCGCGGTCGAATCAGTGTCGCCCGGCACGTTGGAATTGACGATCCCCCCGGCTGCCATCCCCGGCTGGCCGTCGGTCAGTTGAAACTGTTGCGCCAGCCAAGCGCTGGCGTCGATGACGCCGGCGCCATCGAAGTCTATAAACTTCTGAACGACCACCGTCTCCCCGTTGGTCAAGCCCTTCACTTGCAAGGTGATGACCCCGTCGTAGGTGTTGCTGACGGCCGCCGGCGTGACGGTGAACGTGACGGCCGCCTGAAGCGCCGGGCACAGGACCAACGCGAAGTGAACAGCGGCCAGGCGCAGGCCGGCACTGAGAGATATTGCGGGGGACCGTTTCATGCCAAAGATAGTGGCAAGGACGATGGCTCTAGTCAAGCTTCTTTGCGCGATGACTGCCGCTGATACGAATCCGGGTTTTGCCGCCGCGCCGGTCAGATTCTCCCCCACCTGCCCGGTCCCGCCCGCCTGGCTCCGCCTCTTCAACGGGCTTGGAACCTACCACCGCCGAATCCTGTAAAAGCGCTGAGCGCCCGCCGCCATGGCATCCCTCAAGACCTGAACTCTGCCGTTGCCGGCGGCCAATGGCAGTGGCCTCCAGGCGGCATCGGCCAGCGAGTTTTTATATTCCAGCCGGTAAACCCGGCCACTCTGGGTGGGCACCGAGCAGTTGAATAGCCCGCCGCTCCAGCCGATGTCCCGCGGCCGAAGCTCGGGCAGCGGCGGGCCGCTCCCGAAGAGCGCCAAGTCATGGTCGGAACCGGCCGCGATGGCGACCGCGTTCGTGAGGCCGGCAGGCGTCGCCGCCGGAAAGAAAGCCACTTCGTTATAGTAGCTCCCCCAATCGACCACGGCTCTGCTCACTGAGGCGGTGCTGGCCATGTCGAAAATCATCAGGTTGGTTCCTGTGACGCCGTAGCTCCATCGGAAGAGCCTCTGCTGATCGCCCGACAACGTCTGAATGGTCGACGAAAATGGAAAGTTCGTAATTATGGCGCTGGTTTGGGTGTTGAAAATCTCGGTCGGGCCGAAGGCCAGCGAACCATCCAGCGACACGGCATAGATGCAGTCGGAAAACTGGTTCAACAGCCCGGACACGTTGGTTGCCGCGAACATCTGTTGCTTGTTGAAAACCCATCGTTCGGCGGCATCGAGAAAAATCGGTGTGCCAGCCGGATCGCGCCGTCCGGACGCGAACGAGCTTTCCAACGGTGTGAGATTGGCATTGGTCAACGCGTCGTACCGCGTCACCCAGCAGGTCGGGTCGCCCCAGTCGCAGAGGTCTTGCCGCCAGCGATAGAGGAAACTCCCGTCCCGCGTGACAGTGATTCCGCCGGCGCCGTTGCCATCGTTATAGACGGCCACGTTCGTGCCGTTCGCGTAATCGAATGTCGTGATGCTCGCCTCGCACGCGCCGTCGGTGAAATAGACCAGGTTGGACCGCCCCACCGCCAGATACAGAGGATTGGACTGAGCGGAACCCCCGGGTATGGATATGCCCTTTTCCGCCACGACCCCGAACGAGTTGAGGTCCACCTTGGAAATCGTCGCACTGCCTTCGTTGATGACGTAGATCGCATCGCCCGCCGGCGTCATCGCCATGTCCGTTGGGTTCAGGTTTACCGGGATTTCCGCGAGGATAGCGCCGTTGGTGGAATCGAGCGCCAGCAGGCTCCTGGCACGGAACCGTCCCCCTGGTTGAGCGCATAGACGAGCGGCCGTGAATAGTCCGGCAAGAGCTTGGTTAGGAACCGACCCGGCAAAGGGATCGTAACTTGCCCAGGAGCAGTAAAGGCGACGAGCAGGGCGCAGAAGACCACGAACGGGGCAATCCGTAGAGGCACAGACATTCTCGGCACGTTGATGTTATGACGCAACGCTGTAAGCCTTGCAATAGAAAAGCGACACCCCGGGTCCTACGAAGCCATGGGCAAGGCGAAGTCGGGGCTTTGGACATGGCGGATATAGCCCTCCGCCAGCCGATGACCGCTCTCGATTCCGCGCATCCGCGCAACCGTTTCCTGCAGGGCATAGAATCTGTCCGGGGCCTGGCTGGCGTGGGCGTAGCAGGCCGCGCGTTTTCGCGGTGAAACAGCCGTGATATCGACGTAGTGGGTTGGGGCGAATTGAATCGTGTCCTCCCCGTTGGAGACCTCGTAATAATAGAGGGCAAACCGTTTGCCCATCCGGAGCCAGGCCCCATAGACCAGCAGGGACATGGCGCGGTGATCGGCGTGGTTGTCGATGGGCCAATGGGTGAAGACCACGTCGGGCTGCTCCGCCTCCAGCAAGTGATGGAACCGCTCGTAATGGAGCGGGTCGACGATGGCCTTGCCGTCGATTTGGCCGGCAAAGAGAGGCCGCGCATTGAGAATCTCGCAGGCCTTCCTGGCCTCGGCCTCGCGCACGGGGCCGGGGTCATACGAGGGCTTGTCGGTCCACTCGCCCTTGTTCAGATAGAGCAGGACCGCCTCGTGGCCCAGGTCCGTGTAGCGGGCGATGACGCCACCGCAGCCGTATTCAGGGTCGCCCGGGTGTCCCCCGGTGACGACCACCTTGAGCTTGGGTTTGGATGTCGGCGCTGTTTTTCCGGCCGGTGCCTCCGCGGCGCCCGTCGCCAGCGGCAGGCCAACCGCCATGGTGGTTCCCAGCGAAGCGGCCTGGCTGAGCATGTTACGACGCGAGATCGGCTTCATGTGTTTGTGCTGAACTCTATCGCGGCGAGTATGGGAGCGGACCGGGCGGCGATCAAGACCGGCGGCGCGATGAAATGGGTGGCTTCGGGCTGCACCCCTTGAGGCCGATTTCCATAAACGCTTGCTTGCGACTGCGGCAAGCTTGTACGAAACTCAGGCGCTCGACTTGGGCATGTAACGGGTCGTGAGTCGAATCATCGTCATGCAAATGAAAGTCCTTCTCGCAAGTACGGACGCGGAAATCGCGGCGTGTTTTCCGCCAATGAAATGTCTGCGCCCTCATCTGGCAGAGCCGGGTTTTGTCGCCAAGGTGCGCCGGCAGGAGAGGCAAGGGTATAGATTGGCGTACATCCTGGAACGCGACCTGGCCGTATGCGCCGCGGGGTTTCGGGTTCTGGAATTCATGGCCTGGGGGCGCGTCCTGTACGTGGACGACCTGGTTACCCTTCCAGGAAAACGCGGAACGGGATACGGGGGATTTCTTTTGGATTGGCTCATTCGACAAGGCCGGACCGAGAGATGCGATGAGTTGCATTTGGACAGCGGGTATCAACGCCACGCCGCGCATCGCCTGTATTTGAACAAAGGCCTGGAGCTGAATTGCCATCATCTGGCCCTGAAGCTTCATGACGGGGAGAGCGCGGCCTAGTTGTGGCCATGAGTATGACGGACCGACCGGCCAATCCAATAGAGTCGTGGCTTGCGCGCGCCTGGCGCCGCGCGAAAGAAATCCCGGGCCTGGTCTTGCTCGCTGTGCTGCTGGCGAGTTGCGGCTCGCTGCTTTCCCAGCCGGAGACCTTTGATCTCGTGCAGATGTGCGACCCTCAGATCGGCTTCGCCGATTACGCGGCGGAGCTTGCCCGCTTCCGTCAAGCGATCCGGCAGATCAATGAACTCAAGCCGGATTTTGTCCTCATCTGCGGCGACCTGGTGAACAACCCGAGCGGAAAGTCCTTCGCCGATTTCAATGCCGCCAAGGCCACGTTCAAGGTGCCCTGTTATTGCGTCCCGGGAAACCACGACGTGGGCGACGCCCCAACGCCGGAATCGTTGCGGTTTTACCGGCAGTCCGTCGGCCGGGATTACTATTCCTTCGAGCACAAGGGCTGCGCGATCATTGTGGTCAACACGCAGCTTTGGAAGGCCTCTGTCCCCGAGGAATCCGCCAGGCATGACGCATGGTTCAAAGAGACCTTGGCGGCCGCGGCCGGGAAGGGCCGCCGGATTTTCGTGGCGGGCCACATCCCGGTCTTTTCGAGGACGCCCCAAGAGCCGAACGGCCATGACAACCTGCCCCTGGAAAAGCGCCTCGAACTCCTGTCCCTCTTCGAGCGTTACGGGGTCCAACTCATGCTCGCCGGCCACACTCATCGGACTCTCTTCCTGCAGTACAAACAGACGCAAATGGTCACCTCCCAGACGACCAGCCTCAACGTCGACTTCCGGCCGTTCGGGTTTCGCCTTTGGCACATCGATGCCGCGCCGCCCTTCCGGAACGAGTTCGTGGCGGTCCGCCTCGACCCCAAGACCCTGAGCGCGGCGCCCGCGCATTGAGAATTCCCCTTTCACGGCGACTCTCCCTCTGCCACACTGCTCCGCATGCGTGAACGAATCGGCATACTCACGGGCGGCGGAGATTGTCCGGGACTTAACGCGGTCATCCGGGCGGTTGTGAAGACCGCCAGCAAACGCGGCTGGGAGACCATAGGCTTCCTGGGCGGTTACGAAGGCATGCTCGAGCCGCTCCGTTACCGGCCCTTGGATTACAAGGAGATGGACGCCCTCCTTTTCGTGGGCGGCACCGTCCTGGGCACCACCAACAAAGGCCGATTTGCGGCCAAAACCGGCCACGGGGAGGCCAACCAAATTCCAAGCGAGATTCTCGACCAGGCCAAGGCCAACTTCAAGAAGCTCGGACTGCGCGCCCTGGTCTGCGTCGGCGGGGACGGTTCGCTGAGCATCGCGCAGCAACTCTTTGAACACGGCGTTCCCCTTGTGGGCGTGCCAAAAACCATCGATAACGACCTCGAAGCCACCGCCCTGACCTTCGGATTTGATTCCGCCGTGGCGTGCGCCACCGACGCCCTGGACCGTCTCCGGACGACGGCCCAAAGCCACAACCGCGTGATGGTCCTGGAGGTCATGGGCCGCTATGCCGGCTGGATTGCGGTCCACGCCGGAATCTCCGGCGGGGGCGATGTGATCCTGATTCCGGAGATCCCATTCAACATCCAGAGCGTTTGCGCGAAGGTCGCCGAGCGCGAGCGCGAGGGCAAGCTCTTCACCCTGGTCGTCGTCGCGGAAGGCGCCCGTGAGCGAGGCAGCGACTACGTCACCGCCGCCGGCCCGGAGCAGAACCGGGAGGCCCGTTTGGGCGGCATCGGCGCCGTGGTGGCCGCTCAAATCGAGGAACGCACCGGCAAGGAAACCCGGCTCTGTGTCCTGGGCCATCTGCAACGCGGCGGCGCCCCCACCTCCTTCGACCGCCTCCTCTGCACCCGCTTTGGCGCCCACGCCGTCCAACTCATCGCGGAGGAAAAATACGGGTGCATGACCGCCCTCCAACTCCCCGACACGGTCGCGGTGAGAATCTCGGATGCCGTCGGTCGCCTGCGCAACGTGCCTCCGGACGGCAACATCGTCCGCACCGCTCGAGCCCTGGGCATCAGCTTCGGGGATTGAATCCCCTCCGCCCATCTACACCACGGATGGACATGCTTGCCGCTCTCGTTTATGCTTGCATGGTATGAGCGACACTGAAGTAGTCCTACACGAGCTTTTCAGCAATCCCACGGCGCTCCTCTATTTCGCTCTGGTCGTGCTCGCGCTGTTTATCGGCTTGTTGTTCTTCGACCCCTTCCGTGGCCGCGTCCGCGGGCGTCATTCCCACAGTTCTCACGCCCGGCATTCCCGGCCCTCCCTTGGCCAGCGCCTCCGCAAGCCCTTCGTCCAAATCCGGGAAATCTGGCGGCTCTTGACCGACCTCGCCCGCAAGCGGGAGCGCCGCAGGGCGAGGGCGGAGCGCCTGGCCGAGCAGATGCGACGCTACTCGAAGTGAGTTCCGGGGGGCCGAGGGTGAAAGAGGCCAAATGCCGTTCGTTGTCCCTCGTGTGTCACCGCGGGCTGGCCTGTGGCCGGGTGGTTTTGACCGGCGCGGGAGCGCTGGGGGTGCGATTGATCTCGGTCCAGTAGATCTCGAAGCGTTGGACAAGGTGGACCATTTGCTCGAACTCCACCGGCTTGACCAGATACGAATTGGCGCCGGCCTCGTACGCGCGGTCGATGTCGGATTGGAGGTCGGACGACGTGAAGACGACGATCAGCAGGCGCTTGAGCCTGGGTTCGGCCCGGGCCCATTGAAGCACCCCGAAACCGTCGGTGCCCGACATCCTGAGGTCCAGCAAAACCAGGAAAGGCAGGGGGAAGCGCTGCCGGTTGCTGTAGGGGCCTCGCCCGCCGAGGTACTGAATGGCAAGGTCCCCGTCGCGCACCACCTTGAGCCGGTACTGCAGCCCGGCCTTCTGGAAGGCGCGTTGGATCAGCAGCAGGTCGTTGGGATCGTCCTCCACCAACAGAATGGTCGGTTCGTTTGGCATGGCTGCATCGTTCAAACGCCCGCCATACTGCCCGGCAACCCATCCATCTTCAATTCAAATCCGTCGCCGCCTTAAAAATGGGGTACAAACCCTATTCACAAACGGCCCGTTTCGCCCCATGCTAATAATCTGGCGTCCGGGCGCCTTCTTCAGAGGGATTCCTCATCCCCAACTCTCCTTCGCGTCCGGGCGCCGGAGTTTCGACGACCACCCTCCCCTCAAGGCCGGGGCGCGCAATGCCGGTTGAACCGCTCGTCCAGCCAACACTTCCGAACGTCGTCCAGGAGACGGACAAAATCATCGAAGCTGTGCGGCTTGACCCGGTAATCGTACACGCCCAGTTGCCGGGAGCGGTCAATATCCGCCTGCAGTTTCGAGGACGTCAGCACCACGACCGGCAGGGTGTCGAATTGCCGCTGAGTGCGGAGCCAGGCCAGAACGTCGAAACCATCCATCCAGGGCATCTTAAGGTCCAGGAGCATGACGCCGGGCAGAGGGAACTTGGCGCGATCTGCGTAATTGCCCGCGCCGGAGAGATAATCAATGGCCTCCTGCCCGTTGTGAACGACGAATAAAGGGTTGGGGACCTTGGCGCGATCAAAAGCCCGGCCCATGAGGAAAATGTCGTTCTCATCGTCCTCAGCCAGCAGAATCGGAACATCGTTAAGCATTGTCTTCAAATCCCGCCCGGAATGACTCGCCAGAATGGCGCCCATTTATCTGAATCAAGTGACGCTCGCCGGTCCCTCTCATTTCCGACGACCGCCGGTTTCGGCCGTCGAGGGAATCTGCGGAGCTTCAACAACCCAACTATGACACAGATTCCCTCGCAAGACAACTGGACAGCCTCCATCAGAATACTCTTTCCAAGCCGCCGCCGAACCGCTATTGAGAGACGGACTATGCGATACGACAGCCCCTCCTCCTTCTCCACCTTCGTTCTAGCCCTCCTGGCGGCCATTCTGCTCTCTTCCGGCTGCAACAAGTCCCAGCCGGAGCCCGCGGCCGGCGCCGGGAAAAAGGCCGCCTCCGGCTTCACCATCGGCATGAGCCAGTGCAATCTCAACGAGCCTTGGCGCGTCGAGATGAACGCCCAAATCAAAGCCGCCGCGGACCAACACCCCGGACTCAAAGTGACCTTCAAGGACGCCCAGAACGACACCCTCCGCCAGCGCGGGCACGTCGAGGAATTCGTCAGCGCCGGCGTCGACCTGATCATCATCAGCCCCAAAGAAGCCCAGCCCTTGACCGAGCCTGTGGCCAAGGCCATGGACGCCCACATCCCGGTCATCGTCCTGGACCGCCGTATCCTGGGCGACAAGTACACCTGCTTCATCGGCGCCGACAACAAGAAGATTGGCCGGGCCGCCGGCGATTGGATCCTCAAGAAGCTCGGCGGCAAGGGCAAGGTTGTGGAGTTGAAGGGCCTGATGACCTCGACGCCGGGCCAAGACCGCAACAACGGCTTCCGCCAGGCCATCGCCGGCTCCGGCATCGAAATCCTCTTCGAGGCGGACATGAAATGGCTGGAGCCCGACGCCCGCAAAGAAATGGAGTCTGCCCTCTCACGCTTCGCCAAAATCGATTGCGTTTATGCCCACAACGACCCCGGCGCCCACGGGGCCTACCTCGCCGCCAAGGCCGCCGGCCGGGAAAAAGAGATGTGCTTTGTCGGCATCGATGCCTTGCCCCAGGAAGGCGTCACCTACGTCCAGCAAGGCATCCTCGATGCCACCTTCCAATACCCCACCGGCGGCGCTGAGGCCATCGATGCCGCGTTGAAGATTCTCAAAGGCGAGTCGGTGCCCAAGGAAATCACCCTCGGCTCGCGCGTCTTCGACAAGGATACCGTCGCCCAGGGCGGACGCCAACTGCCCTGAGGGCTCGTTGATTTTCAACCGGTTAACGAACAGGAAGGGTAAACCAGAAAGTGCTGCCCTGGCCCACTTGGCTGTCGAGGCCAATCCGCCCGCCATGGGCCTCCACGGCCAGTTTGCAGAAAGTCAAACCGAGGCCGGTGCCCAGTTTTTTCTCTTTGCTCTCGGCCTGGCAGAATTTCTCGAAAATCTTCTGATGGTATTCGGGGGGAATGCCGTAGCCGTTGTCCTTGACGGCGACCCGGACAGCCGCTTCTTCGCGCGCAATGGAGACGGTGATTTCACCCCCCTTGGGGCTGAACTTGATGGCGTTGTTCAGGAGATTGCCGATAATCCGGCGGAGGATATCGGCGTCGCACAAAGCGGTCCCCGGGTCCGGCGTGGACAGCCGGAGACGCCGCCCGGCGGCGGAAGGGGCGAGCGAGTTGATGACCTCTTGGGTCGTTTTGGCGAGATCACACTCCGTTTTCCGGAGGGGCATTTGGCCTGCCTCCAGGCGGCTGATGTCCAGGAGCTGAGTCACCATTTCCGTGAGCGCCGCCGCGCTGGCTCGAGCCGTTTGAAGCATCCGGGCCAGTTCCGGCGGCTGCGCAGGCATGACGGCCTTGAGCAGTTCCAACGAGCCGAGAATGGCGCTCAGGGGTGAGCGCATGTCATGGACAATCATGTGCGTGAGGCTGTCGCGCAACCGCTCCAATTCCTTGAGGCGCTCGTAGCTTTCCTGCAAGGCGCGCTTCTGGCGGCGCAATTCCAGATGGGTCTGGACCCGGGCGTCCACCTCCGCGAATTGAAAGGGCTTGATGACGTAATCCACGCCGCCGGCGGCGAAGGCCTTGACTTTGTCCGCCGTTTCGCTCAACGCGCTGATGAACAGGACCGGGATTTCCCTGAGTTTCGGGTCGGCCTTGAGGCGGCGGCACACTTCGTAGCCGTTCATCTCGGGCATGTTGATGTCCAGCAGGATTAGGTCCGGCGGTATGCGCTGGGCGGCTTGCAGGGCCTCTTGCCCGGTGGAGACAGGCCGCACTTTGCATCCCCGGTCCTTGAGCATGCCACTAAGCAGATGCAGATTGGCCGGGGTGTCGTCAACAACCAGAATATTGGGCTGTTCGAGGGTCATGTGCTCAGGTTCAGGAATGCTTTGCATCGCCGGCAAGGAGGTTGAGAATCCTCTTATACTCGAATTGCTCGACCAGGCGGCGCAGCTCCTCCGCGAGCAAGGCATCATGCTTGGCCAGGCGCTCGATAAGTTCGAGCATTCGGTCCGGGTCCGCTTCCAAGGTTGCCTCGCGCAATTCGCTGACCAACTCGGCGGGCAGGCGGCCGTTGGAGCCTCCGGGCGGGCCGGAAGGCTGGCCCTGAGCGAGCGGAGGCGCTTCCATCGGCGCAGGGTCCGCATAAACGTATTGGACACCCAACAGGAGCTTGATCTTGCGGAAGAGTTCGGCCTCGCGGAACGGCTTTCCCAGAAAATCATCGGCCCCGATTGCCAGCGCCTCGCGGCGGTTCTCATCAAAGGCGCTGGCGGTGAGGATAATGATCTTCACCCCCTTGGCCCCCGGACAGGCCCGGATGCGGCCAATGGCCTGGTGGCCGTCCAGGACCGGCATGCGTTTGTCCATAAGGATGAGGTGAGGATGCCAGGCCGCGAACTGCTCCACCCCCTCGGCGCCATTGACCGCCTGGCGGATTTCAAACCCGACATCGCCGAGCATTCTGGCCAAGAGCATCCGGTTGTCCTCGACATCATCCACAATGAGCACGCGGCAGGGGAGTTGTCCGGGCTTTAAGCCTGCCACGCGGTGCTCGACGGCCGACTTGCCGACAAGGACGGGATCGTCTTCCTTTCCTTGTTCGAGGCGAATTGTGAACTGGAAGACGCTGCCTTTGCCTGCCTGGCTGCGAACCGTAATGTCCCCGCCCATGAGCCGGACGAACTCGCGGCTGATGGCCAGACCGAGCCCTGTGCCGGTGCCGGACGAGCGCCCGCTCCTGGTCTGCTCGAAATGCTGGAAAAGCCGGCCGATTTCCTCGGCGGATATGCCCACGCCGGTGTCCTCGACCGTGACCCGCAACAGCGGTTCTGACCCCGCGGCGCGCTCCGCGCTCACGCGGAGGGCAATGCGTCCCTTCTCGGTAAACTTGACCGCGTTGCCCAGCAGGTTTATGAGGACCTCGCGCAGCTTGCCTTCATCGGTGACCACCAGGCGCGGCACCTCCGCCCCGCACTCGACGGAGAACTCCAACCGCTTGGCCTCGGTGCGCAGCCGGAACATGCTTTTTACGTCGGCCAGCAGGTTATGAAGGTCAAAGGTGGCGGGGTTGAGGGTCACGCGCCCGGCCTCGATCTTGGACATCGCCAGGATATCGTTGATGAGGGCCAGCAGGTGCTCGCCGCTGCGATTGATGATGTCCAGGTACTGCTTCTGCATGGGCGTCAGCCCCGGGGCGCGCAACACCAACTGGGAAAACCCGAGGATGGCGTTCATGGGCGTGCGAATCTCATGGGACATGTTGGCGAGAAAAGCGCTCTTCGCGCGGTTGGCGGCTTCAGCCGCTTCCTTGGCATGCAAGAGCCGATCGGCGGTCGTAATGGAGCGCGTGAGCAGGACGGCGACCGCGCCGCCCAGGATCACCGCCGCCGCCAGCAGCACCAGCATGAGCAGCTTGCCACTGGCCATGACGTAGGACGCGCGCCGTTGGGCTCTGGCGATGGCCGCGGTGGCGATTTGACTCACCGAATCGACGCGGCTTTGGAACTCATTGGACGCGCGCTCACACTCGGTGTTGGCGGCCTGGATGGCATTGTCGGTGGCCACGATCCCGCGCATGGCTTGGTAGTATGCCTTGAAGCGCGCATCCACGTTGGTCTTGGTGGCCTCGTGCAGCGAGAAGAGCGTCATTTGATCGGAGAATTCCCCGATGCACGCGGCGATATCCGCCAGGTAATTGGTGTTGCCGGAGAGGAGGTAGTCCTTCTCGTGCCGGCGGCATTTCAGAAGGATGACATCCAGCTCAGCGATCCCCTGGTCGTCAACGGCGGCTTCGACTTCATGAACGGCCTTGGTCAACTCCGCCTCGAGACCCTCGCCCTGGGTAAGACCGCGATGGGTCAGCAGACCCACGACCTTGGCGAAGGCAAATCGGTAGCTCTGAGCGGAAGCCAGCGCATTCGTCAGCGCTAACTTCTGGCTGGCGTCTCGAGCCTGGCCGGCCAGCCGGCTGAGCAGCTTCGTTACGTCCGTCACTTGGTTTCTTACAGTCTGGACATTGGCCGGGTTCTTCTTGAGCAGGAACTCCTTTTCCGCTTCGCGGGCGCTCAGGAGGTCTTGTTCGCACAGGAGCAGCGTTTGAAGAAGGTCGGTGTCCGCCTGGTTCTCCTGGATGACGGCGGCAATGCGCTTCTCGGAGACGGCGGCCCGGCCCCAGGCGATGAAGCAGGCGATCGCAAAGAAACCGACAATTGCGCCGCAACCGGCCAGCAACCGGGCTTTGATGCTCCACTTGTCCGGGTTGGTCTGCATCGGCTCCTTACCGAATCCTGATGAGCTTTTGCCCCTCGACGATTGCCTGACCCCTGGGTCCGAGGACAAAGTCAATGAACGCTTTCACGTCGCCCGAGGGGGCGCCCTTGGTGGCCAGCGTTGGTGTGCGGGACAGGGAGTAGCTCTTGTCGCGGATCGTCGCGGCGCCAGGCTTGATGCCGTTGATGGACAGCACTTTGACCACCGTCTCGTCGGCCTCCGCCAGGGATGTGTAGGCCAGCGAACTGGGAATCTTGCTCACCGACCTGACCAGGAGGGCATCGTGCTTGATGGCGGCTTTTTTCGTGAACGCGGCCCCCGGGCCGAGCACCAGGTCCTGAAACACCTGGCGCGTCCCGGAGTCCGTGTTGCGATTGAAGAGCACAACCGGGCGGCCGTCCTTCCACAGCGTGGCGCGGCCCGTGTAAAGGTCCCTCAGCTCGGTCACGGTAATGTCAGTCTGGGGGTTCTCTTTGTTGACGATGACGGCAACCCCGTCGAAGGCGTATGGGACGCCCACCAAGCCGCCCTCTATTTCCTTCTCCAAAAGGGCGCGGCTCAGGAAGGCAAGCTGGACTTGCCCGGCAATGGCCGCGTTGGCCCCGGCGCCGGAGCCGCCGCCTTCCAGACGCATGCACGTGCCGGTTTCCTCTTCGAAAGCAGCGGCCAGCGCCTTCATTACATGCAATGTCGAGTCGGAGCCGGAGGCGAGGATTTCCCCGCGGGCACTCGACGGCAAGGCGCCGCATTCCAAGCTCCCCGCCAGCGCGGCAAGGGGCAGCAAGCGCCACATCTTCACAGCGTAAGTCCGCATCGCTTTCATGGATGCCGGGTTCAGTCAGTTCCGGCTTGATGAACTCTCAGCCCGCAATCGAGGGCCGTGTTCATTGTCGGCAGCAAGTGGGCACTCCCCAAGGGCGAGGAGGTTACAACTGCGTTACGAAGCGCGAACGGATGGCCGTAACCATCACCGAAGGTTGCAAAGCGGCGACGGCGCTTTCAACCGCCCGTGACATTCAACAACGCCAGACGCTGCCCGAGCCAAAGCGGTGTCGCGCTCTGCACTTACCCCGGATCATGGTCGTTTATGACGCCGTGGCGCGAGCGGTGCCAAATGCAAGCCTTGTCGTTGCGGTGAATTGATAATTGAGGATTGAAAAATGGTCATTGGCCATCGACGCTGTGTTACCAATCACAAATTCTCAATTCCCAATTCCCGATCAGCCTCTTCCGAAAAGTCCGAGATGCGCCCCGTCGTAAGCCGCCCCCTCTTTTATGTTTGACAGCTCAGTGGCGGAGTTGATATGAGAAAGGTATCCCAACCCCAGCGATGCCATTGGGGGCGATGCTGACCAAGTTGAAGAAAGGACAGGACTATGCAGACACCAAGGAGGACAGGACATTCCAACGAAGGAGCGGCGGGGCGGCTCCTGATCGCATCGGCGGGGCTCGCCGTTGTGATGGCCTGCACACAGGCCCTCTCGCAAGGCAGTACGTACACGGACCGTACCGCGTTTGTGGCGGCCTGCCAGAAGCTCCCAGGCGTGAAGCAAGGCATATCGTTCGAGCCCTACTTGTACGGGAGCCCTTACGGGCAGGAGGGTTATTACATGTATTCCCTGACGGTCTCCAACGTCACTTTCGAAGGGGACATTTTTGTGGCGCAGACCAGCTTCACCATCGCCGGCGAGGCATCGCTGTGCAACTTCGACATGCAAGAACCTCTGGCGATCCACTTTCAAAACGGCGCCTCCGCCTTCGGCGGAGATTTCTCCAGCATGCTGTGGCCCTACAACACGTCGAACTTCACGGCCACGATCACGGTGGAAGGAGGCGACACGTTCAGCTTCTCCTGCGCGCCCGGGCCCGGCTCGACGTTCTTCGGGTTCATCGAGACCCTGCCGTTCCAGGACCTGACATTTAGCGACGGCGCGGCACTTGTACATGTGGCGGGGGGACCATTGCACGAGGAGCTGATCGGCGGCCTTTTCATGGTGGAACAGGCGCCGCCAGCCCTTCTGACCTCACTCTCGCGCCTCTCGGACGGCTCCGTGCAATTTGTTCTGAAGGGCAGTGTCGGAGTGACCTATACCGTGGATACCTCGACCAACCTGGTGACCTGGACGCCGCTGGCTACGCTCCTCGCCACCAACAACGCGATGCCGGTCCTGGATGCGGCTGCCGCAAACCTCAGCCGCCGGTTTTACCGGGCCGTGGCCCAATAGCGCCGGATTAGTCCACCGCCCTTTCCTCGATGACGAGGTCCCCCTCCCGCGCGTCCAGTGTCGCGCGGACGCCGACCGGCAACGTGGCGTTCCAGGGGATGTGTCCAAAAGGCAGCCCCATGACTACCGGCACCTTCAGCGACAGCAGCCTCTCCCGGAGCACGTCCTCGAGGGTCTGACGGTATTCTTTGGCCTTTCCGGCTTTGGGGTCCTTGCAGTTCTTGTTCACCCCGATGGCGATGCCCGCCACCTGCTGCAACAGGCCGGCGTTCAGCAAATGGGTCAGCATCCGGTCGAAGCGGTACGGCGCCTCGCCCAGGTCCTCGAAGAAGAGAATCTTGTTTTTGAAAGAGGGCAGATAGGGCGTCCCCAGCGTGGCGCAGAGAAGGCTGAGATTACCCCCGACCAAGGCCCCTGAGACCCGGCCGGGCCGAAGGATGGAAATCGTCCTCTTCAAGTAGCCCCGGCGTATGCTCCCGGCGGGCGAAGGCTCCACTAATGTCCTCAAGAAGCTCCGCTGCGTGAAGTCCGGGCAATGCTCCCGGACGAAATCCGAGTTGAGCATGGGGCCGTGAAATGAGACGAGATTGGCCTTTTTCAACAGCGCGCAGTGGAGCGAAGTCATATCGCTGTACCCGACGAGGATTTTCGGATGGGCACGGATGGCGCCGTAATCCAGCAGCGGCAGGAGCCGCGAGGACCCGTAGCCGCCCCGGGCGCAGAGAATCGCCTTCACCCCGGGGTCGCAGAACATCCCCATGAGGTCCGCCGCCCGCTCCCGGTCGTTCCCCGCCAGGAAGCCCCGGCGTTTGCGGACATTGGGGGCCAGCTTGGCCCGGAAACCGAGCTGTTCCAGGGCGGCGACAGAGCGGTCGATGGTCTTCGGGTCGGGCGGCGCGCTGGCGGGCGCGACCACCGCGATTGTGTCGCCGTAATCCAGGTGCCCAGGGATGATTGGCATGGCCCTTTTTTGCTCCCGGAAGGCCCGCTGCTCAAGCAAAATCCGGCGTAACAAATGTATCGCTATTTGGACGCGGCGGCGTTAGGTTTTGGGCGCTGCAAACCAACAGCCAGAGTATCTCATTTGTGGACGATTTCTATGCCTGACGACAATGTGCTTGAAACAACGCTGAACACCAGCGCAACCCCCGATCCCCGAGAGAAATATGACGCCTCGAAGATCGATAAGCTCGAGGGTTTGGAAGCGGTGCGGAAGCGTCCGGGGATGTATATCGGGGACCCGGACGAGAACGGGTTGCACCACTGCGTCTTCGAGGTGCTGGACAACTCGATCGACGAGCATCTGGCGGGTTGTTGCGACAAGATCGATGTCACCGTTCACGTCGATGGCTCGGTGTCCATCCGGGACAACGGGCGCGGCATCCCGGTGGATATGCACCCCAAGTGGAACATGCCCGCGGTGGAGCTGGTGCTTACAAACCTGCACGCGGGCGGCAAGTTCGGGCAGGGCGCCTACAAGTACTCCGGCGGCCTGCACGGCGTCGGCGCCAAGTGCGTCAATGCCCTCTCGGATTGGTTCAAGGTCGAGGTCTCGCGCGACGGGAAGGTCTATGCCATGCAGTTCGCCCAGGGCCGCACCACCGAGAAGCTCAGGGTCATCGGCAAGGCCAAGGGCACCGGCACGCTCATCACGTTCAAGCCCGACCCGACGATTTTCACGATTACCACGGAGTTCAAGTTCGAGCTCCTGGCCAATCGCCTGCGCGAGCTGGCCTTCCTCAACCCGGGCGTCGTCATCACCCTGACCGATGAGCGGGCTGAAAAGACCGAGAACTTCGTTTACAAACAAGGCATCGAGGAATTCGTCAAGCAGTTGGGCCGAAACAAGCAGGTCCTGCATCCAAAACCCATCGTCATCAACCGCCAAAAGGAAGACGTCTTCGTGGACTGCGTCATGCAGTACAACGACAGCTACACCGACCAGATTCTCTGCTTCGCCAACTCCATCCCGAACCCGGATGGCGGCACGCACTTGACCGGTTTCCGTTCCGCGCTGACCCGGGCCATAAACCAATACGCCAGACAGAACGAGTTGATTAAAGAGAAGGACCCCGCCATTTCAGGGGATGACGTGCGCGAGGGCCTGGTCTGCGTCCTGAGCGTCAAGCTGCCCAACCCCCGTTTCGAGTCCCAGACCAAGGTCAAGCTCGTCAACACCGAGATCGACGGCATCGTCTCTTCCGTGATTTATGACGGGCTTATGACCGTGTTCGATGCCACGCCCGCCCTGGCCAAAAAGGTGCTCGACAAGGCCCTCATGGCCGCCAGGGCTCGTGAGGCGGCCCGGAAGGCCCGCGAGACCGTGCGCAAAGGGGCGCTGACCGGCGGCGGCCTGCCCGGCAAGCTGGCCGACTGCTCGGACCGCGACCCCGCCAATACCGAACTCTACATCGTCGAGGGCGACTCCGCCGGCGGCTCCGCCAAGCAGGGCCGAGACCGGAAGTTCCAGGCCATCCTGCCCATCCGCGGCAAGCTCATCAACGTCGAGAAAGCCCGCCTCGACAAGGTCCTCCAGAACAATGAAATCCGCACGATGATCACCGCCGTCGGAACCGGCATCGGCCAAGGCGATGGCGAGGGCGCCTTCAATATGGCCAAGCTCCGCTACCATAAAATCATCATCATGACCGATGCGGACGTGGACGGCTCCCACATCCGCACGCTGCTGCTCACCTTCTTCTACCGTCAAATGCCCGAATTGGTTCGGGGCGGCTATGTCTTTATCGCGCAGCCTCCTCTCTACCAAATCTCGCGCAAAAAGCGCGTCGAGTATGTCGAAGACGACGCGCGATTGAACCGGATTCTGATTCGGCTCGGCACGGAGGAGGTCCGTCTGCGCAACCTCGACGACCCTAAGGAGCTGTCCCAGGCCCAACTCACCGAGATACTGGCCCTGCTCGAGGAACTGGACAAATTCGCCAACAGCCTCCGGCGCAAAGGCGGGGACTTCGCAACCTACCTGGAGCATCGGAACCCCGTCACCCATGAGCTGCCCGCCCACCTGGTCAAAATCCGCTCCGGCAACGAAGAGACCGTCAGCTATTTTGGCAGCAACGAAGACCTCAGCACGTTCGATGAGGCCAATCCCGACCTCCACCTCGGCCTGTCGGGCGAGGATGAATCCGACGCCTCGCCGGTAGAAAAGGCCAGGAACGGCTCGACCCGGCGCGCCCGGCACGAGGAACTCTACGAGAGCCACACCGTCCGGGAACTGCTCGAGAAACTCGCCCAGAAGGGCCTCAAGGTCGAGCACTACGCCGCCCAGGACAAGCCTCTCTTCGAGCTCATCGAGGGCGAGGGGGACAAACAGCAGGTCAAACCGCTCTTTTCAATCCCCGAAATCCTCTCCGGCATCAAAGAGGTTGGCCGGCGGGGTCTCCAGATCAAGCGGTTCAAGGGCCTGGGCGAAATGAACCCCAATGAACTCTTCGACACCACCATGAATCCCGAGAAGCGAAAGCTCTTGCGGATTGACCTGACCGCCCAGAACGCGGTTGAGGCCGAGGAGATGTTCACCAAGCTCATGGGCGAAGAGGTCGAGCCTCGCCGCCAGTTCATCGAGGATAACGCCCTGAACGTGAGAAACCTGGACGTCTAACAATCAGGAGGCTCAACCAGCCCCTCCACGGTAGCCGGACCCCTTATGCCTGAACCTGACAAGAACAACGAAGTCCCGCCCGGCGGTCCCCCCGCCTTCGGCGCCAACGAGAAGATCGCCAAGATCAACGTCGCCGACGAAATCAAGAACTCGTTCCTGGATTACTCGATGTCGGTCATCATCTCGCGCGCCTTGCCCGACGTGCGGGACGGCCTGAAGCCCTCCCAGCGCCGCATCCTCTATGCGATGCATGAGCTGGGACTTTATCCGCCCAGGAAACACATGAAGTGCGCCAAAATCTGCGGCGACACCTCGGGCAACTACCATCCCCACGGCGAGGCCGTCATCTACCCCACCCTCGTCCACATGGCCCAACCCTGGGCCATGCGCGAGCGGTTAGTCGACCCCCAAGGCAACTTCGGCTCGGTTGAAGGGGACCCGCCCGCCGCCATGCGTTACACCGAGGCCCGCCTCACACCCCTGGGCGGCGCCCTCATGGTGGACATGGACAAAGATACCGTGGATTTCGTCCCCAATTACGACGAGCGCCTCACGGAACCCGTCGTTTTCCCCGCCGCCTTCCCGAACTTGCTCGTCAACGGCGGCACCGGCATCGCCGTCGGCATGGCCACCAACATGCCCCCGCACAACCTGGGCGAGATCATCGACGGGATATGCGCCCAGGTTGACAATCCGGAGATCAGCGTCGAGGAACTGATGAAGCACATCAAGGGGCCCGATTTCCCGACAGGCTGCACCGTCTGCGGCCTGGAGGGCATCAAGGAATACTTCCGCGACGGGCGCGGCAGCCTGAAGGTGCGGGGTCGAATCGGCCTCGAAGAGACCAAAGGCGGGCGCGAGCAGATTGTCATCACCGAAATCCCCTTCAACGTTAACCGCGCCGTGCTGGTTGAGCGGATTGCCGAACTGGTCAACGAGAAGGTCATCAACGACATCACGGGAGTGAGGGATGAATCGGACGAGAACACCCGCGTGGTCATCGAAATCAAGCGCGACGCCATCCCAAAGGTGGTCATCAACAACCTCTACCAGCACACCGCCCTGGAGAGCAGTTTCGCCGTCAACGCCCTGGCCATCGATCATGGCCGGCCCAAGACCCTCGGCCTCAAGGCCCTCATCGCCTGTTACATCGAGCACCGTCGCGAGGTCGTTATCCGCCGCACCAAATATCAGCTTCGCAAGGCCGAGGAACGCGCGGAAACCCTCGAGGCCTTCCTGGTGGCGCTCAACAACCTGGACGAGTTTATCCGCATCATCCGCAGCTCGGCCACGCGCGACGAGGCCAAGGTCAAGCTGCTCGCCTTCGATTTCACCCGGGACCAGGTCGAGCGCATCGGCATTCTCATCCGCGACGAGGGCCGCCTCTCCAACGGACGCTATTCCCTCACCGAGGCGCAGACCGACGCTATCCTGGATTTGCGCCTCTACCAGTTGACCGGCCTGGAAATTGACAAGGTCAGGGCCGAGTACGGGGACCTGCTTTCCCTCATCAAAGACCTGCTCGACATCCTGGCCAAGGAGGCCCGCGTCCTGGCCATTATCAAGAGCGAGTTGCAGGCGATTAAGGAAAAATACGCCACCCCGCGCCTGACCCAACTCGCCCCCGATGAAGGCGAAATGGCCATCGAAGACCTCATCGCCAATGAAGCCGTCATCATCACCCTCACCCATAACGGTCTCATCAAGCGCACGAACATCAGTGAATATCGCGCCCAGCGGCGCGGCGGCAAAGGCGTCATCGGCATGGCCACCCGCGAAGGCGCAACCGAAGACGACAAGGACTTTATCGAGCTCCTCTTCAGCGCCGGCACGCACGACCATCTCATGTTCTTCACCAACACCGGCCGCGTCTATGTCGAGCGCGTTCATGAGATTCCCGACATGGCCCGCGCCGCCAAAGGCCGGAGCATCGCCAATCTCCTCGAACTCAAGCAGGGGGAAACCATCGCCGCTTTGATCCGCATCGAGGCCCTCAATGGCTCCGACAAGGAAGACCTGACGTGGCAACAGCCCGGTTTCCTCTTCTTCGCCACCGGGCACGGCACCGTAAAGAAGACTCCGCTCAAGGACTTTGCCAATGTCCGCAAAGACGGCATCATAGCCATCGGCATCGAGCCGGACGACGCCCTCATCGCCGTCAAGCTCACTTCAGGGCAAGACCAGGTCGTGCTCATCACCCGCGGCGGCATGAGCATCCGCTTCTCCGAAGAAGACGTGCGCCCCATGGGCCGCCCGGCGGCCGGAGTGCGCGGCATTTCGCTCGACCCGGGCGATGCCGTGGTTGCCTTGGCGGTCGTGGTGGCCGACGCTACCTTGCTCGTCGCGGGCGAGAATGGCATCGGCAAGCGCACCCCCTTCGACATGGTCCTCGAGGACGGCTCGATCGAGCCCGTTTATCGGCACCAGTCTCGCGGCGGCAAGGGCATCATCACCATGAAGGCCAACGAAAAAACCGGCGCCGTCGTCGGCGCGTTGACCGTCCGCGACGCCGACGAAATCATGTTGATTACCACCGGCGGCCAAATGGTCCGTATCTTCGTCAAAGATATCCGCGAGGCCGGCCGCAACACGCAAGGCGTGAAATTGATGGACCTGGACGGCGACGACAAACTCCAGGCCGTGGCCCCCGTCATCAGCGAACAGCAGGAAGATGCCGCAACGGAAGGGACCCCGGCGCCGAAGGCTTAGCCTGGAGTTTCACGGCGGTGGACAAAGCGGTCTTTTGGAGTGCGCTGGCAGAGCACAGCAGCGACGGCGCTTTCGGGCGCCCCGGACGTCCAACCCACCGGACGGTGCCCGAGCCAAAGCGGTGTCGCGCTCCCGCCTTCGCCCGGGAGAACGCGAGCTACAGCTCGGCGGGCCGCTTGCCACCGCGCTCCGAAACGGCGCGTCTGAGTTCCGGCTGGCCTGACCAACGCGGTGATTTTGGTGATGCAGCCCAGCGTTAAGACCCGGCTGATTGCGGCACGCCGCTTCTCATCAGTTCCAGCACTTGCTTGGAAGTCGAGTTCACAATCGTAACATCTGAAGATGGGGTATCAAAGAGGCCGAACTGCTGTCCAGAACCTGTGGCGACCAAGATCAATGTCGCGGGTTGTTTACTCTGGCCGGCCCGATGAAGTTGCTCTGCTGCGTCGAGCAGTGTCTCGCCTGCACGCTGAACGCGGATAAGCACCGGGTGTTCCCCGGGAGGCGTTCTTAGGATGGCATCGATGCCTCGGTTCCGCTGGACGGGGATAATGGGCAGGCCATGCAGGCAGACCAATGCCTCTTCGTTGCACTGGTGATAAGCGTCGCGGCCCTTGCGCAGGAGTTCGGAGCAGGTCTTCACGGGCTCCTCCAATCGTCGTCTGGTGAGGTGAACCGCTTCAGGAGAAATGTCAATGCCAATGGAATTGCGGCCAAGAAGTTCCGCAGCCAAGAGTGTCGTGCCGCTGCCACAAAAGGGATCTAGAACCGTGTCACCTGGATCAGTCACGAGGGAGATAATTCTTTCGAGCAAGAGGATCGGTTTCTGCGTCGGGTAACCGACTCGCTCTCTGGCCTTAGGATTAAGGAACGGAATGTCCCACACATCGGAGATCGGAACACCATTTTTATGCCCATCATAGATGATGTTGCCTCCATCGTCGCGAGCATAGGCGGCCTTGCCATATTCGTCACGTTCCCTGCGTTGCAGGATTTGGTCCACGTTGGTCGATGGAGAGTAGTCCTCGAAGATTTGGCGGTACTTGTAATTCTCGGCCTTGGTGTAAAAGAAAATAGTCTGATGTGAGGGCAACGGGCTATGCTGCGAGTTAGACCAGCGGCGGTAGTGCCAAATAATCTCGGAACGAAACATCGCCTCGCCGAAAACTTCCTCGATAAGGCAACGGATTAGGTGAGAGGCATTGCTGTCGCAGTGGAAGAAAAGCGAGCCAGTTTTTCGGAGAACACGGTGGAATCCCTGTAATCGCTCCCGAAGAAATGTCGCGTATTCGTGTCGCGAACCCCACTCGTCGCTAAACTCGAAAACAGTGGATCTGTCGCGGGTAACGAGAGCATGATTTTTTTGGGTGAAGAACGGAGGATCGACATAGACGACGTCAACTGAACCGCTTGGCACCCCGAGAATGAGGTCCAGACAGTCGCCCTGGTGGACTTCACTGCTCATGCTTTCCGCTCCTTTCCGCAGCCAGATCCTGGAGGATGGCTTGCAGATCTATGTCTGTCCGCTGCCTCACGTAAAGCCAAGCCGCATTTCCGTAATAATACTCCCCTTTGACGCTCTTGTACAGGCTTTCCAGAGCTTGCTGAACCCGAACAGCTTGGTCGCGATTCGGGTAATAAAACATGACGCGCACAGGCTTGTAGCCGGCGTCGGCAATCACCTGCATTCGCGTGTGCTCTTTGGTAATATGGTCACCGTCGGTTGTCGCATCCCTCCATTTTATCTCCAGGGCATCCGTTCCGACCAAACAATCCACCTGGAATGTCCTGGGGCGCTGTCCCCGGGTATTAAGGATCCTCACAGAACCAGAGTCAGGGAGTTTTTCCTTAAAGCAGCGCTTCGCGGCTTCCTCGAGGAACGAACCGGCATATTTATAGAGGAACCGGCCCTTGTTTTGGTAAACATCGATGAGTTTTCCCTCGTCTTCACTAATTCCTAGGACTTGGTATATCAACACGTGCGAGCGGTCGTCGTTCGACATCTCGGCGAGGCGCTCATCAATGCTTAGCTTCAGTTCTAAAGCATATTTGTCCGCTAATCCGCGTATTTCATCTTTAATCGCCATAAATACCTGAATTGCGCGCGCCTCGCTCCCCCCGATTAAGGGTCCATTGGGTCCTCTTGCGAGCAGATTCCACCCTGCTAACCGAGCTTATGGATGCTCCCAGGAAAGAACTCAGATTGCAATGCCGCTTTTGACAAAGACGCGCAGTGGCCGCGATTGCCGACGGTGAGGCTTTAGGCCAGGCCCTGGCTGATGTCGACCGGATTGCCTTGCTCTGGTGGCGGGCACCGGCGGGGTGCGGCAACTGACCGATCCCGTAGCCGCCGGCGCGCGGCGTTTCTATCGTGTGCGGCGGCGGTGATTTGCCAGGAGGCTGGTTCGGTGATATATAACGGCGCGGCACGCAAGTGCGAGCAGCGACTATGAAACTGAAGCGTCGTGAATTCCTCAAACGATCCGTCCTGGGCGCCAGCGGATTGCTGACCGGGGCTGGGTTGGCCCGCGCGGCCGAAACCTCGTCCTCGGGCCCTTTTCATGACCCCTACGAGCGGGTCCCGCTCGGCAAGAGCGGGTTGAAGGTCAGCCGCTTTTGCCTCGGCACGGGCATGAGCGGAGGCAACCGCCAATCCAACCATACTCGCATGGGCAAGGAAAAGCTTGAGGCGCTCCTCAAGGGCGCTTACGACCGCGGCATCCGCATGTTCGACCTTGCCGACCTCTACGGCACCCACCCCTACCTGATGCCGGCCTTGAAAGGCGTGCCACGGGATGAACTAACCATCGTCAGCAAAATCTGGTGTCACCGGGGCGGCATCCCTGAACCGGAGCGCCCCGACGCCGATGTCGTGGTGGCGCGCTTCCTCAAGGAGATCGGAACCGATTACCTCGACCTGGTCCTGCTGCACTGCCTGACCTCCCCCAACTGGCCGGAGGAAATGCGCAAGCAAATGGACATCCTGGCCAAACTCAAGGACAAGGGCCTCGTCCGCGCCCTCGGTGTCTCATGCCATTCCCTCGAAGCCCTCGATGCCGCCGCCGCCGAGCCCTGGGTGGACTCCGTGCATGCCCGCATCAATCCCTACCGCATGAGCATGGACGACCAACCGGACAAAGTCGTCCCGGTCCTTAAGAAGCTCCATGCCGCCGGCAAAGGAGTCGTGGGAATGAAAATCATCGGTGAAGGCCGCCTGGCCAACGACCCGGACAAACGCGACGCTTCCGCCCGCTTCGTCCTCGGCCTGGGCTGTGTCGATGTCCTTAACGTCGGCTGCGAAAAGGTGGAGGAAATCGATGACTTCGCCGCCCGCGTCCGCAAGGTGCCGGTACATGCCTGACGCGGAACCGCCTATGGCACTCGGTATTGAGTGCGGAGCCATTTCCGGCTCGACTAATGCCGCCCTCGCCCGTATGCTTGGGCCGTGGAAAAAAAAACCGCGCGCGTCCTCAAAAAACTCCGAGACGTCCCCGGCCTGAGCGAGGCGGAGAAGTTCCTCTTCGCGCGGAGTCTGGCGGCCACACCGGACGAGCGTTGGCAACTCCACGAGAACTTCCTCCGCTCCCACGGCTTATTCACACGCTCCGCAAGGAGAAGATACGGTTTCAAGTCGTAGGCATGAGCGGGGCCATCCTGCAGGGCGTTCCGGCGACGACCCTCGATACGGACCTGTGGATCGACCTGCCGGAACGGCAATACATGCGGGTGCTCCGCCTGTGCCTCGGCCTGGGGGCGACGATGCGCGCGAACACAGTGGTGGAGTTGAGCGATGGTTCGCTGGTGAACTTCCTCTACCGCGTGGACGGCCTGCACAGCTTCCGCTACGAGTTTAAACGCGCGAGGCGAGTTCTGTGGCTGGGCTTCAAGGTCGCCGTTCTCCCGCTGGCGCGCATTTATCAGAGCAAGAGATTCGTCGGCCGTCCCAAAGACCTCGCCCACCTGCCCTTGCTGAAGCAGACCATGGCGCTGAAGCGGCGCCTATAGCACAGATGTCTTACAGGGCGTCCGGGCCCTCAGGGCCGCCCTGCCTCCAGCAGTTCGTTGACTTTCGCCATCACCGCGAAGGCGTCCGCTACGTAGAGCACGTCGGCTTTGCCTCTGGCCCAGCCGCAATTGGGGTCCAGGTTGATCGCGCGCCGTTCGTTGATGAAGCGCCATCCCACCGTGTGGGGTTCCTCGCCGTGGCAGCAGGTGGCCAGTCCCTTGGGGTGGCGCGGACTGGAGCCGGTCTGGCCGATCTGGTTCAGGTGCGAGAGGAATCCAAGCACGGCCTGGCCTTCGCCGCTCAGCTCGACCAGGGATTTGCTGCTGCCAAGAGAGCCGCGAGTGAGCCTAAGACAATCGAGTATCAACTTCTCGGCGTCTTTGACGTGAAGTTGGCCGTCGGCTTGCTTCTTTGTCCAGCCGGCGCCCGCCACGAAGAGAAGGGCTGCGCCGGTGCGAATGGTCTGGGCGTCGGCCGCCGGTTGGCGGATGCCTGCCACACTCGTGCGTTTGCAGGATTCGGACAACTCGACAGGGATGAGTTCGACCGTCGCCGCGCCGGCCTCACCCTCGTAAGGGGCATGGCTGCCGGGGTCAACCAGGATAAACCATGGACGCTGGGGTCGCTGCAGGACGGCTTCCAGCCGCTGGCGATAATACCACCGGCTGACCGAGACGGCGCCGCCCGAGGCGGCGATTCCGCTGACGTGGGTGTCCACACCTCCGCCCAGACGCTGGGCGACGCCCGCGGCCACGCGGTTCCAACGCGCGGTTGCGGGGGCGATCACGAGTGTCGCCTGCGAGGCCTTGCAGAGCGCTTCAATGGCCGCGGCATCACTCGCGTAGCGGGATTGGCCAAAGGCGGCGCCTGCCACAGCCAGGAACCGGGCCGCCCCGCTTGCGGCGATGACATCCGCGGCAGGTTGGACCTGCTCGCCTACCAGCCCGGCCGCCAGCTTCGCATCGCCGAGGGTCAGGGCCAGGGCTCTTGCCGCGCCCAGGGCCTCGAGGGCCGGCTTGCCCAGCGACCCGTCGGATTCGGTGTGTGCTAGAAAGAGAACGGTTTCCATCGGTTCAGGCCCTTATCCAATCGACGATTTCGCGCGCGATCTCCACGGTGGACTTGTTGCTCACGATTCGAGTCTCGCGCAACTGTTTGGGCACCGAGACCTCGGTGAAGGTCAGGCCGTTGCCGGTGAGCTTCACCGGCCTGGCTTTTTGCAGCCCCGGCATGACGGTGCGCATGTTGATCATCCCGACATGGGGGTTGTTCTTTGGCTCAGGCAAACGGCCTGTCGCCCAGCCCAGGAGCGCGGGCGGGCCGGCGCACCGCGACACCTGGTAGCGTCCGCCCTCGATGCGCTCCAGGATTTCCAGGCTGCCGTCCGGGGCTGGCCTCAGTTCGTCCACGCCTTGAAACTGATCGAGTATCCCCAGGCGTTCGCCCACCATCTGCAAAGTTGCCCCGGCCCCGCGCGAGGCGGACTCCCATCCCCCGAACACCAGGAGCTTCGAGCGGTCAAGCCCGGGAATGCCCTGAATGGATTCCGCCAGCAACGCTGCAACCTCCGCGGCATCCGTGAACCCGCTGGACGGACCGTCCAGAGCGATGAATTCAAAAAGCGCCTTTTGCGCGATCGTCATCATGACCTGCTGGAGCTTGGCTTTGGGACCCAGGCTCACCAGCCAGACCTTGCTGCCGGGCGCCGCCTTGGCCAGGTTTGCGGCCTCGTAAAGGGCATGGGCCGCCCACGGGTCCAGCACCGCCGGCAGGAGCATCTCGTTTTTCAAAGCCGGGCCGGACGGGCCGCTCGCCGGCTCCAGCGTCTGAAGCGGGTCTGGCACCACGCTCCCGCACACCACAATCTGATAGGCGTTGCTCATCGAAGGACTCCTTTCGCTTCCGCGCATGCGTTCGCACCGCGAAAACCAGCGTAGCGGCGTCTCGGCAGAGACGCCGCTACGAGCAGGATGTTCATGGACGGAATCACTTTGTCTCCGGGGCGTTTGTCTCGGCGGCCGGGGGTTCGGGCGGGGCGTTGGTCGGGGCGCCGGCGGCACTCTGCGGTGCGGCAGCCCCGTTGGTCGGGGCGCCCGCCGCTCCACGCTCGCCCTGCGGTGCGGCAGGAGTGTTCGTGGCCCCAACGGCTGCAGGTGGCGCGGCCGAGACCACGGCAGCCGCCGTTGGAACGGTATCCGCTCCGACCAATTCGTCCGAGAGAATCGTGATGGCAATGCGGCGATTGCGCGCCCGGCCTTCCGCAGTGGAATTGTCGGCCACGGGCCTGA
Source organism: uncultured Verrucomicrobiota bacterium (assembly GCA_964653485.1). GTDB lineage: Bacteria > Verrucomicrobiota > Verrucomicrobiia > Limisphaerales > UBA8199 > CAVQND01. Next base: position 11,554 of record CAZZFF010000035.1, on the reverse strand, counting down.
ACTCGCCGTAGCCGACCGCTCCGAGGCGGCGCGGGTCAACCCCGGCCTGTTCTGTGAGGAATCTCACGGCGGCCGTCGCGCGCGCGGTCGAGAGCTCCCAGTTGCTTGGAAAACGCTTCCGGGCCGCCGGCCTGATCGGCACGTCATCCGTGTGGCCGATGACGTGTATCTTGAGGTTGGGATGCGAAGCGAGGATGGTTGCCACCTTCTTCAGCACATCCCCGCCGCCCGGTTTGAGGTCCGCCTCGCCCGAATCGAACAGAATGCGGTCCAGGATGTTCACCGTCAACTTGCCCTGCAATTGGGAAATCGTCACGTCCTTGGACTCGAGCGCCCCGCGCATCTCACTCTCGAGGCTCTTTTGCGATTGGACGGCGCTTTCCTTCTCCTTTTCGAGGGTCCCGATGCGCTCCTGGTTCTCGGCCAGTTTCTGGCTCAGGTCGCCGGCCTCGGCCTGGCTCTTGGTCAACGCGGCGCGGACCTGGGCCAAATCCGCGTTCACCTGCTCCACTTCGCGGTGTTTGGAGTAATACGAAAAGCCGAGCACCGCGACCAAGAGCGTCATGGTCAGGGCACCGGCGATCATCCATGTTTGCTTCGACATAGGGCTAGCGGGTAACACACTTACTACCCGCATGAATTGCCGCAAAAGAACGAATGGAGCGCAAGCAAATAATCGCTCCCGCTCAGTTTTCCGCCGAGTGCAAACCCCCGGTGCCGGCCCGGAAGGCCACGTTCGTCCGTTCCGGGTCCTCCGGGTGCGGCTGGGAGCAGTTCCAGGCGCAGGCGCCGCAGTGGACGCATTTCTCCCGATCAAAGGCCGGCACCCCGTTTTCACCGGGCGTGATGGCCTGGCCGGAGCAGACTTCCACGCAAATCTTCGTCCCGCACTCGGCGCACAGGTTCGGATACAAAAACGACACATGGTCCGCGTAGCCGGGCGGCGCCGCAACTTTGCCGCCCAGCAACAGCGCGTCCTGGTGCGACATCAGCAACTTGCCGTCGTACGGAATAGCCGGCCAACCGCAACGCGGCATGAGCGCGGCATGGACCGAAACGCCCTTGATGGCGCACTCCTTCCTCAACCGCTCAAGGTCCGAGGCCGGGATGCGGCCCCGATAATACTCCTCGAGGGTGGGAATGCGCTTGTACGGAGGCACCGGCTCGCCCTTGAGCGCAAACCGGCCCTTGGTCAAACCCGCCAGGGCCATCCCGACCAGCCCCAGCACGACGCCTTTCTGAAATCCGTCCCGCGAATTCTCAGCCACCCGCCCCTCAGCTTCCATCCAGCTTGCCCGCCGGCGTCTCACATAGCTCTCCTCCAGGTTCCCCTTCGTGAACGGTTTGCCGCTCTTGAGCAATTCCAGGACGCTCTCGGCCAATTGCGCGCCGCTTGTCCAGGCCTCATCCACGCCGGAGCCGGTGAGAACGTTGGTGGTGCCGGAACCTTCCCCGATGCGGGCGTAGCCGTCGCCCGCCAGGTGCGGCTCGCCGCGGCGGCCGGATTCGCCCAGCGTCTTGGCGCCCCAGGAGCGGAGCTTGGCACCTCGGAGATAGCGCCACAGATACGGATGGAGCATCCAATGCTGCAAGTAGCGGTAGCTAGTCCGCACCGGAGTGTCGAACCACGACGGAACGAGGACGCCGATCGAGGCGATCCGATCCGGATGCACGTAGAAAAAGCCGAAGATTTCCGGCTCGGGAAAGCCGAACGTGTGCAGCACCGTGCCGGCCTTCAGCGGGGTGTCCTCGGGAAGGTCCACGACAAATTTCATCCCCACCGCCCAGTCGCGGGTGTGGTGGCCTGCGGGCCGGCCGAAGCGCAAGTCCAGTTGCTGGCCGATGGGGCCGACCGGGCCGTCGCCCACCACCGTCAGTGCCGCCCGGATGTCCATGCCCGGCATGAACCCGGCTCCCGGCCGCCCCTGCTTGTCGACCCCCTGGTCCAACAGGCGGACCCCCACAACCTTGTTCTCTTCGACGAGCGCTTCGGACACCGGGGTTCCAGGCCAAATCTGGACCGCGCCGGTGCCCTGCACTTGAGCGCCCACCCATTGCAAGAACTGGCCCATCGAGAGCAGCAGCCCCCCCTCTTTGTGCAGGAACGCCGGCGTCCATGGCAGTTCCACGGCGTCGTTATCAAAGGGCAGCAGCCCCTTGAAGGCCCGGATGCACGCATCGGCGCCCCGCAGCGCCCATGACCGCCGGCTGGCCCCAATCGGGTCCAGCAGATAGACGACTTTCTCCTCGAGGACGCGCGCGGCCATCGGAATCTGGTTCGGGTCCAGGTCCGGAAAGGTGGTCCGCAGCCCGCGTCCGCGCGTCACGATGCCCGAGACCCCGAAGCCAATGTCATCGGCGCGCTCGTAACAGGCGACCTGGAGCGGCATGCCCGGCACGGCGGCGCTTCCCACCGCCGGGGTGCCATCGGGGTTGACTAGGTTCTTGGAGAGAGTGGCGAGGAATCCCGCCATCGCCGGCCCAAAGCCGACACACGCGATGTCCACGTCCATGCGCCCGCGCTCAACGACCGCGGCGGTTTCTTCCGGCACTGAAGGGGTATCCAAGGGAGGAGGTCTGGTTGCCGGGTTCAGGGCCTCATCACCAGGCCCGCTGCGCTAATGAACATGTTCATAGGAAAATCATCCTAGGGTGAACCGCGGCGGGCGTCAACCGGTCATTCAGGGCAGGAATGTGACAGCGTCCATCGCGCGTCTTTCTTTGAACTTTCTTAGCACCCAATCCGACGTACAACATGAAGGTCATCGAAGACCATGGAAAACACCGGCGACCACGCCAACCTAATGGAAGCCATTTACCGGGAAATCGGGCCGGAGCTGCTCGCGTTCTTCCGGCGCCGCCACGCCAGTCCGCAAGCGGCGGAGGATTTGTTGCAGGAGACCTTTGCGGCGGTGATGAAGAATCCGGACCGGCTGCTCCGAGCGGACTCGCCGCGGGCTTACTTGTTCGGGGTGGCGCGCAATCTGAGCGCGGAAATGTGCCGGCGCTCCCATTCCACCGAGGAACTCCCCGAGGAACCGCCGGCGGATGAGCAGCAGACAGCGGACCCGATGTTGGATGTGATGCGCGAAGGCATCGCGCGGCTCAATGCGGCCTCGCGGCAGGTCCTGGAATTGCGGCTGCAACGCGAACTTTCCTACGAGGAAATGGCCGCAGCCCTGGGCGTGCCGGTCGGCACGGTCCGGTCCCGGCTGCATCACGCCGTCCGCCAATTGCGGGAACATTTGAAACGGAGTCACTATGAAAAATGACGTGCTGGAGAGGTTGTTGATAGACCGCGCCGCCGGGGAATTATCGCCCGACGTGGAGGAATTGCTCGAAGCCCATCTCGACCAAGAACCGGCGGCCAGGAGAGAAGCCGCGGAAATCGACGAAACGTTGCGGCTGGCGTCACTGGCGCTGGCCGGTCAGCCCGTGGCGGCCTTGCCCGGGTCGCAGCCATCCAGGCGGGTCCCATCGTGGGCGTTGGCCATGGCGGCCTGCTTTGTTTGCGGCCTCTCACTCGGTTTCTTCTCGGCGCGCGGCAGGACCACACTCCCCCACACCGCCTCAGTTCACGGCGAGCCGACAGCCGCCATAGTGGCGGCGGATGACCCCGGCTTCTGGTCCGCCCGCCGTCTTCACGCCGGTTTGTCCCCGGTTACCGTGAAGGCGGGAAGCCCGGTAATCTGGAAATCGCCCGTTAAGAGACCTGAAATCCTCTGAATACTATTATGAACAAAACGAAATCCATCCGTTCCTGGTCCGTCCTTGCCGTGGCAGCCCTGGGCCTCATGATGGCCGGCTGCGTGTCCAGGCGCATCGCCTGGTCTCCGGACGGCGCGCACGCGGCCGTTTTCGCGGGAGACGGTTTGCATTTGTGCGGGCCGGACGGCGTGCTCTCCGACACGGTCCTGTCCGGGGAAGGGCTGGCCGAGTGGTTCCCGGACTCTCAGCGGCTGGCGGTGCTGTCTGGGGTCCCTAGACAGTCCTGGAAGGACATGCAAAAAATCCTCCCGGCTGAAGAGCGCCAACGCGTCGTGCAAGGCGGAAAGACGCTCCTGGAGGAACTCAAAGCCGGGCGCGGCCTGGCCGACGCCTTCAACACCCTGAGCGCCCTGAGCAGCTCTGAACAAGACGCGGTAGGAGTCTATCTCGCGGAAACCGAAGGAACCAAAGAACAGGTCGGAGCCAACTGGGACGCCTTGCAGCAAAAACAGGCGGGCGTGGTGCAAATCCGCATCGGCACGCTGCGGGAGGGAATGTTGGCCCTCGGCCCGCCGCTGGTCAACAGCCTGCGGAAGGTCCTGGACATTCGCGTCTCCCCCACTGGAACGGCTATCGCGTACACGGCCGAAGGCGCCAAAGAGGAGGGGTTGCAACTTTGGGTCGTTCCGACGGACGGCTCCACGCCGCCACAATTGGTAGCCAAGAATACGGCGTGTTGCTCCGACTGGTCAACCGACGGCCACTCTCTCCTCTATATCCGCGCGGTCAACGAGGCGGCAAACGGCGACCAAATCTGCCTGGGCTCGCTCACGCGGCGCGGCGTCCTCAACCCGGCGGGCGGCATCCAAATTCAGACAAACGCCGACGATCTCGCCGGCCTGCTGTTCGACGCCAACAACAAGGTGCGCTGTCTAAGCGACGGACGAATCATCTTCGCGGCCGCGGACCTCCATCTCCCATGCACCACTCTGGACATGCCCCAGGAGCCGCAACTCTTCGCCCTGGACCCCGAACGGCAGACCGCGGTCATCCCGCTGATCCCTCGGAGCGCCCAGAGCAGCATGCCGGCCAAGCCGGACTTTTACGAGACCAGTCCGGACGGAAAACGCGTTGCGATCGGCGCGGAGAAAGGCGCCGTGCTGGTCCTGACCCTGGCCACGGGGGTTCTGGATGCCGTGCAAGCGGCAGGCAGTGATGATGGGGCGTCCGAGCCTGCCTGGCGGTCCGCCAGCGAATTGTGTTTCATCTCCACCACCAATGGCCAGCCGGCACAGGTGGCCCTTTGGAACAACGGAAAGACGCGCGTGTTGAGCGCCAACTGGCCGCCGGAGGCCAGAAAGGGATTCTTGGACAAATAAAAAGAGATTGGCAAAGAGGGCCTCAACCGCCCTCTTGATGCACGACCAGCACCGGACACTCGGCGCGTCCGATGACGCATCGGGCCGTATGCCTGGAGAAGAGATTCCAGGCCGATCTGGCCCGCCGCTCGCCGATGACGAGCAGATCAAAGCCGGCGCTGGTTTCAACGATGGCTTCGGCGGGAATGCCTTCGACAATGAGTGTCTGGGTCTTGGTCTGGTTTTGCGCCAAGGACTTTTCCAGCCGACACAACTCAGCGGTGCCCGTGAGGCGCAGCCGGCTCATCAGGGCTTCCGCGGTCCCGGAGTGGGTGTGAGCGGCAGGCGGATTGACATCGATGACGTGGAGGATCGTCAGGGTCGCATCATGGCGGCGCGCAAGCGCCGCCGCTCGGCCGAGAGCTTCCGCCGAGCAGGCTGAAAAATCCGTGGGCGCCAGGATGTTCCGAATCTTCCAACCCAACTCCGCTTCTGACGCCGGCGGTTGGGGGTTGTCCGAGCCGGGAGCAATGTTCATTTGCCCGTCTAACCGAGCCATAGAGTTCTGTTCGGTGACCACGATCCAAGGTCCGGCATTCCTCCGGATTCCGGTAATAAAAATGGGTGCCCGCTGCGTTAACAATTCGTAAAAAGACCGCGCGGTCCCTGGGAAGCGCACGCTCCCGTTGTGCGCAGCAACGGATCGGAGACTCCTTCTGCCCGACTCCTGCAATCGTGCGCGGAAAGCTCTGTCACTGGCCCCGTTGGCGGCGCGCCCACGACGGTGCATAAAGTGGTATTCTGGAGTGCGCCGGCAGAGCAAAGCGGTGTCGCGCTTCGCTTGCCACCGCACTCAAAACGGCCCACCCGGGACCTTCCGACGGACTTTGCCACTGGCCCCGGGGCGCGCCGACTGCGGCCCAAAACGTGCTTGAACGCGAGGCCGAGGTGCCATAGAGTCAATGGCGAGATGGCCTTCGTGCTGCGACGCACCGGCGTTATTTTTAATGGAAGTTGGAATGCATCACCTCTTGGCATCGCCCGTGGCCGAAGCACGGCACTGCCCCGCGCGGGTCCGTTTCCTTTGACATCTCCGGGTTGATCCATGGAATGTAAACCCACCTCCCTCCGGTATTTGGCCGTGCTGACCCTGGGCGCCCTCGGTGTTGTTTACGGCGACATCGGCACAAGCCCCCTTTATGCGCTAAAACAGTGTTTCGGAGGTCCCCATCCCCTGCCGCCAACGTGTGAAAATGTGCTTGGCATCCTGTCGCTGATCCTCTGGTCCCTGATTCTTATCGTCTCACTGAAGTACCTCGCCATCATCCTCCGCGCCACCAACCGCGGCGAAGGCGGCATTCTCGCCCTGATGGCGCTTGCCTTTCCCAAGCACGCTCCGGGAACCGGGCGGCGCCGGGCCGTTCTCGTTAGCCTGGGCGTCTTCGGGGCGGCGCTGCTCTATGGTGACGGCATGATCACTCCCGCGATTTCGGTCATCAGCGCGATCGAAGGCCTGAACGTCGCCACGCCGGCCCTCGAGCGCTTCGTGGTTCCCCTGACGATTGTGACCCTCATTGGGTTGTTCGCCGCGCAGAGCCGCGGCACTGGGCGAGTCGGCGCGGTCTTCGGGCCCGTCATGGTAGTGTGGTTCTGCACCCTGGCTCTGTTGGGCACCGGCGGCATCATCCAGTCTCCTCAAGTGCTGCGCGCCCTCAACCCGCTGCTCGGTTTGGAGTTCCTGATTCGCACTGGGTGGAATGGGTTCATCCTGCTGGGGGCGGTGTTCCTGGCGGTTACGGGCGCCGAGGCGTTGTACGCCGACGTCGGCCACTTTGGGCCCAGGCCCATTCGCCTCGCCTGGTTCGGGATCGTGCTTCCGGGGCTTTTTCTGAACTACCTGGGGCAGGGCGCGCTGATTCTGCGCCATCCCGAAGCGACCGGGAACCCCTTCTATCTCCTGGCTCCTCACTGGGCGCTTTACCTCCTCGTCGGCCTCTCCACCGCCGCTACCGTCATCGCCTCCCAGGCATTGATTTCCGGGGCGTTCTCACTCACCGTCCAGGCCATCCAACTCGGCTATCTGCCCCGTCTGGCCGTCAAACACACTTCCTCCCGCGAACGGGGCCAGATTTATATGCCCCACGTCAACTGGACCCTGATGATCGCTTGCATCGGCCTGGTGCTGGGCTTCCGGTCTTCGGACAATATGGCGGCGGCCTACGGCATCGCCGTGACCACGACGATGCTCTGCACCACGGTGCTGTTTTATTTTGCGGCGTTGCGCTTGTGGCACTGGAGTCCTTCGGGCGCCGCGCTCCTTTGCAGCCTTTTCCTGGTCGTCGAAACCACCTTCTTCGCCGCCAACTTGCTGAAGGTGCTCAACGGCGGCTGGTTCCCGCTGGCAATTGGTTTTGCCATCTTTCTCCTGATGGCGACCTGGAAAAAGGGCCGTCAGTTGCTATGGAACAAACTCCGCCCCGCGTCCATGCCGCTGGAGACGTTCCTCGATGGCATTCAAGCAAGCACACGGCTGACGCGCGTGCCCGGCACCGCCTTGTTCATGGCCGCCAACCCTGACGGCACCCCCATGGCCTTGCTCCACAACCTCAAGCACAACAAAGTCCTGCACGAACGCAACGTCATCCTTACCATCATCACCGATGAAGTGCCCCAAGTGAATCCGGAAAAACGGCTGGAGATCGAGAAGCTGGCCCCGGGATTCTACCGTATCATCGCCCATTATGGGTTCATGGAGGAACCGAACGTCCCCGAATTGCTCGCCGCCGCTCTGCTCGACGGACGGCCTCTGGACCTGAGCAGCACCACGTTCTTCCTGAGCCGCGAGAGCGTCCTTCCCAACAACTCGGTTTCCATGGCCCGCTGGCGCCAATGGCTCTTCTCGGTCATGTCGCGAAACGCCCAATCCGCAGGCTCATTCTACCGCATTCCAGCCAACCGTGTCGTTGAGCTGGGCATGCAGGTCGAGTTCTGATCGTCACACCGGATAATCCAGCGCCTCCGGAATCATCACCCGGGTCAGCGCGTCGGCGGCGCGGTCTTTGGCGAGGCGGGCGCCAGTGAGGCAGCCGTCGAGCTTTGCGCGCAGGCGCACGAAGGTCTCCAAGCCGGTGAACCGGACACAAGGGCCGGCCTTGGCGGGCCCGGTCTGGCCGGGTTCGGCGACGTCCACACAGGCGCGGGCGGTGCTCCCGATCCCGGGAATGATGCCTTCGAGCGATTCCAGTTCTTCGGCGCAATAACAAGCCCGCCGGCTCGCATCGTCCCAGGCGGGATGGCGGTTGTAGCCATAGACCAACTCGGCGCAGATGCGGCCCGCTTCACCTGCGGCGCGCGCGCATTGGACGTGGCACAGGTCTGTAAAGAAATTGAGGAACCCCGGCAGGCTCCCGGCCAAGGCGGGGTTCGCACTGCCCTTGTCTTCGAGTTCCACGACATCCAGGACGAACTGACGGGCGGCCAGGAGCCAGCATAGCGCGTCGGCCAGCGGGAACGTCACACCCTGGCGGGACTTGTGGTAGAGCTTGGCGCCTTGGGCGTCGGTGGCGCTCTGGACATGGTTGAGAGTCCAGTGCCAGAGCTTCATGGCGGTCGCCAGGGTGCAGGCGCCGGTGCCGGGGCGCCGGGCGGCAAGTTCGCGGAGATCCTCAGTCCATTGGGCGAATTGGGCCAGGAACACTTCGTTGGCCATGGTAATGGAAAGCTGGAGCCGCTGGACGGCCTCGGGGCCTTCGTAGGTGGCCTCGAGCTGGGCGTCCATCCATTTCTGACCCAGGAATCCGGGACAATCTTCCGTCACTCCGTAGCCGCCCATCAGGCTCACCGCCTCGCGCATCATATTGGCCCCGTGGCCGGTGTTCCAGAGCTTGCAGGCCGGACAGAGCACGTTTGCCTGCGCCTCCAGCACAGCGTAGCGGACCAGAGGCTCGGTTCCGAGGGCCTCGGCACCAGCCCGCTCGCCCTGGCCTTTGGCGCTTCCGGAGAGCCGCAGGCACTCGATTGCCTCCTGCCCGGCCTTGGTCAGCGCCTTAAAGGCCGCGCGGCCGCTCAGGTTCTTTTCGGCCAGGACTTTGTCTTTCTCTTTCTCGAGCGGCTCGAGCTGGTCAAATATCCGCGCGGCGGCAAAACCCAAGGCGGCGCTGGCTTCGCCCGTGGCCCAGATGTCCACCACGCGCTGCAAAACATCTTCCTTTTGTTGCAGACCCAACTCGTAGCGCGGGCTGCCCGGCGCGCCTTCGCCGCCGCGGAAACGCCGTCGCTGGTACATCAAGAGCGGCGCGACTGAGGACAGCAACTTGGCGGCGGTCATCAGGCCGACTGTGACCCGGGTGCGCCGGAAGACCGCCTCGATGACCTCCCCATGCGAGTAACGCGGGACCAGCACCCCGTCTTTGACCGTGTATCCGCCGACGATCCGGCTGGCAGGCACCCGCAGATTGAACACCGGGTCGCGGGTGGAACTGAGCTGGTGGACCAGCTTGCGCGTCGGCACCCCGCGATCGAAGGAGCCGGGGTCCCCTTCTTCGAGGATCACGATGCAGGAGCCTTTAATTCGAGGATCGTCAGAGTTGACTGCCGCCGTGACGACGTTGGCGAAGCCCATGTTCGTGATGAAACGGCCGCGTTTCTCGACCTGCAGCACCGGCTCCCCTCCTTCCGGCCATTGCGCTATTCGGACTTTGCCGTTCAGAAGCCCGGTTTCCACGCCCACGAAGGGCAGCGGCTCGGTCAGAGCAAACGCGGCGCGAATCTGTTTGCGATTCTCCCCCGGCTTCACGGGCGCCGCCATGCTCATGTAGCGGGCGCGCTGTTCCGGAGTGCCCCGTTCACAGATTGGCGCGAGGCCCAGGTTGCCCGCCAGGCTGCACGTGGCCGCCCCGGCGTCCACCCAGGACAGCTCGAAGGCGATCAACGCCAAAGCCAGGTTCTTCGGCCCCTCGAGAAACCCGCCGAATTCCGGGTCCAGGAAGGCGGCCGTAATGCCGCTCTCATCGAACGCAGTCAGCAGGCTGGCCTTCTCGGCGGTCCATTCGTGGGTGTTGCGAGCGCCGGCGGCCACGAGCTTGGCTACCGGTCCCCGCGCCACGGTCCGGGCCGATTGCACGAGCATGGCCAGGTCGTAGCGATCCGCAAAGCGCCACATCACTTGCCGGAGGTCATCCCCCGGCAGAGTCTCCAGCGCAGGCATCGGTTTCGTGTCAAGGGGGGCAGCCATAATCCAGTCTTTCTATCTCGCGATTAAATTCCGGCGCCGCCGCCACACTATCTCGGGCGGCGCGCGCGGCAGGCCAAGCTTTTAGGCAATTCGGACGCCCGGCGCAAGTCAAAGCGTGGAAAGACGGCGCGACCGCGGCGGTCAAAGCAGGAAGGGAAAAGGGACGGAAGGAGAAATCCGAAATCCGAAATCCGAAATCCGAAGGAAATCCGAAATCCGAAAACTGAGATCGCAGGGCGTTCCGGCATCGCCACTGCGCTCAATCCTGCCGGCGAAGGCGGCTCGGATTTCGGATTTCCCCTCCTCTTGCCTTCTCCGCCTGCGCACCCTATTCTGGCGCCTGTGATTGCTTTGCTTGACTACGGCTCCGGCAATCTGCGCAGCGTACAGAAGGCGCTGCTCAAGGTTGGCGCCGAGGTGCGCGTCGTGCAACGGCCCGAGGCCATGGCCGACGCGAGGGCGGCGGTGTTGCCCGGAGTCGGCGCCTTTGACGATTGCATCCGGGCCTTGCAGGAGCAGGGCCTGCTGGAAGCGGCGCGCCAGTTCATCCGGTCCGGCCGGCCGTTTTTGGGCATCTGCGTCGGTTACCAGGCCCTCTTCGAGAAAAGCGACGAGTTCAACAGTTGCGCGGCGGGTCTGGGCCTTTTCCAAGGCAAGGTCGTCCGCTTCCTGGGCGCCAACGGACTGAAAGTCCCCCAAATCGGGTGGAACCAAATCCAACTCGTCCGCCCCGACTGTCCCTTGTTTCGCGGCATCGCTGACGGCAGCTACGTTTATTTTGTCCATAGTTTCTTTCCCAAGCCGGCCGACCCGTCTATCATTGCGACGCGCACAACCTACGGAGAGGCCTTCGCCTCTTCGGTCTGGCGTGACAACGTGTTCGCCACGCAGTTTCATCCCGAGAAAAGCCAGACTGTGGGCCTGAGATTGCTCCGCAATTTTGTGGAACTGAGCGCCTGACACGCTCCGCGTCCCGGACGATCTCGAATCCCTGACCTTCAACGAGCCTGGACCTCGTGGTCCAAAGCCAACGTTGAGGGTTGACAAGCGCGCTTCGGGTGCCCTACACTGGCTCTGTTCGGGCAGCAGTACGTTTCTTCAGCGGGGTTCCCCACCCCCACCTCCTTGGCGTCTGCTGCCCGAATTTGTTTTTCCGCAAAGCTCCTTGACGCTCCGCCGTGCATCTTCTAGTTTCAGAAGCCCCATTGCGGGGGCGTAGCTCAATTGGTTAGAGCGCTGCCCTGTCACGGCAGAG
>CAZZFF010000034.1:0-52444 GCA_964653485.1 uncultured Verrucomicrobiota bacterium | reverse complement strand
AGATAGTAGGCGCGGCGGCCAGTGCTGGCTTCCAGGAACGCGGCGGTGGCCCCGGAGCCGGGACGCGTCGCTTCGGCGGAAATCGGGCACCAGTTATCCGGGTTGGTGGCGAGCAATCGGGCGCCGTGCTCGATGCAGCTATGGGCCTTGGCCAACTTCTCCAGCGAGGCGGCGCCTTCTCCCACCACGACGTAGCTGGGGCGGATCGCGTCGTTGGCAATCTTCCGTTCATGCAGCGCGGCCTGCAGCCCCCCTTCGCCAATCACGAACACAGTGCAAGAGGGATGGGTCTCGCTTAGAAAATCCGCGGTGTTGAGCGCCGAGGTGTAAAAATGGCGCGGCGGGAGCCCTGCAATGCCCAGGTGCCCCAGCCGCACGGAAAGGTCCTCGGGCGTGGGCCCCGAATTATTGGTCAGGAAAATGAACGGCGCGCCGCCGGCGACCAGGGTTTCGACAAACTCTCTCGCTCCCGGGATAAGCTGGTTCTCCCGGTAGATGACGCCGTCCATGTCGATTAAGTAACCTCTCTTCATCGTATGAGGCGCCGGCCAACCGGGATTGGCATGTGTTGCTTGCGAGCCGGATAGGCCCTGCCCTGTTCACGCCGGGAACGCCTCGCCGGCGTCTGAGCAGGAGCCCTGCCAAGTTTTCCATCCCCGGTCTCCCTCGGAAACGGCCTTTTTGCCGCCGGACTCGGCCGTCCGCATCTGCGCAGCGTGGCAAAAAGGCGACACGAACGCCCCGGCTTGGAGAGAATTCGCTGTTCGATTTGCGAGGATCGGCTATCTTTGGGGGCTGGCCGCAACAGTTGCAGGAACTCATGAACAAATTGCTGTTGATTGACGACGAGGCGGACGTGCAATACTCGTTCCGGCGCATATTCGATTCCCCGGAGATCGAGTTGGCCACGGCGTCGAGCGGTGAGGAGGGCATGAAGCTCATTCCGAAATTCAGGCCGGACCTGGTGTTGATGGACATCCGGATGGGAGGCATCACCGGGCTGGAGACGCTGCGTCGGATACGGCAGATGGACTCGAAGCTGCTGGTGATTCTGATGACGGCTTACGGGACGACTCAAACGGCCATCGAGGCGATGAAGCTGGGGGCCTACGATTACCTGCTCAAGCCGTTCGACGTGCCGAGGCTCAAGGAGATCGTGGGCAATGCCTTCAAGGCGGCGCGGGACATGAGGCAGGTGGTCTCGTATCAGCCGTTGCTGGAGAAAGAGGACTACGAACTGGGGATCGTGGGGCGGAGCGAGCCGATGCAGCAGGTCTTCAAACTGATCGGCCAGCTCGCGGTTTCGGACGCGACGGCGCTGGTCACGGGCGAGAGCGGCACAGGCAAGGAGCTGGTGGCCCGGGCCATATACCATCACAGCAACCGCAATGGGCAACCGTTTCTGGCGGTGAATTGCGCGGCGATCCCGGAGCAACTGCTGGAGAGCGAGTTGTTCGGCCACGAGCGGGGGGCCTTTACCGGCGCGACCTTGCAGCGCATCGGCAAGTTTGAACAGTGCAACCACGGGACGTTGTTTCTCGACGAGATCGGAGACATGACCCCCGCGACGCAGACCAAGATTCTGCGGGTGCTCCAATCCGGGACGTTCGAGCGGGTGGGCGGCAACCAGCCCATCAAGGTGGACGTGCGCATCATCGCGGCGACCAACAAGGCGCTGGAGCAGGCGGTGGCGGCGCGGCAGTTTCGCGAAGACCTGTTTTACCGCCTGAACGTCGTGCGGCTACACATTCCGCCGCTGCGGGACCGCCGCGAGGACATCCGCCTGCTGGTGAACTATTTTCTCGAAAAGCTCGCCCGGGACCAGGGCTGCCCGCCCAGAAGCGTCACCCCAGCCGTGATCAAGGCCCTGGAGCATTACCACTGGCCGGGCAATGTCCGGGAGTTGGAAAACGCGATTCGGCGGGCGCTGGTGGTCGCCAAAGGCGACGCGATCCTGCTGGGTGACTTGCCGGCGGAAATCACCGGCCAAGGCGTCGGGTCCGTGGCGGGGGCGCCCCTGGGAACGGCAGGCCCGGAGGCCACAAGCGGAGATGCGGCGGTCCTGGCGCGCCAGTTGTTTCAGTGGGCGCGGCGCGACCCGAAATGCAAGGTCATCGCGGCCGTGGAGCGCGAGTTGGTCATCCAGGCGCTCAAGGAAACCCACGGCAACCAGGTCCATGCCGCCAAGCTCCTGGGCATCACGCGCGCCACGTTGCGCAAGCGCATCGAGAAATTCGGCATCCAGCGTGAGTTGAGCATTTCCTGACCAGCCCCTGCTCGAGGGCTTCCGTTACCCAATCGCCGATCTCATCAAAGAGTGGGATTGGCAGTGAGACAGGTTGCTTTTTGGCGGTTTTCTGTTAATCAATCCGCGTGAACGAGCCGAGCCTGCTGCTCCTCATACCGGCCTACAATGAAGAACACCGCGTCGAACCGGTGCTGCGGGACTACGCGCGCTACTTTCAGGGCCACTACGCCGGCAAGTTCCTGCTCGTGGTGGTGCTCAACGGCTGCCGGGACAACACCCGCGGGGTGATCGAGCGGGTGGCGGCGGAATACCCGGCCATCAGTTTCCTGGAGTTCAAGGAGCCAATCGGCAAAGGGGGCGCGCTCATCGAGGGTCTCAAACTGGCCCCGCTGGCGGACCTGATCGGCTACGTGGACGCCGACGGGGCAACGCCTCCGCGGGCATTCCACGACCTAGTGAAGCGAAGCGGCGAGGCCGATTGTGTCATCGGCTCGCGCTGGGTGCCCGGGGCGGTTCTGGATGTGGCGCAAAGCAGCCGGCGGCAAGTGGCAAGCCGCGTCTTTCACGCGATTGTGAAGGTGTTCTTCCCGACGATGCGCATCCGGGACACGCAGTGCGGAGCCAAGGTGATGCGCCGCCAGGCAATCGAGACCATCCACTCCGCCCTGCGGATTGCCGACATGGCGTTCGACATCAACCTGCTCTACTCGCTCAAGCACGCGGGCTACAGCGTGCTGGAGGTGCCCACGGAATGGACGGACAAGAGCGGCTCGAAGGTCACGCTCTTTCGGACTTCGCTGGTCATGTTTCTTTCGGTGTTGCGCATCCGGCTCATTTATTCGCCCTTCTATAAATGGCTCCGGCCGTTGCGTCCGCTCGAGGGGTGGGTTTACCAGAAGCTGCAGCAACCCCAGCCTTTGCCGGGGCCGCCGAAGCGTTGAGAAGCGGGAAGAGCCGGCAAGCGTCGAGCTTGGGGAACGCGCGACGGAGGTCCTTCTCGAAACGCAGCGCGCACCCCCGGGTTACCGCGGCGAGTTGCCGGGCCGGCGGATTGACTGGCTGTCGGTCCAGGTGAACCAGGCGCCGAGCGCCAGGAGAACGAGGTTAACCAACCCCAGAGTTTTGAGGACCATGAGAAAGTTGGCGTGAAAATGGGTGAGAGCCAGGACATAGCCCAGGGCCAGGAGACAGAGCCAGGGGACGATTCGGAACGAGGAGCGGGCCAGCAAGGCGCTGATGAGGACGTTGGCCAGGGACAACGGAACCATGGCGCCGGCATACCAGGGCAGCAACGGGGAGGCTGCCTTGAAACACTCCTCGCCATTTATGAACCGGATGACGATTGGGCCGAGGAGCGACAGAGCAATCGCGCCGACGATAGACAGGATGGCAGTGCCGGCGAGGACCATGCCCAGGATGTTGGTCTTCTCGGCCTTGGCGCTGCTGTGAACAATGCGCGGGAACATCACGGTGGCCAATGGGAGAACCAGCCACATCAAGGCGCGCGAGTAGGTGCCGGCGCTGTCGTAATAGCCGGCCTGGGTTCCGGGGAAATAGGTCTTGACGAACATAATGTCCGCCATGAAAAGGAACTGAACGACGCCGCTGCCGAGCATGAGCGGAACGACCTGGCGCAGGAGGCTGCGCCAATCGAAGGGGCGGGCGGGGGCGCGCCAGAGGGCGCGGGTCTGCCAAATCGCGATCAGGTTCGTGGCTATCATGCCGGCCAGAACACCCGTCATCATGCCCGCCGCCAGGCCGCCGAAGGCCAGGACGGCCAGCGCCGCGATGCCGAGCCGGCCGATGCCCTGGCTCATTGCGCTCCAGCCCAGCCATAGGAAATTCTGCTGTCCCTGCAACACCCCTTGGAACAGCGGCATCCAGAGCGCAAGGAGCAGGACCAGCATGGTAATCCAAAGCCCGGCGGGGTTGCTGACTTTCCAACGAACCAGGATGTCGTGTTGAAAGACCAACACAACTGCCACGCCGATCAGCCAGAGCAGGGACGTCCCAAGCCAGACCATGCGGGTCATGCCCGCCAACTCCCCTGTCTGCCGGGTTGCCAGGGCCTTCGCCGTCTGTTGCGCCATGACCATTTGCAAGGGCGCGTTGGGAATGCACATGGCCAGGCCCACGAACGTGACAAACAAACCGTATTCCTCCGGCCCGGTGGCCCTGAACAGGAAATGGACCGCCCACATCAAGACCCCCGCAGCCACATTGGCTATCATGAGCCATCCGCTCTGGCGGAAGAACGCCGCGCGGCGGCTGGCTTCGGTCATGGGCGGACTGTCAGTTTGTTCTAAGAGCATGTGAGAGTGTGCGGAGTCGAGGGCCGAGTGTCGAGGGTTGAGTGCCGGAGGCCGCGGAGTCACGGCCCGCCGGCTTTCTCGCGGGCATTGAGAATCTTGGGGTCCAGGGACGGTCCCAGGACGGGGAGGTCTTTCTTGAGGCGCTCATAAACACTGCGGGCCTGCTGCCAGTCCCGGACCTCGCTGGACTCGGTCAAAAGTGTGGCGAGGTCGAGTCCGGCCTTTTTCACCCAAAACGACTCGGCCTGTTCGCCGTCGCGGAGGTTTTTCCCGTAAAAGACAGTCAAGTACTTATTGATGGCCGATTCGAGAAGAGACTTTTTTTCCGGGCCGTTCTTCTGTTCGGCCTGCTTTTGAAGGACAATGGCCTGGCCTACCATGGCCATGCTGCGGGCGTTGACATCGGCGTTGGTCATATCGATGACATGCTGGTAGGCCTGGAGAGCGTTGGTGAGGTCGTCATATTGATGGGTCAGGGCGGCCCATTGGAGGTGGCAATTGGCCTCCTGGCCGTAGGCCAGGCAGACCTGCCCGTTAGTGGGATACTCCTGGCGGATTCTGCCCAAGACTTGAATGGCGGTGTGGCAATCCTCGACACGGTTGGTGGATTCCCGGCTCATCAACGTGTCGACATAGGCGAACATGGCCTGGAGGCGCAAGTCGGCCCTGCACGACGGGTCGTTGATGAGGTCCGTGAAGTACTTGACGGCGTCGCCCCAATCGGCCAGGCCGAAGGCGGCGCGGCCTGCCATCATCCGTGCCGGGTAGCCGAGGTCTGAGGGTGGAGAGTTGGTGTCGAAGATCAACTTGAACCTCTTCTCGGCTTCGAGACAGTCGTGGTTGTTGAAATAGTAGCTGCCGATCCACCAGAGTGCCAGAGGGGTGAAATGGTTGGTGGGAAAGCGGGCAACGAAGTTGGTAAAAAGGACGAAGGCATTCGTTTGGTTGCCGGACAGAGAGTAGTCAAGGGCCAGCGAGTACTCGGCTTGGGGCCGAGCGGGGCTGTTGGTGTAGCGTTGGAGCCAGCGGGTATGTTGCTGGATGGCCTCGGGGAGCTTTTCCTCTTGCTCGTAGCTCCGGGCGACGGCCAGTTCAACCTGGGGCAGGAGGAGGGCGTCCGGGGCAAGTTGCGCGAACCGGGCGAACAACTCGCGAGCGGCCGCGGCAGCGGAATGGCCATTGGTGCTGATGGCCTGCCCCGTCAGCAGCAAGGCGCGTTCGGTGTGAAAGCCCTTGGGGAACGAGGCCATGATCTTCGACAGCCCGTTGCTGGCGGCGGCGAGATCCCCTCCGTCCAACCCGGCGCGAACAGCCTGGTACAGCGCGCGTTCGAGCAAGTTGGTCTTGACCTCCGGGATGGCACTGTAATTGGTCAAGGCGTTGTAATTGGCAAGGGCGCCGGCGAAGTTTTTTTGCTCGAACTGGGCGTCAGCCAGCTTGAAGTGAGCGGTGGCCTGGTCGAGGGAGGGGGGCAGATGGTCGATCGCGGCCTGGCAGTTGGTCTGGCAACCCGCCCAGTCCTGTTCTTCCCACAGGCACCAGCCGAGGTCCAGGTGTCCCCTGCCAAGGAGAGGGCTTAGGGGAAACCTCCTGACCAGGTCTTTGAGGGCGATGATTGCACGGTGGAGGTTGGTGCTGGTGGCGGGGGTGTTGGTGGCGGCGATGGGAACGCGGTTGGTTCGCGAGGCATCGACGTATTGGCGAAGGCGCAGTTCGCCCAGCTTGAGCAGGGCCAGGTCGGTCGGCGGGGCGTCGGGGTTGTTGGTGGAAAACGCATCGAGGGTCTGCGCCGCCTCGGCTATCCTGTCGCGGGCGAGGAACAGCCCGGTGATTTTCTCTATCGCCTGGCGCTGGCGATCGGGAGGGGTTCCGCCGGCGAGGTTGTTGGTGTAAACGGCCAGCGCGTCATCCCCGCGGCCAATTTGCTCGAACAGGTCCGCCATGAAGGCGTAGGTTTCGGCAAGCAATCCGCGGTCCGCCGAAGCGGCGGCGAGCATGTTGGTGGCGTACGGCAAGGCATCCTGCGGGTGCCCCTGGGCCAAGCGGATGCGGCAGAACCAGAGCTGGCGTTGCCAGGCCAGCGCGGGATTCATCCGGACTTGGGCCAGGGTTTGAAGCGCGGCGTCGGCGGCGGAGTAATCCTTGCGGGCCAGGAGTGCTTCGGCCAGCAGCAGGAAACTACTCTGCACCGCATCGTTAACAAGGTTGGTGCGGGCGGCGCCTTGAAGGACTCCGTCCGGTTTTTGAATCAACTCGATGACCCGCGGCCACTCCTGGCGTTTGGCCCAGGCCGTGGCCTCGCCCAGGGCGGCTTCGACGCGGAGGGGAGATTCGCGGAACTGGCTGACCAGGTTCGAGAACGCGCCGCAGGCAGCCGGATAATCTCCCTTCTTGAGCGAGGCCTGGCCGAGCGACAAGAGATATTGGTCCGCCCATTTTCCGGCTTGGCCCTGGTGGGCGAGGAGCAATTGGATGGCGCCGTCGTAGTTCGACATCTGGCATCGCGCCATCGCCTGGTAGAGGAATGCCTCGGGAAGGCGGGTTGAGTTGGTAAACTTGCGGGTGAATTCGGCGAACCCGGCTTCGGCCTGCTGCGAGAACGAATCGTGAAGCTGGTTGAACGCGGAATTGAACGCGCCGGTCTCCCCCGGAGCCTCCGCCGCAACGAGCGGCCCGGCGGCAAGGAGCCCGGTCACGATCAGAATCCATCGGCTCAACACGGCCATAGTGGAATGATTCTAGCCCGTAGCCAGCGCCAACGGAAGCGGAAGTTTGAAGCGCGAAGACCGCATTTCCACCAGGTCGTCCAGGTTGTTTCCTTGCGCTTTCCGAGGGAACCTAGGATTGTCGAAGCGGATACCAACGACCTAACGCAACCTGAAAGCACAAGCGATGAAAACAATCAGTAATATCGGGCTGGAGAACGTCCAAGCCGTCTATGGCGGCCCGGAGGGAGACCTGTGGGAACTGATCATGGGCGAGCAAATCCACGTAGGGGGCTTCCAATCCTCGATGGACCTGGCGCAACGCGCCGGCATCGGGGCCGGCATGCAGGGTGTCGACCTGTGCTGCTGCACCGGGGCCGGCATGAGATTCCTCCTGAAATTCCGGGGCGTGGCCTCGATGCGCGGCGTCGACGCCACCGCCAAGGTCGTCGAGCGCGGCCGCCGGCGCTGCGAAGCCCTGGGGTTGGACGGAAAGATCACATTCACCCTCGCCAATGTCTGCGCGACGGGCCTGCCCGCCGAGAGCGCCGACTTCGTGTGGGGCGAGGACGCCTGGTGCTACGTGGTGGACAAACCGCAGCTTATTGCCGAAGCGGCCCGCCTTCTGAAACCCGGAGGAGTCGTCGCCTTTACCGATTGGGTCGAAGGGCCGGCCGGCCTGTCGGCCCAGGAGGCCGAGCGGTTCCTCACTTTCATGAAGTTCCCGAGTATTCAGGATCGGGAAGGCTACGCGGACCTGCTCAGGGCCAACGGCTGCAAAGTGCGGCTGGCCGAGGACACAGGCCGCTTCGCCCCTTGCGTGGACCTCTATCTGGATATGCTCAACAAGCAACTCACCTACGACGCCCTGCGCATCATCGGGTTCGATCTCGCCCTGATGCAGGCCATGGGCAACGAAATGGTCTTCATGCAACAACTGGCCCACCAGGGCAAGCTCGCCCAGGGCATTTTCATAGCCATGAAAAATGGCTGAGTTCCAACGCCAGACGCATGAAACCCCTCGGCCTGCTGCTTGGCTTTGGCCTCTCCACGCTGGCGGTCTCCCTCCTGGCCGACGATTGGCCCCAGTGGATGGGGCCAAAGCGCGACGATGTCTGGCGGGAACACGGGATTGTCAAACGCTTCCCGGGCGCCGGTCCCCCGGTGCTATGGCGGGCGGCCATTGCCGACAGCTACTCCGGCCCCGCGGTCGTGGGCGGACGTCTGTATGTCATGGACCGGCCCAAAGGCGCCGAGCCGCAGCCCGCGTCAGGCCGGGAGAATCCGCCGAGGCCGCCGGCCCTCGAACGTGTGCTCTGTCTCGACGCCACCACGGGAAAGAC
The DNA here is from genome assembly GCA_964653485.1 of uncultured Verrucomicrobiota bacterium. GTDB lineage: Bacteria > Verrucomicrobiota > Verrucomicrobiia > Limisphaerales > UBA8199 > CAVQND01. Next base: position 43,836 of record CAZZFF010000034.1, on the reverse strand, counting down.
GGTCTGGGAGCACTCGTACGCCCGGGCTTACAATATCGGCTATCCGGCGGGACCCCGCACCACACCAACCGTCGCCGGAGGCCGGGTCTTCACGCTCGGCGCCATGGGGGATTTGCTGTGTCTCAAGGCGGACACCGGGGAAGTTGTGTGGGCGCGGGACTTTCTTCAAGATTATCGGCCTGTGAAGCCGCCGGCATGGGGATGGTCCAGCCACCCGCTGCTCGATGGCGACCGGCTGATTTGTCTGGTGGGCGGCACGAACAGCGCGGTCGTGGCCTTTGACAAGGGCACCGGCAAGGAACTCTGGCGGGCGCTGACGGCGGTGGAGATCGGCTACGCCCCGCCAGTCATCTATACCGTCCAGGGGCGGCGCCAACTCATCATCTGGCATCCGGACGCAGTGAGCGGTTTGGACCCGGAGACGGGCCGGGTTCTCTGGTCGCACGCCTATCCGGTAGGCGGCACACCTCAACGGCCCGAGGTGACGATCGCCTTGCCGCGGCTGGAAGGGGATCAATTGTTCCTGAGCTGCTTCTACCAAGGCTCGTTGCTGCTGCAAATCACCGCGGACGGGGCGAAAGTGGCGTGGAACCGGCGCAGCACCAGCGGCGCGGAGATGAACGATGGGTTGCACACGGTGCTGGGCACCCCGGTGTTCAAGGACGGATTCATTTACGGCGTCTGTGGGTTCGGCGAGGTCCGATGTCTGGACGCCAGGACCGGGGACCGCAAATGGGAAACCTACGCGCCGACCACCGGCAAGAAGGCCTTTTTCGCGAACGTGTTCATGACGGAAAACGAAGACCGCACATTCTTGTACAACGACCAAGGCGAACTGATCATCGCCAGGCTGCGGCCCGAGGGCTATGAGGAGTTGGCCCGCGCGAAGCTGCTCGAACCCCTCGAGAAGACCCGCGGCAGAATTGTTACCTGGTGCCATCCCGCCTATGCAAATCGGTGTGCATACGTGCATAACGGCAGGGACTTGGTGTGCGTGTCCCTGGCGGAGCAGCCCAGGTGAGGTGGGTACGGCCCGGCCGGAGTTCGACATCGGCACAGCAGGAGTCCGCGTGCGCGTAAAGCCGGCCAAAGCCCGGCGCTCCGGGGGGCAGTATCCGGGATGCGGCTGCCTTCTACGAAGCCGCCGAGAACCGTCTGGGCGCGAGATTCCTGCACAAAGTCGTGATTGCAGCCCGACCGCGAAGAAAGACAACCCTTTCCGGGGCTGTCGCTGCGCTTGGCTTTCGCCCTCCGCGCCCTTTCTGGCAGGCGGCAAGGGGAGTGAATGCGGAATCGGCATGGTGCGCACCTGCTGACCGGCCTTCCAGCCCCCGCTGAGCCGCCCGAAGGCCCGCTGCGCTCCGCCTCGTTGTGACGAGTTATAGCTTACCCCTCACACGCCAGCTACCGCCGCCTCAACGGCGAGGCCCTGCGGACCGGGCGCCTAGTTGGCGCCTCTGTCTGGCTTGCTTGTGCCAATAGTGAGCACTGACACTCGGTCCGTGACACTCGGTCCGCCGAGCACGAAGGCCCTCATCTCGACAAATTCGAGGTCAGGTTCGCGCACCTGATTCCACCCAAGCGGCCCAATGCCGAGAGCAGGGAAATGGCCCGTGCGCTGCTGGCGGCGATGGGCGTCACCGGCGAGCGGTTGCGCGGCAGTGCTGAGGCCAAGTGAGCGCCAAGCAGCTTCTGAAAACAGCGTAGCCGCACTCGTTCGCTAAAGAGGGCCGTCGATCCGCGATCATGAACCAAGCAATTTATCCACGTCCACCTGCGGTCGGACACAACTCTCTCATGTAGCAGGGGCCGCACTCCGGGTCGCTGGCACTGCACCAAGTCCTTCCGATCTCCCAGCACGGAAAATCCATCATGCCTGGGAACGCTGGGTGGAGGGCCTTCGCCTTGTATATCACCTGCTCCACATTTGCGTCGGTGGAACAAAGCCCGAGGCGAGCAAACACTCTGCGAACGTGAACGTCCGCCGAGATGTCGATGGAGAAGAAGTCGGCGAGCTTGATCTTGAAGTCCCTCGCGAGAATGTTGGCTGCCATGTTCGCGATTTTGGGGCCGACGCCGTCAAACTCAAGAAAGCGATAGACGACCTCTGCGCTGGACGGATTCCCGCCCCAAATGCGGGCGGCATCGCCCGCATATTGGCTGCTGATCCGCTGAACTGCCGACCGGAAGTAGAGGCTCATATTGTCAACGAACCGGTGGAGCGGCTCCGGCTGAGACATCAGGCGGTTCACGTCTGCCTGGGAGAGCGAGCAGAGCGACTTCATCGAGAAGTCGCCCAACCGCTCCGAAATGCGATAGGGAATCACCCACGCCTTTTCTGCCTTGACCTGTCGATCCATTATGCAGGCAAGAACGAAGGCGTGTGGATGTGCGATGAGGTCATTTAACAGAGCGTCGGCTTCTGGGAGCCGGGTGAACTGAACCGTCTGTCTTGGGGCGGCGAACAGGGTCTGTCCATGCTCAACCAGTCGGTCGCGTATTGCGTTATAGTTCATACTTCATCAGCGCGAAAAAGGTTACCTTGGGCCATTTGTTGATTGTTACTACACCATTCTGAACGTCGCGACCACAAGAAAGTGGTGTATAGCCGCCTTTCCTTCCCCTTGCCGAAGCGCAAACGTCAAAGCGCAAGTGTCAGTCCTGAATGGCGCTTAGATAAGGCCCAACACCTTCTTGCTCAAGGACTTGCGGCGCCGCACTCCGGGCACTGTTTCAAAGAGGATTCGCCGCGAGAGCTTCTGCATCCGCGCGACTAAGCTCTCCAACTCTCGTTGGTTGGCCACCGCTCGACGCAGCCATTGGTATTGTTCCTTGGACAGGGCGACGGTGACGGTTTTGGCTCGCACCTTGCGGGTCCACACGTAGCGGCTGCCCTGCTGAGAGGGCCGGCGCTGGAAGACGCTGCCCTGGGTAAGGTAGCCGATGGCCGCCATGCGGCGCTGGAGCCGGCGATACTCGGGGGTGAGAGTCCGTTGGGCGCGGGAGCGAGTGTTCATGCCCCACATTGAACCGGAAAAGTTGACAAGTGTCAACTAGGTGAGTATATATACTTACTATGGACACGCCTTTCTTCCCGCCCTGGCGCTCCCGCTTGGCCGCCCTGGGCCGGCGCACCGCTCACGCCCTGCGCCAGACCACCTTGAGCCAACTCCAGCAACACCTCCGGGACGTGCTGCCCGCCCCCCTGCTCTCGGCGACCGACCAAGGTCCCAACATCCGAGAGCGCGTCTTTAGCCTGTGCTTCACCTTCGAGTGTTTCCTCTGGCAAATGCCCAAGCCCAAAACCTCCCGCCGCGAAGTCCTCCGCCAGGTCCAAGCCCTCTTGCGCTTGCTGGGGCGCACGCCCATCGACGAGGGCAATTCCGCCTATGTGCAGGCTCGCCAACGGCTGCCGGGGGAACGCTTCGAACAGGCCCTGGTTGCCACCGCCCGCGCCGCCGACCAGCGCGTGGGCTCGGGCGGCCAACTCAATGGCCGGCCCGTCAAAGGGGTCGACGCCTCCACGACCCAACTGCCCGACGGCAAAAAAAACCAACAGCGCTATCCTCAGCCTGCTGCGCAAAAGAAAGGCTGCGGCTTTCCGGTCCTGAAATTCGCGGTGTTCTTCTCCTTGTGCAGCGGCGCCATCCTCAACGTGATGTTCGGCAATCTCCATGACCACGACCTGCGCTTGTTGCACGGGTTGTGGGACGCGCTCAAAAAAGGCGACATCCTCCTGGGCGACCGCGCCTTCGGCGAATATACCACCTTGGCAGCGCTGCCCCATTGGCTGGGTGTCGATGTGGTGGCGCGGTTGCATGCGCGCCGCAAGGCCGATTTCCGCAAAGCCCAGCGCCTGGCCAAACGCGACGGCCTCTTTGTCTGGCACAAAGGCTATCAGCAGTCCGAGATTCTCAGCGCCTCGGAATGGGCGCTCTTGCCCACGCAGATCACCGTGCGGATGGTCCGCTTCACCGCCACGATCCGCGGCTTCCGCTCCCGGCGCATCACCCTGGTGACTTCCCTATTGGACCCCAAGCTCTACCCGGCCCAGGATTCGATCGCCCTATATGCTCCGCGCTGGAGATTGGAACTGTGTTTGCGCGACCTTAAAACCATGATGGGGATGGGGCGACTGCGCTGCCAAACCCCAGACATGGCGGAGAAGGAACTCTCGGCTTGCTTGGTGGCTCACAACCTGGTGCGCTGCCTCATCGCCCAAGCCGTGGCCACCTACAAAGTGGATATCGAACGCGTCAGCTTCAAAGGCTCGGTGGATGCGCTGCGCCAATACAGCAACGCCATCAGCCAGGCGCGCAGTCAAACGATGCGCAACCAGCTCTGGGAAGACTTGGTGCTCAGCCTAGCCCGCGACCTCGTTCCCTGTCGACCCAACCGCGAGGAACCCCGCGCCGTCAAACGTCGGCCCAAGCCCTGTCCGCTGCTCAATCGACCTCACCGCCGCTTCCGCGAGATCCCCCACCGCAACCGCTACTGGAAAAACAACCCCCGCAAATATCGACGCCTTAACTAAGTGCCATTCAGGACTGACACTCGGTATGTGACACCCGCCATTCCTTGTTCCGCAATATCCACAGATTCTCGGCAGGAGGCTCAAAAACAAGAGCCATGGGGTAACACCCTTTTGGCACAACGATACCCGTTCCCGGGTAACAGTTACTTTTGGCGCACGGCGTTCCGACCCGCAGGCGGTTGCAGTCTTTCACGTCTTGCAGCCGTGCAAGCCGGCGTGTAGCTTTATGCCATGAGCTATCTGACACTTGAGGTCGAAATTGACCACGGGCGCGTTTTGCCCAAAGGCGCCGAGGCGCTGCCCGAGAAAGCCTCCGGTCTGCTCACCATTCTGAATCCGCCGCCACTTTCCCACCCGCGCCCAGTTGGTTTGGCAAAGGGCCAGTTTACCGTGCCGGATGACTTCAACGCCCCATTGCCGGAAGACGAGCTGCGGACGTTTGAAGGCAAATGAGGATTCTGCTGGATACCTGCTAATTTCTTTGGCTCGCTGCCGGCGATGCCAGGTTGCCCCAGTCGGTGGCCACGGCCGTGCGCGACCCGCGGAACGAGGTTTTTTTGAGCGCCGTGTCGTTCTGGGAGATTTGCCTCAAGCACAGCCTCGGCAAACTTCCCTTGCCGCAGTCGCCCGCACATTTCGTCCCGCTGCAACGCGAAAAACACCTTATCGCGCCGCTGGCGCTGGATGAAGCTGCCGTTGCGCAGTTGAGCGGCTTGCCGGCGCTGCATCGCGATCCATTCGACCGCATGTTGGTCTGCCAGGCAAGAGCTCACAATCTCACGCTCGCCTCCTCCGACTCCCTCGTAAGACAATATCCCGTCGCGTTGCTTTGAAGGGGCAAATGCCGGGCGCGGTCAAGGCAGAGGAGCGCTGGGACTGGACCGCCGGCAACCCGCCCTTTTCCCAGTTCCGCGCGTTTCTCCAGAGGGCCATGCAGGTCGCAGACAACGTGGTTTTCATCCGGCTGGCGCCCGGGTGGTTTGTGTGGGCTCGCCAGGAGGACATGCGGCAGGCGCGGTTCGCCCTGGTGGAGCTATGCGCCCTGCCCATCCCGCCGACTGGCCCCAGTTCGGCATCGAACTGACCGCCGGCTGGGCGCGCCGAGGCTGGCAGGGCGGCATCGCCCACACGAGCCTCCTCGAGGAACGGCCCGGACGGTGCCTGTGACCGGCCCTCGGCGGCGAGGCCCGGGCCAGGCGCCCTGCTGGTGACCACCGCCTTGATGCCGGCCCCGTGCCCGCTCAGTTCAACGGCGAAGCCCTGCCCTGCCCGCTCTGATTCTGGAGGCCCGTCGGACACAGGCCGGCCAGTTGAGTTTTGCGCGGCACAGGATGCCGTTGTGAAGGTCCTCAGCGATCCGCTTCAGGCAATTCCCAAGGCGGTAGGGGGTCGGTGCTTTGGCGCGTCGGGCCCGGAATAACCCCAAACGGAGAGTGTTGATTAACTCCAACTCCTGCCACTCCGAGAAGAATAGCGGCCGCCGGCCGTCAGCCTGGTAAACCTGGTTTGCCCTGGCGGTGTTTCCGTCCAAAGCGTAGAGCGAGGCGTAGAAACTGGAGTCGCAATAAATCACCGCTTCTTCCCTTCCTTCAAGAGGGCGGCGAAGGAAACCGGCATGGCCGCCGCGCTGTCTTTGCGGGCGCGCTGCTCGAAATCAACAGGAACGGCCCTTGAAGGCGCCGGAATCCATGTCCCAAGAACCTGCCCGCGATCCGTCACCTGAAGGGGGCGGGCTCTTACGGTCCGAAATTCCTTGGTGAACCGCCTTGTGCTGATCTGGGTCGTTGTCATGTCGGACAACCAATGTCAGACATTCCAAAGAACGTCAAGCTGGACGGGATTGTGACCCAGCAATTCGCATTCACACCCCCATTCATGGGGTTGTTGAAGCGGCCGCACAGGAAAGTAACCGTTTTCAACGGTTTGTCTGCGCATTGGAGCCCGTGCGCCACGTCGGAAAACCGTTATCACGGTTATGCGTCCTCCCGTCGGCCTCAACGCCCCCCATGAATGGGGGTGTGAATGGGATGTGGCGCATACTTAATGCCCGGCGCGCTGCTGCTTGGGTTTCATGATGAGGACCGCAAGACGTTTCGGAGCCGTCTGGGTGAGGCATGCGCCAAGACGGGTTGGCGCGCGCATGCCTATGTGTTGATGGGGAATCACCACGACCCCTTTTTGAGCCTGGAGTTCACTTGTCCCCCCCTTAACGGCGGGCCACAAACGGACCATGGTCGGCCCATGAAGACGAACTATTTCAAGATCCGGGCGGATGCGCCGCTGGCCCTTGTCGTGGCTGAGGCCATGGAAAAGACCGGCCTCGGTCAAAGCGACGTTTTGCGCCTGGGCTCGCTGCGCGGAGTCCCTGAAATCACCTCGGCGCTGGCGGGCGGAACCGCCCTGCCCCGCCTCCCGGAGGGGGAACTGCGCCGGCATAGCCCTTCACCGGCTTTTCATTCGCGCCGGGCCGATTCGTTTTCGATCTGTTCCAACGACTTGCCCTTGGTCTCGGGCACATAGAAATAGACAAACACGAAGCCGGCGAGGCAGATGGCCGAATAGAGCCAGAATGTCTTGCCGGTGCCGATGGCGCGTTCGAGGAGCGGGAAGGTGTAGGTGAGGATGAAACAGGCAATCCACAGCGCGGAAACCGCTACGGAGATGGCGGCGCCGCGGATGCGGTTGGGGAAGATTTCGGAAATCAGCACCCAGGTTATCGGGGCCAGGGACATGCCGTAGCAGCCGATGGCCGCGAGGGAGAAGAGGAGCACGGCCAAACCCTGGAGCTTGAACAGGTAAGCGAACCCGATCAAGAGGTGCGAGGCGGCTATCCCGGCACAACCGGCCAGCATGAGGCTGCGCCGGCCCCAACGGTCCACAGTCGCCAGGGCGATGAAAGTAAAGGCCGTATTGACCAGCCCGGTAATGACTATGAACAGGAGAATGGTGCTAACGCCGAACCCGGCCTGTTTGAAGATGTTCTCGGCGTAATTGAAGAGGACGTTGATGCCGCTCCACTGTTGCAGCACGGCCAGCGCACAGCCGATGACCAGGACGCGGAGCACCCGAGGCTCGAGCAGGTCGGCGAAGCGGACGCGGGCGATTTCCTCGGCCGCGAGGGTGGCCTTGATGCCGGCGGTTTCCAGGGCGGCGTAAGCCTCGCCGCCAATGCGGGCCAGGACGCGCCGTCCGGACTCGTCCTGCCCGTTCTTGACCAGCCACCGCGGGCTTTCCGGCACGAAGAGGGCCAAGCAGAAGAACAACAGCGAGGGCGCCGCCACGAGCGTGAACATCCACCGCCAGGCGTACTGGCCGTTCCAGGAAGCCGCGATGGCCTGCGCGGAGGCGCCTTCGGGCACCTTCCGCGCGATCAGCATGTTGAGCAGTTGGGCCGCCAGGATGCCAAAGACAATGGTCAACTGGTTCAGCGTCACCAGGCGCCCGCGCAACCTGGCGGGCGCGACCTCGGCGATGTAGAGCGGAGACAGGTTGGAGGCCATGCCGATGGCAACGCCCCCCAGCATGCGCCAGGTGATAAACTGGTTAAAGCTGCCTGCCCAGCCCGTGAGGAGCGAAGAGACGCCGAAAAGGCACGCCGAAAAGACGAGCAGCTTCTTGCGGCCGAACCTGTCGCTCAGTCCGCCGGCCAGGAGCGATCCCGCCAGACAGCCGAGCAGCGCGCAACTGTTGGCCCATCCGCTCAAGGTCGCTTCGGTGGTCAGACCCAGCATCCGCGCCAGGGAATGATGGCTCCACTGCCGGGCAATGGCGGCCAAATCGAAATAAGGCTCGAAGAACGGTTTGGCCCCGCCAATCACGACCCAATCCCATCCAAAGAGCAACCCACCCAGGGCCGCCACGACCGAGATCATCCAGATGTAACGCTGGTCGAGATGGGCCTGGTCTTGCGTTGCTTCAGCCGGAGCGGTGGTCGTTCTCATGGGTCTGTGCCGCCCCAGGTTATCAAGGCCCCGCGGGGATTGAAAGCGGTTCTTGGTTCTTCACAAGCCCGGCTTGGTGTGGTAATCTTGCGTTATAGGGAAGGGGGGGGACGACCCCCTACGCTAAGTGGTCATGACCACTTAGCGAATTCCACAAAAGAAAGCACGTATGTCAGCACGAGAGACAAAAAAGAAATCTGTTTGGGGCACGTCGGGACGCAAGCTCCTGGTGCTCTCGGCCGTTGTGGGTCTTGGGTTGGCCGGGTGCTCGGCCCCGGCGCCAAGCGGCAAAGAGGCCGCCGCGGCGCCCGCCGGCCAGGTGGTAACCGAGACGCCCCCATCCCCAAAACCGGAGGTTAGCGGGGTTGCCCCCAGCGCGGCCTATTTCTGGGTCGGCGGCTATTGGGCGTATCATGAGAAGCGGTGGGTCTGGGTTCCGGGCAGATGGGAACTGCGGCCCCGGCCCAACGCGCTCTGGGCTCCGGGACATTGGAACAAGACCGCGACCGGTTGGGTTTGGGCGGCCGGGCATTGGGATTAGGAATAATCCGGGCTTGACTTGATGCGGGCGGTTGGCTAAAGTAGGCGCGATGTTAGCGAGTATTCGACAAGTTGTTCTGCTGCTGGTCGTCGTAAGTGACGAAGCCGCAGGGGCTTGTCGAAGGTGAATCGAGTTTCGACAAAAAACCCACGGCTGGCGAACGGTCGTGGGTTTTTTTTGCGCGCCCGCGGCCGCCAGTCGCAACTGTTAGATAACTATGAGCAGAACAACAGACACGGCTACCAAGGCCGCCGGCAAGAACGTGGAGCTTGGCCCCACGATGTCCGGCAGCGAAATCCTCGTGGCTTGCCTTGAACACGAAGGGGTGGACACCATTTTCGCCTACCCCGGCGGGGCAAGCATGGAAATCCACCAGGCGCTCACGCGCTCGAAGATTCGGACGGTCCTGCCCCGCCACGAACAAGGAGGCGCTTTCGCCGCCGGGGGCTACGCCCGGGCCACCGGCCGGGCCGGGGTGTGCATGGCGACGAGCGGTCCGGGCGCCACCAACCTGGTGACCGGAATTGCGGATGCTTACATGGATTCGGTCCCGCTGGTGGCCATCACCGGCCAAGTCGCCCAATGGATGATCGGCAAGAGCGCCTTCCAGGAAACGGACATCTACGGCATGACGCTGCCCGTGGTGAAGCACAGCTACCTGGTGACCGATGTCAATGACATCCCGCGCATCACCAAAGAGGCCTTCCATATCGCCCAGAGCGGGCGGCCCGGCCCCGTGCTCATTGACGTGCCCAAGAACGTCCAGCAGGCCCGCGCGCAGCCGGTGTTTTCCAGGGAAATCCGAGTGCGCGGCTACAACCCGGACAGGCGGGCAAGCGACCTCGAGCTCAATGAGATTATCGGCTTGATCGAGAAGTCGGAACGGCCCGTGTTATACGTCGGCGGCGGCATCATCACCGGCAACGCCAGCCAGGAACTGCGCCAGTTCGCCATGGCCGCCCAGATCCCCGTGACGACGACCCTCATGGGCTGCGGGGCCTTTCCGGAGGACCATCCACTTTCGTTGCGCTGGCTGGGCATGCACGGGGCCGCCTTCGCCAACTGGGCCGTCAACGGCGAATACGAGCCCCACAAGAACCCCTCCGATCCGCTAAAGAAAATCGCCCCGGGCGCCGACCTGCTCCTGGCCTTGGGGGTGCGTTTCGACGACCGGGTGACCGGAAAGGTGGACAAGTTCTGCGAAGGGGGCACGATCGTCCATCTCGACATCGATGCCTCCGAGCTGAACAAAAACAAGGTGGTCAACCTGCCCATCGTGAGCGACGTAAAGTACGCCCTTGGGCGGCTGGTGGAGATGATCCGGGAGCGGCCAATTACAAAGACGTTCGGGCCGTGGCACGAACAGTTGGCGGCCTGGAAAGCCAAGGCGCCCTTTGGCTACGTGGTGACGGACGAAGTGGTCCAATCCCAACACATGCGCGAGCATCTCAAGGGCAAAGAGAAAGAGGTCATCCTGCCGCAAATGGCCATCGAGATGCTCTACGAGCTGACCCGGGGCGAAGCGATTATCACCACGGGCGTGGGCCAGCACCAAATGTGGAGCGCGCAGTATTACAAGTTCAAGTATCCGCGCCAACTCCTGACCAGCGCCGGGTTGGGCGCCATGGGCTACGGCTACCCGGCCGCTCTGGGGGCCAAGGTCGCCCTGCCTGATCGACAGGTCGTGGACATCGATGGCGACGGCTCGTTCCTGATGAACGTGCAGGAGTTGGCCACAGCGCACATCGAGAAGATCGCCGCCAAGGCCCTGATCCTCAACAATCAGCACCTGGGCATGGTGATGCAGTGGGAAGACCGCTTTTACGCCGGCAACCGCGGCAACACCTACCTGGGCGATCCCGATAATCGCAAGCAGATCTATCCCGACTACGTCGCCATGTGCAAAAGCTTCGGCGTGCAGGCCGAACGGGTGATGTACAGGAGCGGCCTGCGCGCGGCGATGCAGCGCATGTTGGATGCCGACGAGCCTTACGTGCTGGACATTATCGTCCCCTATACCGAACACGTGCTGCCGTTCATCCCAGCCAACCGGACAGTCGCCGACATGATTTGGAAACCTTGAACCGTCGGACGGTTCCTCACCTGGTTCCCACGCCGGAGGGCTGTTGAAGATCGGCGGGCTGCTCCTCGGTCGGTTTGCGCTTCAGGTTCTCCTGGCGCATGGCGATCTCCGCCATCATGGTCTCGGCGCTGTCGTGGGCGGTGAAACCTTCGGGCGGCAGGAATAGCTGCCCGGAGGGGGCTCCGAGCCTGAACTTGGAGAGGTTGACAGCGACCGGCCGGCCAGGCGCCGCCGTGCCGATGCGCAGGGGAGCCCCGTTCAAATCGGCGGCCCTCCAGACTTGGAACGGCACTTTGGAACCGTCGTTCGATTCCACCTGGACCTCGGTCTTCTGGCAGCGATGGCCTTCGACTTCTTCCGAAGCGGGCCGCGAAGCCAGGGTCTGGACATTCGTGGCCTGGAGCCGCGAAGAAATGGGGGCGTAGCCCTGGAGCGCCTCGCTCAACAGGTATCCGTGCTGCGTCGCCACCTCCCAGATGAAGATGAACCCGCCGCGCTTGAACCGCCTGCCCGCCGGAGAGTCGGCATCGGGGGCGAAGAGCAATTCGGCGCCTCGGCACAGAAGTTGCCCGGAAACTGTCTCTCCCGGAATGGGGGGGGAGCCTGTGGTCATCACGACATGACAGGAAAACCCCGTGGTGTTGGTCAGCAGCACTCCCATCGGGCCGCTCAAGAACAGCGGCACCGGCGGCGGAACGAGACCAATCCGATCCTTGTTGCGCGAGTGGGCGCAGCCGGCGGCGATCAAAGCCGCCGCCACAAGACACCCGCCCAGCCTGCCCATGCGCGCCAGGCCCCATTCGCACCCTGTTCTCTTCAAGTGTTGATTCGCGGTTCGCATCTGCGAGTACATACAGCAAACGGCTCGCGGCGTCGAATACTCAAATGCTCGCGCGGCGGGCGAGGGCGTCCGGCCGATTTAAAGGACACGACTAAGCTTTGATTGCGGCCAGTCTTCCCCTATAGTGGCCGCATGGTTCATGTTGGAGTTGGTTACGACGTTCACGCCCTGGTCGAAGGGCGCAAGCTCATCCTTGGCGGCGTGGAAATCCCGCACGGCAAGGGTCTGGAAGGGCACTCCGATGCCGACGTGCTGATGCATGCGATTTGCGACGCCATCCTGGGGGCGCTGGGAGAGGCCGATATCGGCCACTTCTTTCCGAACACCGATGCCCGCTGGCGCGGCGCGCCGAGCGCCATCTTTCTGAACGAGGCTGCCCGCCTCACAGAGTCCCGTCGCGGGACCGTGGTCAATGTCGATGCCACCCTGATTGCGGAGCAGCCCAGGCTCCTTCCCCATGTCGCGCAGATGAAATCAAACATCGCCGCCGCCCTGCGCCTGAGTCCTGGCCAGGTCGGCATCAAGGCCACCACCAACGAGCACCTGGGCTTTGTTGGCCGCGAGGAAGGCATCGCGGCGATGGCGGTGGCCAGCGTGGATTTGCCGTAAAACCGGTTGGGATTCTTCGCAAGCTATGGCAGCCAAAGCCGAGATCAGTTGGAGACGCCTGGACGATGAGGGCGCGCGGCTCCAGGTTTATGCCCGGCACGTCGGCCGGGACTGGCGCTTTTTTGAGCGGGAGCGCCGTTACGACCAGTGGCAGGCCCTGCCGGAACCCCCATTGCAGGACTGGCTGGAACTGCTCGACGCCGTCCGCCGCCGCATCAACCGCCGCCTTCTCCGGCCCGAGGAGGAGGAGCTCATCAAGAAGACCATCCGGCAACGGTTCCCTGAGGCGGAACTTGGGTGAGGAGCCAAGAAGAGGGCTGAGCGTTTGGCGCGCCCTCCCGGCCCCGAGGTTCAGGGGCGCCGTCGCAAATGTATCGCTATTTTGGGGACGGCGCACTACAGTCCATGCCGTATGAGCAGACCGCCTCTGATTTTGATAGCTCCGGACGTGGACCAGCGAGGGCCGGAGTTTGGGGATCTATCGGTAAGTCTCTCGGTGGCCTATCCGCAGGCGATTCTGGATGCGGGCGGCCTGCCGATGCTGCTGCCGCCAACGGTGGCGCCCGAGGCGATTGCCGACTGCGTGAGCCGGAGCGACGGGGTGTTATTGACCGGTGGGGGAGACATCGATCCCCGGTTGTACGCCAAGCAGCCGCCGCGGAACCTGCGGCGGACGGTGACCCTGTGTCCGGACGGCGGGCAACGGGATTTGCGGGAACTCCTTGTGATTGACGAGGTTTTCCGCCAGCGCAAACCGCTAATGGCGATTTGCCGCGGCCATCAGCTATTGAATGTGGCCCTGGGAGGGACGCTGGTGATCGACATTCCGGCCCAGATACCCAAGGCCCTGAACCATCATCAGATGGACCACAAGGGCGAGGCGGTGCATGAAGCACGGTTGACACCGGATTCGTTACTGGCCAAGATAACAGGCAAGGTGAAATTGGGCGTGAACAGCACCCATCACCAGGCGGTCGCCCGGGTGGCCGGGCCGTTGAGAGCGGTTGCCCTCAGCCCAGACGGTGTGGTCGAAGGGCTGGAATTCAAGCCGGGCGCGGCGCATTGTTTGCCGTTCCTCTTGAGCGTGCAGTTCCATCCGGAACGATTGGCGCAGCGTGTTCCCGAGCATCGGGGGCTGTTCCGGGCCTTTACGCGGGCCTGTGTTCCGGGCCGTGATTAGTTCTTATGAAGGGCAAAGTCTTAATAGTTGACGATGACCAGGACCAGCGCACCGTGTTGACGGCGCTCCTGGAAAGCGATTACCAGATTTCGACCGCCGACAGCGGCGCCGCCCTCCAGAGGGCCTTTGCCCAGGACCAGCCCGACCTGGTGCTGTTGGACGTCAAGCTGCCGGATGCCGACGGGCTGGATTTGCTGCCTCAACTCAAGAAACGCTGGCCGGACACCCAGGTCATCGTCCTGACCGGCGTTCCGAGCGACAACGAGGCCGTCTCGTGGGCGGTCGAGGCCATCAAGGGCGGCGCGTTTAATTTCCTCCGCAAGAATGTCCAATTCGACGGCGAGAAGCTGCTGGCCGACGTGCAAAACGCCGTTGAGTACAGGCGTCAGAACGAGGAGGCCAGCGCCTTGCGGCGCGCCCTTGAAACGATGAGCGGAACTCCTTCGCCCATCTTCCAAAGCGCCGCCATGCGGGAGGTGGTGCGCAAAATCGACCGCATCGCGCCGAGCGATGTGACGGTCCTCATCACCGGGGAGAGCGGCACCGGCAAGGAAGTCATCGCGGACCTCCTTCATGCCCTGAGCAACCGCAGCAAAGGCCAGATCATCAAGGTCAACTGCGCCGCCCTGCCCCGCGAGCTGATCGAGAGCGAGTTGTTCGGCTCCGTTCGCGGCGCCTTTACCGGCGCCCACGCCGACCGCGAGGGCCTCTTCCGCCAGGCTGAGGGCGGGACGCTCCTGCTGGACGAAATCTCCGAGATGCCGGTGGACACCCAAAGCAAGCTCCTGCGCGTCCTCCAGGACCAGGAGGTCCGGCCGGTCGGGGGCAAGACCAGCTACAAGACCAACTGCCGCATCATCGCCGCCACCAACCGCAAACCCCAGGATGCCATCCAAGCCGGCAAACTGCGTGAGGACTTGTTTTATCGCATCAGCGCCATCTCCGTCCACCTGCCCCCGCTCCGGGAGCGCAGGGAAGACATCATGCCCCTGGTCAACTCCTTCCTTAAACGCTTCGCCGCCCAGGCCAACCGCACCCTCGCCGGCTTCAAGCCCGCGGCCATCGAGCGATTGACCTCCTTCGATTGGCCTGGCAACGTCCGCCAGTTGCAGAACGAAATCCAGCGCGCCGTTCTTCTCTGCGAGGGCGCTGAAATCGACGCCAGCGATCTCTCGATTTCCGAGACCCGGGCCGCCGCCGAGGAACCCGGCGACACCAACTTCACGCTCCTGGAGGGAGTCGAGCGCAACGCGATAATCCAGATGCTCAAAGAGACGGGGGGCAACAAGCTCGAAACGGCCAAGCGCCTCGGCATCGGCCGCCAAACGCTTTACAACAAGATCAAGGCCTACGGGATCGAGCTGTAGCGCTCGCTTTTTCGTAACGCCCTAGCCCAGCTTCTTGGTCAGCACTTTCGAGTTGCGGCCGCTTTGGTCGTATCTCTCGCGGCGGGCGGGGGGCAAATCCTCGGGGGTGCCTTCAACGAACCCCGCCTTGGATTGGAAGTAGGTGAATGCCTGTGTGGACAGCGAAATGAGTTCGCTAAGGCCCATCTCGCGGGCCTTGTTCTCGACGAATTGAACGAGCTTGCGTCCGATGCCCTGGTTTTCGTGGGCCGCACTGACATAGAGGCAGGCGAGTTCGCCTTTGCGGTATTCCGGGTAAGTGTGCAAGGCGACGCAGGCGACCGGGTTCCGGTCGATCTCGAAGAGATAATAATCCCCCAACTGCTTCTCGATCATCGGGCGGGTCCGCTTGGCCAGTTCCTCGCTCTCGACGGAGCCTTTGGTCAGAACGAGAATGCTGCGGATGTCCTTCTTGAGCGCGCGGCGGATTTGTTGGAATTGGTTGGCGTAGATGAGGGTGCCGACGCCCTCGTTGGTAAAGACCTCCGCCAGGAGGCCCTCCTCCAGGGAGCCGTTGATGACATGGACTCGAGGCACGCCGGCCTTGCAGGCAGCCACCGCATGGACGGCCTTGGAGAGCAGGCCCGGATGGACCTCGTCCCTCTGCAAGGCCAGCACCGATTCGAGGTCGGCCACGGACATTTGGCGAATGACACGGTCGCGGACGGTGATCCCGTCGAAGGGGGTGATGAACATCAGCTTGGCCGCCTTCAGGGCCTCGGCGGCGGCCAAGGCCACCCCGTCCGAGTTGACGCGATAGGTCCGGCCATCGCCGTCGAAGCCCAGCGGCGGCAACACCGGGATGATGCCGTTGTCCAGCAACTTTTGCAGCATATCGACGTCCACTCGCTCGACCTTGCCCGTGAAGAGATTGTCCACGCCGTGCAGGATGCCGGCGGGGTGCGCGATGAGGGCGTTGGTGTACGCGGCCCGGAGGTCGTTCGCGGCCAGCCCTTCGAGGATCTCGTGCGTGAGGCGGTTGGCCGCGGTCAGCGCCAGCCTCAGCGTGGCCTCGTCGGTGATCCCGGTCCCGTCGAGATTGGAAGGGCTGACACCTTCGGCCGCCGCGAGGGTCTTGATCTGCTCGGACGCTCCGTGCGCGAGCACGACGCGGATGTTGAGCGAGCGCAGGACCGCGATATCCACCAGGAGATTGGCGAAATTCTCGCTGGTCACAATCGCCCCGTCCACGCTGATGATGAACGTCTTCTCGCGGAATTGGGGGATGTACCGCAGAATGCCCCGCAAATCAGTCAGTTTCACTTTTGATCGATAGCTCCAATTCTGTCTTGGCTGGAGCCTGCTCTTCAATCCGCATGGAACACCTCGTCCATGTTGGCCCACCACTCGCCGGGAGCGCGGTTGGCCAGGGGTCGCTGGCAAGGCTCGCAGAAGGACCACCATCGTTGCGTGGCAGGGTCGGCGGCCATCGTGGCCATGTCCGCGGCGAAGTCGGTCCCGATGTATTCGAAGTAGCTGAACAGGCAGTATTGCCCGTCATCGAGCTGCCGAAGGTAGATCGAGTAGTTCCGAATTTGGCACTCCCGTATCTTCTCCAGCACGTCGGGCCAGACCGCGGCGTGCAACTTCCTGTATTCCGCGACCTTCTCCGGCCGCAACCCGATGATCATTCCGTAACGTTTCATAGCGTCCTGACCGCTATTGAACGACATCTGGACGGGGTTTGTAAAGGGGAACAAAAGCAGCGGCTTCCCCGCTTCCGCGCAGTCCGTGAGCAAATTGGGCTAGCGCCTCGCACGGCAGGCGCCGATCTCTCATGAGTCCTTCACGGAAACGACTTCCAACCCCTCGGAAACCGCGATTCCGGCCTGACACTCGTCCGTCGAGAGAAAGAGCTCACATTCCATCTCCAGGGCGAACGCCAAATGCAGCAAGTCCAGGCTTCTGGCTCCCGTGGTTCCGGTGTGCCTGCGGGACAAATCGCCGGCCCGGGCACAAGCCGCACCCCAATCCCCGCTGGTTTCGATCAACACGCCGCGGGTTATAAAGTGCGACAGCCGTTCCAGCGCGGCCACTTCTTCCCGGCTGATTTGAGACCTCTCCCGCGAGCCCACGGAGTTTCTTTGGTGAAACGCCCTCGCCCGGATCGCGTTCTCCGCCTCCAGCGCGTGCAAAGGCAGGAACGGCAGGGCTGGCCTGCCAAGCCCCCGATACTGCGCCAATGCCTCTTCGGTGCCGGCCTCTCGGGCCAGAAGCTTAACCATGAAGCTGGTATCCGCATACACTCTCATCGCCGGGCATCCTTGACGACCTTGGACAGGCTGGGAGAGGACGCCGGCCGGACGAGAACTTCATCCAGCAGCTCATCGATGGCCTGTGCGCGCCCCGGGTCGTCGGGCTTCGCGAGCGCCGGTTGCAGAACCCACAACGGCCGCCCATGATCGGTGATCCGGACCGATTGCCCGGCCCGTGTAATCCTCTTCACACTAATCGGTTCTCTCAAGAGCTGTCGAAGCGGAATCGATTTCATTTTGTCTGACACTATCGTCAGACAAACAACCTGTCAACCGCACGTTTCGAATCGGATTTCGGAGTTCA
This sequence comes from uncultured Verrucomicrobiota bacterium, assembly GCA_964653485.1. Classification (GTDB taxonomy): domain Bacteria; phylum Verrucomicrobiota; class Verrucomicrobiia; order Limisphaerales; family UBA8199; genus CAVQND01. The sequence goes on along the minus strand of CAZZFF010000034.1, from coordinate 26,142 downwards.
GGGCCCGCTTCCCGCCAGCCCCGAACAGCGGGACGCCAGGGCAGCCTTGCCGGGTGTGCCTCGGAACGCACAGTTGACAGGCGGAGTTGCAATGTCCTATCTTCGGGGGAAAGTTATGGTTCGTTGCGAAGGGGTCCGAGGGGAACGGAAGAGGGTTGCCGGAATCGTAGCTGGAAGCATGTTAAGTTTTATGAATGTTTGCCTTCCGCAGAATAGGAGAGCGTCGTTTAGGAGCATTAGATCGGCCTTCCGCCCAACTTTCTTGTGGGCCGCAGCTATGGCAGCCGCCATGGGAGCGCAGGCACAAGTCACCATTACCGGCGCCGACATGTTCAACCAAGTGGGCCAGTATTACATGACTTATGCCAATTCCACCAACACCACCGTGGCTGTCCCGCTGACATTGCTGGGGACGCCCAGCAGTGCCGCGCAGGCTTGGGATTTCAGCACGGGACCCCAGGACGTGACGAATCGTTACGATTACGTGACCGCCGCCAGCACTCCGAACGGCGCGGATTTCGTGGCGGTGGGGGCCAAACTGGCCCAGCAACTTACCGTTGGAGGCAGTACCAACGGCCTGGAGTGGCTCTACTTCACCGAAGACCCATCCAAGGGCCAGCTCGATTATGGCTTCTACAACCCCAGCTTCAGCTCGTCGCAGCCGGAGTCCGTCTTTACCAACGCGTTGCAGGATTTTCCGATCTCGATTCATTACGGCGATTCGTGGTCGGGAACGACGGTTTTCACTTCGACCTACAGCTTGGCGGGCCTGGGAGACTTTCCCGTGCAACTCACCTACACCTCGACTGATACGGTGGACGCCTTCGGATTGGTTACGCTGCCCAACCTCGGCTTCCTGGATTGCCTGCGGGTCCATGAACTGGATCAATATGACATCGCTTTCGACGCGGGCGACGGCTACCAGGACGCCGGCACCTATTACGTTCTTAACTACTACTGGCTGGCGCCCGGACACGGCATGGTCGTTCAAATCAACTCCACGCAGGACACCTCGGTGCCGCCGGACGACTTGGGGGGCCAGGCGGCCAACCTGGAGCGGATGTTCCAGGCTTACCACCCGACGAACTCCACCAATCCGCCGGCCACCACCATCAGCGGGTTCAAGCTCACGCCGGGCAGCACCGCCTACCTGCTGCAATGGACCCCCCTGACGGGGGTCAGTTCCTACACTGTCCAATATGCCACCAACCTGGTGGGCACGGTCAACTGGCAGTCCCTCGGTTCCACCACTTCGAATTTTGTCCTGGACCCCGCAGCCGCCAAACCGGGCGCTTCGGTAAGATATTATCGGGTTGTCGGCGTCCTCGGGTCCAAGTGAGGCTTTGAGAATGCGGAAATGTCTCGGCTCATCGGATCGACGTTGCGCGTCCCCGGTCCTGGGTGGCAAAGGGACAGGTCCATCGCGGGGCTTCACATTAATCGAGTTGCTGGTCGTGATAGCGATCATTGCTATCCTGGCGGCCTTGCTGCTGCCCGCCTTGTCCGGCGCCAAGGAGTCGGGACGCACGGCGCGTTGCAAGGCCAATCTGCACCAGCTCGACCTGGGCCTGCAGATGTACGTCCAGGATACCCACGCCTACCCGGTGTTCTCCTTCGACCAGAACGGCGGCATCATCAACCTTGGCTTCTGGTCCACGCACCTCATTCCCTACGTCAGGTATGACTGGACCAACGACCTGTATCTGTGCCCCTCCTACCGCGGGCTGACCCTCGCTGGGAACAGCAAAGCCGTGCCACTGGGGAGCTATGGTTACAACGCCAACGGGGTGCAGTTCGGCCTCAGCACGTTGGGCCTGGGCGGCTACCTCACCGACCCCGCAAACACCAATTCCATCAAGGCCATCGCCGATTCCACCGTTGCCGTCCCGGCGGACATGGTCGAGCTGGGTGATGCCAACCTCATGTGGGTCGTGCCGATGGTCCTGCACGCCTATTACGGCATCACCGGTCCCGCGACCTACGACGGCTACGCCCGCCTGGACATCAGCTCGCGAGACACTACCGAAAACCCCGGCTTTGCCGGCAGCGCCGGTATCCTGCAAGCCCACCAGCGCCGGCATCGCGGCAACTTTAACGTGGTTTTCTGCGACGGCCACATCGAACAAGCCTCGGATGCGAAGCTATTCCAGAAGACCAGCCCGGGCCTGGCCCGCTGGAACAACGACCATCAGCCTCACGCGGACCTGTTGACCCATTGAACAAGCTCGAAAAAATGTTCTGGCTGCCGATGGCCCTTCTGGCCGCCGGGCTTGCGACCCAGCCCGCGCAAGCCAAGGGCCGCCAACCGTTGGCCGGGGCGATGCCCGCCGAAGCCCGCGGCCTGACCCCGACTGGCCGCCTGGCCTCCACGAACCGCCTCAACCTGGCAATCAGCCTGCCACTCCGCCAACCGGAGGCGCTGGCACGGCTCTTGAACGACCTCTACGACCCTGCCAGCGCCAACTACCGCCATTTTCTCACCCCGCCGCAGTTTGCCGAGCGATTCGGCCCTGCCAAGGAGGACTACGAGGCCCTGATCCGGTTCGCCCGCGCGAACGGCTTGACGGTGACCGCGGAGCATCCCAACCGCACGCTCCTGGATGTGAACGGGTCCGTGGCGGACATCGAGAGGGCCTTCCAAACCACGCTGCGCGTCTATCCGCATCCCACGGAGGCGCGCACCTTCTATGCGCCGGAATCCGAGCCGTCGATCGAGATTGGGGTGGAGGTCCTGGACATCAGCGGGCTTGAGAACTATCACCTGCCTCATCCCAAGAGCCTGCACGCCATTCCCGCAAGTCAATCCAGCCATCCCGCCGCGAGTGCCGGCTCCGGGCCGAGCGGCACTTATCTCGGGAATGACTTCCGCGCCGCCTACGCGCCCGGAGTCACGCTCACCGGCGCGGGGCAAACCGTGGGACTGCTGGAGTTTGACGGGTACTACGCCAGCGACATCGCAGCCTACGAGAGCCAAGCCGGGCTGGCTGCCGTCCCCCTCCAAAACGTGCTCCTCGACGGCTTCAGTGGAACCCCGACCACCGGTCGGAACAGCGAGAGCGTCGAGGTCTCTTTGGATATTGAAATGACGGCCTCGATGGCTCCCGGTCTGACGGCGATCATTCTGTATGAGGCCGGTCCCAATGGCCTGGCCAACGACGTCCTGAACCGGATGGCGACGGACGACGCCGCCAAGCAACTGAGTTGTTCCTGGGATTTTACCACCCCGACGGCCGGGAGCGCCGATCAGATTTTTAAGCAAATGGCCGCCCAGGGCCAGACCTTTTTCAACGCCTCGGGCGACAGCGGCGCCTATACGGGCACCATACCGCCTCCCGACGACGACCCATATATCACGCTGGTCGGCGGCACCACTTTGACCACCGGGACGGGCGGAGCCTGGGCGGGGGAGACAGTCTGGAACTGGTACACCAGCGGCGAGGGTTCCGGCGCCAGCGGCGGCGGCATCAGCACCTCATACTCTCTCCCGGCCTGGCAGACGGGAGTCGCCACGTCAGCCAACCAAGGCTCGACGGCCAACCGGAACGTGCCGGATGTCGCCTTGACCGCGGATAACGTTTGGGTCATCTACGACAACGGAAAATCGGCAACCTTCGGGGGCACCAGTTGTGCGTCGCCGCTTTGGGCCGGAATGACGGCCATGGTCAACCAGCAGGCGACCGCCACGAGCGGCACCACGGTGGGCTTTATCAACCCGGCCCTCTATGCCATCGGGGAGGGCTCCCTCTATACGGCGGCATTCCACGACATCACCACCGGCAACAACTTCCCCAACGCCAGGGCCACCCGATTCTCGGCCACCCCCGGCTACGACCTATGCACCGGCTGGGGCACGCCCGCCGGCAAGGCCCTGATCGACGCGTTAGCCGGGCAACCCGACCCCCTGCGCATCACGCCCACCACGGGTTTTACCACTACCGGCCCTGTGGGCGGCCCCTTCAGTGTAATGTCACAAGCGTTCACCTTGACCAATTCCGGGTCCGCCGCCTTGAGTTGGGCTGTGATCAACCCGTCCTCCTGGCTGAGCGTCTCACCCGGTTCCGGGGCATTGACCCACACCACCCCCTCCGCCACGCTGACGGTGGCCCTAACGCCCGCCGCCGGGAGTCTGGCCGCGGGGGTGTACCAGGCGACCGTCCAGTTCACCAACCTGACCTCCGGCGTGGCCCAAACCCTGCAATTCACATTGCGCGCAGGCCAGAACCTGGTGCAAAACGGCGGCTTTGAAACGGGCGATTTTTCCGACTGGACCCTACAGGGAAGCGCCGCGGATAACCTCGTGGTCGGACCCGCCAGCGACCCCCCGCATCCCGAGCTGATTCATTCCGGCTCATACGCCGCGCTGCTTGGGCAGGTCGGCGGGCTGGGCTACCTTTCTCAGACCTTGGCCACGTCAGCCGGGCAGCTTTATATGCTCTCGTTCTGGGCGGACAGCCCCTATTTCAGCGGCAGCGACTCGCCCAACGAGTTTCTGGTGGAGTGGAACGCCGCCACCAATTCCACGACGGTCCTTTTCGACCAGGTCAACATGGCCCCGTTTAACTGGACGAACATGCAGTTTTTCGTCCGCGCCGCCGGCAACACCACGGTGCTGCAATTTGGCGCCCGCAACGACCCTCAGGAGTTCGGGCTGGACGACGTTTCCGTGGTGCCCATTTCTGCGCCGAAATTCCAAGGCGCGACCCAGGCCGGCGGCGTCGTCACCCTTGCCTGGACCGCCTTGCCCGGGCTGGCCTACCAGGTGCAGTACACAACCAATCTGGCCTCCGGCGTCTGGAGCAACCTCGGAAATCCGACCACGGCCACCAACGCCACCCTCACCCTGCCGGATGTCCAACCGGCCGACCCTCGGCGCTTTTACCGAGTTGTGCTCTCGCCCTGAAGGACAGTTTTGAGGACGTCCAGGCACCGTTGATTTTGCTTGGGCGTGCCGATGGAGATGCGGACCCATTCCGGCAACAGGTAATTCGCCACGGGGCGGACGATGACGCCGAGCTTTTGCATTTCGTTGAATACGCGCTGGCCAGCCCCCACTCGCACGAGAATGAAGTTAGCGGAGGAGGGAACGAACTGGAGCCCGAGTTTCCCGAAGGCGCGGGCGTAGAATTTGAGGCCGCGCGTGTTGATAGCGCGGCACCTCTGGACGTGGGCGGCATCGTCCAGGGCCGCAAGGGCGCCAGCCTGGGCGATGGCGTTGAGGTTGAAGGGTTGCCGGGTTTTCTCGAGTTCAGCAATGAAGTCGGGATGCCCGATGCCGTAGCCCGCGCGCACGCCGGCCAAGCCGTAAATCTTCGAGAAGGTGCGGAGCAGAATCAGGTTTGGTTTGCGGCCGCTGAGGATCTCCGGCAGCAAGTTCGGGGGGTCATCGAGGAACTCGATGTAAGCTTCATCCAGAACGAGAGCGACGTCTTCGGGAACTGCCGCGACGAAGGCGGCGAGGCGGTCGGTCGCGACGGCGGTTCCGGTGGGGTTGTTGGGGTTGGCAACGAAGACGGCGCGCGTGGCGGGAGTCAACGCCCCGAGCATCGCGTCGAGGTCGTGGGCGTAGTCCCTGGCGGGCACAACCACCAACTTGGCGCCGAAAAGGGCGGTGACGATCGGATACACCGCGAAGCAGTACTGCGAAACCACGACCTCCGCCCCGGGCGACAGGAGGGCATGGCCGATGAGTTCAAGGAGTTCGTTGGAGCCGTTGCCCAAGACCAGGTTGGCCGGGGCCACGCCGAGTTTGGAGGCCAGTTTTTGCTTGAGATAAAAGGCGTTGCCATCCGGATACAAGTTGGCCTGGGCCAAGGCCCGGCGCATCGCGGCCACCGCCAGCCGGGAAGGACCGACCGGATTTTCGTTGGAGGCCAGCTTGATGATGTCCTCGGGCGGCAATCCGAGTTCGCGAGCGACTTCCTCGATCGGCCGTCCGGGTTGATAAACCGGGAGAGTCTTCAATAATGGGCTGAAAGGCAAAGGCATCTGTGATTCCTTAAGGGTTAGGTTAGTACACCACCAGGGAACGAACCGGGTAGCGTTTGAGTTTGTTTCGACCGCCGAGAAAGCCGAGTTCAATGAGGAATGAGATCTCGAGAATGGTCGCCCCGAGGCGTTCGACCAAGGCCGCGGCGGCGGCGGCCGTCCCGCCGGTGGCCAGCAGGTCGTCAATCAACAGGACCCGGCTTCCGGGCTTGAGGGCATCCACATGCATGGCCACGCTGGCCATGCCGTACTCAAGGGCGTAATCTTGATCCATGGTCTGAAACGGCAGTTTGCCCTTCTTGCGAACGGGCACGAACCCCGCCTTGAGCTTCATCGCCGCCGCGCCGGCGAAGATGAAACCGCGGGCATCGATTCCGATAACGGCATCCACCATGCCCGGCTTGTAGCCCTGGGTGAGCAACTCAATGCTCCCCGCGAACAGGCGCGCGTCCGCCAGGACGGGTGTGATGTCTTTGAACTGAATGCCGGGTTTGGGAAAATCAGGCACATTGCGGATGGCCTGCTCAATCTCGGACACGGCGGGACACGAATCAGTCATACCGTGGGTTATAGCGGTTTTCGGACCCGTGGGCAAGGGGGCGGAGGTCAAAACCGGTTCACGTCTTTGTCGCCTCCATCCTTTCAATCATCTTCCGCAGTTTCCTCAAGGCAATATTCTGTATCTGCCGCACCCGCTCGCGGGTAACGCCGAATTTGACGCCGACCTCCTCGAGGGTCTTCTGGGGCCCGCCGTCCAGGCCGAAACGGGCGCGCAAGATGGTGGCCTCGCGGGGGTCCAGAGTCTTGACCATCTCCTGGAGCATGCGCGTGACGGTTTTCTCCTCGAGTTGCTCGTAGGGGGTGTCGGCGCTCTCGTCCTCGACCACCTCGGCGAAGTTATTGGAGTCTTCGTCGCCGATAGGGGCGTCCAGGGACGCAGGCCGGATGGCGGCCATCCGCATCTGGGCGACACGGGAGGCGCTGATGCCCAGCTCTTCGCCCAACTCCTCATCCGTCGGTTCACGCCCCAGCTCTTCCTGCAGCCGCATCGAGGTTCGGCGCATTTTTGAAATCTTATCGACCAAGTGGACCGGGAGGCGGATGGTCTTGGATTGGTTGGCCAGAGCGCGCTTGATCGACTGCTTGATCCACCACGAACCGTATGTGGACAGTTTGCCGCCTTTGGCAGGGTCAAACCGCTCCACGGCTTTCATCAGCCCGATGTTGCCTTCGCTGATGAGGTCGAGCAGAGGCAAGCCAATGCCCTCGTAATCCCGGGCAATCTTGACTACCAGGCGCAAGTTAGCCTTGATCATCTGCTCCCGCGCCTTTTTATCGCCTTTCTTGATTCGCGCGGCCAGATCGATTTCCTCCTGCGGCGTCAGCAGCTTGACTTGCCCGATCTCCCGCAGGTAAAGCTTGATCGCGGTGTCGCCGTCGTAGGCCGAGCGTTCCCGGCCACGCACAAGCCGCCCCTGCGCTTCGGCCTCGGCGGCGGCTTGCTGCTCGGCTTCCTCCGCCTTCATGGCCGCCTCTTCCCTGGCCAAGTCCTCTTCCTTGGGCTCTTCGTCTTCTTCCTTGATGAGTTCCTCTTCCTTGGGCTCTTCCTCGTCTTTGGGAAACTCCTCTTGCGACTCCAGGACCTCCTTGTCGGGCGGCGCGGGCACCACGCTCGGATGGGACATCGAGCGGCGAGGATGCCGGTGCGCGCCCTTGGGCGGGGCCGCTTTTTGGCGTTTATTGTGAGCTGCCATAAACAGGGCTAGTTAGATTACTTCCGGGGCGCGGGTTGGCAACGAAATAAACCGGCCGGTTCCCAGCGTCCGGAGCCACTTCTTATCAAAGAATCGCGCGCATGGAAATAGGTTCTATTGCCCATGCCCGGGTTCGAGGTCCCTGATGCCGGGATGGCCGGCGTCAGGCGCCCGGCGCTCCCGTGTCCTGCAGGAAGGGGTTCGTGCGGCGTTGTTCCCCGAGGGTTGTGGAAGGTCCGTGGCCGCCCAGCAGCCTTGTCTCGTCGGGCAGCGCCATGACCTTCCGGAGCGAGGCCTCCATTTCGACCGGGTCCGAATCCGGGAGATCGGTCCTGCCGATGGACCCGCCGATGATGAGGTCGCCACCAATGAGCAGGTTCTCCTTGGGGAAGTGATAGACCAGGTGGCCGGGCGAGTGGCCGGGGGTGTGGATGGCGACGACCTCGATCGAGCCAATCCGGAGCCGCTGGCCGTCGGTGACGAAATCGTCGGGCCGGCAAGGCGGAATGGCGAAGGGCAGCCCGAAGAGCCGCGTTTGCAGGTCGGGATGTTCGACCTTGAAGGCATCCAATTCGTGAATGAGGATTCTCGCCTTGGGAAAGCGCGCGCGAACGACACCATGATCGGCGAAATGGTCGAAATGGCCGTGTGTGAGCCATAAGCCGCTCAACTCCCAGCCCCGCTTGGCCACTTCGTCGAGCAGGAGTCCGACGGTGTGATCCGGGGCGTCGAACAACACCGCCTGAGCGGCCGCCTCGTCGGCAACCAAGATGGAGTTGGTGGCGGCGACACCGCCGGCTTTCACGAGCACGACCATGGTCTCACGTTTCATTTGAGCTTGTTCAGGGCCTGTTCCGCCTTTTTCCTGGTGGTGTTGTTTTTCGAGGCGAGGGCGGTGTTGAGGGCCTTTTCGCGGTCTGCCTTGGCGAGGCCCGCGGCGTCTCTCGATGCGGCTTCGACGAGGCCGGAGAACGCGTCTTCGGCGACTGCGGAGTCTTCGGCGAAGCGTGTGAGGATTTCGAGGGCCTTGGCGCTGGAGATGCCATGGATGACGGCGATGGCCTGGCGCTTTTCCTCGGGCCGGGTCAGGAGCGAGAGGGAGTCGTTGAGCCTGGCGGTCTTCTCGTCATTGTTGAGCTTCTTGTCGCCTTGGAGGAACTGGAGGTAGCCGCGCAAGGCGAGGACCTGGTGTGTGGGATTGTTGTCGGCGCGGGCAAGGGCCAGCAACGGCTCGGCCACGCGCTCGTCCTCGGGCCAGGTGTTGGGCCAGGTGGACATCGCCCGGACGGCTTCATCCTGGACGGCCTGGTCTTTGTCCTGGAGGCCGGATTTGACGGCCGCCAGGGCGTCGGGCCCGCCGGCGGAGGCCAGGGCGTGGAGGCCGACGATTCGCAGGGCGCTCTCGGTGCTCCGCTCCAGGGTGAGGAGATTTCCGACGCAACTGGCTCCCTTGCGGCTGCTGATGGCCAGGAGCGCGGCCTCGATGTCCGCGCAATCTTTGGGGCCTTGGTTCTTGGCAAGCAACTGGACAAGGTCAGTGATGGCAGCCTCCTGGCCCAGGGCGCCCAGGGCGCGGACGGCGGCACTGCGAATTCCGGCATCCGAATCTCCGGCGCACCGCGCTATCTCGGGCAGGGCGCGCTCGACCTGCCGCCGGGCGGCCAGTTCGAGGAGGACCTGGCGCATAGTCCCGCTGCTTTGCGGCAAGCGAGTGAGCAGGTCGGAATCGAGTTCGTTACCGGGCATCCTTGCCAGGGCGGCCAGGGCCGCGGCGGTGACTTCCGCATCATTGCCTGCGGCGGCTTCGAGCAGGACCGGGATGCTGGAAGGGTTGCCATACCTGTCCAGGACGCCGATCGCCACCAGCCAAAGGCTCTTGTCGCCGCGGGTGGTGGCGGCCAGGACCGTGGGCAGGGCCTCAGACTCCGCGCGATCCGCCAGGGCCAGAAGCAGATACCCCTGGCGAGCGGAGCCGGTTTGCCACAGTTCGTCGGCCAACGCCCGGGTCACTTCGGGTCCGGCCAACTCGCGGGCCGTGCGCAAGCCGATGTTAAACCGGGCCTTGTCGGGTGAGCGCAATTGTTCGAGGAGCAATGGAAGGCCGTCGCTCTTTCGGGCCAGGATGGCGCCACGCGTGGCTTCGAGCATCTTCTGCTTGGAGACTTTGGCCTGGCGAACGTTGTCATAGAGCTTGAGAGCGTCGGCAGCCTTGCCTTCATTGAGGAGTTTCTCGGCGCAACGGATGCAGCCGTCCGCCAGGCCCGGACGAACCTCGTCGCGCGTCTGGGCCAGGGATTGCTCGAGGACCTTGGCGGCGCTGTCGCCGCCGATGCAGCCCAGGGCCACCGCCGCGGCGGCCGCCACCGGGTCATCGGCATCAGCCAGTTTGGCCGCAAGGCCGGGAACGGCGACGGCATCACGGCGAACACCCAGCGAGTTGATGGTCCCGACCAGCAGGCGGCCTTGCAGCTTTGCAAGGGCCTGACACAGGGCGTCCTCGGCCTCCGGGCCGGGAATGGCCTCCAGGGGGATGCGCGCCCAGGAGGCGAGTTCGGGGTCGGCGAGCAGCGGCGCGAGCGCCGGAACGGCTTTGCTGGTCCCGCAGGCGGTCAGCCCCTTGCACGCAAGCGCCTTTTCGCCCGGCGGCGCCTGGGATTCGAGCACCCCGATGAGTTTTTGTTCCCTTTCCGCAAGGGACTCGGCCGCGGGGGCGCGGAGGCCGGCCAGGAGGCAGCCGGCGGTGAGGAGCGCCAGCAGAGGAAAGGATGAAGGATGAAGGATGAAGGATGAATGTGTGATGGAGCGCTGGGTATCGAGCTCCGGCCTTCGGCCTTCGACCTTCGGACTTCCGATATTATATGATTTCATGGTGGGAAGAAGTGGGGGATGAGGGTGCCGGGTGGATTCAGATTCTCCAGGGTTCGCGGAGGGCCTCGGAGCGGAACCGGTTGGCCTCGTCGTCGCCGATGAACTCATTTTTCCGGGGATCGAATTGGAGTTTGCGGTTCAGGAACAGGGAGACGTTGGCGGCATGACAGGCGATATGGGCGTGGCAGGCGGCGTCGGCGTTGGCGCGTGTGAGGCCCCGGGACTTGACGCAATCGAGGAAATTGCGGATATGGAAGTCGGCCGGGTAGCCCGAGACTTTGGCGCCCTTTCCCTCCAGGAGTGCCGGCGAGCTGGCGACGAGTTCGCCATCATCCGCGGTCTCGACCCAACCGGTGTCCCCCTCGAAGCGGACGGGGCAGGAACCTAGAGGAAGCCAACCGTCGTTGCGCATGACCAGCTTGACGCCATTGGCATAGCGGGCATGAAGTTCGTTGTTTGTCGGTTCGTATTCGACCGGGGCCGTATTGTCGGCATCATTGGCCCATTGGCAGAGGTCAACGCAGTGGGAGCCCCATTCGAGGCAGCCGCCGCCGACCAGGCCCCCGCCCTTTTCAAAGTTGAACCCATCCAGCCAGCGTTTGTTGAACGGACGCCAGGCGGCGGGGCCGAGGTAAAGGTCCCAGTCGACCTTTTCTTTGGGGGGTTCAGGTTCGGCAGGAGCCCAGCCGCTGACGGCGGTGCCCAGGCCGCCTGGGTGGGCGTGAAGGGTCTGGAGTTTGCCGAGCTTGCCGCGCCGGGCCAAGTCGATGGCAAAGGCGAAATTGGGCAGGCTGCGTCGCTGGGTGCCGGCCTGGAAGACGCGTCCGGTGCGGCGGAAGGTCTCGGCGAGGGCGAGGCTTTGGGCGATGTTCTTGGTGCAAGGCTTCTCGCAATAGACATCTTTGCCGGCGTTGGCGGCGAGGCAGGTCGCGGTCACATGCCAGTTTGGGCCGGTGGCGATGAGCACGGCGTCGATGTCGTCACGGGCCAGCAATTCGCGCATGTCGCGGTAAGTGGCGCAATCCTCGTTGCCATACTTGGCGTCGGCCCGGCGCTTGACGGATTCGCGCCGCTCGGCCTTGACGTCGCAAACGGCGATGAACCGGACGTCGGGCTGCTGCAGGAAACAGCCCAGGTCATAAGAGCCGCGGTTGCCGATGCCGATGCCGCCCATCATGATCCGCTCACTGGGGGCTATCCCGCCGTCCTTGCCCAGAACGGCGCCGCGAACGATCTGCGGAGCCGCAAGGATGGCGCCCGCCTGGAGCGCGGTCTTCAAGAATCCCCGACGTGTGAGTTCCAGCCGTTCTTTGCGCATAATGGATTTCCTGTTGAGGAACCGCTCGGCGGTCCCAGTGGTCAAGTGCTTCATGGTTTACTGGGGACGAACTCGACGCCTGCCAAATTCGATTATTCGTCCGTACACGCCCGCAAGCCAGCCAGATTCCAGCGCGCGCCGCAAGATCAAATGCGCCGCGGCTTGCTCGCTCTTCGTTCACGATGGGCTTTTGCGGCACGCGGCCGCTTGGGTCGCCTTCGATTTGGAAGTGCGAAGGACTCGCAACTGCTCACCGTGCCCGGCCCTGTTTGTCCCTATTCTGATTAGTTTGTGTCAATTCAAAGGACGCAGCGGGGCCAGGGGTGCCGCGTGCCGATTGTCGAGGGACGGCACTCCGCCTCCACGGCCCCGCAATAAGCCTTTCCCGGATCATAGAAGGTGTTCGTCGTCGCGCTGGACACTCCGCACGCGTCAGAATTCTCACAGATGTCCGTGTAGCAGTAGTTCCATCCCGTGCAGCCGTCCCGGGCGGGACCGACGCCACACGTATTACTCGTGTTGCACAGGTTGCGGCTGCTGCACGTATTGTCCTTCAGGAGTTAGGATTACAGCCGATGGGATAGGTAAGTCTTGAGCGATTCACTCGAAATGCGTACTGAAGCGTGGTGGCTCGCGGCGGTGCTGGTTGTAAGCGGGGTTGTCAGTGGGGCGGCTGATCCAGGGTCGCGCAGTTCGGCAACGGCGACGTTGAAATCGGGAGTGTCGTCCGCCGAGGCTTCGTCCACGAACCGGTTCAATCCGGCGGGCCGGCCCGGCGTTTCCGAGAAGGAACTGTCCGTCCTGACGCAAGTTGCGTCGCTCCGCAGATTGAGTGTCGAGGAAGCCAAGCGCCGGCACCCCGTCCGTCTCACAGGTGTCTTGACCTATCACGACGACGGGGTCTGGACAACCACGTTCGTTCAAGATGCGACCGGGGGAGTTTACCTCGAAGGCGGCGGCAAGAAAATCCCGGTGGAATTTGCGGATGAGAGTCTGCGAGCGGGCGGACTGCGGTACGGCCAGCGCGTCGAGGTGACGGGTTTCAGCGATCCGGGGGGATTCGCGCCTTTTGTCGTCCAACCGAGAATCCGCGTGCTGGGGCCAGGGACATTGCCGGAACCCAAGGCCGTGCCGTTCGACGACCTCACGGCGGGTCAGGAGGATGGGTCATGGCTGGAGTTGGAGGGGATTGTGCATGCGGTTCGTGATCCGAGCGTGGCGCTGCCCGAAGGGAAGGACCACGTCTGGCTGGACGCTGTGGCCAAGGGAAACACCTTCAGGGTTTGGCTGCCGAACTGGTATGAACCGCTGCCGGTGCGGTGGATTGACGCCAAGCTCCGTTTGCGAGGCGTTTGCGGCATGACGACCACTCTCCAAAAACAAAGGCTGGGCGTGGAATTGCTGGTGCCCGCCTTGGCCGAGGTCCTTGTTGTCGAGCCCGCGCCTGAGGACCCGTTTGCCAAGCCCGCCCTTCCCATCAACAGCCTGCTAAAGTACTCCCCCGAAACGACCAACGAGCACCGAATCAAAGTGCGGGGGGTCGTGCTCCACCATCGGCCAGGCCGCGACCTGTTTGTGCGAGACGATACGCAGAGCCTGCGGGTCCTCACGTTGCAGACCAATCGGCTTGAGCCGGGCGATGTGGTGGAGGTCGTGGGCTTCGCCGAATCCGGCGTTTCAGGACCATTCCTCGAGGGAGCGGCCTTTCGCCGGCGCGGACGAGGCCCGCCTCCGCCGCCGCGTGAACTTGCGGCCAACGGACTGCTCGATATGAGCCGCGAGGCGGAATTGGTCCAGCTCACTGGACGCTTGATCAGCCGCGGACGCGAGCCGGGAAAGAACGTGCTGATGTTGCAGTCGGGCGATTTGATGTTCAGCGCCGAGATGGATGACGACGTCGCGGTCCGCAGCGCGGCCTTGCCGGAGCCCGGCAGCCTTCTCCGGCTGAGGGGCATTCAGTTGCTTGAACTGGAGGATTTTTTCAAAGCCCCGCACTCGTTCCGGCTTTTGCTGCGGTCGCCGGGCGACATCGTGGTATTGCAACGACAGCCGTGGTGGAATGCGCGTCGCGCGATGGCCGCCGTTGGAACCCTGGCGGTCGGTTTCCTGGGCGCATTGCTCTGGATCAAGACGCTGAGGCGCCGCGTCGAAGAGCGAACGCGGGAGCTGAGAGGCGAAATCGAGGAGCGCAAGCGGATGCAGCAGGAGGTGGATCGCACTCACCAGGAATTGATGCGCGCCGCCCATCAGTCAGGCATGGCGGAAGTGGCGACCAGCGTGATCCACAACGTGGGCAATGTGCTCAACAGCCTCAACGTTTCGGCCAGCCTGGTTTGCGATCACGTGCGCCAATCCAGGATTCCCAGCCTGGGCCTGGCTGCCGCATTGATGCGCGACCATGCTGCGGACCTGGGGGAGTTCATCACACGCGACCCGAAGGGCAAATGCCTGCCGCGCTACCTCGAACAACTGGCGGAACACCTGCGGCAGGAGCAGGACACGCTGATGAAGGAAGTCCACTCCCTCCGGGGGAACGTCGAGCACATCATGAACATCGTTGTGGTGCAGCAAAACTACGCCAGGACCGTTGGCATGCAAGAGAGGGTCAGCGTGACCGACCTCGTCGAAGACGCCCTTCGCATCAACGCGGACTCCCTGACTCGCCATGGGGTGGAGATCGTCCGCGAATACGAACCTCGCCTCCCGGAGATCAACGTGCAGAAGCACAAGCTGCTGCAAATCCTCGTCAACCTGATTCGGAACGCCAATTATGCCTGCGTGCATTCGGGGCAGCCAGACAAACGGGTGGTCGTGCGAGTGGGGAACCATGACGGCACATTCAGGATTTCGGTGATCGACAACGGGGTAGGCATCCCCGCCGAGAATCTAACGCGCATTTTCAATTACGGCTTTACGACGCGGAAAGACGGTCACGGCTTCGGGTTGCACAGCGCGGCCTTGACGGCCAAAGAGATGGGCGGCGCCCTGAAGGTCCGGAGCGAGGGTCCCGGCAAGGGGGCGGCTTTCACGCTCGAATTGCCTGTCTCAAATACCGCCCGGCCGGCCTCGTGAGAAATCGGCTTGATGATCCGCGACGCGGCGGCGGAACGATAACGTAGCGGCGTCCCGCCAGAGCGCCGCCAATGCCGCCTCCTTTCCAGGAAACGACCTGAACACTCGCCTTATTTATTACCGCCGCCTTCGTGCGTGAAGGCCTCCGCCGCGCTCATGAACGCGGGAAGGATTTTTGCGCCCTCGGTGCCGCCATAACCGGCATGTTGCACCATGAACACCGTGACCAGTTGGCGCTGGGTGTCAATGTTCAGGTCAGTCGACTGGGCGCCGCCATGGCCGAAGGAAAAGCCTCGCACGGAAAAGCCCAGGCCGTAGTTGTCTTTGAGGGCGTCGGCGGTTTGTTTGCGGGTCATCTCGCGGATGGCCCCGATGGAAACGTAGCGTTTGCCGTCCAGCGCGCCGCCGTTGAGCAGCATTTGGCCAAAGCGGGCCATGTCGCGCGCCGTCGAGAAATATCCGCCGGCAGGGGAGGGGCCGCGCTTGCGGTTGTCCAGCGGGCGGGTGAGTTGGGTGATGTCGGTCTCTTCCAGGCCGGTCTTGGATGCGTTTGGCTTGTAGGACTTGGCCAAGCGCTTGAGCTGGCTCCTGGTCGGCCACAGGGTGGTGTCCTTCATGCCCAACGGCTTGAAAAGGCGTTGCTCCATGAAAACTTCATAGGGGATGCCGCTGACCACTTCGATAATGCGGCCGGCGGTGTTGATGCCCGCGTTGCTGTACTGGTATCGGGTCCCTGGCTGGGAGTTGAGCGGGCTTAGCGCATAACTGATGACCGCTTCGCTCAAGGGGTGCTGATCAATTTTAGGCTCCACTCTCGAACCAAAAGGAAGCCCGCTGGTGTGCGAGAGGATGTCTCTCACGGTGATGGGCCGGGCTGCCTTCCTGAGCAACAGATGCTCGGAGTCCTGCTCCACGGCCACCATCTGGCCCTTGAACTCCGGCAGGTATTTCTCGACCGGGTCCGCAAGACTCACCTTGCCCTCGTCCACCAGCATCATCAGGGCCGTCGCGGTCAGCGGTTTGGACTCCGACGCTATCCAGAAAAGGGCGTCGGTTTGCATCGGCTTTCCGGCCGCGACGTCGGCCCAGCCCACCGCTTCCACATCCAGCACCTTGTCCTTCGAGGCCACCAGGGTTACGGCGCCGGCCAGGGCATGGCTGTCCACAAAAGGCTGCAAGGCGCTCGCGACCCGCGGTGGTTCACCGGCGGCCGAACGAAGGCCGGCGCCGGGCAGGACGCCGAGCAGCAACGCGGCAAGGGTAAGTTGGAACAGAGTCTCCCGGTAGGTCCGTGCGGTGGTCATAGGAATTAATGATGTCCGGGGGATAGTGTCCCGCGAGGGCGTGTTTGACAATTCCTTTTATCCGATCTATCCGTAGCGCCCTTCAATGTACTCGGCGGTTCTCGGGTGCTTGGGACTCAGGAAGAGGTCCTCGGTGCGGCAGTGCTCGATCATCTCGCCCAGGAGCATGAAGATGCACTCGTCGCTGGCGCGGCGGGCTTGGGCCATGTTGTGGGTGACGATGAGAATGGTATAGCGCCCCTTTAGACCGAACATGAGTTCCTCGATGGCACGGGTGCCTTCGACATCCAGGGCGGAACAGGGTTCGTCCATGAGGATGACCCTGGGTTTGAGCGGCAGGAGCCGGGCGATGCAGAGTTTCTGCTGCTGTTCAAGCTGGAGGGTGGTGGCCTTGGCATCGAGCCGGTCCTTGAGGTCCTCCCACAGGCCCACCTCGGTCAGCGATCTCTCGACGGCGGCGTCGAGCAGTTCGCGCTTGAGCTCCCGGCGCTCACCGTGGATGCGCAGGCCAAAGACTACATTCTCATAAACCGAGATGGGCAGCGGATTGGGGCGCTGAAAGACCATTCCGACGGCCTTGCGCAACTCGATGAGCGAGACATCCGGGTCGTAGATGTTCTTGCCCAGGACCTTGATTTCGCCGGTGGTCCTGACGTAGCCATACCGCTCGTTGACGCGGTTGAAACAGCGCAGGAGGGTGGTCTTTCCGCAGCCGGAGGGGCCAATGAGCGAAGTGATCAGACCCTCCCTGATGTCGAGGCAGACGTTGATGAGCGCCTGGAACTTGCCATACCAAAGGTTCAGGCCGCGCGTGGTAATGCTGTGCTGGACAGGGGCGCTCATCCGAAGATGCCGTTGACGTATTCGTAGGTTTTCCGGTTGGCGGGGTGGTCGGAGAAGATCACGTCGTTGCGGTCCAGTTCGATTATCCTGCCGCTCCAAAGGAAGAGGGTGCGACTGGCCAGCCGCCGGGCCTGCTGTGTCAGGTTGGTGACCAGGATAATGGTCATCTGACGGCGCAACTCCTTGAGGACATCCTCGATGCGCATGGTGGTCACCGGGTCGATGGCGATCGAGAATTCGTCCAGGCAGAGAATTTCCGGCTGGTGGGAGAGCGCGCGGGCGATGGTCAGGCGCTGCTGCTGGCCGCCCGAGAGCTTGGTGCCCAGGCTGTCAAGGCGGTCCTTGACTTCGTCCCAGAGGGCGGCCTGGCGCAGGCAGCGCTCCACCAAACCGTCAAGTTCGCTCCTTTGCGTGAGGCCGGCGCACCGCGGCGCAAAGGCGACGTTGTCATAGATGCTCAGAGGCAAGCCGACGGGCAAGGGCGCAACCATGCCGATGCGCCGGCGCAGCCCGTGAACATCCTTAAGGCTCCACACGTCCTGGCCATTAACCATGACGGCTCCCGCGACGGATGCCTCGGGAGAAAAATCGATGGTGCGGTTGATGCACCGCAAGAGCGAGGTCTTCCCGGATTGGGCCGGCCCTATGATCCCGAAAATCTCATGCCTCTGGATTTGGAATGAGATGCCATGAATCACCTCCTTGGGCCCATAGGAGAGCCGGAGGTCCTGGACGACGATGTGGGGGTCGCTCATCACCACTTTTTCCGGGAGCGCAGGTAAACCCGCAAGGCGATGGCGGCGGCGTTCACCACGAGCACCGCCCCCAGCAGCACCACCGCCGTCGCAAACGGGACCGACTCTTTGACATCGGGCACCTGGGTAGCCAATGTGTAGAGATGCATGGAAAGGGCCATGCATGCCTCATGCAAGCCGTAGGGGAACGGGTTGCCCTTCTGTATGGCTTTGAAAAACACCGCGCCCGTGAACATGATCGGGGCCGTTTCCCCGGCCGCCCGGCTGACCTGGAGAATGACGCCCGTGAGGATGCCGCTAATGGAATTGGGGAGCACTACGGCCCGGATGGTTTGCCAGCGGCTTGCGCCCACGTTCCAGCAAGCCTCGCGGAAACTGCGCGGCACGCTGGCCAGCGCCTCCCGCGTGCTGGCGATAATGACGGGCAATGTCATGATGGCGAGGGTCAACGAGGCCGAGATGATCGAGAGACCGAATCGGGCGGCATAGACGAAGGCGCCCAGCCCGAACAAGGCGTGGACGATGCTCGGCACGCCCGCCAGGTTGATTACCGCCACGTTGACGAGCCGGTTAAGCCAGTTGTCCCTGGCGTACTCGTTCAAATAGACGGCGGCCAGGATGCCGATCGGGGCCGAGACCGCCAGCGACAGGACCACGAGGTAAATGGTGCCTATCAAGGCGGGCCAAACGCCTCCGTCGCGCATGTGGTTTGTGGGCATATCCACCAGAAAGCCCAGGCTCAGTGAGGGCCAGGCCCGGACCACCAGGTAGCCGACGATCAGGACCAGCGGAATGATCATCGAGGCGGCCATGGCGCAAAACGCCCACTTAGCAACGGCCTGCTGCCGCAGTTTGCGCCGGACCAGTGGAGTTTCGGCGAACATAGTCACTTGCGCTTGAAGCCGTGGACAATGCAATGCGCGGCCAGGTTCACCATGAAGGTCATCGCAAAGAGCAAAACCCCGGTAAGGAAGAGGACCTGGTAATGAGCCGAGTGTGCGGGCGCTTCGCCCAATTCAGCGGCGATATTGGCTGTGAGAGTGCGGACCGAATCAAGGACGCTGTGGGGAATGTGGATCGCGTGGCCCGTTGCCATCAGCACGGCCATGGTTTCCCCCACGGCCCGGCCCACGCCCAGGAGGACCGCCGCCAGCAACCCCGTTCGCGCCGCCGGCAGGAGCACGTGGCGGATTTCTTGCCAGCGAGTCGCGCCCAACGCCAGAGCCGCCTCCCGATAGGAATCCGGCACGGCTTTCAGAGCGTCTTCGCTGATCGAGACAATGATTGGCACGCTCATCAGCGCCAGGATGATCCCCCCGTTGAGGATGTTGACCCCGACAGGCGCTCCGGTCCATCTCACGATGAGCCGGCTGAGGACCGTCAGGCCGACGAACCCCCAGACGACGCTCGGGATGGCGGCCAGCAACTCGATGACGATCTTTAATGTTTCCTTGGTCTTGCCTTCACAAAACTCCGAAACATAGATGGCCGCTCCCAGACCGAAGGGAACGGCGATGGCCATGGCCAGGGCGGTGACGCTAAAAGTGCCGGCGATCATCGCCAGCACCCCGTAGCGTTTGTTGACCTCCGACGTAGGATACCATTGGTCGCTGAAGAGGAACTGGTGGAGACTGAATTTGGGGTTCCCCAGGATCGGAAAGGCCTCCTTGAACACAAAGAAGAAAATCCCGAGCACAAAAATGATGGCGCTGATGCCGCACAGGTAGATGAGAGTCTCCAGGGCGCGCTCCCCCAGCAGAGCCCAGGCCGGACGCCTCGTGTTGCGCACGATCATGTCCTGTTCGACCGGCTCGTCAATATGAGAGGCTTGCATAGGGAAAACTGGGATTGCCGCTCCAGCCCGGTCAAGGCCGGAGGGCGGGATCGAAGCCGGGTTCAGGGCTTGGCCCGCGCCGGGGCGGGGAGCGGGACATAGCCGCTGGCTTCGACGACCTTCTGACCGGCATCGGACAGTATCCAGTCTATATACGTTTTCACCGCGCCGGCAGGCTCGCCGAGGGTGTAAACCAGCAATGAGCGCGCTATGGGATAGCTCTTGTTCAGGGTGTTGGCCACGTTCGGCTCGAAGGCCGGCTCTCCCGGTGTTTTCTTGACCTTGAGCATTTTGACGCCGGGCGTGGCGTAGCCCATACCGCTGTAGCCGATGGCCGTCGGGGTTGAAGCCACCAACTCGACCACCTCCTTGGAGCCGTTCATATCGCGCGACCCCAGCCTGAAGTCTTTATTGCCCAAGACGTGCTCGCGCAAGAACTCGTAAGTGCCGGAGCTGGACTGGCGGCTGACCAGAACAATGTCGTCGCTTGGGTTTCCCGGAATCTTCACTCCCAACTGGGACCACTTCGTAATGGTCCCGCCCTCGGCATACATTTGGGCAATCTGGTCCAACGTCACCTCGTTGAGTGGGTTCGATTTGTTGACATAGATGGCCAGGCCGTCGTAGCCGACCACGAATTCCTTGGGTTCCTTGCCGGTGTTCTTCTTGGCCTCCGCCACCTCCTCAGGCTTCATATTCCGGCTGGCGTTGGCGATGTCGATGGTGCCTTTGATGAGCGCGGCAATGCCCACCCCCGAGCCGCCTCCCGAGACCTCGACGCTCACATCCGGAGAGACCTTCTTGTACTCCTCGGCCCAGGCCTGCGCCAGGTTCACCATGGTGTCGGAGCCTTTGGTCTGGATGCCGGGCTTGCCGCCGCCGCCACAGCCCGATTGCAATAGACAGACGCACCCCAGGAGGGCCGCGACCGTCTGGAGTTTAGGGTCGATTTGGTATCGCATAGATTGTTTATGGGTTCGGTTGCGCCTCAGGTTCCGCCGAAATAGCCGCGGCGAGTTCGCGGATTTCGGATTCCAGGGAGCGGGCGGCCAAATCGAAGGCGGGTTTCCAGGCCTCGGCCGGGCCGGTGACTTGTGCCGGATCGGGAATGGTCCAGGTCAGCACGATCGTCTTGTTGGAGTGCTCCGGCAGGGCTTTGCAGGCTTCTGGACTGAGGGCGACGATGACCTGGCATTGTTCCCACCGCGGCACGGCATCCAGGGTCTTGGGGACCTGGCGGGTAAGGTCGATACCCTTCGCGGCCATGAACTCGATGGCGCGGACATCCAAGGGCTGCGGGGCGGTGCCCGCGCTGGTGAATGTGATCCGCGGCGCCCCGAGTGAGTTGCCAATGGCCTCGGCCATCTGGCTCAGGCAGGCATTGGTAGCGTCGTAGAACAGGATGCGGAAACCATCGGAGCCTTTATGCCGGGCGAACTCGCCGGTACAGAGATAAAGGACGTCTTCGCAAAGGTTCTTTGCCTGGTCAGCCGCGCGCTCAAGGCGCCGTGCCACCGTCAGCAACGGGTTGAGCGCCGCTGGGGCGAGCAGGTGCAGGCGGTTCGTTTCGGCCAGGTCGGTGTTGATGACGGTGCGCAGGGTGTTGGCCCGCTCCTCGCTGGCGATTGTTCGCAAGGCCAGGCCGGCATCCTGGCAGAGAAAGGCACGGACGGCTTCTCCCAACATCTGGACCGCCAGGTCTCCAAGTTCGACAAATCGGGCGTAAGAGGGCTGCGGGGCAAGGGGGGTGACAATCAGGGCCTGGCGGGCGATGCTTTCGGCATAGTCGCCGATCCGTTCGAGTTCACGGTTGACGTGGATCGTGGTAAAAACCAAACGCAGGTGGCCCCCGGCGGGTTGGTGGCGCACGAGGAACTCGAGGCACAAGCGGTCCAATTCGGTTTCCTTCTCGTCAATGTACTGGTCGCGCAGGATCACCGAGTATGCAAGGCGACGATCCCCATGCACCAAGGCTTGCACGCTGGCGGCGAGCGCCCTCTCCGTCAGCCGGGCCATCCCCAGTACCTTGCCGTGCAGCGTCTCGATGTCCCGCTGCAACGTCTCTTCCAAGTGTAGATGCGTGTTCAATCTGAGCTTCGTCCCAAACCGGTTCTTCTCGGTTTGTTTCCCACTTCCCGCTGGTTTGATGCGGGCAATATCAGGTTGAGGGGGGACGGTTACAGAAATGTGTCCATCGGGTTACAAATCGGTGACAAACGGGCGGCAGCAAAATCCGAAATCCGAAGGCCCCCCAGCCGATCCCCTGCCCGGTAGGGTCGACCCATGCCACGTCCGCGCCCATCGCCTCAATATGAAGCACAGAGCCTAACGTGGAGCTCCTTGCGACCTCGGTGTTCGGATTTCGGATTTCCCTTCCTGCCTTTGCTCTCCGCGTCTGTGGCGTTTCAACCGGGCGAAGCGGCTGAAAGTGCGAATGGCGCAAGGGCTTCCCGCGGTCTCGGGCGCGGAGTGGGTTTCACGTCGGGCGTAACGGCGGGTACAGCACGAACCTTGGGGGGCCCGTGAAGGGTGCTCAATGCCTTGGCGAGGCGTTTTTCGGCCTTGGCCAGGACCCGGCGCTGCTGTTCGACCTTCTCTTCCGCCTCCATCAACAGCTTCTTTGTGTTCTTGGCCGCCGCTCGGACTTTCTTGTAGTCCAGCTTCGCTGCCTTGGCCTTGGCTTTGGCGGCCTTGGCCTGTACCTGCCGGTCTATGGCTTTGGCCTTGAGTTCTCTCAAAGTCTGCTGCTCCGTCTTCACTTCGACGCCAAGTTTCTGGATGTTCATGTCCATGCCCTTCTCTTTGAACTGACTCCCGACTTGATCCGCGCTAACGGGTTGGTCCGTCGGGCGCAAGCGCATCCTGCGCTGAATGGCGTCCTTTGGGAATGGGGTACACGCCCCAGCGCGAGCTCGACCGCGGCCGGCCATGTTGGCCAGGTGTCCTCGGTCACGGTGTTGGACCGGCTCCGTCGGCCGCGGTCTCCGCTATGGCGGCCTGGAGGTACACGAAGCGGAATCCGCTGCGCAGGTAGTTGTCCACAACCCTCAACACCTCGGCCGAGCGCAGCCATGGGGGGCCGCTCTCACGCCACCTTTCCTCGATGAGCGCCGAGAGGCGGAGATAGCCTTGTCGGACGGCTCGCTCGCGGAGAAGTTCAAGGAGGTGCCGCTCGATCTCGGCGGCGTTCTCTACCGAGGGGTGGATGGCCATGGCCAGGAGGTAAAAGGTCTGGCGCTCGCCGTAATGGGGGTCGTCAGGGACGCCCTCTTCGTCGTGCTCCTCCAGCGGGCTTCCGAGGGCGTAGGCGATGATTCGACCCGAAAAGCGCAAGGCCAGCCCCACCGCGCGCGCGTCGGACAAAGCGGCTTCGAGCGTCTCGGCAGGGTACTGCAGGAGCGGGCGCCGGCCGGCCCGCAGAACGTCGGGCGGGTATTGGGAAATAGAGCCGTAACGCTCGATTTCGACGGCCATGATCCCGGCCCGGTGCTCCGGGAAATTGGCCGGCGTCAGCTCGATGACCTCGACGGCCTCGGGGGGCGCCGTCATCGCGCCGACGCGCATGAGGGGGCCCAGCGGCACCGCGGCCCCGTGTGCCAGGATGTCCTCGACGGAGGCCGCCAGGATCTCGACTGCTTCCTGGATTGTGGCTTTGGGCGTGTCGTAGCGAGGATAGAATCGGAGCGCACGCTCCCCCGCCGGCAAGAGGATCAGCCCCCGCCGAAAAGCCCGGTCACGCAAGACGTCCCTCCAGTCCGCTCGGGTCACATCAAAGCCCAGCATCACTCCCACCCCTCGGACGCTCCGGATAAGCTCCGGGTAGCGCCCTTGCAGCCCTTCCAGTTCCGCGCGGGCGATTGCCCCCGTCGCGCGCACTTGAGCGAGGTCCAAACGGTCCAGGCAGGCCATAACGCGGAGCATGCCCACCGAGTCCCCCTCCCAGGTCGTGTTGAACTTCTTTTCCTCCTGGAAGAAGATGGCCAAGGCCTCGCTCACGAAGAGCACGCCGTTCTGGGCCTTTTTGGCCCAGGTCACCACGTCGGGCGGCGCCGGCAGGTCAAAGTGCTCGTGCGCCCACAGCTTCCCGGTGGCGCCAAAGCCGCTCTGCACCTCGTCGAAGATGAGCGGCACGTCGTACATCAGCGTGAGCAGCCGCAACCGACGGAAGAACCGGGCGCTGGCCATGCGAACGCCACCCTCCCCCTGGATTGGTTCGATGAGCACGGCTGCCACTCGCCACGCTCGTTTGAGGGCCTCGGCGCCGATGCGTTGTCGATGGGCCGCGACGAAGGCCGCAAGCTCTCCCGGTTTGGCGAGGAAGGCGTCTATTCGCTCCAGTTCCTCCGCAAAAGCCTCGCGTCCCGGGCGCGCTTTGCCTTGTAGAATATCCCAGACCTGTCGCAGGCTGCGCTCCTCGCGCCGTTGCGTGGCGGCCGGCGACCGGGCATCCTCGGTGGGGAAAATCGCCTGCGGCCAATCAAAGGTCGGGAACCCGAGGCGGGCCTTCTTGCGGTGGGTTACCGCCAGGGCGCCGAGAGTCCTGCCGTGGAATGCCCCCTCGAACGAGACGATGACCCCGCCATCCTTCTCCCCGACGGTCCGTGCCCTGACCAGCAACGCGGCTTTGATGGCGTTTTCCACCGCCTCGGCTCCCGTGTTGACCACAAAGTGGCGTGGAGTGCCGGCCGGGGCCAGACGGTCCAGGGCGGCCTTGAAGCGAAGGGAGAGCACGGTCTGATACTCGCTGTGGGCGTAACGGTTGACGACCGCCGGCAGGGCCTCGAGGATTGCCTTGGCCAGTTCAGGGTCATTTTCACCGAATGCGCGCGTGGCGATTTGCGCCCCCATGTCTATGAACCGCCATGCCTCTCCGTGCTCGTCCCGGTCCACGGTCCCCAGGTAACAGCCCGCCCCTTCGGCCGGGTCGAAGGCCACGGGCAGCGAGTAGAACAGGCTGTGCCGCGCCGCTTCCAGCAGGGCGTGGGAGCGAGGGAAGCACGCCGCCACGCACTCCTCCAGCGGCCGGTCGAGATCCTTCAGGGCCTCTGGCGTGTGGGCGCGCATCACGCTCCGAATTTATCGGGCATCTTTTTCATTTCCACATCGTTTGCTCCCCCAAGCTCTCACGGTTCCCACGATCAACCCGCTTTCCCCGCGGCCCTGATGACCTTGATGGCCTCCGGCGTCTTATAGTGGCGCTTCAGCCCTGCTTCGCCAAGCAGGCCGGCGGGCGCGCGTTCCATGAACTCCGGGAAGGACCGTTCGACTCTGTCGCGCAGAAGCTTTTGCCCGGCTTTCGACCCCCAGAAATCCTCCTCGGCCTTTCTCAGGGCGATGCCTGCCTCCTCCGGGGACATGTTCTCGCGTTTGGCCAGCAGCCAGACAAGTTCCCTGTCCCCCGGCAGGCAGACGGGGAAAGGGACGAATTTGAGAGTGACTTCGGGTTCCCCCTCGTCCTCGGCGGGGGCCTGTGCGTTGACGGCCACTTCGCCGCTGAGCTGCGACCCATCGGCCAGCGCCACTTCCACCGCCAGGGTTTTTTCCTTCCGATTGGGTTTGAGCGTCACGTCGCCCTCGCCGAAGGAGGTCTCCAACTGCGTCTTGACCTCCTCGATGCTCTTGGGCTCGAGGTCCGGCAAGGCCACCCTGGCACAGAATTTGTCGAACGCGGCGGTGCGGGCCTTGGTCTTCAGTTCCAGTTCGATGGCCTCGTAGATCTTGCCTGCCAACTGCGCGTCATGCGTCGCCTTGGGCAGCACTTTTTTCAACAAATCAAGCAGTTGTGACTCGGTCGTCTTTGTCTTGTCTTTTTTCATGTCAGAATCGGTCCGCGCAGGCCATTCTCGCCGGCGGCCAGCACCCCGGCCCGCCGGTTGTCCACGCTAGGTTGAATAGCCTAGTGTGCTTGTGCCAAATCCCACGGCCAAATGCAATGCCTGAAGCAAACTAGAGATTGAATTGCGCCGCCGGGTCCTTATAGTGGCACTCGCCAGTCAAGTTGACGCAATATGCCCTTTACCGCTGCAGAGATTGCCAAACGCCTCGGAGGCGAGGTCATCGGCGACGGCGCCCTTCTCATCAAGGGCTTCGCTCCCGCTGACCGTGCGCAACCGGGCGACCTGACGTTCGCGGAGAACGAGGGCTACTTCCTCCGCGCCGAGCAGAGCGCCGCCTCGGCCGTTATTGTGGACGGGGCGTTCGTTTCCGGCAGCAAGGCACTCATCCGGGTGCCCAACGCCCGAATCGCGTTTGCCAGGGTCCTGCCGCTGTTCTTTCCAGAGCCGGTCTTTGGCCCCGGCATCCACCCGACGGCGATCGTGCCCAACACGGCCCAGGTGGACGCCAGCGCGCATATCGGGCCTTACTGCGTCTTGGGACCCGATGTCCGAATTGGCCCGCGGTGCGTCTT
>CAZZFF010000033.1:0-52616 GCA_964653485.1 uncultured Verrucomicrobiota bacterium | reverse complement strand
TTTAGTCGGGATGTCAGGCTGAACTCTGTCCAGCCACACGCTAAGCTCCCCAACGAAATAATTGGTCATATCATACATGCTATCACGTTGCTGAGGCCAGGCGGCACCGTGAACTGGCCGTAGTTGTTGCCGCCGCATCTCGGATTTTTCAGGGCCGCGGACCCAGGCCGCACCGAACTCGCCTGCTCGCCGACCTTGTCCTCAGTCGCGCTTCGGACATTTTACGATTGCTTGTTTTTTCCAGGATTCTTGTGCTGAATGGCGCGAATGAGATTTTTACGATTAATGGGAGCATTCCGGCGAGCGGGCTTGTCCTGGCTGGCGGCTGCGCTTTGCCTGGCCAACGTGGCCGGAGCGCAAGACCAGGACAATTGGCCTCACTGGCGGGGCCCGCGGGATAACGGCAGCACGGCCCGGGGGGCCTACCCGGTGAAGTGGGACGCGACGAACGTTCTTTGGAAGGCGCCGCTCCCGGGCAAGGGCTGCTCGACTCCCGCCGTTTGGGACAAGCGGATTTTTCTCACCGCCCCGATCAACGGCTCGGACGCCGTCCTGGCCTTTGACTGGGCCGGCAAGCGGCTCTGGGACAGGGCGCTCGCGCCGGGCCAGGCGGGCAAGCGCCAGAACAGTTCCGGCTGCAATCCCTCACCCGCCACCGATGGGTCGAGCATCTTCGTTCACTTCAACAGCGGTTGTCTGGCGGCGCTCGACTTCGAGGGCCGTGTGCGCTGGCAGACCAACCTGGTGGCCGCCTTTGGCCCGGTGAACATCTTCTGGGACCAGGGCACATCCCCGGTGCTGACGAAAAGCGCCGTCGTTATGGCCCGGATGCACCATGGCGAGTCCTGGCTGGCGGCGTTCGACAAGACCACCGGCAAGCTGCTCTGGAAGGTGGCGCGGAATTACAAAACCGCCGTCGAGGGCGACAACTCCTACACGACTCCCCTCCTCATCCGGCACGAGGGCCTGGAGGCCCTTTTGGTTTGGGGCGGGGAGCACCTGACCGCGCATGCCGCGGCCGATGGCCGTCTCTTGTGGTCTTGCGCCGATTTCAATCCTCGAGCGATGGATTACTGGCCGACAGTGGCCTCCCCGGTGGTTGTCGGCGATGTCGCGGTCGTGTCGGCCGGCCGCGCCGACCACGGGCAACCCCGCCTCCATGGCATCCGGCTTGGCGGCGCGGGCGACGTCACCGCCACGCATCGTCTTTGGAAACGCGAGGATGCGGGGACCTTCGTCCCTACGGCGGTCGAATACGAGGGCCGTATTTATCTGTTGGGCGACCGGGGTGAACTGGAGTGCCTGGACCCGGCCACGGGGAAGAGCCTCTGGCGCGCGAGCCTGCCCAAAGGCAGCGTCAACTATTATGCCTCGCCGACGATCGCGGCGGGCAAGCTCTATGCCGCGCGCGAGGACGGCGTCGTGTTCGTGGCGCGGATCGAGGGTAAATTCGAGCTGTTGGCGGAGAACAGGCTGGGGGAGCGCGTCGTTGCCTCGCCGGTGCCCGTCTCCAACCGGCTGCTCCTCCGGGGGGAACGCAATCTGTTCTGCGTGCAAGGGCGGGAGTGAAGGGCCGTTCAGATTTCGGCGCCGAACTGTTGCCAGACGGCCAAATCGGATTCGCAGCCCAGGGCCTTGAGGCAGTCGGATTTCCACTCGGCCATGGCGAAGGAATCCGGGGGAGATTTGCGGGTGGCGACCTGGTCGGCGATGTAGAGGGCGGTGGCCAGGGAGAATTCACTGCTCGGGTCGCTCTCGGGATGTTCCTGGCAGGCGACGGCCTGGATGACGGCGGCGGGCAGGCCCCACAATTCCAGAAGGTAGGCGGCGAGCTGGGCGGGGGTGGCGCGGAATGTGCGGAACAGGAACGGGGTCAGGGGGGCTTCCGCCGCGCGGGCGGCCTGACAGGCGGCCTGAAAGTCCTTTGGAAAGCTATCGATGAGGATCAACTTGCCGATCTCATGGAGAATGCCGGCCAGAAAGGCCTCCTCGCCTTGGGCCTCGGAGAGTTCCTGGTCCAGGCAGATTCGCTGGACGAGGTGAGCGACCTGCCAGCAGTGGTTCCAGAGACGGGGCACATCAATTTCGAGGCACTGAATTTCCCGGTAATGGCGGAAAGGC
This sequence comes from uncultured Verrucomicrobiota bacterium, assembly GCA_964653485.1. Taxonomy (GTDB): domain Bacteria; phylum Verrucomicrobiota; class Verrucomicrobiia; order Limisphaerales; family UBA8199; genus CAVQND01. The sequence goes on along the minus strand of CAZZFF010000033.1, from coordinate 50,495 downwards.
TCCTGGGAGAGCACCACGGCCTTGACCATCTCGGTTCCCAGGCACATGACGGCCTCGAAGGGGCTGCTGATGAGGGAACCGCGCCCGAAGAGCGGGGAGTTGGCCACCTGGAGGAGCTTGCTGGAGAGGCCGGCGTCTTTGGCCACAAGCTGCGCGATGACATCCACGGAGCGGCGCTCGTCGCCGAGTTCTTTCAGGATGGAGTAGTGGATATGCGGCAGGGAAGGCAGGGACCGCAACCCTGTGACCAATTTCTGGAGGCCCTGATGTTCCATTCGCGCCCGCGCGGCGAAGGTGCGTTCAATCAACTCCTTGATTTGCAGCACGTCGAAGGGCTTGGAGATGTATTGATGCGCCGAAATGACGGCGCTCAGCGCGGTGATGTCCACATAGCCGGACATGATGATGCGGACGGCGTTGGGAGCGGCGGCCCGCACCTCTTCCAGGAGTTTGCTGCCCCGCATATCGGGCATGAAGTGATCGGATAACACCACGTCCGGAGGTTGGGCCTTCACCGCCGTCAGGGCCGCGACGGGGCTGGTAAAGCCCCGAACGCGCCAAGCCGGGTCGATGCTCTCCAAAAGCAATAGAATCGCGTCCAGCACCTCAGGCTGGTCGTCGACGACATAGACAAGCTTGCTCATGCGGGCGCCGGCACTTCCGGAGCTTATCACGCCGGACAATCCCACCTCAAGCCGGATCGCTTGGCGTGTTCGTTGTCCAGTCCGGCGTTCCGCCAGGCCCGGCTCTCGATTTCCCAACTCTCACCCCAAGCCGCGAAGTCGGGTCAACGGCGTCGATCTGTATCCAGCCAGAGTGGAGGTGAACACCGGGTACGTCAAAGGGTTGGGTTAGGGCCTGCGTGCGGTCTCTTTGGTTGCCCTTTCTGCTCGCCCGCGGTAAATTCGGTCCATGGTAACCGAAGATCGAGTCATTAACCTGGAGGCTACTTTGGCCAGGTTCATCGAGCATACCGACCTGATCGTCGCGGCCATCCACGAGGACATCGCCGAAATGCGCGCCGGCCATGCCCGCACCGACCGCCAGTTATTGGAAATGCAGCAGCAGGCCGAAAGGGATAGGCAACAGGCCGAAAAGGACCGGCAGCGGGCTGACGAGGACAGGCAGCGGGCTGACGAGGACAGGCAGCAGGGCGAAAGGGATAGGCAACAGGCCGAAAAGGACCGCAAGGACTTCAATAAGCGGTTGGCGGAGATCTCCGACAGCATGGGGACCCTGATCGAGGACATGGTCGCGCCTTGCGGTTTCCGACTGGCCAAGACCATCTTCGGTTCCGAGGAGGCGCAGACGTGTGCCATCCGCGTCAAGCACAAGCATCCGGCGCGGCCCGGTGAAGTCATGGAGCTGGACCTGCTCGCCATCGGCCCCACCAAGGTCTTGGTCGTGGAGGTCAAACGCCGGATTGACGCGGCCAAAGCCGCGGAATACCGCGACAAGCTCAAACGGTTCGCCGAGTTCTTCCCCGAGTTGGCGGCCAAAACCCTCTGCGCCGCCGTGGCCAGCGTTTACATCGAATCCTCGGTGGTAACGTTCCTCAACCGCGAGAGCCTGTACGGTATCGCCATGGGCGATGAGGTTATGGAAGTCATCAACCTCGGCCAGTTTTGAACCAAAGGCGAGGTCATGGGCCGCCAGTGGGACCTCTGTCCCAGGCGGGGGTGACTCCGCCGGAGGGTCATTTTTTCTCCTCCGCGGAGTTCTGCGCCTGGCGCAATGCCAGTTGGCGTTCAAGGAATTTATCCTCGGGCGCTCCCATCCAGGCGGTGTTCCACAGGTCGCCCAGCATCTGGGCGCCCTTGACGAGTTGTTCCTCGAGGAACGCCCTGCCGGCCAGTCCCTTCTGTCCTTCGCCCGAGAGTTTGCCCTCTTTCTCCAACTGGTAAAGCGGTTCGACCAATTTGTTCTGTTCGACGAGGTAGCTGACGGCGGCGCGAAACACGGCGTCCGGCTGCGTTGGATTGCCAACGCTCCCGGCCGGATGGATCTTCGAGGCCAGGGCATGCGAATCCAGTCCGCCGGTGGCGCGGAAATAGCCGCCGTCGATCCACGCGTGGAAGGCGTGGCTGGAGGTGTAGCCAGCGGGGTTGTCGCCAACCCAGCCGTTGAAGTGAACTGTGGTGTGCAGCGGTTGGGAGGCATCCCCGACGAAATGGCCCATGACGCCCATCAGGTAAATGACATTGGCTTGCGCGTTTTCAAGCTCCGCCTGCGTGCCGCCAGCGGTCTGGTAGGCTTTCAGATAACTGAACGCCGATCTCAACCTGGCGGTGTATTCCGCAACGGTCCATGGCAGAAAGCCCACGAGGTTCCTTGTGTGCGCCCGGTCCGCGGAGGGGTCGGGCGCAGGGAACCTGTCCGCATGTGCCGCGCGGAAAACGGCCAATTCGCCGACGAAGTCATAACGCAGCAGCGGCAGCGCCTCCGGGGTCAGTTCGTAACCCTTCAACTCCTCCAGGTCAATGTAGTGATCCGGCGCGTTGTCCTGCTGCAACGACAAATCGGAGGTGTTCCTCCACCGGTCCGGCTCTCCGCCGAGGAAGGCAATCCTCTCCCTGGACGGAGCAGTGGACACAAAGGGCGGGAAATTTGTCGGCAATGAGGCCAAGGCCAGCTCGTTGATGACATGGTGCCCTTCATAATCCCAAGCGCGGACTTCGCCGGGGCCGAGCCAGGTCACCAGGAACAATAGGGCCGCGAACGGCACGTTCTTAACCTTCATAACTTTAGCTCCGGGCGCTGAGCCGGATAGCGTCCCAAGACCGCTTTGGAGACCTCCCGCCAGTTTCGGCCCGGAGAGGTTATCCTGAGGGGAGAATGTGACGGAATCGTGGCAATTGCGTTACGGACCTGGAAACTTGGTGAGGCTGGTATGCGCGCCCCTTGTGTCACATTTTCGTTCCGCAAACGTAACGCCTAAAAAAACGGACATGGAGTAAAGTGCTGCTCGCTTTGACGGTGTAAGTTCAACGCCTGCCAGACAATCGGTGCCAGGTCTCTGGAGGTGCGGTTTCCAAAACAAGCCGGCGAAGAAACGAACAGACATTCAAAAAGTCCTATGAAAGCATTGCTCACAGCGATCCTCCTATTCGTGGCCGCGTTTGCAGGGCGCGGCCAAACTCTGTTTTCCGACAGCCTCAACTATCCCAACGGGCCGATCTTGGGGGATGGACTGTGGTACGCGTACAACACAAACACCACGCTGGCACGAGACGCCTTCGTGACGAACGGCCTGTTGATTCTGAACCAAAACAACGCCGAGGCCGTGGCGGCGCCGTTCACAAATAGCGTCAGCACCACGACATACGCAGGCTTCACCATTAATGTCAGCGAGCTGCCGTCAGGCAAGGGCGGTTATTTTTTTATTTTTGCGGACACGAACGACGTGGCCGGAGGCCATGTGTTCATAGACGCGCTGGGCACGTCAGTGCCCGGAACCTACCGATTGGGGGTCGCCAATCTTGCCACCTCCATCACCACGGCCCTGACGACGAATTATCCTGTCGACTTGGCCCCGGGCGTCACCTACGAAGTCGTGGTGAGCTATGACTCGATTTTGGGAGCTTCCCTCCAGGTCAACCCCTCTTCGGCGAGCGATACGACGGTGTACCCAACCGACCACACGGGAACGGCCCCAGGCCCCCTCACAGAAATCTCGTTCAGCCAGTACGCCAACCAGGGGGTGGCGGCGATTGGCGATGTGAAAGTGGGTGTTGGATTCACGGACGTGGACGGTGTGGCCACCAATCCGCCGCTTCCTGTGATTGGCATCCAGCCGCAAAGCGCGACGAATTATTCCGGGAACAGTGTTACGCTCTATACGGCCGCCTCCGGGCTTGATCTGACCTATCAGTGGTATGCCAACGACGTGGCGTTGGTGGATAACGGTGTAACGGTTTCCGGTTCGACCAGCAACATTCTCTCGCTGGCCAACCTGCAGGCCACGGCGAATTATTACGTCGTTGTCACCGATGTCAACGGGAAGCAGGCAACCAGCACCGTCGCGACAAACACGGTCATCACCACCCCGACGCAGCCGTTCTTTACGGCGCAGCCGTCCGGCCTGACCAACAGCGTCGGGTCGACCATCAGGCTGAGCGGCGCTGCCAGCGGGACCGGCCCGATTTCATATCAATGGTTCTTCGCGCCGTCGAATTCGGCCACTTTCGCGCCTTTGTACGGCCAGACGACGGGCGTCCTGAGTTTGGCCAACGCGGATACCACTGAATCGGGTTCATATTATCTCCAGGCCAGCAACAGCGCCGGCACATCGAAAAGCGTCACGGTGCCGGTGCTGATCACTCCTCCGCCCCTGGTCGACATTGGTTTTTTGCACAGTTTGCTGATGACCAATCCTCCCATCCCGACCTCGGCTTATCTTGGAAACAACGAGCTTTACAATGTCCAAGGAGTGGTGACGACGTTCGGCCAGATCGAATCAAAGACGACCGCCGAATTCTTTGTTCAGGACGCGACGGGCGGGGCCTTGGTTTATTTCGCCGGTGTAAATCCGACCAATATCCCGCCCGCGGGTTCTTTGGTCAGCGTGATCGGGGTGGTTCAGGAGTATTACGGCCAGCTAGAGCTGGACCCGAGCGATTCGGCTGGGGACAACGAAGTAACGGTGATCAGCAGCGGCGCCACGAACGGCCTTGCGCTTCCGGCGGCGGCGCCCCTGAACATCGGGTTGATTGCCACCAATACCATGGGCAGCTACGGGGTCGCCCTTCAGGGGTCCCTGGTCACCATGACGAATGTGTACATTTATTCCTCGAAAACAGGCGGGCCGGTCAGCGGGAATTTCCCGACGAACAGCACCAAGGCCCTCTATGCGTTTGCCAGCCCGTACTCGGCCGGCCAGCCCTACGTTACGATTTATGTCTATACATACACCAATGTGGTGAACCAGTTGAACACCAACTACTGGGGGCAACCGATACCGAGCTTTGCGTATTCCGTGACCGGCGCTTTGGATATTTACTCGACCAACACCCCGGAGGTGTATCCGTCGCGGTATTCGGACTTCGTGACCACCGCGACGCCTCCGTTCTTTAGCTCGCAGCCGAGCGGTCTAACGAACGTCGTGGGTTCGACGATCGACCTGGCCGGCACGGCCGGCGGCAGCACCCCGATTTCATACCAATGGTTTTTTGCGCCGTCGAATTCCACGGCTTTCGCGCCCCTGTCAGGTGGGACAAACAACACTTTGATCCTGACCAACGCCGAGGCCGCGTACTCCGGTTCATATTACCTCGAGGCCACCAATGTTGCGGGCAGCACGAACAGCGTGACTGTTTCGGTGGTAATCACCCCGCTGCCGCTGGTCACCATCGGGTATTTGCACAGTTTGCTGATGACCAATCCTCCCATCCCGACTTCGGTTTCTCTCGGCGACGGTGGAACCTACAATGTGCAAGGGGTGGTCACGACTTTTGGGCAGATTGAATCAAAGACCACGGCCGAGTTCTTCATTCAGGACGCGACCGGAGGCGCTCTGGTTTATTTCTCGGGTGTAAACCCGACCAACATCCCGCCGGCGGGTTCTCTGGTGACTGTCAGCGGGGAGGCGCAGGAGTATTATGGGCAGCTCGAGCTGGATCCGAGCTCGTCGGGGGCTGGGAATGGCGTGACGGTGATCAGCAGCGGCGCCACAAACGGGCTCCCGCTGCCGCCGCCGACGCCTCTCAACATCGGCCTGATCGCCACCAACACCATGGGCAGTTATGGGGTCGCCGTTCAAGGGTCGCTTGTGACCATGACGAACGTCTATATTTATTCATCAAAGACCGGCGCGGCGGTGAGCGGGAACTTCCCGACCAACAGCACCAAGGCGCTGTATGGCTTCGCCAGTCCTTACGCGGCGGGGCAGCCGTACGTGACGATTTACGTTTACACGTACACGAACGTCGCGAACCAACTGAACACCAACTACTGGGGCCAGCCGATACCCAGCTTCGCCTACGAGGTGACCGGCGCCCTGGATATTTACTCCACCAATACACCGGAGGTGCTGCCAACGCGGTACGCGGATTTCGTCACGACGCCCCCGCCCGCCTTCAACGCGAGCCTGACGGCAACCATGACGAGCAGCGGAATCGTCTCCACCCTCACCTGGCCGGGGGTGACCGGCGCCACGTACAGCGTTTATAGCGCGACGAATCTGGACGGGCCGTGGGCGCAGACGTTTGGCGCGGGCTACTATCCCAGCGGGATTTACGTGGATACTAATTCCGCGCCAGGAAAATTCTACAAGCTCAGCACGCCCTGACCGCGCGGGCGAGCATAAGCCGACATGAGCAGGAAACTGAATGAGCCAAGCGCGAAGGCGCTCCGTGGCCGCACGGGCGCCTTCACGCTGATTGAACTCCTGGTGGTCGTCGCCATCATCGCGATTTTGGCGGCGATGCTGCTGCCCGCCCTGGCCAAGGCCAAGGAAAAGGCGAAGAGGGCGAAGTGCGCGTCCAACCTGCGGCAATGGGGTCTGGCCATCCAGATGTATTCCGGCGACAACAATGACGGCGTGCCGCGCGACGGCATGGGACATAACGGGGATTATCCTGGGGATGTGTATAACGGGGTGCAAACCGGGGATCCTACCGATGCGCATGCCTGGTTCAATCTGCTGCCGAGTTTGGTGGCGGAGCAGAATCTGTCTGTTTATTTTAGCGCCCTGAACGCGGCGCGCGGCGTGAGCGGCACCAAAGCCGCTTCATATATGCCCTTCCCCGGCGGCAAAGGGCCGATTTGGGAATGTCCCTCGGCCAATATGACTTTGGCAACAGTGGGAAGCGTTTTGGCAGGCAACGGTGAGGATGGTTTCTTCAGTTACTGCATGAACATAGACATTAAGAGAGCCGGGGATGGCCAAACGGCCATGCCCTATCCAACCATGCCCAAGGTGACTTCGCTCGTTTCAACCAAGACGGTGTTCATGTTCGATATGGTCTTCGATCCGGTCACCGAAGTTGTGAATGGCTCCCCTCAATACAACTCGGTCAACCCCGCTGACCGCCAGAACAGCTTTGCCTCGCGTCATAACCACGGTGGACAGATCAATTTCTTTGATGGTCATGTCGCCTTTTTCAAGACCTCCTACATACAAAAGAACGCCTCCAGCGGCGGCGAGGGGGAGCCCTTGCTGCCGGATGTCATTTGGGATCCGCCGTATCGTCTCAATAATTGACGTCGGGACGGAAAGGTCAACCTTCGTGAGCGGGTTGGCGGAAACCGCTAAGGCCCTCTCGCATTACCGGGCGAGATCGTGTACAACCCCGGTAGATTTGTCGGAATGATGAGAAAAATACAATCGAACCATGCAACAAACCGCGGCGGCAGAGCTGAAGACCTCCCAACTGAAGACACCCATTTCGGTCATCATCGCCTGCCTGAACGAGGAGGACACGATCGTTGAGTGCCTTGAGCGTCTGCTCCAAACCGCTCCGGCCTCGGAGATCCTTGTGGTGCATGGCGGCGAGGATCGCACCTGCGAACGGGCGCGGTCCGTTGCGCAATCGCACCCGAATGTGATTGTGTTCCGGAACCAGAACGACCACGGCAAAGGCAGCGCGATCAGGGCGGGGATTGCGCGCGCAACCCACGAATGGATGTGCCAATTTGACGCGGACCTTCAATTCGACCCGGAGGACATTCCGCGGGTAATGGCGCCGATGCTTGAAGGACGCGCGGACGTCGTGCTTGGCTCGCGGTTCATGAAAGGGGCGGACGTTTCCGATTACCAGTTTTCGTTCTTTCGGGGGATGGGCAACCGGGTGGTCAGTGCCTGGACAAGCCTGCTTTGCGGGCAGGTGGTTACCGATGTCACCACGGGCTACAAGGCGTGGACGAAGGCGGCCATTGAGAAGATTGATTTCCAGGACGACGGGTTTGTCTATGAAGTGGAGATTTCGATGCGCGCCAGCATGGAAGGCCTCCGCGTCGCCCAGGTGCCCGTCAAATATCATGATCGCCGGGGAGGGATCAGCGGTCATGGCAGCGGCTGGCGAGAGACGCTCAGCATCGTCCGGACCGGCTTTCGCATTTTGGCATGCGCCGCGGCCATTCGTTTTCGCGGACGGCGCAAGTAGCATGAAGAATCGCGTGGGACCGGGCGCGAGCCAGCGCGGCTTTTGAGGCGTTCACCCTCCGCGGCGGGGGATTCACCTGCAATATGGGTTTGCCAAGGTTCCCACCCTCGTGGCAGGCTGGCGGGGTGCCATGGGCGAAGCATCGACAAAATCCAGCGCCACGCGGACCCGGGTTTCCACGGCGGCTACGGTTTGGTCGCGTTTTCCGGTGTGGCTGATGGCCGTGTTGCTGGTGGTGGTGACGATTGCCGTTTTCTGGCCGGCGACGCGATGCAGCTTCATCAACTTCGATGACGATCTCTACGTGTACCAGAACGCTCATTTGCAGAGCGGTTTGAGTTGGGAGGGTGTGAAATGGGCGTTTCGCAACACGGAACAGGCCGAGTATTGGGCGCCGCTCATGTGGTTGTCACATATTGTGGGCTGGCAGTTGTTTGGTCTGCATCCCTGGGGGCATCACCTGATTAATGTGCTGCTTCACGCGGCCAACACGGCGTTGGTATTCCTCGTGTTCAGAAGGATGACCGGCGCCACTTGGCGCAGTGCCGCCCTGGCAGCGTTGTTTGGGCTGCATCCCTTGCGGGTGGAGTCGGTGGCCTGGGTAACCGAGCGCAAGGACGTGCTCAGCGGCTTCTTCGGTCTGCTCGCGTTGATGGCTTACGCCCGTTACGCGGAAGGCAGGAGGCGGCAGCCGGGAGGTCGTGGTTCGTCGTCCGGGGTCGCTTGCCGATGGTCTCTCTCCCATCTCCCCGCTTCTATCTTCTATCTCCTGTGCCTATTCTTGTTCGCCCTCGGATTGATGAGCAAGCCGATGCTGGTCACATGGCCGTTCGTCCTGCTGCTGCTCGACTACTGGCCGTTGGGCCGCTTGGAACCTGTCCCTCCCAACTCTCGCCTCTCAACTGTATTGCGCCTGGTGGGGGAAAAAATCCCGTTCTTTGTCCTTGCGGCGTTGTCGAGCGTGGTGACCCTGGTAGTGCAGCGGCAAGGAGGCACCATGGCGGGGGCTGAAAGCCTCTCCCTGGGCGCGCGCGTCGGGAACGGGCTGATTTCATACTGCCGCTATCTGGGGAAGCTGTTTTGGCCGACGGACCTGGCGGTATACTATCCGCACCCCGGGCAATGGCCGCTGGAGGAGGTACTGTTGGCGAGCGGGCTGTTGCTGGGCATTTCGGCGCTGCTTTTTCTGGGGCGGAGGCGGTATCCCTTTTTGCTGATGGGGTGGCTGTGGTTTGTTGGGACGCTCGTGCCTAACATCGGGTTGGTGCAGGCGGGGGGAGTTGCGATGGCGGTTCGCTTTACTTATATTCCGGCCATTGGAGTGTTGACCCTCGTCCTTTGGGGGGCATACGAAGTGGCGGGACGCCGGCGGTACGGTGCGGTGGCGTTATCGGTGGCGGGTGGCGCGGCGATCGTTCTTTGCGCGGCGCTGACGCAGCAACAAATTGGTTATTGGAGGGACAGTGAAACGCTGTTCCGGCGCGCGCTCGCGGTGACAAGGGACAATTGGCTCGCCCACAACAATCTCGGCAACGCTCTCGAGAGCAAGGGCGAAACCGGCGAGGCGATCGCGCAATACCAGGAAGCCGTCCGCTTGAGACCGAGTTACGCCAAAGCCCACAACAACCTTGGCGTGGCGCTCGACAGACAAGGCCAAACCGACGAGGCCATCCGTCAATACCAGGAAGCCGTCCGTTTGAAACCGGATTACATCAAAGCCCGCATCAATCTCGGCGCCGCCTTCGGGCAGAAAGGCCGAACCGACGAGGCCATCGGCCAATATCAGGAAGTCGTCCGCTTGAGACCGGATTACGCCGACGCCCACTATAGCCTCGGCGTCGCCCTCGGCAGGAGAGGGCGAACTGACGAGGCCATCCGCCAATATCAGGAAGTCGTCCGCTTGAGGCCGGGTAACGTCGCCGCCCATATCAACCTCGGCGTCGCCCTTGCCAGCAAAGGCCAGACCGACGATGCCATCCGCCAATATCAGGAAGCTCTCCGTCTCCAACAGGATTGCACCGAGGCCCACTACAACCTCGGTACGGTTCTCGGGCAGAAAGGCGAGACCGACGAGGCCATCCGCCAATTCCAGGAAGCCCTCCGCCTCAAACCGGATTACCCCCAGGCTCGCTACAACCTCGGCACGGTCCTCAGCCGGAAAGGCGAGACCGACGAGGCCACCCGCCAATATCAGGAAGTCGTCCGCTTGAGACCGGATTACGCCGACGCCCACTATAGCCTCGGCAGGGTACTTAGCCAGAAAGGCCAGACGGACGAGGCCATCCGCCATTTCCAGGAAGCGTTGAGGCTCCGGCCTGACTACGCCAGCGCCCGCAGGAGCTTGGACGCCGCGCTCGCCGCCAAGGCCGGTTCTTTGGAGCCGCCGGGAGCCGGCACCAACCGCTGAGTTGACGCAGTCATCGGAAAGGCGCCGAGCGCACGGGCCAGCTTGGCCGGGTCAGATTCTTTGACGGTCAGTATCGTCTGACTAGTTCGGACGCTCTCCGGGGTGTGGGAGTCGGCACCCCTGGAGAGGTCTCTGCTACTTCCCGGCGTCCGGGTTCGCCGGTCCGAAGTGCTTGAGCATGACGATGGGGTCGGTCTTCGAGGGATTGGAGATGACCACACCAGCGCGCGCGGCGGCCTCGGTGACGAAGAACTCGTCCATGGTGAGTTGGCCGAAGCGGATGAGAGCGGGGGTGTCGATGTCCCACACGCCCATCTTTCCATGGCCCTGGAGGAGGATCATGCCGTAAGCCCCGCCATCCTTGATCGTGACGGTTTTTCCTGGGAACACGGTCAACTCCTTGGCGCCGTAGTCGGTGGTGTCGTAGGTAATCCAGTTCTCGTGGTAGCCCTCGGCGTGCATTTGTCCGGCGGGGCGGACGGGCTTGGGCTGGCGGAAGTGATGGGCCGCGAAGTTGGGGTCCGTGTTCGCTTCCCAATCCACGACTTCGAGAAGGTAATCGATGTTGCCCACCTTCTCGGGCGGGGTGTTCTTCCACAAAAGCTCCTCGGGGATGATAGCGTCGCCGGTCAACGACTGGTACATCGCGAAGACGTCGGAGGCCTTTTGCGGTTCATAGGTGCAGAGGCTTCCAGGAGCGTGCAGGATCCCGGCCTGGACGTTCCAGCCGGTTCCAGGTTCCAGGCGGTAGGCGGCGGACAGGTTGGTGATTTTGTTGTCGCCTTTGTTGAAGTTCTGCAGACATTCGCGCAGTTGGTCCTTTGTGGTGCCGGGCTGCAGGCCGAAGAACGTGTAGGGGAAATCCGCGCCATAGTTGTTGAGCTGGACTGGGAAGAAGTACGATTCAGGCTTGCCCATCTGGTTCACGAGCTTGGCGTGCTGGTCTCGGTGGTGGATGTGGTGGGGGAGGGCGCCCTTATTGTCGAAGAACTTCGAGTACATTGGCCAGCACTGGTACGCGTCCCAGAGGCGCGGGCCGATGATCTGCCCCTTCACCTCGCTGACCGCGTCCCGGAGGGTCACTTTCTCGGTGCGCGAACCATCCTCGACGACGATGAAGCTTAGGCCCTCGTTCGGGCTTGTCTTAGGGCCATTGTCAGCGGGTGTGGTCGAGGAGAACCACCGCTCGTCGATGCCTCCGCGGTCGCCGCCGTACGCGTAATAATCGGCGGGATGGAGCTTGATTCTTCTTCCAGGAACGCAGAAGGAGCGCGGCACCCAATTAGGCGCGAGGCGTAATATGCCTTTTCCCTGGTCAATGGCCTTTTCTGCAATCGAGCGTACGGACATAACATTTCACCTTTCTGTTTCTCGCCCCGATGGAGCGTGTGTCTCTGATAGATGGCACGAATGCCGGCGGACGCGCAGGAACGCCGCTACGTCCGGCAGCAAATGAATAAACACAGACCGAGTTTTAACGCCCAAGCTTATGGAGCGCAAGCCGCAAGCGGAGACCCAAATCATTCCCTAAGCGTTCTTTGTGAACCGCGGAAGGCGGAATACGCGGAAACAAGGGCCTTTCCGCGTAGTTCGCAATGTCACTGCGGCCAGTGTCCAGTCGACCGGGACACAACACTAGGCGTCGGCCAACTCGCTGCGGGGATGCCGGCGCTTTTGCGTGTTGTGGGGTTTTTGTCCGTGCTGGCCGGGGTCCTTGTCCCGATAGTAGTAGTAGTCTTTGTATTTGTAGTAGTAATAATAATCAACGCTTCTTGGCGGGACAGCGTTGAAGACAAGGCCGAGCATATTGACCTGGCGCTGGTAGAGCAGTTCGAGGGCGGCGTGGGCGATGCGAGCGGGCGTAACCTGGGCGCGCAAGACGAAGATGGTGCCGTCTATCAACGGGGCGAGGCTGGTGACGTCGTCGGCGGCGAGCACGGGGGCGGTGTCCACGATGACCATGTCATAGGCGTTGGAGACCTCTTTGAGGAATCGGCCGGCTGTTTCGCTCAAAAACAGCTCGCTGGAGAAGTGGGTTGTGGAACCGCGCGCCAGGATGGAGAGGTGGGGGAAGCGGGTTGCTTGGACCAGCGGTTTCCAGTCCCGGCCCTCCTGGAGGACTTCACAGAGGCCGGCGTCGGTGTTGAGGCCGAAGCGGCGGTGGAGCAACCCCTTGCGGAGGTCTCCATCCACCAGGAGCACGCGGGTGCCCGCCTGGGCGATCGTAATCGCCAGGTTCGAGGCGGTGATGGACTTGCCCTCGTTGGGCACGGAACTGGTAACCAGGAGGGTTTTGGGCCGTTTGTCGGGGGCCGCCAGGTAAAGAAGCGAGGATCGCAGGTTGCGGTATGCCTCGATGAAGGAATGCCGGGAGTCTTCGGGTTGAACCAGGTCCAAATCGCTGCCGTGGGCGGCTCTTTCTTTCGGGATTTGGACGAGCAGGTTTTCGTCGAACAGCTCCTGCAGTTCGGTGAAGGAATTGACGCGGTCATCCATGTGGTCGACCAGGAGCAGGAAACCGATGCTGAGCACGACGCAGCCCAGTCCGGCGCCGAGGAGCTTCCTCATCTTGCCTGCGCGGTCGCGAACCGGTGGGGATGCGTGCTCAAGGATGGTGATGCTCTCGGGACTGACGGTCTTTCCGACATCCAAGGTCTGCATAGTCCCCAGCAAATGGTCGTAAAGGGACTGAATCCGGGTGGATTTGGCCTTCATCCGCTGGTATTCGGCGGTCTTCTGGCCCAAATCGAGTATCTTGGTGTTCCATTCCTTGATTTGCTTGTCGAGATTGGTGACTTGCAGGGCGACCGAGGCCTTGCGGTTTTCCAACTGCTCCTTGCTCTGGTCGCGGTAAATGTTCAGAAGGGTTTCGCGGCGGGCGATTTCCTCGGCCATGGCGATCATCTTGGGGTGCTTGGGGCGGAGGTAGTTTTTGAGGTCCTCCATGTCGGCTTTCATGAGGAGGAGGGCTTGTTTGGCGTGGAGGTAGTCCACCGTCAGCGAATCGCTGCTCATGGCCGAACTGCCCTGGGAGGCATCGGCGCCGGGAGGGTCTGTTTCCGTGCCCGCGGCGGGGGGAGTTGCGGAGAGTTTGGCGGCGGTCAGTTCCGATTGGCGGGCGATGTTCTGATCGAGGGTGAGGTCGCACAACAGAGAGTATTCCAGGTTCAAGAGGGCGAGTTTCTGGTTGAGGGCGACCAGGTAATTGCCAACGCTGTTGCCCTGCTGGTCCAGCCAGACCAGGCTGTTGGTGCGCTGAAAGGCGACGATCTCGTTCTGATTGGCCTCGAGCTCTTTATCCAGTCGCAGCACTTCTTCTTCCATGCCCGTGATGGTGGTGTTCGAGTTGCGGTCAACCATCTCTTTTTTGAGGTTGATGTATCCATCCATACAAGCCTGGACGAATGCTTTCGTGAACTTGGGGTCGGTTCCGGTGCCAACCAGAACGAAAATGCTGGTCCTGGGGGTCACAGTGACCTTGAGTTGCACCTTGGGCAGGAGGTTGGTGTCCAAGGCGGCGCTTTGAGGGAGGGCCGCAGTCGCGAGGGTTCCCGAAGCGCCCGGGGCGTCGCCAACCGGTTTCGAGGGATTCGGCTGGCCGTCGGTCGCATCGGCGCCGGAGGAGGCGGCCACATTGGTGGGAGGGGGGTCGGCGGCGCCCGGAGAGGGCTGGCCCGAACCGGGGAGGGCGATGCCCGTTTCCGCCAAGGCGCGCTCATAAGCCCAAATTTTGACAGAATCGCCCTGCATGAGAGCGGCTTGGGTCCCGAGGAAGTTGTTCATCTCCTCGGAATAAGTGCTTTGCACCTCGGCATTGGCTCCCTGGAGCTTGATGTTCACGATCATCCGGCCGGTGGAGACATAACCCGCGGGCTGAAAGGAAATGAGAGCGGCTTCCACGGCCAGGCCGATGATGCCCCCGACCAGGAGGACCCACCACTTCCGTTGGAGCAGGTCCTTATAGCGGTTCAACCGGGCGACAAAATGGGCTTTTGCGGCGAGGCGGTCGCTTGGGTGGCGCTGAATAGGTTCGTCGTTCATTGCGTGCTCGGGGAGGTTGCTACATGTTAAATGCCTTAGGGCTGACGTAAACCGAATCGTTCGGCCGGAGTTGCATGTCTTTTTCGGCCTTTCCCTCTTTGAGGACCGCCTCCATGTTCACGTTGAACACTTGTTTGGGTTCTCCACCCTTGGACGGCCGAACCACCTGCACCTTCCTCTTATTGGCGAAGTCTCCAAACCCGCCTGCTTTGAGGATGGCATTGCCGACGGTTAGCTCTTCGTTGATGTTGAAGTCAACGGCCCCTTGGTTTTTCACCTGTCCCCAGACATAGATTCTGCCCAGGAATTTGTTCGCCTCGTCCAGTGCGATGACGACAGTGGCGCGGTAGTAATACTCTTTTTCGAGTTGGACCTTGATCTCTGCCGCCAATTGTTTGCTGGTTTTGTCCACCGCTTTCATGCGGCCGATGTAGGGCACATTCAACTCCCCCGAATCGGCCACAACGAGGCTCGTCGGCAAATCCCGGTCCTCGAGGATTTGCAAACTGACCTTGTCCCCGACGCGGAGCTTGTATTTGTCATCCGGAACGTAGCTGCTGAGGCTCGAAGGGCTGGCGGCGGTCGAGTTCGTTTTGATGCCGAGCGACGGCCCGAGCATGGGGTCCGAACCGACCAACCCCAGGGCGGCGCGAGCCCCCGGGGCCAGGGCGGGCGCGAGCCAAGCCGCCAAGAGGAGCAGAAACAGGGGCGCAAAGCTCACGCCTGCCCCGTTCGCGGCAATTGCTTTAGGGCAAGAGGTGCTTCGACCCGTGCCTGCGGGCCTGGATTTCTTTTGAAGGTTCGACCGAAGGCACAAATGCCACGGCCACCTGTTGAATGGGGTTGCGTCGTTCATAAGGCCTTTCCGTCGACGGAAAGCGAGAGACGGTGTGATATTGTCAGAACACCAGGTCCAAGACAAGGGATTTTTGCAATGCGCATTTTGTTCGATTGGGTCATGTTGGCTGTGCCGACGGAGGATTCCGGGAAAATGTCTTCATGGTCGCCGTTCCGAGGCTATTTGCCGGGTGCGAAGACAAGCACTCGGAGCGTGTCTTGCAAGGCGCGCGGACGCGGCGCCGCGATGCCCGCCGCCACCGGCAATCTGGTTTCAAATTCCGCGGCGGACACGTACAACTTGTGTGTCTTCGGGTCCACGGCGACAAAGCGGATGCCCTTGGGGGCTTCCATGACCTGCGCCAGGGAGAGCCTCTGGGGGGAATCTTCATGGGAAATCGAAATGCTTCCTTGCTGGGCGGCGAGGCAAAAGAGGAGTCGAGTTCCGGGGTCGAAGGCAATGCCCTCCACGCCCAAACCGGTCCTCAGCCGGGTGATGACGGTACCGTTGATGGCGCTCATCATCAAGATTAAGCCATTGGCCTTTACGAGGCCGGTGCCTGGCAGATTGATGCCGTCGAGCGCCCGCTTTGGAGAAAGATTGCACGCCACAAAGAGGCGGTGCCGTTCCGCATCGATGGCCATGCCGCCCGGTTCCAGCCCCGGGCTAATTCGCCAATCGTCCGCTATGGTGTGGAATTTGATGTGGTCGATTGAAGCGACCTCATGCTCGTCACTGCCGGGAGTCAGGGAAGTGCAGAACACGCGGGCGGCGTCGGGGTCGACCGCGGCGGCGGCCGGCTGGCCGGGCAACGGAACCACGCCTACGGGTTTGCCTGTTTTCGCCTCGAATACCGTCGCGCTCTGGCTGCGGCGGCTGAAGACATAGACCTCTTGCTGGTCCGAGTCGAAAGCGATGACCGATGGCTCCCGGCCCGCCTCGACTTTCGAGACGATGCTCTGCGTTTTCAAATCGATGATAGCGGCTTTGCCGTCGAGGCTGTTAGCCGAAAAGCCCAGGCCCAGCTCCGGCGCCAGGGCGAAGCCACGCACTCCGGCCAGGCCGCCGATGCGCCCGGCCACGGCATCCTTGTCCAGATCGATTACGACCACTTCGGTTTGGTGGCAGAGGTAAAGCCGTCGAGCGGCGGCATCCACGGCCATGAAACCAGGCTCAGCGTCGCCGCCGATGGAAATCTCGTTGACGGGCTGGTAATCAACAGCGGTCCGGGGGCGGATTTGAACCTGGCCCGTTGAAACCGGGCCTCCCGCCAGGATCGCAAACAGAGATAGACCCAATCGGGTCGTTTTGTTAAACATTGAGCGCATGCAATTTATTGACCTCCGAACGCAGTACCAGAGGTATCAGGTGGAAATCGATGGCCGGATGCGAACGGTTTTAGACCATGGCCAGTTCATCATGGGCCCCGAGGTTGCGGAGCTTGAGAGTCTACTCGCGCGGTATGTCGGTGTCAAGCACTCCATCACCGTGGCGAGCGGGACCGACGCGCTGGAGATCGCGCTGCGCGCCCTGGGCGTTGGAGCGGGCGACGAGGTCGTTACCGTTCCGTTCACCTGGATCAGCACCGCGGAAGTGATTGGCCTTGTGGGCGCCAAGCCGGTGTTCGTGGACATCGAGCCGGACAGCTACAATCTCGATCCGGCGCTGCTCGAGCAGGCCATTACGCCGCGTACTCGGGCCATTATCCCAGTGAGCCTCTTTGGGCAAATGCCCGATTACGACCGCATCAAGGCGATTGCTTCCAGGCACCGGCTGCCCGTCATCGAGGACGGGGCGCAGAGTTTTGGCGCCACGCAGCGGGGACGGCGCAGTTGCGGGGTGACGCTCATCGGCAGCACGAGCTTCTTTCCCGCCAAACCGCTGGGCTGTTACGGCGATGGCGGGGCGTTGTTCACGGACGACGACGGGCTGGCGGAGAAGATGAGAGCCATCCGCACTCACGGGGGGATCAAGCGCCACGAGCATCCGTTGCTTGGCATGAACGGGCGGTTCGACACGCTGCAGGCGGCGGTTCTGCTGGCCAAGATGGGGCATTTCGATTGGGAGACGGCGGAGCGGGCGCGGATTGGGGCGCGCTATAGCGATTTGTTGCGCGGCTCGTGCGCCGTGCCGGAAGTCATGCGGGGCAACACGCATGTGTACGCCCAATACACGATCCGCGTTGCCAATCGCGACTCTGTGGCGGAGCGGCTGAAGGGGCAGGGGATTCCGACGGCGGTCTATTACCCGCGCTGCCTGCACCAGCAGCCGGTATTTGCCGGGTGCGGTTGCAAGGCGGGGGATTTTCCCGTCTCGGAGAGCGCGTCCGGCCAGGTGTTGAGCCTGCCCATGAGCGCGTTTCTGGGGGAGTCGGACCAGGACCGCATCGTGGCCGCGCTCAAAGCCGCTTTGGCAGCGAAGGGCTGAACGCAAGGGGTGGCCCAAGCGGCCGGATTTTAGGAAGCAAGGACAGCGAATGAAGCAGAATCGAACAAGAAAGGATTTCCTCGTGTTTGGCGCGCCGCGGATCGAGGCGGCCGAGATCGAGGAGATGGTGGACAGCGCGAAGAGCGGCTGGCTCGGCACGGGGCCGAAGGTGGCCCGATTTGAGGAGGCATTCCGCGCCTACAAGCGCGGCTGGGGCCATCCGGTGGCGGTCAACTCCTGCACCGCGGCGCTTCACGTGAGCATGATAGCCGCGGGGTTGAAGGCCGGAGACGAGGTGATTACGACGGCGTTGACGTTTTGCGCGACGGTCAACGCCATCATCCATGCGGGCCTCAAGCCCGTGCTGGCGGACATCGATGCGGGGACGATGAACATCGATGCGGCGGAGGTGGAGCGCCGGATCACGCCGCGCACGCGAGCCATTATTCCGGTTCATTTCGCCGGGCGCGCGTGCGACATGGGCGCTCTGTGCGGGGTCGCGAAGAGGCACGGGCTGATTATCATCGAGGATTGCGCCCATGCCATAGAAACGACGTGGCAGGGAAAGCCCACCGGCACGTTCGGCGAGTTTGGCTGTTTCAGCTTTTACGTCACCAAGAACGTGGTCACGGGTGAAGGCGGGATGATCCTGGCCCGTTCGGAGGAGAAGGCGGCGCGGTGCAAGGTGCTGGCCCTGCACGGGATGACGAAGGACGCCTGGAAACGGTTTGGAGACCAGGGCCACAAGCACTACCAGGTGGTCGAATGCGGCTTCAAGTATAACATGATGGATTTGCAGGCCGCCCTGGGGATTCACCAGCTCCGGCGTGTCGAGAGCTGCTGGAAGCGCCGGCGGGAGATTTGGGACTACTACGACCGCGAGCTGGCGCGGCTGCCGATTGGGCTTCCCGCGGCGCCGGAGGCGGGCAGCCGGCACGCGCGCCATCTCTACACAATTCTCGTGGACACGGCGCGAGCGGGCATCAGCCGGGATGCCTTTTTGGACGCCATGACCGCGCGGAGGATTGGCGTCGGGGTGCATTACCTGAGTATCCCGGAGCATCCGTACTACCAGCGGAGTTTTGGCTGGGCGCCCGAGGATTATCCGCAAGCGATGCGGGTGGGCAGGCAGACCGTGAGCTTGCCCATCTCGGCCAAGCTCGAAGATGCGGATGTCGAAGACGTGGTGAGCGCCGTGCGCGGGGCGCTGGGCGCCGAGTAGGCAGGCCGTTACGAAACAACCTATACGACCGTGAAGAAAGCATTGATCACAGGGATTACCGGGCAGGATGGTTCGTACCTGGCCGAGCTGCTTATCTCAAAAGGGTACGAGGTGCATGGGATCATCCGCCGGGCGAGCACTTTCAACACCGGGCGGCTAGAGCCTTTGTATGCGGACCCGCACTTGGGGAAAAGTCGATTGCATCTGCACTATGGCGACATGGCGGACGCCAGCGCGCTGGCGCGGCTGATCGGCAAAGTGCAGCCCGAGGAGGTTTACAACCTGGCCGCTCAGAGCCATGTGCGGGTCAGCTTTGACAGCCCGGAGTACACGGCGGATATCGTGGCGACGGGGACTGTGCGCCTGCTCGAAGCCATCCGGGAGACGGGCATTCGTCCTCGGTTTTACCAGGCCTCCTCCAGCGAGATGTTCGGCCGAGTGCAGGAGACGCCGCAAACCGAGCGGACGCCATTCTATCCGCGAAGCCCTTATGCCTGCGCGAAGGTCTTTTCCTACTGGGTCACGGTCAATTACCGCGAGTCCTACGGGTTGCACGCCAGCAATGGGATCCTGTTCAATCACGAGTCGCCTCGCCGGGGGGAGACCTTCGTAACGCGGAAAATCACCCGGGCGGTGGCGCACATCAAGGCGGGCCTCCAGGACAAATTATTCCTGGGGAACCTTGAGGCCAAGCGGGACTGGGGCTACGCGCCGGAGTACGTGCAGGCGATGTGGCTGATGCTTCAGGCGGAGAAACCGGACGATTACGTCGTGGCCACGGGGGAGACTCATTCGGTGCGCGAGTTCCTGGAGCTGGCCTTCAGCCATGCGGGGCTGGATTGGAAGGACTATCTCGAGACCGATCCCCGCTACTTTCGCCCGGCGGAGGTGGATTTGCTCATTGGTGACAGCAGCAAGGCGCGGCGCCAGCTCGGCTGGGGACCCAGGACCCGGTTTGCGGACCTTGTCAAGCTGATGGTGGACGCGGACATCGATTTGCTGCGCCGGCACCGCCAGGGCCAAACGAGGGTGAACGGCTAAGAAAATCCTCGTACGCCTGACGCAGACCGTCTTCGAGGCTGACTTGGGGTCTCCAGCCCATGGCGAACAGGCGCGAGGTGTCCATCAGTTTGCGCGGGGTGCCGTCCGGCTTGGTCTTGTCCCACAGAATTTCTCCCTCGTATCCGACCGCGCGCTTGACGGTCTCGGCCAGTTGGCCGATGGAGACCTCGGCCCCGGAACCGACATTGATAATCTGCTCCTGGCTGTAGTTATCCATCAGGAATACGCAAGCCCGCGCGAGGTCGTCGGAGCAGAGGAACTCGCGCAAGGGAGTGCCGGTGCCCCAGCACGCGACGGTGGGGGCGGCGGCGACCTTGGCCTCGTGGAACCTGCGAATCAGGCTCGGCAGGACATGGGACCCGAACGGGTCGTAGTTGTCATGCAACCCGTAGAGGTTTGTGGGCATGGCGCTGATGAAATCGCACCCGTATTGGCGCCGGCAGGCCTGGCACAGCTTGATGCCGGCGATTTTGGCGACGGCGTACCACTCGTTGGTGGGCTCAAGGGGACCGCTCAGAAGGCACTCCTCCTTGAGCGGCTGAGGGGCCAGCCTTGGATAGATGCAAGAGCTGCCGAGAAAGAGCAGCTTCTTGACCCCGTGCAGATAGGCCCCATGGATGAGATTATTCTGGATTTGCAGGTTCTCGTAGAGGAACTCGGCCGGGCGGGTCTCGTTGGCCATGATGCCGCCCACGCGGGCGGCTGCAATGAACACGAACTCCGGCTTTTCTCGCGCATAGAAGCCGGCTACGGCGGCGTTATCCAGCAGGTCCAGCTCCGCATGGGTGCGGCCGAGGAGGCTGGAGAACCCTTGACGGCGCAGTTCCCGCCAGATGGCGCTGCCCGCCAGGCCGCAATGCCCGGCAACATAGATACGGCTGTCTCGCAACATTTGCATTCGAGCCAAAATATCCACAGCCGCGCGAGGACCGCAACCAAAGCCTTCAGAAGATTTGGCTTGATCGAACTGAGCCTCCCTGGTTGAATACAGGTAGCCTTGCTCCATCGGCCCTTGGTTTGAGCCGAACGGGTGAAAAAGCGGGAACGGGGACCCCCGGGGGGTTCTTGAGCGCGCTATGGGAAAGGTCCGGGTTTAGCTGAGGGGCGATGATTGCGCCACTGTGTCTGATGTGCTGGTTCGCGATGGGAATTGCGAACTGACGGGGCGGAGCTATGGCCCGATTGGAAGATAGAGAACCGCCGGATACGCGAATGCGGATTACGCGGAAAACCCGTCGTTCTCGCGCGTTTTGAGTGATTCACAAGGAGCCTCAGGCGAGGGTTCGGGGTGTTCCTGGCGTGTTGGTTGACATTTTGACCTCGCGTGGTATTAAGTGTTCCTTCGGTTCGAGTTCTGAAATGACTGCGGGATTCCGGTCTGTCGGGACGTGTAGGTTCGCCAAGGCGGAAGCTCTTTGCGAACTGAACTGAACGGAGTGTACACCCTAACCTGATCTGTTGTGACGCCAAACCTACGCAGCTTCCCCGGCGCCGTTGCGCGCGCCCTCTCATTGTCCGGTGTCGCCTGGACAGCGTTCCACGGAGGCGTTTGCCCCGCAGCGGCTCAGGAGGTGCCCGAGTCCTTGGCCGGCGAGCAATCCGCCGAGGCCGCCAAAAAGCAGGAATTGCTCAAGGACTACAATCTCCGCTGGGGACCGGTCTCTTTCCAGGTCCTCTCGTCCTTTCATGCCGAGTTTACCGACAATGCCTTGAATTCTGCTTTGAACCGGAGCAGCGACGAAATATTGCGGCCCGAGGTCAGACTGAACTCCTACTATCCCATCACGGATTTGAACGCCCTGACCTTCTCCTTGGGGGTCAATTACGAGTACTACGTCAAGAACACCGCGCTCAACACCTCCACCCCGCTCATCAGCCCCGGCTCTGAACTTGCCCTGTTGCTCTACGTCAAAAACCTCCGCTTCCGGTTTCACGAGCGTTTCTCCTACGTGGAGAGCCTCTATTATGGTGGCGCCTTCTCCGCGGAGACGGGCCAGTTCATCAACCTCAACAACATCGGCACCTTCGGTCGCTTTGACAACGTCGCCGGTTTTACCGCGGACTGGGACCTGGGCGCCATGGTCCTTTCCTTTGGTTACGATCACGAGAACTTCATCTCCACCCTCTCCGCGCTCGATTACCTGACCCGCTCCTCAGAATTGCTCTCCTTGGACGCTGCGTTCGTCCTCGGCCCCAAGTTCCGCTCCGGACTCGAAACCAAGGCAAGCTGGAACGCCTACGACACGGAGCAACTGCCGGACCACTGGCTGGCCCGCCTCGGGCCTTTTGCCGAGGTCAGCCCGGGAGAACATGTCGATTTGCGCGCCGGCGGCGGCTACGAGACTGCCGACATCCCCCGCACCGCGGGCCTGCAGACCGACTATACCCCGTATTATGCTTACGCCCGCGCCACCCACACCCTCAACGACTGGATGTCCTACTCCCTCTCCGCGGCGCACGAAAACCAAATCGGCTGGATTACCGCCAACCTGGAGACGACGTACGTGGGACTTTCGACCACGTGGAAGTTCATCGACAAGGTTGAGCTGACTCCCGGTTTCAGCTACGGCCTGGGAAAGGAATCCGGGCCTAATTATGTGGGGCTTTCCTGGCATGAAGACTACACCTATCTCCAAGCCTCCTTTGGCGTGCTCTACCACCTCGGCGAGCGCTGGACGGCAGACCTCCGATATGACTACATGCGGAAGACCTCTGACGTGGCTTTTTACGGCTTCGACCGGAACCGGATCAACACCGGCGTTACCTACCGTTTTTGAATTATGCGCATCCTACAGCTAATCGTCTCCGCGGTCATCGCGCCTGCCTGTCGAAGCCTTGGCGCAGGCAGGTCCTCCGTCCTCCGCCCTCCGTCCTCCCCCTTCCGGTCCCTGCATTCCGCCCTCTGGCCTCTGCCCTCCGGCCTCCGCCTTACGTTCTCCGGCCTCTGCACCGCCCTCGCCGCCCTTCTGCTCCTGGGTCAGGCGCAGGCTGCCGATTTGCTCTTTTCAGCCGGGCTCACCAATTCCGCGCTGTCCGATGCGCCCACCTCCCTGGCCGTCCTCAGAGACCCAAAGGCGCTGGCCGCTATGATGGCGGCCCTCGATGACACCATAAAGCTCGGATCGGGCGACAGGATCACCTACCGCGTCCTCGAAGACCAGGACCCCACGAGGGACCTGACGGTGGGCGACTCCGGGGACCTGGAGGTGCCCTACTTTGGCCTCGTGCAGGCCGAGAAAAAGACCTGCAAGCAACTGGCCCTCGAGGTCAAGCGCCTCCTGGAGAAGCAACACTACCGCCGCGCCACCGTGATTCTCAGCTTGCAGGAAATCAACCGGAAGCGCATCCTTGGCAAGGTCTATGTCGTTGGCCAGGTGAAACAGAGCGGGCCGTTGGAAATTCCGGATGACGAGGTTTTTACCGTGAGCAAGGCCATCCTCAAGGCCGGGGGGTTCAGCGATTTTGCGGACAAAGGGCACGTCAAGCTCGTCAGGGGCGGCGCCCACGGCGAAGACAGCAAGACCTCGATCATCATCAACGTGGCCGAGATTTGGGAGAAGGGCAAGACCAGCAACGATGTCCCGGTCCAGGCTGGCGACGTCGTCTTTGTGCCCAAGAAGAACATCAATTTCTGATAACGACGCGAATGAACAAGGACGAAACCCACGGGGAGACTCCTCCCATCAACCACGACGCATCGACCGGGGACGGTCCCTCCGAACCCCGCCACGACGGCAAGGACCCGTCCCGCCCAGGGCGGCGCGAGCGTGGGGGCAACAACGGCGGCGATGGGGCGGCGCCCCGGATTTCCCTCGAGGCCAGCCGCGCGGCCGAGTACGGTGTCGACCCCTACGGCGGCGCCCTCATGGCGTCCAGGAACCGGTTCCAGGAGACCAGCCAGCTCCTGGCCAGGCTTCACCGCTACGAGTTGGCCCTGCGCAAACATTGGTGGATACTGGCGCTGGCCTTGTTCGTCTCCATCGGTCCCGCCGCCTACCATGTGCTCACAACGCCCGCTTCCTACCAATCCATCGCCAAGCTCTGGTTGTCGGGCAAACTGGAGATCAAAGAGAGCCAGCTTTACAGCGAGGAGTTGAGCAGTTTCATGGGCACCCAGGTCGAGCTCCTGAAAAGCTCGACTGTTTTCAACCAGGCATTCACCAACATCCTGAAAGCCCACCCGGACTGGTCCTCGATGTTCACCAATTACACCTCCGAGGAGCACAAGCCCTTCAAGCTTACTGTTACTGATTTCCCCAAGGCGGCGGTCATCGAGGTCAAGGCGGTCGGCAAGAATCCGGCCGCCGTCCGTGAATTCCTGAATTCCCTCATGGAGGAGTACCAGGCCTTCCGCAAAGGGGTGCGAGAGCAGAAGACCGATGTCACCCTCAGTTCGATTACCGAGCAGGTCAACCAGCAGAACATGGAGGTCAAAAAGCAGCAGGAACGCCTCCAGAGCTTCCTGGCCTCCAACAACGTCGTCCTTCTGCAGGAACAGGGCAGCAGCGCCGGCGCCTACGCGGCGAAGCTCAGCAAGCAACTCGCCTCCCTGCGCACGGAAATGAAGCTGCTGGAACTCATCAGCCCGGAGCAGCTTGCCCAGGCCGGCAAGTCCCGCGTTGCCCCCGAGGAGGATGCCAACGACCCTGCCAACTCCACCGCCGGCCAGGGCGCTGCCAACGAGTTGATGAACACCTTGGCGGGGCCTCAGGCCGACTTCTTCCGGGCCTCCCAACAAATCCAGTTGTACAAGGCCAAGCGCGAAGAACTCCTGGAATTCCTCCAACTTTCCCACCCCAAAATCCTCAAGCTCGACGAAAGCATCGCCGAGCAGGAGAAGATCGTCGAGGTCTTCAAGCGCCAGAGCGTGACCCAGATGGGCGACCGCCGCGCCGCCATCTCCCTCCAGATCACGAACCTCGAGGTTTCCGCCGCCGAATGGGAAGCGAAGGCTCTCGACGCCACGCGGAAGATGGCGGATTATCAACGCATCCAGGATGATCTCAAGCGGACCCAGGGGTTGTACGAAAAACTCCTGGGGGTCATCCAGCAAGTGGATGTCAACCGTACCCTCGACCAGGAAAACGTCCGCGTGATGGATGCCGCCTCGGCGCCCAAGCCGGTCCGCCGCACCCTCCTCTTTCTGGGGCTGGGCCTCTCCGCCGGCCTCTTTCTCGGCCTCGGCCTTCTGTACACCGTCAGCCTCTTTGACGACCGCTTCGCCTCCCTGAGCGAATTGGGCAGCCAGGTCCCGGAGACCGTCATCGGCCAAATCCCCGACCTGGGCGGACGCCGCCACCGTGCCAACCTCAACCTCATCCAGCCCGACGACGAACGCCACGCCTTCGCCGAGTCCTTCCGCAACATGCGCTCCTGGGTCCTATTCAGTTGCGAGAAATCCAAGCAGCCCAAGATGCTCATGATCACCAGCTCGGTGCCGTTGGAAGGGAAATCCACCATTTCCTCGAACCTCGCTGTGACTCTCGCCCTGTCCGGCGCCCGCGTCCTCCTCATCGACGCCGACCTCCGCCGCGCCGGCCTGGACGACATCTTTGAGGTCTCCGGCGATTCGGGTTTCGCCGACATCCTCGAACAGGGCGTTTCCTACCACGAGGTGATCAAGCCGACCAAGACTCGGAATCTCTGGCTGCTGCCCGCCGGTTCGGGAACGACCAACCCCGGCGAGTTGTTCCTCGGCCCAAGCTGCGACCTCTTTCTCAGGAAGATCAGGAGCCAATACGACTACGTCCTGCTGGATAGCGCGCCCGTCCTGGCGACCGACGACACCGCCAACCTCGCCCCCGGCGTGGATGCGGTGCTCTTCGTCGTGCGCGCGGACTTCACTTCGGCCCGAAACGCCCGCGCGGGACTGCAAATGCTCCGTGACCGCCACGCCAACGTCCTGGGCATTGTGTTCAATCGCTCCGTCGCCACCTACAGCGGCGGCTACTACTCCTACTACGGCTACAGCAAATACTACTACCACGGCAGCTACGGCAAGCGCCGGAGCAAGACCAAGCCCGCCTCGCCCCCCGGCGAGACTGTCGCCGCCGCCCCCAAGACTGACACCGACAAGCCGGCGTGACACAACTTTATGGAGTGCGCCGGCAGAGCGAAGCGTCCCGACGACTCGGGATTTCGACCGTGCGGGACATCCAATACGCCAAACGCAGCCCGAACCAAAGCGGTGTCGCGCTTCGCTTGCCACCGCACTCCATGGCCATTTGGCCCGCACCGAGGTATTTCGCGGACTGTGGACCCTTTGGGTTCAAAATCGAATTAGCGCCTTTTAACCGCGGTTAGCGATTCGCCCTGCCTGAAACTTAAGATGCCGCCTAATGAGACGTACTGTGGAGAATTCAAGAAAACCTAACGAGCGCCTCCTGCCCCTTCCAGTGGTTTGCCCGCCGGTCCAACCCCTCGACGGCAAGGCACTACTCAACTGGCTGAAACGCCAAGGCGCCAAGCCCATCCCGCCCAAGGAACGTATCCGCCTCCACTCCCTGGGCTTCCTGGGCATGCCCAGCGAGTAGCCTGGCAGGCTAACCTGCCGCCTGACCTCCGGCTTCTGGCCTCTGCCCTCTGACTCGGAATGCTTTCAGCTTTTTGCTTTTGCGTTCTGGGCCTCCCGAATTAGATTGTGCTCATGCCGATTGAGCTCGAAATCGAGAAGATGACGCTCGAGGAAAAACTCCGCGCCATGGAAACCTTGTGGGCAGACTTGAGCCGCAACGACCAAAACATCCAGTCACCGCCCTGGCATGAGCAGATCCTCAAAGAACGAGACCAACGAGTCGAATCCGGCCAGGAGCAATTCCAGAATTGGGAGGACGCCAAGCGAGAGCTTCGCGACCGCCTGAAATGAAGATCATCATCCTCCCGTCCGCCAAAGAGGACCTGGCCGGGAGTTTTGCATTTCTTGAAGAGCAGCAAGCAGGGCTGGGGGCTCGCTTCCTGGAGTCGCTGTTCTCGGACATTGATTCCCTTAACGCGCAAAGCTGCCCTCCGGCCTCTGCCCTCCGGCCTCTGCCCTCCGGATTCAGCCTCTAGCCTTTACCCTTGTCCTCCCCCCTCCCTCCGCGCTTCAAGACGGAATGATCGCCTGCTTATGAAACCTCCGGGAATCTCATGGAAGATATATCTGCGGAACGGCCTCGGCCAGCGATTCTCCAGGCTCGGCCAGAGAATCGGCAGCGAATGGTTGAGTTACAATCCGTGGGTGATGCGGCAATTCCATGACGGTGCGGTCGGGAATGCCCCGAAGGTGGTGAACGCGTTCAACGAAGTATTTCCAGGGCTCAAGCGCGTTTTCGACGTTGGGGCGGGAAGCGGCGCTTTCGCGGCTGAATTCCGGAATCGCGGATGTGCGGTGCTGGCGTGCGAACATTCCGCTTATGGGAGGAAGCTTGCCAGGATGCAAGGCGTCGAGAGCCTTGCGTTTGATTTGGCGCAAGTGCCGCCTTGCGCCGTTCAGGGAGAGTTCGATGTGGTTTACTGCTTCGAGATTGCGGAGCACCTGACGCCCGATCTCGGCGCGAACCTGGTTCGCTTCCTCTCGAAATTCCGCGCCCCCGTCGTTTTTACGGCCGCACAACCCGGCCAGGGCGGCACCGGGCACATCAACGAGCAGCCGATTTCCTATTGGCGCGAGAAGTTTCAAAATGCAAACCGCCTCGTGGACGAAGAGAAGACAAAGCGGCTACGGGACTGTTTCAGCGCCCAGAAATGCGCAAGCTGGTTTGAACGGAACGCCCTTGTTCTCTTTCCCGGTGTTTGACTCATATCGATGAGCAAGTTGAAAAGGCGGTTGCTGCTGAATCTCGTGGCGAATCTGTCCAACCAGGGCACGGGTGTCCTGATACAACTCGCGACGGTCCCGCTCTTTCTGCGTTTCTGGTCGAAGGAACGGTATGGCGCATGGATTCTCATCTCGTCCATCCCGGTCTGCCTGTCCCTGGCGGAGGCGGGTTTCGCCACAGCGGCGGGGAACGAGGTCTCGATGGCGGTCGCCGAAGGCAACCTGGAGAAAGCCCGCCGCACACTGCACACGGCGTGGGGCTTCCTGGCGGCGATATCCGTTGTCCTCTCGGCCGGGGCGCTCGCCGCTTGCCTCACGCTGCCCATGGCCGCCTGGCCCACATTCCCTGGACTCAGCCCAAACGCCGTCCGGTGGGCGCTGCTCCTGCTGAGCCTGTACACAATCCTTGGACTCTCCTCGGGTATCCTCAGTGGCGTTTACCGGGCTGCCTACCGGAACGCGCGCGCCGCGTTCCTCGTCAGCGCGTCAAGACTGCTCGAGTTGGGCGCCATGATCGCCAGCATCGCCCTTTCCCCATCGATGGTGGTGCTCGCCGGCGCGATGCTGGGGGTCCGCGCGGCGGTGCTCGCCTTCCAACATTTTGACAGCCGCCGTCTCTCCCCGGATGTCCGTCTGGGTCTGGCCGGCTTCTCCCTGCTCGAGATGAAGAGAATATGGCGACCCTCCGCTCTCTTCATGGCCAATACTTGCGGAAACGCGCTCTATTTCCAGGGGCTTACCTTGTTGGTCGGCGGCATGTTGGGCGCGGGGGCGGTGGTGGTCTTCAACACCACCCGCGTCCTGACCCGGGCGATTCCGCAGTTCGTCGGCATGATCAAGTACGCCGTTTGGCCCGAGTTCTCCTACCTCTTCGGGGCGGGCGACTTTGCGCGCGCCACGCGGTTGAATGCATTGGCATTCGAGGTCTGCTGCCTCGCCTCGGTCGGCCTGGCGGCGCTCATCTTCCTGTTCGCGCCCTGGTTCCTCCCCCTGTGGACACACCACGCCGTCGTTAGCGACCCTGCTTTGCTGGCATGCTTTCTGGCCAGCGCTACCCTTAACGGGATATGGTCGGTGACCTCCGGCCTCCTGATGGGCGTGAACCAGCACGAGGGCCTCGCCGTGCGCTTCATCCTCGCATCCGCCTTGGCCCTCCTGCTCGCGGTCGTGCTCGTCCGGCAGTGGGGACTGGCGGGCGCGGCGATAGCGATGATAGCCTGCGAGGCCCTGCTCCTGCCCTATGCCATATCGCGCACCTGCCGCGCGCTCCATTGTTCCGCGCGCGGCCTCATCCGAGACTCGCTCCGGCTCAGAATCTGCCGCGAAGTGGCGGCCGCACAATTTAACCGCCGCTGGGCGCCCGCCTCGCAACCATGAACCCTGAGCACCAACCGGCCCCGACCCGACGCCTTGGGCGGGACAGGCACGCATGACGCTGAGATTCAACGCCCTGCTGGCGTCATCGCTCATCGCGGGCCTGGTTTTTCTGATGGCCAGGCGGGCAAAGATGCCAAACGCCTTGACGCTTGGGCTTCTCTGCTTCCCGAGTCCGCTCTGGCAAGTCATGTCGTCCTCGAATAGCTGGATATACATGTTCGATGTCGTTGCTTTCGCCGCCATCTGCAACATCGTGAAGATGTGGCTCCGCCTGCCGGCATCCACCCTGAAGATATTGGTTTATCTCTTCCTTTCCCTTGGAGCGTTTCCCTTGTTTTATGCGGGCCTCGATGGAGGCCGTATGGGCCTAATGAACAACGCGGTCAACGCCTATCGGATGCTGGGCGCCGTTTGCATTCTGGGGAACGCTCACCTCTGCGCCCAAACGGCGGGACTTCACAGGCACCATTGGCTTGAATGCTTTTCCGTGATGAGCATCTGCGTCTTCGTTGCATGCATGCTCAAGGGATTGGGTCTGTTCAATACGGATCTGCTCACCCCCGACCCCTGGGCGTCGGTTGGCGTCATAACCAATGATCGCTTCTTCTCGTTAGGCCTCACCCGTGCCACGCTGGGCATGATGGGATTATGGGGTGTAGCCGCATTCTGTGCCGCCGACAAGAGCCGAGTTCTGCAGATGCCTGTCCTGGCCGCGGGCGCGGCGTGCGGGATGCTCACTGTCCTGTTGGTCGGGGCGAAGACCGCGCTGGCCTCGATAGCCGCGGGCCTCCTGGTACAGCGCAAGCTGGGCGGCAGGTTCCCGCTTGGTGCCGGCTTGCTCGCGGCCGGGGTTGTCGCCGCCTTGTGCTTCTCACTCAGCAAGGAGGATCTTCAAGAATGGGTGTTTGTCCATGCCGGAACGCCAGATCGCCTCCGTACGGCGACTGATCGCGTTTACAAGTGGCAGGGGATCTTCGATATACTGACCCGGCACCCGTTGGTTGCCGTGGGTGGCCGGTATGACTCGAGCGAAGCGCGAGGTGACGAGCTACCTTTGTCACCTCACTTTTTTCACAATGAGTATCTAAGCGCCTTCATGTTCGGCGGCGTCGGGAGCCTGCTGCTGTACCTGCTGGGGCTGAAGGGTCTGTGGGCCGGGATTTGGACCGTGTTGAAGAGGGGAGACCCCGCGGGTGTTTTCGCGGGCTTGGTTTTCTGCGCCGGATTGATCCACGGCCTGACGAACGTCCACCTTCAACTGTGTCTGATATTCCCTCCCACCGTGGGTCCAATCGTGTTCGTGTACGGCACGGTGTTGGGCCTGGCAAGCCGCCCGGCGGGGTTGCGGAAAACGAGCAGTTTCATCAACCGTGATCTGCCCCAGCCTGCGCCGGCGTGATGCCAATGCTTGATTGGAAAAATGAGCGACACATTCGCTGGCCCGTTGGACGGCCGACTGCATCGTTTATTTCCGCAATCCAGCACTAGTTTTCTCAGATTGAAATCCATGAAGATTGTTGTTACGGGAGGCGCCGGATTCATCGGGTCCCACATTGCGGATGCATACGTCAAGGAGGGACACGAGGTGGTGGTCATCGACAACCTCGCGACCGGCTTTCGTCGGAACATCAACCCCAGGGCGAAGTTCTACGAGGCGGACATTCGTGACCGTGAAGCAATGGACCGGATCTTCAGGACCGAGCGGCCCTCGGCCGTGAATCACCATGCGGCCGTCGCGGCCATAGTTGAATCCCTGCGCGATCCGATTCCGACGTTCCAGGCGAACCTCCTTGGCACCGTGAACGTGCTCATGGCGCTGGGAAGCCGGGGCAAAGGGACAAGGAAGTTCATCTTTGCATCGAGCGGCGCCGTCTATGGCACTCCCAAGCATATTCCTGCCAAGGAAAGCGAACCCACAAGTCCCGAATCGCCGTACGGGCTCTCCAAGGCCCTGGGCGAAGACATCATCCGCTTCTATGCCGGCCAATACGGCTTCGCCTACACGCTTTTCCGTTATCCAAACGTCTATGGTCCGCGGCAGAATCCGAAGGGTGAAGCGGGGGTCACCGCGATTTTTGGAGGGCTTATGAAGGCCTCAAAACGTCCGACCATCTTCGGTGACGGGACAAAATCGCGCGACTATACCTTCGTGGAGGACATTGTGGGGGCGAACGTTGCTGCCCTGCACCGCGGCGACGGCGAGGTGATTAATCTTGGCTGGGGGGAGACCACCACTGACCAGGCCATCTTCGATGTCATCGCTCGAGGAACCTGCTTCCACGGACTGCCGCACTACGCTCCTGCCCGGAAGGGAGAGGCATACCGCATAGCGCTTAACGCCCGAAAAGCGAAACGAGTCCTGGGGTGGGCACCGAAGGTCAAATTGGAGGAAGGCATTATGAAGACGATCGAGAATCTTCCCTGAGTGCTCTGATGAATCTGGCGTCAATAGTGATTTCGACCAGGAATCGAAAGGAAGAACTCGCCCGTGCTGTAAGTTCCGCCCTAAGGCAGAAGGGCAACGTGGAAGTCCTGGTTATGGACGACGGCTCGACAGACGGGACCTGTGAGATGCTGGAACGTCGCTTTCCACGGGTCCTTCGCCACAGGACAGAGCGCAACCTCGGGTACATCGAGCAGCGCAACCGCGGGGCCGACTTGGCGAGGGGCGACATCATCATCTCCCTCGACGACGACGCCGAATTCAGTGACGACACCACGGTCGGGCAAGCGATGGCTGACTTTGACAACCCGTTTGTCGGGGCTGTCGCCATGCCATACGTGGACGTAAAATACGGTCCCGCGGTGATCCAAAGAGCACCCTCCGATGATACGGCGTGGGTGACTAGCGAATACAGGGGGACGGCCCACGCCCTGAGACGAGACATTTTTGTTCGTTTGGGCGGATATCATAGTTATCTTTTCAGGCAGGGAGAAGAAGCGGATTACTGCCAGCGTATGCTCGACGCCGGCTATGTCGTCCGGCTTGGCCGCTCGACGCCCATCCGTCACAACGAATCTCCGAAGCGCGATCCGACACTCATCATCCAGTACGCGGCGCGCAGCAAAATATTGTGCGCATGGTATAGTGTGCCAGTGACGTTTCTCCCTGTCCACCTGGCAGGCACGAGCGCTGTGGTGCTCTGCAAAGACTGTCGCCGCGGCTACCGATGGGCTGGCATCAAGGGCCTGCTCGTCGGCTATTGCGCGCTTCTCCATGAATTGCCCAAGCGACAGCCTGTAAGATGGGGCAGCTATCGTCTATTCCGCTCCCTGCGGAAAAAGGGCCCGTGGCGCTTCTCTGCCGTGGAAGCCTTGGTCGCAGGCCTCCGTGCCTCCGCGCGCGTCGCCCTAGCTGCGAGCCCCGAGCAAGCGGCATAGGCAGAAATCGAAAGTGTTGACCTTAGTGAGTGCCAGAGAGCAACTCTTCCTTAGGAAGGAGGCGCCGATAGGCCAACGCTGCGGCGAGAAGGGAGTCGCGACCATTGAGAGGACATCACTGGTGCGGTCCTTTCTGCTCAACCTGCGCAGAATAACCACCACAGGGAATTTTGTCCCTGAGATCGACGGTTTGCGGTTCATCGCGATAAGCTCCGTCGTTTTGTACCATATAAACGGTTATCTCCTGTTAAGGAACCATTACGCCTACACTCGCGGCATAGCTCGCGATTCGCAGATATTCAGCATCTTTACGCCTGGGGCCTTGGGGGTTCAGCTCTTCTTTGTGATAAGCGGCCTTGTGCTGGGAATGCCGTTCGCGTCCTGGTTGACGCGTGGTGGAAAAGCCGTGTCGCTCCGCAGCTATTTCCTTCGGCGTCTTACGCGACTCGAGCCTCCCTATATACTCACCCTGCTGGTCCTCTTTTGTGGTGCAACTGCCATAAGTAAAATCCCCCGCACGGAATTGTTCCACAGCCTGCTTGCATCGCTATGCTATACACATAACCTCTTTTGGCCGAGAGAAGTGCCGCCCTTGGTAAATGGCGTTGCCTGGACCTTGGAGATTGAGGTCCAGTTTTACATACTCGCGCCGTTGCTCGCGCAGGTTTTCAGGCTCAGGCCGGTAATCAGGCGAGGCCTGCTCGTGGCTCTTATCGCAATCAAGTGCGTGCTCTTCCGTAATTTCGCGCCGTCGCACGCAAGCATCATAGAGTATTACGATTACTTCATGGCTGGTTTCCTCCTGGCCGACCTTTATGTTAGCGGCGCTATGAAGCCGGCCAAGTATGACGTTGGTTGGTTCCTTCTGGCCGTTGCGCTCTTTGGTGTCATTTGGGCCGGGGCGCCCGTTCCGAAGTCAATTACAATGGCGCTGTTCTACTTCGCTGCCTTTCGCTCCAAGTCCCTCGCGTCAGTTCTGGCACAGCCGATTATTTCCGCCATTGGCGGCATGTGCTACTCCATATATCTAGTCCATATGGCCACCGTCTCTTTCGCCGGGAGGCTGGTAGTGCGCCAGATCACACACTGGTTTATGATCGATTACGCGATCGAATTTCTCGGCTTGCTCTTCGTCGTCTCGGTGGCGAGCGTGATCACCTACAAGCTTCTTGAGCAGCCGTGCATGAGAAGAGACTGGCCGCAAAGGCTCGTGCAAAAGCTTCGGTATTTCAGCCGCAATCCGTCGTCACCCACGTCGCCGTGCCAACGGCGAACGACTCAAGGCTAAAAAACAACAGGCTTATGTCCGCAAATCTGGTGCCCGCGCTGGCGGCGGTGCTTGCGCTATCCCTCGCAACGTCGGATTGCATTGCTCAAAGCAGCGCCTTCACGTACCAAGGCCGGCTTGCCTCGGCCGGCAGCCCGGCCAACGGCAGTTACGACCTCACTTTTGAACTCTTTGACGCCCCGACGGGGGGGAACCAGATCAACCTCGCAATTACGAACTCGAATCAGGCAGTGAGCAACGGCCTATTCAGCGTAGCGTTGGACTTCGGCACGAGCGCCTTTTCCGGCTCGGACCGCTGGCTCCAAATCGCCGTGCGGACAAACGGCGGTGCGGAGGCTTTTGTTCAGCTAAATCCTCGTCAGCTCGTGACGCCAGCACCGTACGCTTTGTATGCGCTCGGCGCCGATGTCGCAAGGACCGCCAGCAACGTTTCTGCGGCAAGCATCACAGGCCAGTTCGGACTAGGCCAGTTGCCGGAGCAGTTGGTGACCAACGGGGCCTCTGGTGTGAGCTTGAGCGGCAGTTTCGCGGGCAGTGGCTCGGGACTGGCCAACCTCAACGCTGGTGATTCAGACGTCGTGAATTCGCTCCTCATCAGTTGCTTTGGCGATAGCTTGACCCAGGGCGCCGGCTCGAGCGGCGGGCAGACCTACCCCGCCCAACTCGGCGAGCTTCTGGGTGTGGCAGTAAACAACGAAGGTGTCGGCGGGTGGTCGAGCCTGTTGATTAATAGTAACTTTATGCTTAACCCTGGGCTTTTTACAAACACCACAATCGTCTGGTCCGGCAGAAACGATGTCCGTTGGGTCAATCCGGCTTTGACGCTTTCCAATATCGCGAATATGGTCTCAAATGTGCTTTACGTTGGCAACTCGCGCTATCTGGTAATGAGCATCCTCAACTGCGAAGGCGAAGGATGGGGTACGACCAACTATACCTGGATTACCAACGTCAATGCGACGCTCTCGGCGACATACTCGAATCACTACGTCGAGGTCCGCGAAATGCTGGTCACGAACTATAATCCTCTCTTGATCGCTGATTGGGCGGACTTCACCAACGATATCCCGCCCGGTTCCTTGCGGTACGAGGGCCAGGTCCACCTCAACAATGTCGGCTATGGCCTGGTGGCCTCGGCCGTGGCAAACAGATTGGAGAGCATTCTTTCCGGTTCACAAACTGCCATCACTCTTGGGCAGTTGAGCTGTTTAATGTCCGCTCCTGGAATTATTGGTGGTTTGCAACCCAATGCGGCTAAGTTCACTGCCGTAGTTGCAGGCTCCGCGACGGTGGCTAATCTGGACGCCACTAATATTACGGCTGACACCGCTACCATCACCACTGCCAATTTGGGCTTGATCAACTTTGTCACCCACTCGGGTGTCCAAGACGACTATGGCTTCAGTCCTGCGGGAGACAATTTCACCGTTTGGCTCAATGGTCTTGACCTTAGCCCAAGCTCCGACCACGCATGGCTTGGCTTTACTAATGGGCCCCCGTATAGGGGATGGTTCGGTGGCTCCATCAGCAATCTTTACTCATCGAGCATCACGGCCAACACCGTCCATTTTCCAATGAATGTGGCAACGCCAACGGCGACCAGCATCGGAGGCGTCGTCGGCAGCGTGACAAATCACCTCATGCTAAACGTCCACGGTCGCCTGATGGATTATTGGAGCGATGGAACAACGCTCTATAGCAAGCAGATCGCACCTTAAAAGTTCTGAAAACGCCCCACCTAGCGGTCATCTGGCATCGTTTGGGCCCTTACCACTATGCGCGGTTGAGGGCGGCGTCGCAGCGTGTCGAACTCACCGCGGTCGAAATGTCTGGCGAGGACAAGACGTATGCCTGGGACAAGGTGCCAGGAAGTGATGGGTTCCGCCGCGTGACCGTCTTCCCAACGTGCGACTGCGATACGCGGCCCAGCCGTGAGTTGGTGCGGGGGTTGACAGCGGTTCTAGATGATATCAGGCCGGACGTCTTGGCGATTCCGTCCTGGGGTGAGAGGTACGCGCTCGCGGCGCTGGCTTGGAGTCTGAGCACGGGAACGCCGAACGTTGTCATGACGGACTCAAACGAATACGACAAGAGCCGCAGATGGTGGGTGGAACTGGTCAAACGTTGCGTCGTGCGCCGTTTTCAGGCGGGCATTGTATCATCCAAAGAAGGCCGAAGTTATCTTGAGCTGCTCGGCATGCCTGAGGAGCGGGTGTTCGTCGGTTACAACGTGGTTGATAACGACTACTTCGCGCGTGGTGCCGAGGATGCCCGCCGGGACGCCGACCGCGTCCGCTCGAAGTTGGGCTTGCCGGAGCGGTATTTCCTCGTATCGGCGCGTTTTGTGGAGGTGAAGAACCTGTCCCGCCTTTTAATGGCATTCGCGAAGTACCGGGAACAGGCAGGGCATCGGGCCTGGGGTCTTGTTTTGCTCGGCGACGGAGCCCTCCGGCCTGAGCTCGAGCGGCAGCGGGATACGCTCTTGCTGGGCGAAAGTGTCCTGATGCCAGGCTTCATGCGGTACGGCGAGCTGCCGAAATATTACGCACTGGCCCAGGCATTCATCTTGGCCAGCACGAAAGATACGTGGGGGAACGTCGTGAACGAGGCGATGGCCTGCGGCCTGCCCGTGCTCATTTCGGCGCGCTGCGGCTGTGCGGACACGCTGGTCCGCAATGGCGTTAACGGCTTCACGTTCGACCCCTTTGATGTGGACACGCTGGCCAAATTGATGCTAGAACTCTCAAGCGGTGGAGTCGACCTCCCTGCGATGGGCCGGGTCAGCCAGGAGATCATCGGCCGCTGGACGCCGGAAACCTTCGCCGAGAACCTCGTCCAAGCCGCCGAATGCGCCCTTTCTCAATCCAAGCCCCGCGCGGGATTGTTCGACAGTTTGCTGCTGTCGGCATTGATAAGAGTGCAATGAGAACATCACCCGTTTTTTACTAGGCAACCCGGTAGCCCGTTCAACCACGCATTGAGTGTGTGGCATCGGGCTTTGTCCCATGATCAACATACAGCGCCAAGAACTGAGCCCAAGAGGGCACCGATTGGCGGTGGTCTGGCATCGTGTGGGTCCATATCATCTTGCTCGGTTAAGAGCTACAGCGCGGCGCGTCGACCTGACCGTCATAGAGATGTCTGGCAGGGACGAGACCAATGGGTGGGAGAATGCGCCTGGAGCGGATGGATTCCGTCGCTTGGTCGTGTTCCCGACGTGCGATTGCGACACTCGGACGTCCGCCGAGGTCGCCAACCGGTTGGCCGCGACGCTTGACGAGGTGAGGCCGGATGTTCTCGCCATCCCCTCCTGGGGGACGACCTACGCTCTCGCGGCCTTGGGTTGGAGCCTGAGAACGGGAACACCGAACATCGTCATGACCAATTCCAACCGATACGACAAGACCCGCAAATGGTGGGTGGAATCGGTTAAACGCCGTGTGGTTAGCTGTTTTCAGGCCGGCATGGTGTCGTCAAGAGAGCACCGCGCATATCTTGAGGCATTGGGGATCCCCAATGAGCGCGTGTTCGTGGGCTACAACGTCGTTGATAACGACTACTTTGCGCGCGGCGCTGCGGACGCACTGGCGGATGCCGCTCGGGTGCGCTCGGAGTTGGGTTTGCCGCAGCGATACTTCCTCGCATCGGGGCGTTTTTTGCAAGTGAAGAACCTGTGCCGACTTCTGGATGCGTTTGCGAAATACCGCCAAGTGGCAGGCCCACGGGCGTGGGGCCTTGTCCTGCTCGGCGACGGTGTCCTGCGGCCAAAGCTGGAGCAGCAGCGGGATGCACTCTCACTGGGCCGATGTGTCCTGATGCCGGGTTTCAAGCCTTGCGCTGAGCTGCCGAAGTACTACGGATTGGCCCAGGCGTTCATCCTGCCCAGCACGAAAGACACCTGGGGTAATGTTATCAACGAAGCCATGGCGTGCGGTCTGCCTGTCCTCGTCTCGGATCGTTGCGGCTGCTCCGACACCCTGGTCCGCGAGGGAGCTAACGGCTTCACATTCAATCCGCTAGACGTGGACGGTTTGGCCAGACTGATGCTCAAACTCGCCGGCGGCGAATTGGACATCGCGGCGATGGGCCAAGCCAGCCGCGAGATCATCAGCCGTTGGACACCGGACACGTTCGCCGAAAACCTCGTCAGGGCCGCCGAATGTGCTCTGTCCCAGCCTAGGCCTCGCGCCGGATTTCATGACAGGCTGCTGCTCTGGGCCTTGATGCGAGTGCGGACGGGGAGGATCGCCGACGTTTGAAGACAGCGCAGGTACTCTACAAGGCAACCCGCCGGATGGCAGGCGTGGCGCAGGCCGCGCGTTGCCTCTCGCCGGCTCTATGCCCGAGTCCCCACGACGCTGTTGCCGTTGATGTTCTCGCGCTTGAGAACGCCTTCAATGAACACGATGGCCCGTTGTGGAAGCCCCTCGTGCTACGCACAGTCCCGGTGGCGTGGGGCCGCTCGCCGGAGTGAATTGCCGCTTTGATCAGGTGGCGGCCCGATGTTACACACTGCCATGGCTCGTGTGGTTATCGCATCTGGGCGTCCAGCATCTCGGCTGCCCGAACTCGCTGCCCTTACGCGGTGTCCCCACGGGGAATGCTCACGGACTGGGAGTTGCGACATTCCTTCTGGAAGAAGAATTGCCACTTTGGACCTATCAGGGCTCACACCTCCAGCGTACGGCCTGCCCGTGCTCATTCCGGAGCGCTACGGTTGCGCCGGGACGCTTGTTCGCAATGGCGTGAACGGTTTCCTTTTTGATCCCCTGGACGCGGGCGGGTTGGCCAAACTCATGCTGAAGGTCTCCAACGGTGAAGTGGGCCTCGCAGCTATGGGCCAGGCGAGCCGCGAGATTATCAGTTACTGGACACCGGAGGCGTTCGCCGAGAGCCTCGTAAGAGCGGCCGAATGCGCCCTGTCGCAGCCTAAACCGTACGCTACGGTACTGGAGAGGCTGCTGCTGTGGACCGCGGTGCGTCTGCAAGGCAAGCTCCGATCCGGCGAGAGCCTGGAGCCCGATGAGGCGCCAACGCCGCGCGGGGGGGCGCCCGATTAAGGCGGCTCATATTTTTGGGCGTGTTTCGAGGAGGGCTGGCGGCCCGTTGGAGATGTCAGGCCTGGTCAAGGCGCTGGGGGCGCAGCCGGGAGTTGAGGTGGCGGTGATCGGCGTCCACGACGAGTATGTCGAGGCGGACCGCCGCCGGTGGGATGGCTGCTCCCTGACAACCGTGCCCGTGTCCCGGTTCTCACCCCCGAAGTTGGACTATGCGAGCAATATGCTTAGCTGCCTGCGCGCGCAGAATCCCGATGTGGTCCATTGCCATGGGCTGTGGTCTTACCATGCCTGGGCAACGGTCCGGTGGGCTGACCAGGCGCGGCGGCCGTTCTTGGTGTCGCCTCACGGCATGCTGGACCCGACTGACCTCGCCAAATCGCGTTTTGTCAAGTTTGTGGCCAAGCAGCTCTATATCAACCGATTGCTTCACGGCGCTCGCTGTATTAGCTGCCTCAGTGAATCCGAAGCCGAGTCCGCGCGCGCTTTCGGCCTGCGCAACCCTATCTGCCTGGTCTCGATTGGGGTTGACCTCGGGCCTTCCACCGACGCCGATCCTCCCTGGGGGGACGCCGTTCCATCCGGCGCGAAGGTCCTTTTGTATCTCGGACGCCTGAACCGGAAGAAAGGCGTTCACCTTCTGCTGGATGGATGGGCGCGGGCGTTGCGGGCGGGGCCGCCTTGCGAGGGTTGGCATCTGGTGATCGCCGGGTGGGACCAGCAGGGCTGCGAGGCGCAGTTGAGGGCTCAGGCCAACGCGCTTGGCATAGGCGGCACGGTGTGCTTCGCCGGCCCCCAGTTCGGCCAAGCTAAAGTCGCCGCGTTTTCTCACGCCAGCGCATTCGCGCTGCCTTCGACAAGCGAGGG
This sequence comes from uncultured Verrucomicrobiota bacterium, assembly GCA_964653485.1. GTDB lineage: Bacteria > Verrucomicrobiota > Verrucomicrobiia > Limisphaerales > UBA8199 > CAVQND01. The sequence goes on along the minus strand of CAZZFF010000033.1, from coordinate 10,628 downwards.
TTTGCCGAGCGTGGTGTTGGAAGCCTGGGCCAGCGGCTTGCCGGTGCTCATGACTCCGCAGTGCAACATCCCCGAAGGGTTCGCCGCGGCTGCGGCACTGCGGGTGGAGACGCGCGCGGACGACATCGCGCGCGCCTTGCGGGAGCTGTGTTCCATGACGGACGGAGAGAGACGAGAGATGGGAGCAAAGGGGCACCGCCTGGTGAGGGAACAATTCACCTGGCCCAAGGCGGCGGAAAAGATGAGGTCGGTCTATGAATGGTTGCTGGGCGGCGGCGCGCCGCCGCCATGCGTCAGGATGGATTAGGCTGAGGTGGCGGGTAAATGTGCGCACTCACCGTGACACAAACGCGTGTGCGGAACGACCTGTTCGACCCGCATGAGGGCTTCGATCGTGGCCGGCCGACATGGTTCTTCGCGCTATGGTATCTCGTGAAGTGCCTGTTTTTTCTGTCTTCCGTGCCATGGCCGTCGAGCTTCAAAGCATTTCTGCTTCGGAGATTCGGAGCACGCTTGGGACGGGGAATTCATCTGAAGCCCCGAATCAACATTTACTTCCCCTGGCGCCTGTCGGTGGGCGACTACACGTGGCTGGGCGAGGAGGCCTGCATCATCAACTTCGCTCCCGTTACCATCGGAGCGCACTGCTGCCTGTCGCAGCGCAGCATGCTTTGCTCGGGCAACCACGACTACCGGTCAGCGAACATGCGGTATCGTCACGCGCCGATCGTCCTCCTGGACGGCGTATGGATTGGGGCAGACGCGTTCGTCGGGCCGGGCGTCACGGTCGGCACCGATGCCGTGGTCACTGCCATGTCCTCTGTCAACTCCTCCCTGGAAGGGGGAATAGTCTATTCAGGCCAGCCCTGCAAGCCCGTGCGGCGGCGCTGGCTGGAATAGGTTGGCCCCAGTGACGCTCCTGGCGCCATTGGTCCGACATGAGGTTAAAGTAAATGCGTGTCCTGCTAATCGGGCTAAACTACCTGCCCGAATCGACTTCCATCGGGCCCTATACCGCCGATCTGGCTGAGTATCTGCAAGGTGCCGGGCACGATGTACAGGTCGTAACCGGATTCCCCCAGGCGCCTCAATGGCGGATATGGGACGGGTATCGCGGCCGATGGTTCATGAGGGAGACCATCAACGGTGTTCCTGTATGTCGAACGTACCTGTTCGTTCCCGCGAAGGCCGGGCGGGCACTGAACCGGATACTGTTCGACACTTCGTTTGCGTTGTCGGCCCTGTTTGGCGGGTTGGCCGCCGGGCGCTGCGACGTCATCGTTGCCATCTCGCCTCCTCTCCAGATTGGGATCACGGCCTGGTGCCTGGGTCTCTTCAAGCGCGCTCCGGTGCTCTTGCATATCCAGGACCTGGTGCCCGACGCCGCGGTGGCCGTCGGGTCGCTCGCGGAAAAGAGCCTTGCCGTCCGCATCGCGCACGTTATGGAGCGATTCATCTACGCGCGCGTCAGAGGAATAGGAGTCATCTGCGATGCGTTCCTGCGCAACTTAGTCAAGAAGGGGGTGGCGCCCGAGAAGGTGCGCCTCCTGCCAAATTATATTGACGCCGCCTTCATGCGCCCGTGTGAGCGCAACAACGGTTTCCGGAGGCGGCATTCCATCGCGGGCGGTGAGTTTCTCGTGATGCACTCCGGAAGCGTCGCGCGGAAGCAGGGTTTGCAGACCTTCGTCGAAGCCGCCGCCATGATTGCCCCGGGAGAGGGGGTTACGTTCTACCTGGTGGGAGAAGGTCTTTACCTGGAGGCGCTTCGGGCGAGGGCAGAGGAGCTGGGGGCCGCGTCTTTGCACTTTCTCCCGCTCCAGCCCAGGGACACTTTGCCGGCGCAACTGAGCGCGGCTGACGCGCTCGTGATCACTCAGAAGCGGGCGTCGTGTTTCCGGGGAAGCTGTTGTATTACATGGCGGTGGGTCGGCCCATCGTAGCCGCCGTCAGCCCCGAGAGCGAGACGGGCCGATTTGTCAGCGGGCGGGGGGTGGGACTGATTGTGCCGCCGGAGGACCCGCAAGCGTTGGCTCAAGCGGTCCGCTATCTCCGCCAGAATCCTGACAAAGCGGAGAGTCTTGGGCGCAATGGACGAAAGACTGTCGAGGAGCAGTTCGACCGGCGGATTGTGCTCAAGCAGTTTGTACGAAGCTTGGAGTCGCTGACATCGGGGGGTCGCTAGAACCTCTTGATGAACGTCTCCGTCGATATGGCACTTTGAATTTTCGGCGACGGTATGATCCCTAAGCGTGTATTTTGGCTGCTCGATGCCGTGGCCATGCTGGGCGCGGCCCTCTTGGCTGAAGCCCTGTTCCGTTCCCTTGAGTCTTTATTCAATGAGGGCGGCTTGCTTCGGTCGGGCTGGTTCGACCGCTTGCAGCCTCCGAGCAGGGTTTACTGGGACTTTGCCAATTCGGAGGGGTACATTTGGCTTATCCTCGGGTTCATTCCGCTCGTGCTGGCATGCCTGGACCTGATGGGCAATTACGCGCCGCTCTTCAAGCAGAGCCGCAGTCGCGTCATATTCGGGTGCTTGCTGGCCCCGCTGGCTTCGCTGAGCATGATCTCGCTCGTGCTTTTTCTATTTCGGGCGGCTCCTTTGAGCCGGTTCGTCGTGGCCTTCTACGCCCTCTCATGCAGCATTGTTCTCTGCGCCTTTCGGCTTTCGCTCCGCGCCTATGTTCGGTCCCGGGAAAGACAGGGCCACTACACCGAGAACGTGCTTCTTGTGGGGGGAATGGCGGGCGTTAGACGCGTTGCCGAGGTGCTTGGCGACCCAACATTCCAGACGCAATACCGCGCCGCCGGATACATCAGCGGTGAGGAGGAAAACGCGTCGTGTTGCGAGGGCTTGGAGATGCCGTCCGGCGCGCGCGTCGGCTGTGGCTCCGCCAGCTGCTCGGCAGGGCTGCTTGAGGCGCCGCGCCGCCAGGCCGGGGCCGGCACCGAGGGCCTGAAGCGGCTTGGCAGCTTCGACGACCTGCGCGGCGTCCTCAGAGACCACCAAGTGCAACAGGTGGCGATGGTGCTGCCGTCGGCCGAAGCGGCCTGGTCTCTCGACCTTATAGATGCGTGCGAGGAGTTGGGCGTCACGTTGCGGGTCATCCCCGAGGCTCTCCTGTTTCACCAGGGCAAGGCCCTGCGGGCCTCACGCATCAAGGGCGAGTTGCCTCTGCCGGGTGTGCTGTTGCTTCCGACGCATCACAGGCCGGAAGAGCTCTTTATCAAACGGTGCGCGGACGCAGTCGGGGCGGCACTCCTGCTTCTCTTGCTGTCGCCTCTGATGGCGATCGTGGCGCTGGCGATCAAGCTCAGCGATCTCAAGGCGCCTCTCACGTTTGGATTTCTGGTCATTGGCCAAAACGGGGTGCCGTTTCGAGTATACAAGTTCCGGACGATGATTCCCAATGCGGACCAGATCAAAGCCAAACTCATGGCCGTCAACGAGATGACCGGACCGGTCTTCAAGATGAAGAATGATCCGAGAATCACGCCCCTGGGCCGCTTCCTTCGCAAGTTCAGCATCGATGAACTGCCCCAGCTCTGGAACGTCTTGCGAGGTGATCTGAGCCTGGTTGGACCGCGGGCGCTTCGGCCGCACGAGGTTCAGGGCTTCGACTTCTGGCACAGGCGCCGCCTGACCATCAAGCCGGGTCTTACGTGCCTATGGCAAGTCCGCGGACGAAACAAGGTGAGCAACTTCGACGATTGGGCGAACATGGACCTGGAGTACATCGACAACTGGTCCCTCTGGCTCGATTTCAAGATTCTGCTGCTCACCATCCCGGCCGTGATCAGTGGAACAGGCCAATAAACCCCCGGCCGGCTCAGGAATCGCCGGCCTCCGCAATCGCAGGATCGCGGGCATGAAGTTCGTCGCGCGAAAGGATTGCTGGGTGCCGACGGCTCGAGGGTGGCTGGTTATGGCGGGGTCCCTTCTGGGCGCGGCGGCTTTGGCAACCGGCTGCCTTTATGACTTTCTTTCCGTAACCGCCCCGGTGCGGGCGGATGTTCTAATCGTGGAGTCCTGGCTGTCAGACAAGGCTCTGCGGGACGCCGCCGCGGAGTTCGAACGCGGCGGCTACAAGTATTTGATGACCTGCGGCCCGAGAGAGTTGGCGGAGGTGTGGAGATCGTCCTCGATCTACAAGACAGGACCCGAGTTGGCGGCTGCCGCGCTGACGTCGATGGGTCTGCGAAAAGACCTGATCGTCCCGTTGTCTCCGTCCAGCGTGTTGCGCGACCGCACTTACTCCGCGGCTCTCGCGGCGGCGGCATGGCTGGTTTCCACCAATGTGGGGGTGCGCGCGGTGAACGTTTATTCTTCGGGTCCTCACGCGCGGAGGTCGCGGCTGCTCTATCAAAGGGCGCTCGGAAACGAGGTGAGGGTGGGGGTCTTCGCTCATCTGCCCTCCTCCTACGACCCAAATGGCTGGTGGACGACGAGCAACGGCTTTCAAGATGTGATCGACGAGGCGGTTGCCTACCTCTATGTCAGGACCCTCTTCCGCCCTCCACGCCCAGACCAGAGGACTCACCGCGCATCTGTGGAACCGGCTTCCAGCCGGTTGCTTGCCGCGCGGCGCTGATGAACAGAGCCGCACCAAAGGGCCATTCTGTTCTTGCTCAGATGTTCTGCGATTCGCTTAAAAAGAGCCTCAAGGCGTTAATGGGTCCGCAGGCGTTGGATAACGTGCGGCGCTGTCGCACTTTCTTTCGCTTCTGCGTAGGGCGGGATGTTTATTTCCGGCCTGATGCAAACGTGGCGGTCGAGTTGCTTGGCGGACGGCCGATTACCATGTACGGGGCATGGTATGCGGCTACTGAGGGTTTATCAGCTCGGAGTATTATCTACTCGGTTGGGGTGGGAGATGACATCAGCTTCGACCTTGCGCTGATTTCCCGCTTTGGCTGCAAAATACATGCCATTGACCCAACACCGGAGAGCCACGTGTGGTTGAGCAAACAGACCGTTCCGGAGGAATTCATCCTCCATAGATTTGGGGTTGCCGCGCACGACGGCGTTCAGGCATTTCATCCAGCCTCAGTGGATGGCTGGGTTTCTCATTCGATCTTCAAGACCCAAGCCACGAAAGAGGCAATCATCGAGCTGCCTGTGAAGCGCATCGTCACGATTATGAAGGAGCTGGGACATTCCCATCTCGATCTCCTAAAGATGGACATAGAAGGCTCGGAATATGACGTGTTGGAAGATGTCCTTGAGAGCGGGGTTTGCTGCGATCAATTGCTCGTGGAGTTTCATCATAGAAATCTGAAGGACGGAAGGCGGAGAACCCGAGCGACCGTATCCGAGCTCAGATCAGCCGGCTATCAGTTGGTTAAAATGGCGGGGAACGGAGAGGAATTTTGCTTTTTGAAACGGACCCAGAATCTCATGCCAATCGAGAGCAGATAGACAACCGTGGAATGTGCGGATTGCGCTGAAAGCCCTTTGTTCGCTGGGGGTCCAGCAAATCCCAAAATGAAGGCCATGATCCTTATCGCCGGTTCCGGCACGCGGCTGCGTCCGCTCACGAATTCAATCCCGAAGTGCATGGTGCCGATCTCGGGAAAGCCCGTCCTCCTCCACACCATCGAGTGGTGCCGCGACTTCGGGATCGAGGAGTTCGTGCTCAATCCCTGCCACCTGCCTGAGGTGGTTACCGCCTACTTCGGAGATGGACGGCGTTTTGGTGTGCATATCCAGTACTCTCCCGAGGAACGGGCGCTCGGGACCGCGGGGGCGGTGAAGCGAGCGGCCCGGCATTTCGACGGTCCCTTCCTGGTGTGGTACGGCGATAATCTGAGCCGATGCGATATCGCCCGCCTTCGCGAGTCGCACGTTGCGAAAGGCGGATTGGCGACCATGGCCTTGCACCACCGGGAAGACGTAAGCCAGAGTGGGATCGTCGGGCTGGACGCCGACGCTCGGATCACGCGGTTCCTGGAGAAGCCGTCTCCTGAAGAGGTCTTTTCCCATTGGGTCAACGCCGGCATTTACATTCTTGAGACGGCGGTTTTGGACGCAATTCCGGGCGACGTACCGAGCGATTTTGGCCGCGAGGTCTTCCCCCGCCTGCTTGACCAAGGCGCCCCTCTCTTCGGCTACCGTCTCGCTGACCCGGAGGGTCTCTGGTGGCTGGACCGCCCGGAAGACCTCCTCAGGCTCCAGGCCGACCCGCGGTGGGCGGCGCGCCCGCCGATGGGCGTGGGCGACAGGTAATGCCCTGATTGTCCGGTCTCGTGGCCGGGCCTTTGTACATGGGTACATGGATACGAGGTGGGCACCTTCGTTCCCTTCGCGTCCTTCTGTTCAAGTCCTTTCCGCTTCCCTGTTTGCCCCGGGCAGTATCATCCGCACAACACCATCGACGAGCTTCATTTCGTGAAAGTTGATAATCAACCCAAGCGGGATGTTCACGAGCTTCATCTAGCTGAGGAGTTGTGCCTTGTGGATCGGGAGGAGTTCCTGAACACATTTAAGTTCGAGCAGCAGACAATCCTCAGCAAGAACGTCAAATCGCAATGGCTCCTCGAATACGAACCCCTTGTATTCGACTTTGACGAGGCGCTGGTTGACGGCAGCGATCTTGCGCAACTCCAGTTCGCGCATCAGGCAACGTTCGTAAATGCTTTCGATCAAACCCGGACCCTTGAGGCGGTGAACCTCTATGGCCGCGCCAATGGCAAGGTGGCTCAATTCATCAGCTTTCTTGTAGAGCGTATGCATGGGTGTGATATACACCAAGGAAACGAAGGAAACGAAGACTTTTGTCCTGCGCCCGCCGCCGCTCCCCTCTTCTCTTGTCCTTTCGCTCTCTCTTCCTCCCTTCCTCGCCAATCAAGCCTAATCAAACCTAATCAAACCTAGTTTTTCAAGATTTCGACACCCAGGCTCTCATGAATAACATAAACAACCTATGCTTTTAACCCGGGCGCCTTTCCGCATTTCTCTGGGAGGCGGGGGCACCGATCTCCCGTCCTATTACTCGGAACACGGCGGTTTTCTGCTCAGCGCCGCCCTGAACAAGTACGTTTTCATCTCCGTCAACCGGCCCGCGGTGGATCAGAAGCTGCGGGTAAAGTACTCGACTTCCGAGACGGTTTCTTCCGTGGACGAGGTGAAGCACGACCTGGTGCGGCCCACCCTGAAGTTGCTTCAGCTCACCCACACTCTGGAGATATCCTCCACGGCCGATGTGCCGGCAGGGACTGGGCTGGGATCATCCAGCGCGTACCTTGTGGCTCTCCTGGCCGCGCTGTACGAGCTCAAGCGCGAAAAGGTCCCGGTGCGGACCCTGGCCGAGACGGCGTTCCACATCGAACACGACCTTGCCGGTCATCCAGTGGGCAAGCAGGACCACTACCTGGCGGCGTTCGGGGGGATTATCTGCCTGGACATCGCCAAGGACGGGACGGTCGCCGTCTCGCCGCTCGCCGGGTTCGAGGACCACATGGCGGAGTTTCGCACGCGGGTCATGCTTTTTTATACGGGCCAATCCAGGGATAGCGGCGCTATCCTCGAGACCCAAAAGACGCAGACCGAAAAGCACGAGAAGGTCATGGTGGACAGTCTGCATCGGACCAAAGAATTGGGCTACAGAATACGCGAGGCACTGCAAGCGGGCGACTTCGATCGGTTCGGACTGTTATTGGACGAGCATTGGCAGAACAAGAAACGCCGCGGTGGGCCGATCAGCGACGCGCGGTTGGACGGCTGGTACGACTTGGCCAAACGCAATGGCGCCTTAGGGGGCAAGATCATCGGCGCCGGCGGCGGCGGTTTTTTCATGTTTTGCTGCAAGTTCGGCTGCCGGAGCGCCATGCGGGCAGCCTTGGCCCAAGAGGGCCTGCGCGAGATGCCTTATGATTTTGACGTCGAAGGGGCCAAGGTCCTTGTGAACTTGTGAGCGGGCGCCAGATGAGTTCGGGGATGAAGCGGGCCGTGTTCCTCGACCGTGACGGCGTCATCAACCGCGCCAGAGTACGCGACGGGAAGCCCTATCCGCCAGCGAGCCTGGATGAGTTGGATATCCTGCCCGGCGTGGGGGACGCCATGCGTCGGCTCCATGCGGCCGATTTTCAGCTCGTTGTGGTCACCAACCAGCCGGACGTCGCTCGCGGGACCCAGAGGCGGGAGACGGTCGAGGCGATGCATGCAAAACTCCGGGAGTCGGGCCTGCCGATTGATGCGTTCTATGTCTGCTATCACGATGGGCCGGCCAATTGCGCTTGCCGCAAGCCGCGTCCCGGGATGCTGACCGCCGCCAGCGCCGACCTTCGTATCGATCTCGAATGCAGCTACCTCGTCGGGGACCGTTGGCGGGACATCGAGGCGGGGCAGCGCGCGGGCTGCACGGCTTTCTTCCTCGATTACGGCTATGACGAGCCTCGGCCGCGGCCACCCTACATGGCGGTGAGTTCACTCGCTGATGCGGCCTGCTGGATACTGGGCCGTTTCGCGCCATTTCCTCTTTCACAACAACAGGAATCACATGACTACAATCAACGCTCTCAAAGTTAAGGTGTTCGCCGACGGCGCAACCAGGCGCGACATCCTCGAACTATACCAGAAGCCCTATATCAAGGGCTTTACGACGAATCCCACGCTGATGCGCAAAGCCGGGATTACGGACTATCGCGGCTTTGCAACGGGCATTCTCGCCGCCATCCCGGACAGGCCGTTCTCCTTCGAGGTCTTCTCCGATGAATTCGATGAAATGGAAAGACAGGCCCTGGAAATTGCCTCCTGGGGCAGCCAGGTCTATGTCAAAATCCCCGTGACCAATACGCGGGGAGAGAGCGCCTGCCAGCTCATCCGGCGGCTGAGCCGGGCTGGCGTGAAACTCAACGTCACCGCCATGATGACCCTCGCCCAGGTCGAACAGGTGGGGGAGGCGGTGACCGGCGGTGCTCCCGCCTACATCTCGGTCTTCGCCGGACGGATTGCGGACACGGGAGTGGACCCGGTGCCGCTGATGACCACCGCCGTGAAAATGCTCCGTGACATCCCCAATGCCGAGCTGATCTGGGCCAGCCCGCGGGAATTGCTCAACCTCTTCCAGGCGGACGCCATAGGCTGCCACATCATCACCGTCACCGCCGACATCCTGAAGAAGCTGGACCTCGTCGGGAAAAGTCTCGATGAGTTCTCGCTGGACACGGTCAAGATGTTCTACCGCGATGCGTGTGAAGCGGGTTTCCAGTTGTGACATGGCGGGTCTCAGGGGACACGAGAATTCTCGGCTAAGATGTTTTTTAGGAACCGCTGAAAACGCCGAATACACGGAAAAGAAAGGGCTTTCCGCATATTCCGCGTGTTCAGCGGTTCTCAATCTTCTCTCGATTGGCATGAGATTTGGGGGGCTTTGGTTCTTCTGATCTTCCTTGCCTCCGAAGGTAGCCAGGCGAGGATTTGGGTTCCCAAATCCTCGCCTGGAATTTCTTGTGACACCGCGAACACGCGGAGTACGCGGAAATAGAGGGTTTTTCAGAGCATTCCGCATATTGAGCAAAACTCGAACAAAGAAGGCTGGAGCGTCCGGTGGCATCCGATTGTAGGGAAATTTTACACTCTTGGAGCGTGACCGTAACATCTTGTTCGGCAATAGCTTAGATAATGACGGCCATTTTGCGGGGCGGACGATGACGGAACGGCTTACAAACGGAGGCGAGGTCGGATTGCGGGGCGCTGAAGAGTGTCAACATCGTATCCTGCTGATGTGGAATCACTTAGAGTCAGCGTTGGAGCGGTTCTTATGCCTTGGCATCAAGGGTGCTACCAGGGCTGGCGTATGAAACGAAATCAACGCAAGTTAATCATCTGTCTCGCTATCGCAGGGGCTAGTGCAGTCCCCCTGCTCGCGCCGTTGAGCACGCAGGGTGCCTCCATGTCCATCCTGGTCAACGGCGATTTTGAATCCCCGGGTGTCTCGGTCAACTCGTACAACAAGGGGTTATTGCCCAATGGCTGGTACGGCAACACCGAGGCACTGTTCAACGTCGCGCCGGGAGGCTGGGGCTATGCCAACGCTGTGTGGCCGGGCGCGGAGAGTGGAAGCCAATACGTGGATCTTGGCCACAGTGCCGGCGGCGTCCAGAATGTCCTTTCTCAGGCGTTCAGCGTCTCCAGCGCGGCCAATTACGACCTCACATGGTATGACAACACTTATCTCTACGCAGGCCACTCGTACGCTATCACCTACTCGGTGGAGGTGGTCAACAACGTCACTTCCCAAGTCGTTGCCGGCGGCATCTTCAACGCCCAACACGGGGGCGCTTGGACTCTGGAGTCTCTGGACTTCAACCTGGCCGCGGGCAACTACACGGTGGAGTTCCTCAGTCAGCCGGTGGCATCCGGCGCCCTCCTGGACAATATCTCGCTGGTTGATCCTCCGCCCGTGCCGGAAGTCACGTCGACCCTTGGCCTGACGGCGATTGCGCTGTGGGGTTTGGGGATGTTGCGCCGGAAGCTCGCTTGACCCAGTAGGATTGAGGCGTTGTGGGGACTCCACAATCGCCCGCATGGCTCCCCGCCTCACCCGCGGGGAGCCTTTTTGTTTTTGGCGTCATCTCTACTTCCGTCCTCCGTCATCCGTCCTCGGTCCTCCGCCCCCGCCCTCGCC
>CAZZFF010000032.1:0-53370 GCA_964653485.1 uncultured Verrucomicrobiota bacterium | reverse complement strand
GCTCCGCCTGTTCGAACTTTGCTGCTTGCTGCGCCCGAGGACGGGCGCACTCCGCCTCGTTAAGTTAGCGCCTATGCCCCCCTTCCCCCCTCCCATGCGCTCGGAGCGCATGGGAGGGGGGACCACCCATCTTTGGCCGGTCCCCAGGGTGGCGGCCAGCCTGCGCTCCCTCCTTCGCTTCGCTACGGACGGCGGCGCCGGCGGGCCTTGCCGTGGGCTACTTTCCGCTGCCCCTCCGGGGCAGCAGAATGCCGCGCTGCGCGCGGGCAGAATCGGATTCGGGGCAGGATTTATGGAGGGGTGAGTGGAAGGGTCAGCCTGGAAATGTGACAATATTGGGCGTGACCGGATGTGAAGGCTAGAGGCAAGCTGGCGCCCAAACCCTCGACTAGGATGTTTTTGAGGAACCGCGGAATAAGCGGAATACGCGGAAAAGGAATGATTTTCCGCGTATTCCGCTTATTCCGCGGTCCTCTATCTTCTCTCGATTGGCATGAGATTTGAGGGGCTTTGATTCTTCTAATCTTTCTTGCATCCAAAGGCCACCAGGCGAGGATTTGGGTGGCGGGACCGCGGCAAGACCGGTTCGCATCCAGTACTGGGGCGGTGTGCATTGCGCCGGGACGCTGAGCGCGCAGTTAACGCGGCATGGGGGGCGGTGGCCAGTTCCAGCGTATGCTGTCAAGGCAAACGGGGTTGCACGTCGCCGCGGCGCTGGTTTTGGAGGCGAGAGTGTTTCTTAGGGACGGCGCAAGTGCGACGTGGAAAGGCGCACTTGCGCGGTCCCTGAGATTTGACGACCGTCAGCGAAAAGCGGCGGGGAGCGAAGGGTTGGAAGTGAAACCGTCGTGGCCGCCAGGCCAAGCGAACTGCTCCGCTTGGCGGTGTGTGTCCGGGGCGGCTGGTCAGGTGGGCTCGCGGGTAGGGATGGGGGATCGGCGGCGCTCTAGCGAGACGCCGCTACGCTCGGCTGGGCCGCGCGGGATAGGTGCGCCCGCCTAGGCACGCCTTGACCGATCGCTTTTGGGATTCACTTCTTTGTGGGGCTGGCGCATGGTAGCGAGCGTGAGCGCGGACGCGAAGTTAACCACGGAGCCGAGGCCGCCTTCAGCGGAGGCGGCTCAGGGCGTCCTGTCCGCCAAGGCGTCCTGGGGCAAGATAGTGGTTCTGGCGGCTGTGGTCGGGGTGGCGCTGGCGCTGGTTTGGCTCTCTCCGCTGCGCGGTTGGCTGGGGCGGTGGCGCGAGGTCAGCGAGCAGGTCCGGGGCCTGGGGGTACTGGCGCCGCTGGGGATCATGGCCGGCGTCGCGGCGCTCGTGGCGGTGGGGTTCCCGCGGTTGTTGCTCTGCACCATCGCGGGGATGGCCCTGGGGTTTTGGTCGGGGCTGCTCTGGGCGCAGTTGGGCACGTTGTTGGGCAATTACGCGACGTTCCTCGTGGCCCGCTTCCTGGCCAGGGGATGGGCGGAGCAGTACCTTTCCAAGCGCGCCAAGGTCCCTGCGCTGCTCCAGCGCAATGGAATCGCGGGCGTCATCCTGGCCCGCCAGGTGCCTGTCCCCGGGTTATTGGTGAACCTGGCTTGCGCCCTGTTTCCGCTTCGCCAGCGGGATTTTCTCGTCGGGACGCTCATCGGCCAATTACCGGAAGCGGTGCCTTGCACACTGATCGGGGCCGGGACCCTCGAAGGTTCGTTTGCCAAGAGTGTCTGGGTCATCGGCCTGGCGGCGGTCGTGGCGGTGCTGGCGTGGATCGGTTTGCGCCGGGTCTTGCGAGGGCGTTAGCCGGGCCATTGCTCGACGGCGTCGGCGGCGTGGCGCAGGGCTGAATCGATGGCCATATCCGGCAGGCGGGAGGATTCCGAGCGTTGGTTGAAAAGGACGGCCCAGCTCAGGCCGTCGGACCATCGAGACAGGAGGGTGAACGTGCCGGGCAGACTGCCGTTGTGGGAATAGTTGGCTCGCCCTTCCTTTCCCGCGGGGCGGACGCTCCAGCCGCAGCCGTAGAAATGGCCGGCCAACGAGCCGTCCGGGTTGCGGCTGACCGGCGGGGCGGGCGGCTCGTAAAGGACTTGGCGTGTGTCCGGTTTGAGGCAGGTGCTGTCTCCCGGCGCATCCAGCACAGCCGCAAACCGGGCGAGGTCCGGCGCGGAGGCGAGCCATCCGCCATGGGAATCCAGGGCTTCGAGGCAAAAGGTGCCGTAAGGCTCGGGGACCTTGGCGGGCAGCCCGGGGAAGACGCTCGGACCCTCGCGGTCATCGGGCGTATAATAGCGAACCTCGCCCTCGGCGCGACCGCTTTCAAGGGAAGCGCCCAGGCGCATTCCCCGGATGCCCATCGGCGCCAGGACTTCCTCGCGCACGAACTGTTCGTAGGGGCGGCCGCCGACCTTCTCGATGACGCGTCCAAGCAGGCAGTAGCCGAAGTTGGAATAGGCATAGCGGGCGCCGGGGTCGAAATCGAGGGGTTGGCCCAGCATGTATCGAATGATGGCCTGGGCGTTGGCCGGGGCGGCGACGCCCACGGCGCGCGCGGTTTCCAGGGAACGAAACATCGGGTCGCCGCTCGCGTCGCGGTCCCAGCCGCCGGTATGATGCAGGCAATGCCGCAGGGTGACTCGCTTCCACCGTGGGTCGGGCGCCTTGCCGTCGGCCAGCACCGGTTTGAAGGGCAGAAAGTCAGTGACGGGGGCTTCGAGGTCCAGGCCCTTGGTCTCCACCAGCTTCAGGATGGCCGTGGCGGTAAAGGGCTTGGAGATGCTGGCAATCCGGAAGAGCGAATCCGCTTTGACCGGCGTTTTTTTGTCGCGATCGGCCCAGCCGTAGGCATGGGTATAGACCAATCGCCGGTCCTTGACGACCGCGAGGGCGCCGCCCGGGACCTTCCGCGCGGACATGAATTGCTCGATTTCGCGGTCGAAGGCGTCGGCCATTGGCAGCTTGGCAGCAGCGCAGGCAGGATGCGCGCGCACCGATGCGGCCACGGCGCCCAGAGCGCCCGCCCGAGCGAGGAATTGCCGACGCGTATAGGAATGGTTCATGTCAGGTTCCGAGCAACTCGCGCACCTTGTCACCGAGGTCCGGGTGGCGCATGAGGGATTCTCCGACGAGGATGGCACGGGCGCCGCACCGGGCCAGCCGTTCGACATCGTCCCGGCTGTGGATGCCGCTTTCGGCGACGAGCAGGGGAACGGGGCGCGGGGCGCGGGGCGCGCCCGGGGAGGTATCGACGGTGCTGCCGCCTGAAGGCGGCGCTCCGGGGGCGGGGCGCGGGGCGCGGGGCGCGCCGAGCGAGGAGGAAGCCAAGCGGGCCGCGAGGCGCTCGGTTGTGGCCAGGTCCACCTTAAAGGTCTTCAGGTTCCTGTTGTTCACGCCGATTAGGGTGGCTCCGGCTTCCAGCGCGCGGTCCAGCTCAGGTTCGTCATGGACCTCGACCAGCGCCGCCAGACCGGCGCCCGAGGCCAGCGCGAGCAGGCCCTCCAACTCCGCCCGTCCCAGGATGGCAACGATGAGCAGAATGGCGTCCGCTCCCCATTCGGCGGCTTCGAGGACCTGCCGTTCGTCGATGATGAAATCCTTGCGCAGCAGCGGCAGTTTCACCGCGGACCGGATTTGTCTGAGATACTGAAGAGAACCTTGGAAGAACTTCTCGTCCGTCAGGACGGAGAGGCAACTTGCGCCCGCGGCTTCGTATTCGCGGGCGATGCGGACGGGATCGAAGTCGGGGCGGATGAGTCCGGCCGAAGGGGATGCCTTCTTGACCTCGGCGATAAGCGCGATGCGGGGGCGGACGGGCGGACGTCCAAGCAGGGCGCCGAGGAAATCGCGGCGTTCGCCCCGCGCGTCGAGGGCGGCGCACAATTCCGGGATGGAGACCCTCCGCGGCGGGAGCCGAGCCACTTCGAGGCGCTTTTGTTCGACGATGGCGTCGAGGATAGTCATCCGACGCTTATTCTTCTTCGTCTCTGACGCCCTGCATGCGTTTGGTGGGGCAGCCTCCGCGCAGCCAGGCATTGACGAAGGGGTCGAGGGCGCCGTCCATCACGGCCTGGACGTTGCTGGTTTCGACGCCGGTGCGCAGGTCTTTGACCATGCGGTAGGGCTGGAAGACGTAGCTCCGAATCTGGTTGCCCCAGGAGATGCTGCCTTTTTCGCCGTAGAAACGGTCCATCTCGGTTTTCTGCGCGTCGAGGCGCTGGGCATAAATCTTCGAGAGGAGCATCTTCATTGCGGTCGCGCGGTTCTGATGCTGGGAGCGCTGGTTCTGGGAGGCGGCGATGATGCCGGTTGGGATATGGGTGATGCGAACGGCGGTTTCGACCTTGTTGACGTTCTGGCCGCCTTTGCCGCCGGAGCGGTATGTGTCGACCTTGAGTTCGCTGGGGGGGATTTCGATCTCGGCGGAGGTTTCCTCGATTTCGGCGATGGCGTCCACGCTGGCGAAACTGGTGTGGCGGCGTTTGTTGGCGTCGAAAGGGGAGAGGCGGACGAGACGGTGGACGCCGCGCTCGGCCTTGCAGTAGCCGTAGGCGTTTTCACCCGTAATGACCATTGTGGCGCTCTTGATGCCGGCGGTTTCGCCCGAGAGCACATCGGTCAGCTCGGCCTGCCATTCGCGCGATTCGGCCCAGCGTTGGTACATGCGCATGAGCATGCTGGCCCAGTCGCAGGATTCGGTCCCGCCGGCGCCCGCATTGATGCTCAGGATGCAGTTGCTTCTGTCGTGTTTGCCGCTGAGGAACACCTTCAGCTCCAGGGAGTCCAGTTCCTTGAAAAAGGCGGCGAGGTCATGTTCGAGTTCCGCCTGGATTTGCGCCTGGGCCGATTCCGGCTCGGCTTCTCCCAACTCCACCATGACTTGAAAGTCTTCGAGTTTTTTCTCCGCCTTGAGCAGCGGCTCGACCCTGTTGCGCAGGGTGTTGGCCTCATCGATGATTCTTTGGGCCTGTTCGCGGCTGTTCCAGAAGGTCTCCGCCGCCATCAAGCCATTAATCTCGCCGAGGCGTTTTTGCGCGCCGGGCACGTCAAAGAAACCTCCGCACGTGCGCCAGCCTATCCCCCACAGTCGTCAGCTCTGCTTTAATCGTATCAAACATGCGGCGAATGTAGGTTGGCGACGGCCCCGGCGCAAGACAAAGGACGGCGGGCAGGGCTGCTCCGAGCTCGCGTTATCTGGGGGCAGCACAAGCGCGCAGCCCTGAAATCCGAAATCCGAAATCCGAAGGAAATCCGAAATCCGAATTCCCGGAAGCGGATGGTTGGCTAGAGCCGCCCTGCGGTCGCTCTACTCCGGCGGCAGCTTGGGGAAGGGCTTATGCGGCTCTTTCTGGTACCAGTAAGCGACCGAGGCGATGTTGTCTTGGGCGGGCAGGTAGGTGCCGTCGGCCTTCCAGCCCAGGGCTTGGATGGTGACCTTGAGGTCTTTGCCGAAGCGCACGGGGTCGGCGATGTGCCACCGGTACAGTCCGTAGTGCTGGCCCGGTTCGTCGACCTTATCGCGAGGAATCACCTGGGCCAGGCCCGTGTAGGGGGTCGAGAAGGTCTGGTATTTGCCCGTCTCCGGGTTCACGAAGTCATAAGAGCCGCAGAAATAATCCTCGGTGCCGGTGCCGCAGATGGTGGGAAACTCCTGGTCGCCGTCGAGGAAGAACTTGATCTCGCCCTCGCCCCACCATCTTGAGTTGGCGGTTTCCCAGGCCAGGTAGGTTCCGACGTAATGGCCCTGGCCTTCGACGCCGTCGAGGATGGTGTAGAGGCCCTTTTGCTTGAGGGGTTTTTCGTGGCGGAACTGCGCATGGAAGTAACCGGCGGCTTGCGGCACCGTGGTGAGGGTATAGTTGATCTGGTAATAGAGGACCATGTCCTTGTCATCGATATTCTCCATCGTGATGCGGGCGGATTTTGCAAAAGGCATCGGCCAATAGCAATTGAACGCGCTGCCCGGATTCACGCACACCGCCAGGGAGTTGATCTGGCAGTACTTGCCCCAGCCGCAGGCGAAGAAGTCGCCGACCGGGCACTCGACGGAGGGTTCGGTTTCGCCATCCCAATAGAAGCGGATTATGGATTTGCGCAGGTTGCCGGTCGGAGTCATCCAGATTTGCTGGATGCAGCCCGGTTCCTGAATCTCCCCTAACGTGAAGGTGCTCTTGGCCTTGATGACCACCGAGGGCGACAGTTTCCAGCCTTGGCCCAGGTCCCGCGCGGCCCCTTTGCCGGTCCCGTCGGTCGCCATGCCCGCCTTTCCCTTTTCACCGGTGAAATTCTCGGGACTGATCGAGCGCGTCCGGGCGCTGGAGGTCATATAAAGATTGCCCATGTTCTCGCCCAGCCCGTTGTACGGCGCGGCCGCAGCGGCGCCGCAGAAGGCGAGGACGGTGAGGACAACGAGCGGCGGAAGAGGCTGTTTCATATTGTTCAAATCCTGGTTGTGGATTAATTGCCCGTCAAGTAATTACCTTTATCCCGTTACATCCACATCTGTTTGACCTTTGGCCGTCGGACTGGTACAAAGCGCCCAGGTGCTCTCGAAGCGAAGCCAGATGGATGCAATGAAAAGATCGAACCGCCCGAAATATGGCCGTGTTCTGCTCAAGCTCAGCGGCGAAGCCCTTGGTGGCGAAAGCGGCCTGGGCATCTGCGCCGAGGCGGTGCGGAACATGGCCAAACAAATCCGCGAGGTGCGTGTCTTGGGGGTGCAGGTGGTGGTTGTGGTGGGGGGCGGGAACATCTTCCGGGGTCTGAGCGGCAGCGAACGAGGCATCGAGCGGGCGACAGGCGATTACATGGGGATGCTGGGCACGGTCATCAATGCCTTGGCCCTGCAGGATGCGCTCGAGAAGTTGGGCGTGCCCACCCGCGTCCAAAGCGCCATCGTCATGGCGCAGGTGGCCGAACCTTTCATCCGGCGGCGGGCGGTGCGCCATTTGGAAAAGGAGCGGGTTGTCATCTTCGGCGGCGGGACGGGCAATCCCTATTTTTCGACCGACACGGCCGCGGCCTTGCGCGGCACCGAGATCGGGGCCGAAGTCATTCTGAAGGCGACGAAAGTGGACGGGGTTTATGATTGCGACCCCAAGAAGAACCCGCGCGCCAAGAGATTCTCCCGCATCACCTACCTGGAGGCGCTCCAGAGGCAACTGAAGGTGATGGATTCGACGGCGTTCTCGCTGTGCATGGACAACAAGATGCCCATCATTGTCTTCGACCTCTTCCGTCCGCACAACTTCAAGCGCGTCGTCATGGGAGAGGAGGTCGGGACGGTTGTCGCGGGGTGAGGTAAACCTATGATGTTCGCATCGCGCGAAGATGCGGGACGCAGGCTGGGGCGGTGCTTGAAAGAGGAGCGGGTGGAGGCGGACGTGGTGCTGGGGTTGCCGCGCGGCGGGGTGGTTGTGGCCGCGGCGGTGGCGAAGATACTCGAACTGCCTCTGGACGTGCTGATCGTGCGGAAGATCGGGCATCCGATGCAGCGGGAGTTCGCACTGGGCGCCCTGGCGGAAGGGGATGTCGTGGTGCTGGATGAGGCCGCCGCCGCCATCAGCCCCTTGCTGCAGCCGGAGCTGGATGAGATTATCGAGGAGGAAAAGCAACGGCTGGCCGCGTACCAGACTCGATTTCATCGCGGCGGCAGCCCCGCCCTGAGAGGCAAGGCGGTCCTCCTGGTGGACGACGGCCTGGCCACCGGCGCGACGACGGAGGCGGCGGTACTGTCCGCAAAAAAACAGGGCGTGCGGAGGGTCGTGGTGGCGGCGCCGGTCGCCTCCCGCAACGCAGTGCATCGCATCGAAGGCCTGGCAGACCAGGTCAGGGTCCTGCTGCTCGACCCGGACTTTGAAGCCGTGGGCCGGTACTACGATGCCTTCCCTCAAACGACCGACGACGAAGTGCTCCAGGTGCTCCAGGGGTAACGCCCCGGGCTGATATGCCAGCAGGTCGTTGGGGCGCAGAACTTCCGAGCGTCACTTCTTATCGATCTTGCTGACCGCGAAGGCGTATGCGCCGATGGCGACGGCTTCGCTGGTGCCGAGGCGTGAGATGCCGACGGCGATGCGGGCCAAGGGATCGTATTTCATCTTGCGTTTGCTGCCCGGCACAAAGATTTCACTGGTCTGACCCTTGAGGAACTTTTTGCGCTGCGCTGAGTCCTCGATGTTAAAGGCCACTTGAACCAGGCGGCGGAAGGGCTTGCCGTCCGGGCCGGTATAATCGCTGTTGAGTTCGTCGACCAGCGCGGGCAGGAAAAGGGGCCAGGAGCCGGAGATGCCGCCGCCGATAACGGCGAGGGCATCTACGAGAGTGAGGGCCTCGGCCATGGCGTCGCCGACGACCTCGCCGAGACGGCGGAAGGCCTCGAGAGCGGCGTCCTTGTTGCCGGGCTGTTTGCCGCGGCCGATGTCGTAGATGACTTTGGGCTCGGGGGCCTGGTCAAAGGGGATGCCTGCTTTTTCGGCGAAGGCGCGGCGAACAGCGCGGATGCTGGCGCCCTCTTCGGCGTTCATCCGCGGCTGGAGTTTGTTGCGGAGGAGCCAGACCTCGCCCGCCATCGAGTTGTCTCCGAGGAAGAGCCGGCCGTCGCGAACGATGCCGCCGCCGAACCCGGTGCCCAGGGTGACGCCGAAGAGGTTCTTGTAGCGTTTGGGGCTGCCGGCCTGTTTGAGGAGGCCGTTGACATAAGGGAGGAAGCCGGCGATGGCCTCGCCGTAAACGAAGAGGTCTCCGTCATTGTTGATGAACACCGGGATGCCGAATCGCTTTTCGAGCATGGGCCCGAGGGCGACGCCGCCACGGAAGCCGGGCAGGTTGCCAAGGTCCCCGATGATGCCGTTGGGATAGTCGGCCGGCCCAGGAAAGGCGAAGCTGATGGCGGCGGGCGGCTTGGGACAGGCCGCTTTGATGCGAGTGAATCCTTCGACCATGTTGGCCAGGCAGAGGTCGAGGTTGTCGCCATTGGAAGGCGTGGTGACAGTTTCGGTGACAGGCCGGTTGCCGCGCATGGCGGCGAAGCGGAAATTGGTTCCGCCCGCGTCGAGGGTCATGACGATGCGTGAGTCGGTGCTCGGGTTCATGATGTGAGGTGGTTAGGGATGGGGGTTTAGGGAATGGTGCGGCAACTTCGAGCGGGTCAAGCCTTGGCGGCCTGGGAGCCCTGGTGGGGCGAAGTCGCGGCCGGTTTGTTTCCGCTCTTGAGAGAAAGCAGGAACAGGTAGGCGAAACAGCCGGCCGGAACGGCAAAGGAAAGGGCGCCGAAGTTCATGTCTCTGAACCATCCCATGAGGAGAGGCACCAGAGCGCCGCCGGAGATGGCCATGCACATGAGGCCGCTGAGTTCGTTGGCTCGCTCAGGGCGTTCTTCGACAGTAATCGAGAAGAGCATGGGCCAGATATTGGCAAACCCCAGGCCGGCGGCGATGATGCCGACGAAGGACATGGCCTGCGAGCCGGCCATGAGGACCGCGGCGCCCGCCAAACCGAGGAAGGCGGACAGCCGGAAGCAGTTGCGCGGGCTCATGATGGTGAGGATGACGCCGCCCATGAGACGCCCGATTGTGAGGAGGAGGAAGAAGAGTGTGGGGCCGTACTTGCTGGCGGTCTTCTCGTCCATGCCGAAGGCTTCGAGGGTGGGCTTGAGGAAACGCCCCATCGAGGACTCAGCGCCGACGTAGAGGAAGATGCCCAGGACGGCCAGGAGAAAGATGGGCTCCTTGAGCAGATTGAGGCTGGAGCCGATGCTGGGGGGTTCGTCCGCTTTGGTTTCCTTGACTTTGAGCAAGAGGACGGAGGCGAAGGCAAGGACCATCAGGACGCAAAACACAGGGAAGGCAGCGCGCCAACCGAGGCCCGAGAAGAAGGCCAGGCTGGCCAAGGCGGTCACCAGGTAGGTCGAGGCGGTGCTGCCGATGCCTTTGATGCCCTGGGCAAAACTGAGGTTGCGGCTGTAAGTGCCTTCGGGGCTGACGTCGCGCATGATGGGATTGCCCGCCACCTGGAGAAAGGTGGTTCCAACGCCCAGGAGGAAGATGCAGCCGAGCAGGACGTTGAAGCTGGGGACCTGGATGGAGGGGAGCACCAGCGCGGCGGCGTTCAACCCCAAGCCCAGCAGCAAGAGTTTCTTCTTGCCGATGCGCGCGGCCAACAAACCGCCCGGAACGCTGAAGGCGGCGAAGGCGATGAACACGACAAATGGCAGCAACGTGGACATGAAATTGCTGATTTGGTACTCCTTCATCACCCGGTCGGCATTAGGGCCCATGGCGTCGGCAAGGCCCATGAGGAAGAACGCGAGGAAAATTGGGAGTGTTCGCATAGTTCTGCTTATTCCATTATTACGGTTAATCGTTAGTGGTCAACTGGCCGGATTTTATGCGGGGCCTCCCTCGATGTATAGGAAATTTCAATACCCTTGCGCGCATCAACGGGCCGCGAAATACAATCCCGCATATATCTTGGGATCGGCCATGGCGCCTTGGGCCATCCTGTCGTCGAGCCATTGGCCGACCTTGGAAAGCGGCACTTCATGGACCTGGATATTCTCATGAGCATCTCCGCCGCCGGCAGCCACCCGGCGGAGACCACGAGCCCGGAAAAGGGTGACAATTTCCGAAGCCAGACCGGCTGAGGGCGGGCCGGACGTGAGGCGGGTCATCTCCCGGGCCTCATAGCCGGTCTCTTCGAGCAACTCGCGGCGGGCGGCTTCGGCGAGGTCCTCGTTTGCCTGGCCGGGCATATCGCCAACCAAGCCGGCCGGGAGTTCGATGACGCGGCAGGCCATCGGGATGCGGTACTGTTCGGTAAGGATGAGTTTGGCATCTTCGGTCACGGCCACGATGGCCACGGCCCCGCTCGTGCCGACCCGGTCGGCGTATTCCCACCGGCCGCATCGGATGACTCGAAGGAACTTGCCTTCCCATTGGAGGACGGGTTGATCGTTCATTTTCGCCGCAGCATACCACTGTGACGCAAGAGGGTCACGCCTGGGGCGTGACAGGGCTGCGCCGAGCTTATTTGCTTGTCAAGAGAAGGCAAAAGACGCAGTATAAGATCAATAAGCATGAAGGTGTCGCACGTGGGGGGCAGTGTCAGTGTTCGCTATGAGGAATCTGGTCGGAAGAATGGACGCGCCGGTAGTTTCTTGCGAGCAGGCAGGCGGGTGGGCTTGGCGCCGATTGGCCTTGGCTCTGCTTCTCAGTCATCAGGCGGCGACACTCTGTTACGGTGCAGGCACCGCGGCGGCCTGGGGTGACAACAATGCGGGACAGGTGTCCCCCATTCCCTCGGCCGCGCTCTCAGGGGTGGTGGTTGTGGCCGGAGGCGGCAGCCATAGCCTGGCGCTGCGCAACGACGGCACGGTGGTGGCCTGGGGTTGGGACAACTATGGCCAGACCAATGTGCCGGCCGGTTTGACCAACGCCATCGCGATCTCCGCCGGTTCCCTTCAGAGCATGGCTCTCAGGGCTGACGGGACGGTGTTGACTTGGGGGAAGGCGGAGACGCTGCCCGGCGGTCTGACCAACATCATCGCCATTGCCGCCGGTGGCGAGCACGAATTGGCGGTGCGAAGCGGCGGCACCGTGGTGGCCTGGGGCGACAATACCTACGGCCAGACCAATGTGCCGGCGGGTCTGTCGAACGTGGTTGCTGTGGCGGCGGGAGACTCTTTCAGCATGGCGTTGCAATCCGGGGGGACTGTGGTGGTCTGGGGGGATAACACCTACGGGCAGACCAACGTGCCGGCGCTGGCATCGAACATCGTGGCCATTGCCGCGGGTGGGGGCCATTGCCTGGCGCTGGGAGTGGACGGGACGGTGGCGGCGTGGGGCCGCAACGATTACGGCCAGGCGACTGCGCCGGGGGATTTGACCAATGCGGTTGCCATTGCCGGCGGGGCGCTTCACAGCCTTGCGCTGAGGATGGATGGCTCACTGGCGGGGTGGGGTGATGACACCTACGGTCAGTGCGACGTGGGGCCGGGGCAACTGAACTACTGCGGCCTGGGCGCCGGCGATTACCATAGTCTTACGATTCGGGGCGACGGTTCACCGGTGGTTCTCTTGCAGCCTGCCAGCCAAACGGCAGCCTTTGGCAGGCCGGTTACGTTCCAAACCCTGGTCGTCGGCACGCCGCCCATGGCCTTACAGTGGCAAAAGAACGGGCGCAACATTGGCGGCGCCACCACCGATTCATACACGCTGCCCAATGTCCAACTCGCCGACGGCGGGACTTTTACGCTGGTGATCAGCAATCTCATGGGGATAACCACCAGCAAACCGGCGGTGCTGGCGCCGGCGGGACTTGCACCCTGGATTGTGGCGCAACCGCCCAGCGTGACCAATTTATGCGGCCAGACGGCCAATTTGCAGGTGACCGTTGGCGGCGCCCTGCCACTGAGCTACCAGTGGTGTTTCCAGGGGTTGCCCGTCGCCGGAGCCACACAATCCGGCCTGGCGCTGAGCGACGTGGGCGCGCCGCAGGCGGGCGAGTACGCGGTCGTGGCGACCAACATCTATGGGTCGGTGACCAGCGCCGCGGCCAACCTGACGGTCATCGTGACACCGTGGATTACCAATCAGCCGCAGGATTTGGTGGTTTATTGCGGGGATTCACCGGCTTTCCAAGCCGGTGCGACGGGTCCCACTCCGCTGAGCTATCAGTGGTTTTTCGAGGGAACGCCGATTGGGAGCGCGACCAATTCAACGCTGGTCATGGCGGGGGCGACAAACGCCAATGCGGGGCGGTACGATGTGCTGGTCTCTTGCCCGTGCGGCTCCGTGACCAGCAGCGTCGCTTCGCTGATCATCAACCCGGAACCGCCGCTGATCACCAGTGCGTTGACGGCGACCGCCGCGCAAGGCCAGCCTTTCAGCTACGCGATTACGGCCCTGCACAATCCCATCATGTATAGCGCGGCAGTCGTGCCGCCCGGTCTGACTCTCAATCCCACCAACGGCCTGATTTCGGGCACTAACTTTGAGAGCGGGACGTTCTACATCCAGCTCGGCACGATCAATCCATGCGCCGGGGATTCGAAGACCCTCGAGCTGACGGTCTCCTCCGGGGCGCCCGTCATCACGAGCGCCGCCGCAGCCCGGGGGAACGCGACCTACGCGTTCAATTACGCGATTACCGCCAGCCGATCCCCGACGAATTATTCCGCTCAAAACCTGCCTCCCGGCTTGATCGTTAACCCGCTAACGGGCGTTATCTCGGGCACCGCCCCCTACGGTGGGAATTTCACCTCGACGGTTTTCGCCAGCAACCCCTGGGGGACCGGCTCCGCTCCCCTTGCGGTCTCCATCGGGAGCCCCAGCATCGCCGGTTTGTCCATTGTGAACTTAAGGAGCAATTACTCGGCGCCGTACCTGGTGGATTTTGAATTTGGGCTACGGGATGACAGTGTGCCGGCCGCGGGCAATCCCCTGGTGGTCGATCCGTCACTGCTGTCGGTGACCGCGTTCGAGGACGGCCTGCGAGTGGATACGAACGAAACGACTGTCATCCTCAAGCGCGTTGTGCAGGGGCTGCTGCCGGTGAGATTAAACCTGGTGCTGGATTTTTCCGAGAGTATTTCCTCCCTTGCGGTGTTCGGGGACAGCTACGGCGACGGGATTTCGGACGCGGTCCATGCGGAGCTGCTGAGCGCGGAGTTGTTTGTGACGCAGCAGCCGGCTACGACGCTCATCGGGGTTTATGAGTTTCATCGCAAAGATGAGGCGCCGAACAGGGTCGTCGGCCTCACCAACCAGACGGCCGCGTTCAATGCCATTGCGGGGCTTTGGACCAACTACATTAATTATGATAGCTCCTCGTCGCGGTGTTGGGACGCGATGACGCTCGCAATCCAGGGACTTGGCCCGGCCAACAGCGGCGAGATCCACAGCGTCGTCTGCGTTACCGACGGCAACGACAACTCGAGCACCGCGACGGTCCAGCAAGTCGTCAATGCCGCCGCCAACGCCAAGGCGCAGGTTTACTGCATTGGTTTCGGCCAGGACATCGATACGACAAACCTGCAAGAAATCGCCTCGGCAAACGGCGGGGCGTACTACACAGGGCAGACCGCGGGGGCGTTGGCGGGGGAGTTTGCGGAGATCAGCGACGTGTTTACCGTGCTGTATCGCCTGCGCTGGGTCACGCCGAAACAAGCCGGCGATCCGGCCTTCGTGCCTTCCTTTTCCATCGCTTACGAGGGCAGCAGCGCCTCCAACAACCTTGTCACGGTTTTCATCGACACGAACAGCACTCCGCCCACGACCAATTACGTCACCAACTTTGCCTCTTACTTGCCCTATACCCCGTCGAATTACGCGGGCAACGTCAACATAGGTCTGCTGGATTTGCAGCCCAACTCGGCCCTGCCTTCCGGAGCCAGTCTCTATGCGAACTACCTGCCGGAGTACATCCGGCAATTCAATCTTCATTATCGTCTCAACTGGCCTGGGACGGTTCTGCCGGCGACCAACCAGGGTGGCCTGCTCGCCGGGTGGAGCGCCGTGCCCACCGACGACGGGTCGAACGGGACATGGCTCTTGTTGAGCAGTCCGGACCCGTATAGCGCGAAAGGGGTCCAGTACAACAGCCTTCCGTGGGGCGACTGGGGCAGCCTGCTGGACGTCGCCTTCCGCGACCAGGTCAGCACCAACATGGCCACCTCCAATCTCACGGCCTTCGCCTTTTTTGCCGTGGACACCAACATCTACTCGACGAACATTCCGGGCTACTTCGGCCAGACGATGAGCAATAACGTGAACGGGATGGTCACCAACCTGCCTGTTCTGCCTCATGGCACGCCGGCGGCCTGGCTCCTGGCCAACGGTTTCACAACCCCAAGCCGGTGGGCCGAGGACGAGACAATCGACTCCGACGGCGACGGCTTGCTCAACTGGCAGGAGTACGAGGCGAACACCAACCCGAATGACCGCAACTCGAAGCTCGCCATCGGCAGCGTGGTCCAGTCTCCGTACGACGGCCGATGGAACATCACTTTCCGCTCGGCCTTGAACCGCGATTACCAGGTCCAAGCCTCCACGAACCTCCTGGATTGGCGCGTCGTTCAGGACGCCATCCCCGGGACGGGCGCGAACATCGTTGTCGTCGACAGCACGTTCGTCCCGAGCTCCCAGACCTTCTACCGGCTGCTCGTGTACTGATCCGGAGGATTTCCGAGGCGGCCCGACAAATACCCTGTTGTCCTACTTGCCGGCTATGAGCATTCCGGCCGGCGGGTGTGCGTTTAGACGCACACCCTTTGTGCGGTCATGGAATTTGCTTGTCAACACAGGCTCAACGGCGCAGTTTATGACGGATGGGCGGCGAGGTGTCGCAAGCGGCGGGCTATGTCAGAGTTCAGTAAGCAGTTTTTGTTTAAGAAAATGAACGTTCCAGTAGTTTCTTGCAAGCAGGCAGGCGGCTGGGCCTGGCGCGGATTGGCCTTGGCTCTGCTTCTCAGTCATCAGGCGGCGACACTCTGTTACGGTGCAGGCACCGCGGCGGCCTGGGGTGACAACAATGCGGGACAGGTGTCCCCCATTCCCTCGGCCGCGCTCTCAGGGGTGGTGGTTGTGGCCGGAGGCGGCAGCCATAGCCTGGCGCTGCGCAACGACGGCACGGTGGTGGCCTGGGGTTGGGACAACTATGGCCAGACCAATGTGCCGGCCGGTTTGACCAACGCCATCGCGATCTCCGCCGGTTCCCTTCAGAGCATGGCTCTCAGGGCTGACGGGACGGTGTTGACTTGGGGGAAGGCGGAGACGCTGCCCGGCGGTCTGACCAACATCATCGCCATTGCCGCCGGTGGCGAGCACGAATTGGCGGTGCGAAGCGGCGGCACCGTGGTGGCCTGGGGCGACAATACCTACGGCCAGACCAATGTGCCGGCGGGTCTGTCGAACGTGGTTGCTGTGGCGGCGGGAGACTCTTTCAGCATGGCGTTGCAATCCGGGGGGACTGTGGTGGTCTGGGGGGATAACACCTACGGGCAGACCAACGTGCCGGCGCTGGCATCGAACATCGTGGCCATTGCCGCGGGTGGGGGCCATTGCCTGGCGCTGGGAGTGGACGGGACGGTGGCGGCGTGGGGCCGCAACGATTACGGCCAGGCGACTGCGCCGGGGGATTTGACCAATGCGGTTGCCATTGCCGGCGGGGCGCTTCACAGCCTTGCGCTGAGGATGGATGGCTCACTGGCGGGGTGGGGTGATGACACCTACGGTCAGTGCGACGTGGGGCCGGGGCAACTGAACTACTGCGGCCTGGGCGCCGGCGATTACCATAGTCTTACGATTCGGGGCGACGGTTCACCGGTGGTTCTTTTGCAGCCTGCCAGCCAGACGGTGGTTTTCGGGAACCCGGTTACGTTCCAAACCCTGGTCGTCGGCACGCCGCCCATGGCGTTTCAATGGCAGAAGAACGGGCACAAGATCGCCGGCGCCACCACCGATTCATACACGCTGCCCAATGTCCAACTGACGGACGGCGGGACGTTCACGCTGGTGATCAGCAACCTTTTGGGCACAACGACCAGTAGAGCGGCGGTGCTGGCGCCGGTCGGGGTTCCGCCCTGGATTATCACGCAGCCGTTGAACACGACGAATCTATGCGGCGAGACCGCCTTTCTGGCGGTGAGCTCCGGTGGAGTCCTGCCGATGTCCTACCAATGGTCGTTCCAGGGGTTGCCCATCGCCGGAGCCACTCAGGCAGTTTTGGCGGTGACCAATCTGAGTGCGTCCCAGGCGGGCAATTACGCAGTCGTTGTGACCAACATTTATGGGTCGGTGACCAGCGCGGCGGCCAACCTGACTGTCGTTCTCACACCGTCGATTGTCAGTCAGCCGCAAGATTTGGCGGCCTACTGCGGGCAGACGGCTGCCTTTCTGGTGGGGGCGAGCGGTCCGTCGCCGTTGAGCTACCAATGGCTCTACCAGGGCACGCCGATCGCGGGGGCCACAGATTTGATGTTGGATCTCACCGCTGTGACCAACGAACAGGCGGGCGCTTATTCCGTGGCTGTGGCGTGCCCCTGCGGCTCGGTTACCAGCCTGGTGGCCAACCTCACAATCCTGGGCATTCCCCTCGTGACAAACCCGCCTCAAGACGCGGTGGTGTACTGCGGGGATTCGGCCACTTTCCAGGTCGGCGCCACCGGTCCTACGCCGCTGAGCTATCAATGGTTGTTCCAGGGAACGACCATCCCCAATGAGACCAACGCGACCTTGACTCTGCCGGGGGTCACGAACGCCAATGCGGGACAGTTCAGCGCGGTGGTTGCCTGCCCCTGCGGGTCCATCACGACCAGCGTCGCGTCGCTCATCATCAATCCCCAACCGCCGCTCATTACGAGTCCGTTGACGGCCACCGCCCTCCAGGGCCAACCGTTCACGTACGCGATTACGGGCCTGCACAACCCGCTTCGGTACACGGCTACGGTCCTGCCGCCCGGCCTGAGCCTGAATCCCACCAACGGTGTCATCTCAGGCACCAACATAGAGAATGGGACCTTCTATATCCAACTGGCCACCGTCAATGCGTGCGCCGGGGACTCCAAGACCCTCACGCTGGTCGTTTCCACCGGCGCCCCGGTCATCACCAGCGGCGCGACAGCCACCGGTGTGGCCGGCAGTCCGTTCAAATACACTATTACCGCCACCCAATTTCCCACGAGTTATTCCGCGCAAAACCTGCCTCCCGGCGTGATCGTCAACCCGCAGACGGGTGTCATCTCGGGTACTCCGGCGTTCGAGGGTAGTTTTACGGCGACCATTTTCGCGACCAATCCATGGGGCACCGGCTCGGCGACGCTGCAGATCGCGATTGCCTACGGGCAGATCAGCGGCTTGTCCATTGCCAACGTGCATACCAACTACTCGAAGCCGTATCTGCTGGACATTGAGTTCGGGCTTAGGGACAACAGCAATCCGACCAACGGCAACGCCTTGGTGGTGGACCCGGCGCTGCTCTCGGTTGCGGCCTACGAGGACACCAACCAGGTGGACTCGAGCGAAACCGCCGTCATCCTCAAACGAGTTGTCCCGGGCGCGCTCACGGTGGAGTTGAACCTGGTGCTGGATTTCTCGGAGAGCATTTCGTCGATTACGGTCAACGGGGACAGTTATGGGGACGGGATTTCGGACGCGGTCCATGCGGAGATCAGCAGCGCGGAGTTGTTTGTCACCGAGCAGCCGGCCTCGACGCTCATTGGGGTCTCCGAGTTTCATCGCAAAGATGAAGCCCCCAATACCGTTGTCGGCCTGACCAACCAGACGGCCGCGGTGAACGCGATTGCGGGCATCTGGACCAACTACATCAATTTTGACACCTCGACGTCGCGTGCCTGGGATGCGCTGTTGGTCGCAATCCAGGGCCTTGGGACCGCCAACAGCAACCAACTCCGCGGCGTCATCATCGTTACCGACGGCAACGACAACTCGAGCACCGCCACCGTCCAGCAGATCATCACTGCGGCGACCAACGCTCACGTGCAGGTTTACTGCCTCGGCTTCGGCCAGAACATCAATACAAACACCCTGCAACAAATCGCCACAACAACCGGCGGGCTGCTTTACACGGGCGCGACCGCGGCCGATCTGGCGGGGGAGTTCGCCCAGGTTGGCAAGGTGTTCAATGGGCTTTACCGCCTGCGGTGGGTGACGCCAAGGCAGTGCCCGGCTTCGAGCTTCATGCCGTCCTTTTCAGTCACTTACCAGGGTTTCACCGCCTACTCGCCCACCAACCCTACGTCTCTGAGCAACTACACCGTTGTCCAGACCAACATCGACACCACCACGACTCCGCCGACGACCAATTATACGACGAACTCGGGCACGGTGCTCGTGACCAACTTTGTCTATTTCTCACCGTATAACCTGTGTACGAACGCGGGGAACGTGAGCATCGGGCTTCTGAACCTGCAGGCCAACTCGGCCCTGCCCTCCGGGGCCAGTCTCTATGCGGACTACGTGCCCGAGTACATCCGGCAGTTCTATGTCCATTACCGGCTCAATTGGCCTGGAACGGTGGTGCCGGCGACGAACCTGACAGACCTGCTGGCCGGGTGGAGCGCTGTGGCCACAGACGACGGGTCGAACGGCACGTGGCTCTTGCTGAGCAGTCCGGACCCCTATAGTCCTCAAGGAGTCCAACTTAGCAGTCTGCCGTGGGGTTCCTGGGGGACCCTGGTGGACTTCAACTTCCGGGACGCGATCACCCCGAATAACGCCTTCTCGTTCTTTGTTGTGAGCACCAATATCTACTCCAACAGCATTCCAGGCTACTTCGGCCAGACCATGAGCAACAATGTCAACGGCATGGTCACGGCCCTGCCGGTGCTGCCCCACGGCACACCCGCCGCCTGGCTCATCGCCAACGGCTTCACCATCCCCGGCAACTGGACCAACAACGAGACGATGGACAACGACCACGACGGGATGCTGAATTGGCAGGAATACCAGGCCAATACCAACCCGAATAACGCCAAGTCGAAGCTGGACATTGTCAGCGTCGTGCAGTCCCAGTACGACGGGCGGTGGCAGATCACGTTCACCTCGGCCTTGAACCGCAGCTACCAGGTTCAGGCCACGACCGATCTCTCCACCTGGCGCGTCGTCCAGGATGGCATCCCCGGCACGGGCGCGAACATCACCGTCTCTGACACCACGTTCGTCCCAAGCGCGCAAACGTTCTATCGGGTCTTGGTTTACTGATTCCAAGGCTCTCCGGAGCAATGCAACAGGCATCGCTTCCGATCTGGCAGATTCATGCCGGCATTGTGGAGGCACTGCGGGCGGGCGGTCGATTGGTGCTGGTGGCGCCGACCGGCTCAGGCAAGACGACGCAGGTCCCGCAGATGCTGCTGGATGCCGGTCTGGCGGGCCGGAAGAGGGTCGTGGTGCTCCAGCCGCGCCGTGTGGCGGCGCGCACCGTCGCGGCACGGGTGGCCTGGGAGCGGGGATGCCCGCTGGGGAGCGAGGTTGGCTATCAGGTGCGCTTTGACGACCAAACCAGCCTCGGCACACGCATCAGTTACGTGACCGAGGGGATTCTGTTGCGCCGGCTCCAGGAGGACCCCAGGCTCTCGGATACGGGCATTGTCCTCTTCGACGAGTTCCATGAGCGGAACCTGATGAGCGACGTCGCGCTGGCATTGGTCAAGCGTCTTCAGGCCACGGAGCGGCCGGATTTGAAGCTGGCGGTTATGTCCGCAACGCTGGAGGCCGAGCCGGTGGCGAAATACCTGGCCCTTAGCCCGGGAGGCGCGCCGGCGCCGATGCTGCGTTCCGAAGGCCGAGGTTTTCCCATCGAAGTGCGCTACCTGGATCTGCCCGATGAGAGGCCGGTCGCCGAACAGGCCGCCGATGGGGTCGAGCGCATCCTCGATTCCGGCGAGCCGGGAGATATCCTGGTGTTCATGCCGGGGATGGGCGAGATCAACGGGACCATCGGGGCTCTCAGGGGCATCCGGGCCGCGGAACGCCTGGCTGTGATTCCACTGCATGGGGACCTGCCGCCCGAACAGCAGGACCTGGCCTTTGCGCCCAGCCCGATGAGGAAGGTGGTGGTGGCTACCAACGTGGCGGAGACTTCCGTGACAATCGAGGGGATACGGCATGTCGTGGATAGCGGGCTGGCCCGCGTGGCCCGCTACGAGGCCGAGCGCGGCTTGAGCACCCTGTTCATCGAGCCGATCAGCCGCGCTTCCGCCGAGCAACGCAAAGGGCGCGCGGGGCGCACGGGGCCGGGAACGTGCCACCGGCTCTGGACCGAGAGCGGGCAACTGAACCGGCCGGAACGGAACACGCCGGAAATCCAGCGCAGCGACCTGGCCGAGGTCGTCTTGCTGCTGCACTCGCTGGGCATCCGGCGGGCCTCGGAGTTCGACTGGCTGGACAAGCCCGACCCGCAAGCCGTGCAACGCGCCGAGCATTTGCTTCACACATTGGGCGCGCTGAGGCGCCCGGCGCTCCAGGAGGGCGCGACGGCCCCCAATCAGTCCCACCGGTCCGATTCGTCCGATTCGTCCGATTCGTCCGACTTGACTCCGACGGGCCGCCAAATGCTCAAGCTGCCCATGCATCCGCGTTACTCGCGGATGCTGGTGGAGGCAGCCAGGCGTGGGTGTGTGCCGGCGGCGGCCCTGTGCGCGGCCCTGGTGAGCGGGCGCGATTTATTGATGCGCCTGGGGCGCGCGGACAACCACATCAAGGACGCAAGAGAACTGTTTGAAGCCAGCCAGGTCTCCGACTTTTACACGCTCATGCGCGCGTATGAGTTTGCTAAGAAAAACCACTTCAACCTCGACGCGTGCCGCCGTTACGGCATCCACGGCCAGACCGCGCGCCAGGTGGAGCAGACCGTCGAGCAAATCCTCCAGATTGCCCTGCGGCTGGAATTGGCGGGCCGGGCCGGCGGGCCCCAGGCGTCGGAGGACCCCTTGCTTCGGTGCATCATGACGGGGTTTATCGATCAGCTCTGTGTTCGCCGAGACCAAGGGACGCTCGAATGCGACTTGACGGAGGACCGCCACGGCACATTGATGCGCGAGAGCGTGGTGCAAAGCGCGCCCCTTTTTGTCGCGGCCAGCATTCGCGAGGTCGGCGGCCATGGCTCGGAGAACCTGACGCTGCTGGGTCTGGCCAGCGCGGTGAAACGCGAATGGATCGAGGAGACGTTTCCCGAACAGATCACCACGGCGGTCGAGCATCTCTATGACCGCACTCACAAACGGGTGGCCGCCGTCAAGCTGCTCCGCTTCGACGGTTTGGTCATCCACCATGAACACCAGCGCGACACCGAGCCAAAGGCGTCCGGCCTCTGCCTGGCTGAGGCGCATCTGAAGGGCTGCTTCGAGTTGCCGCTCTTCAACCACGAGATCAAACAGCTTATCGCCCGGACGAACCTCGTCGCGGCCGTCATGCCCGAGCTGGAATTCCCCCCTTTTGACCCGCCCGCGATAGGCGCCTGCCTCGCACGGGCCTTCGAAGGGCTGACTCTGGCCAAGGAGGCCCAAGCCGCGGCCTTGCGCGAGAGCTTTCTCCAACACCTCGGGCGGGACCGCCTGGGGTGGCTGGACGAACTGGCCCCGGCGAGCATCCCTTGGCCCGATGGCCGAAAACTCAAGCTGCTCTACCCGGAACACCCGCGCGACCCGGATGGGCAGCCCGCATCGCCGGAACTGCAGGTCAAGCTGCACGAGTGCTTCGGGCTTCCACAGCATCCGCTCATCTGCGAAGGCCGGTTGCCCGTAAGGCTCTGGCTTTGCGCGCCCGATGGCAAGCGGTTGGAATCGGCCCTGAATTGGCAGGCGTTCAAGGCGGCCCGTTACCCGGCGCTCAGGCAGGTGCTGCAGAAGAAATATCCGGGAACGGCGTGGGTGTGAGGGAGAGGGGAGGGCGTTCAGTTTGGAGGCTTCATGCCTCGGCCGGACGCTTCATTGAGACTGTTTTGGGGACGAGAATCCCTGCGCGGCCAATTGCCGGAAGCGCGTGTGCAACCGGCGCCAGGCTGCAAAGCCGAAACCCATGTCGGCGGCCAGTCCCAGACCAAACCACAAACCCAGGTAGAGACGCCAATCCGGCTCCGGATGCCCCTGAAGAGAGGCCAAAGCAATGGCGCAGCCGGCTACTGCGGCGAAGACGACCAAGGGCATAATAAGAACGCGCACGATGGCTTGGACGGTCGCCAGGTTCGGACTCTTGGCGACCAGGGCGCCGGCCATGGCAACCCAGCTTACGGCGATCATGTCCGCGACCAGCAGAACCACGCATGCCAGCCACGACGCCAGGGCCGGAAAGCGGGAATCAGATTGGGGTTCGCGCTGGCTCCCCACCAGGAACAGGCATTCCACCACGATCACCGCCACGGTGGGCCTGAGAAACTGCCGGCGCAGGGCCAGCCATTGGCCTTTCAGGATGTCTTGTTCCGTGAGGGCGGTGGACAAGAGCAACTCGAAGGTCCCCATCTTCCGCTCCTGGGCCAGTCGGTATCCGGCTTCGATGCCGATCCACATTTTGAGCGCGCAATTGAAGAGAACCGCGGCGACGACGTTCACCGGGTTGAGCATCTCGTTGGGCCAGGACTCGCGGTTCTGTATGCGCGTGCAAATCCAATAGACGCCGATGAGGAGAAGGAGAGCCCAGACCTGGGCGGGCTTGAGGCGGGAGCGGGCCGCCAGCCAGAAGAAGGGGTTTCGGTCGAGGAGCTTTTGTCGAAGGGCCTTCCTTTTGGCGGCGCTGCCGAAGCGCCAGGCCAGCCAGCGTTCATGCCAGACGGTCCAGCGGGCGCTCACAGTCTTGTCTTGCCAGGAACCGGGTACAAACCGGCAGGCCAGCGCCAGCAAGAGCCAGGTCAAGGCATGCACCACCGCCATCGACAACCAGAAGTGCCACTTGGCCGTCGCGTAAAAGGAATCCGCCGATAGAACGAACGGGAGGAGGGGACAGGAGTAAAGAAACTCGAGCCTGTAGGAGTCTGGGAAGGAACGATAGGTCGTCGCCAGCCCGCAAATCGGCGGAACGCCGCTGAGCAGAAGCAACATCAACAAATTGGCCCCCATCGCCCGCGGCGCTTCCCGGCTCATGACGGAGACAAAGACGCCGACTGCCAGCGAATACAGGAAGGTGTTCACCAGGACGAGAACGGCGCGCCAAAACTCGCCGTTGCCGATGCCCCCCAGCAACAGAGGCACCGCTATCACCGGCAGGACCGCCAGCAATCCGTAAAACCCGTTCAACGATGTCGCCGCGACCTTCCCCAGCACCACGTCATAACCTTTGAGGTCCGTCAGAAAGAGCAGTCCGAGCGTTCCCTCCCGTTTCTCTTCGCTCAGGCAATCCGCCGTAAACCGCCGGCCGGCGACAAGGGAGTAGATGAAGGAGATCATCATCAAGCCCGTGAAGACGCTCTGCCCCAGCGCGTGGGGCGGCGCGTTCATATTCACGGCGTAGAAACAGGCGCCGGTGGCAACGGCGCCCAGTGCCATAATAGCGCGTGTCCAGTGCGTCGCGCGCCGCCGCGCCGCCACGCTCAGCTCGCGGGCTACAATGGGCAGAAAAGTCATTCGCCGGATCGTCCACTGCTTTCGACAAGGCAGCCCGGAACTCGTCACTTGTTCTGAGGCTGCTCTCTCCGCTTCCTCCTGTTCAACCCTGGTTACGAACCCGCTGATCGGGGAGTTGGGCGACCCGCTCGCAGACGGCCCGGGTGTCCACCCTGGCTCCCAGCTCGTGAAGGAGGCTGTAAAGGCCCAGTTCCGTGCGGGAGACGAAAGCGAACTCGGGATTGGCCAGCTTGTGCCGCAGCGCGCTGCGCAGGCTCCGCCCCAATGCCGCGAGCAGCCTGGGGTCTCCGAAATCCACCCGCGTCCCCGCGCCGGCTGCCTCGGGGAAGAGAATGTTCGCCAATTCCTCGAGCGACGCCAGCATTGGGCGGGTCTGGCTGAACGAAGGCCGGGGTCCGAAGATCTGCCGGCAGACGTGTTGGGCCTGGTCCCGGTCTTGCCGCCAGGCCCGCCGGATGCAGGCGCGGCAGATGCCGGCGGCATCAATCGTCACTCGCTTCACGCAGCCGAAATCCACCAACCCAACGCCGCCGTCCGGTGTGAACAGGAAATTGCCGGGGTGGTGGTCGGCGTGCAGGCTCCCGAGGCGCTGAAGCTGAAAGTGGAACAGCTCGAAGAGCCGCCCGCCAACGAGGTCCCGGACCGCCTGGGACGGCTTGGCCGCCAGGAAATCCGCGAGGCCCGACCCCTCGATGAAGGACATCGTCAGCAACCGCTCCGTCGTGTGCTCCCAATAGACGCGGGGAATTGCCAGCCACGGGTAGCCGCTCAAGCCCTGCCTGAAGAATTCCAGGTTTCTCGCCTCTCTGAGGTAATCCGTTTCCTCAAGGAACCCGCGCCGCACCTCGTCCAGGAGCGAAACAGGGACATAGCCCGTCAGGCGTCCCGGCAGGGTGACCGAGCGCAGGAGCTTGAAATCGTTCTCGATGGCGGTGCGAATGGCGGGGTATTGGAGCTTGACGGCGACCGTTTCGCCGCGGCGTGTGACGGCCCGATGCACCTGGCCGAGCGAGGCCGCGGCGAAAGGGTCGGCTTCGAAACGGCGGAAGACCTCTTCAGGAAATTTGCCGCAAACAGCCTTGAACTGGGCTCGAGCCAGCGTGGGGTGCATGGGCGGGGCGTGCATCTGGAGGGAGGCCAATTCGCGCACGGCGCTCTCGGGCAGCATCTGTGTGTGCATGCTCAGGATTTGGCCCAGTTTCATCGCGGGGCCTTTGAGCAATTCCAACTCCTGCCGCAGGCGGCGGGATGCCGTTTGTTCAAATCGCCGCCGTTGTCCTCTCCCGGCTTCCTCGCTCAGGAAGAGATTCTGGGCCTGGTATCCCAGGTAG
Source organism: uncultured Verrucomicrobiota bacterium (assembly GCA_964653485.1). Classification (GTDB taxonomy): domain Bacteria; phylum Verrucomicrobiota; class Verrucomicrobiia; order Limisphaerales; family UBA8199; genus CAVQND01. Next base: position 27,999 of record CAZZFF010000032.1, on the reverse strand, counting down.
CTGCCGGTGACGGAAAGCCCCAGCTTGCCCAGGCGAAAACCCCGGCCCAGGACACTGACGGGGCCTTGCGCGGGCTTTACCATTCCCATCCTCCCTTGCGCAGAACGTGGGTGGCCAGTTTCAAGCATCGGTCCAGCAGGGCCAGCGTCTCCTCTTTCCCCTGCGAACTGTCTTGCAGCCAATAGGTGATGATGGCCAAGTGGAAGAGGCCGAAGGCGTACGCTCCCAGGTCCCCCACCTTGGGGATATCTCCATCCTGCTCCGCACGGGCCAGCACCCGGCGGATGAACCGCAGGTAGCGAAGGTTGTGCTCCTGGGACTGCAAACTCAGCGGACTGAGCTTGGAGGCGGGCTGCAGCGCCCGCAGGTACACCGCGCCAATGAACTCTTCATGCCTGGCGATTCGTTCCAAATGACGCTGAATGATGGCGAAGAGCCGTTCGGGCAGGGGCGCTGCCGCCAGCCTGGCTTCCCCGTCGAACCACGCCGTCAGGCCGTCCAGCTCCTGCTCGAAGAAATAGAGCGCCAGGTCTTCTTTGGTGGCGAAATAGTTGAAGAGCGTTCCTTCGGCGATCCCGGCCCGCTCCGAGATTGCCTTGGTTGTGGTCCGGTAAAACCCGTTCCTGGCGAAAAGCTCCAACGCCGCGCTCAGGATGGCTTTCCTGGTTTTCTGTTTGTTTTCGAGGCGTTTGCCGGGCGCGGGTTTGCGGGGCGCCGGGCGGAGCCGGGCGGGGTTGGATTTCATGTCATAAAATGAGTTCACTCATATTCCAACGCCACAGTAAGCGCGCGCCGCCGGAAGCGCAAGAAAAAATGAGCGAACTCATAAAGTCGCGCGCGGCGGTGGGCAAGGTGGTATTTTGGAGTGCGCCGGCAGAGCGAAGCGGCGACGGCGCTTTCGGCCGCGCGGGACATCCAACACGCCAGACGCTGCCTGAGCCAAAGCGGTGTCGCGCTTTGCTTGCCACCGCACTCCAGAACGGCCTACCCGGGACCTGCCGACGGACTTTTTTTCTGGTTGCGCGCCGTTTCGGATCGGCATACGGATAACCCATGAAAACGACATTCCCGGTCTGCTTGTTATCGCTCAGCGTTCTGGGCGTCCTGCTGGTCTTGGCCACGGCCGCGCCGGCCGCGGACAAAGCCCGGACCCCTGACGTCGTCCCGACCAACGATGGGGCGCTGAAGATTTATCCAATCAACCACGCCACCCTGGCCCTGCAATGGAAGGACAAGACGGTTTATGTGGACCCGGTTGGAGGGGCCGGCGGCTTCCAAGGGCTGCCGCCTCCCGACCTCATCCTGATTACCCACATTCACGGGGACCACTTCAGCAAAGAGACTCTGGCCAAAGTGGCGGGTCCCGCTACCAAGTTGGTTGGCCCGCAGACGGTAGTGGAGCAATTGCCTTCGGACCTGCGAGGTCGCGCGACCGCGCTGGGCAATGGGCGGGCCCTGGAGGTTTTGGGGATGAAGGTAGAGGCGGTGCCGGCGTATAACCTCGCGGTGGAGCGCCAGAGATTCCACCCCAAGGGCCGGGACAATGGGTACGTGCTGACGCTCGGCGGCACGCGGATTTATCTGAGCGGCGATACGGAGGCGGTTCCCGAAATGCTGGCCTTGAAGGACATCGATGTGGCCTTTGTGTGCATGAACCTGCCGTATACGATGGACATCGAGCAGGCGGCAGGCGCGGTGCGCGCGTTCAAACCCCGGGTGGTTTACCCCTACCACTACCGCGGCGCCGATTTGGAGAAATTCAAAGAACGGGTGGGCGCGGATTCTGGAATCGAAGTGCGCCTGCGTGACTGGTACCCAAAGCCATAGCGGAAGCGGCGTGACGTGCTTTAAGCTTGATTCCGTGGCCGGGGGTGGTGGATATAGCACGGGTGAAGACCAGCCGAATCGCAAACATCCTCTTTTTGGTTCCTGTTTTGGTTCTGACGCCCGTTCGCGGAGAAGACGCCGTGAAAAGGCTCGAGCTCACGTTGCCTTCTTCCAGGCCCGAGGTTTTCGAGCGGGTGGAGATTCCGGTCGTCGGGGCGCCGTCCTCGGCCTCCCCGTTTGACCCTGATGTGGTCAGCTTGGATTTGGAGGTGACATCGCCTTCCGGGACGGTTCTGCGCGTGCCTGGCTTTTATGCCGGTGAATTCGACCGGCGACTCGATGGCGGGCGGGAGGTTTTGGAACCTCGCGGCGAGGGGTGGCGGGTCCGGTTCATGGCCCTCGAGCCGGGCCGCCACACGCTTGTGGTGACTGCCGCGCTCGCCGGGAAAGTGGCCGCGCGCGGCCGCGCTGTCATCGAGGTCGCCGCCGGGAAGCGCCACGGGCTGGCCCGGGTCGAACCGGTCGGAAAACGGTACTTCCGGCTGGACGACGGCACGCCGCTTTTTTTGAACGGCTTGTGCGCCTGCTGGCACGGCAGACGGGGCACCTACGACTACGACGACTGGCTGGCGGGTTGCCAAAAGGCGGGCATCAACTACATCCGCGTCTGGATGTGGCACCAGTCCTTCGGCTTGGAGTGGGACCGGCAGGACAAGCTCCGGTATCATGTCGACAGCGCGTGGCGACTTGATCGCGTGCTGGCGGAGGCGGAGCGGCGCGGCATCTTCGTCATGCTCTGCCTGGACTATCACGGCATCTTCGAGGTCAAGCCGGACTACTGGGGGGGCAACGACTTTTGGCCCCGCCATCCCTATAATGCCACCAACGGCGGACCCTGCCGGGTCCAGAACGATTTCTTTACCAACGACGATGCCCGGAAGCTCTATGAGAAACGGCTGCGCTACATTGTGGCCCGGTGGTCGGCCTTCCCGAACATTCTCGCATGGGAGTTCTTCAATGAAATCGACAATGAGTATGCCTACCTGAACCACGAGGACGTCGTCGCATGGCATCGGGACATGGGCCGCCGCCTGCGGGCTATTGATCCCTATCGGCACCTCATTTCCTCGAGCCTCACGGGCGGCAGCCAAAGACCGGGCCTCTATGCGCTGCCGGAACTGGATTTCTCCCAGTACCACTCCTACAATGAGCCGCACCCGGCGCAGATGATGGCACGGATGTCCGCGGGCTTTTTCGAGAAATACCATAAGCCCTTCTTTGTGAGCGAGTACGGGACCGACTGGAAGGGATGGAAGCCCGATACCGACCCCTATTTCCGTGCGCTGCACCAGGCGATCTGGAGCGGGGCCTTTACCGGCGCGGCCGGCACCGGCATGACCTGGTGGTGGGAGCACATCCACTCCGAGAACCTCTACCGTCACTGGTCGGCCCTGGCCGCGTTCCTCGACGGCACGGGGATGGGGCGGGCGGACTTCCGGCCGGCACGATTCGACAAGACGGACGGCCCGGTGACGCCATTCGGAGTCGCAGCGCCCGATGAGGCGCTGATCTGGCTGCTCGATCGGGCCTGTGACTGGCCCGACGGGGCCATGACGGCCAATCCGCCTCCGGTGGCCGGGGCCCGCGTGACTCTGACGGGTTTGGACGATGGGCCTTGGCTCATCCAGTGGTGGGACACTCTCGAAGGAAAGCCCGTGGCCGCGACCCAGGCAACCTGCTCGGGGGGATCGCTCCAGCTTGAGCCACCTCCATTTCAAGCCGACATCGCCGCGCGCCTGAAGAAGAAATGAACCCAGCATCGGCGCCCGTCTTTCCGAATCGCTCAAGCTGCCAACGCCAAGGCGTCGGCTTGGTTGACACTCTTACAGCCTGAGGACCTCCGGAGGCTCGGAGGTCCGGCTCTTGCAAGCCGTTGACCTGGAACGGCTTTCGGTTGCCAGCCCGGCGCCGGGACGAGGAACACGGTTGCCGGCCTTCGATCACGTCGGTTCTGCTGACACTTTCGCTTTTTTCGTTCATTCGGCGACGACAGATTTGCTTCATCATATCCTATTATCTGTCAGGAACTTATGTGGCATTGATGCTTACTATCCTGAGTGTGGCACGTGGTAAGCTAATATCAGTAGTGAGATACAGCCCGGGAGATGTGCGAAGCCCCTCCTGGTTCCGAACTGGGACAGGGGAACGGAGTTCCGGCGCGTATCCGGGCGAGGAGGTGTCCATGTGTCCGTCATCTGACTGGCGAGGGAATGCGCGGTGGCGTTGTCGAGCTACCTGGCGCGAGCCGCGGCAACGTATGGGGTGTTCGGGGTTGTGCCGCGGAACCGGCGTCCGAATGCGTGGCACGGGCATCGGGTTGTCTGGAACGAGCCGGAGTTCGGAGGCGACACTCTGGGCCGGTTTGGAGCCGGACGAGGCTGCCCTGGCACGGTGTATTAGGTCGTGGAGCGCCGCCTTCAAGCGGCGGTGGGCCGCCACGGGGCCGGGTGAGGCGGCCCTGGCGCAAGAGCTTCACGCGAAGGCGGGCATAGCTTTGCTCGCCACGTTGTTTTCGATATGTTTTCCGCCGGCTCTGCCGGCCGCCCTTTTCCTTGGATGGCGGGTGCGCACCCGCGCCCGCCGTGAACTTCCTCTCCTGGCTGAGTGGGTTTCGCTGCCTCTTTACCTGGCCCTCGCCGTTTTGTGGATAGGCGTCATCGCCTGCATTTTCGGCCTCTTCATCCTGCCGATCTGGCTTCGGAGCTAGGTGGTGTCTTACAAATGCCGGCGTCTTTGTAAGACACCACATTAGTGTTCGCACCAAAACGGGGCTCCCGGGACTGCTCGACAGATCTTGTCTTTAGACAGGTTGCCAACTATTTGTGATGTCCCTTGAGTTTATGGCTCTTAACTATCTCGAAGCATTCAATTGGTCCCTGGTTGTGTCCTTATCGGTTTGTTCGGCGGTGATGGGGACGGGGTTGGCGCGGGGCGAGAATTGGCCCGGTTGGCGCGGGCCGCGCGGCGACGGCACGAGCCTGGAGCAGGATGTCCCCATTCGGTGGAGCGCAACTGAGAACATCGCCTGGAAGACCCCTTTGCCGGGCGAGGGCCATTCTTCGCCGGTCGTGTGGGGGAACCGGGTTTTCCTGACGACCGCGCTCAAGGAGACAGAGGAGCGAGTCCTGTTGTGCCTTGAGGCATCGACAGGCAAGGTGCTTTGGCGGGAGACCGTGCTGCGCGCCCCGCTGGAGGCGAAGAACGCTGAGAACAGCTATGCCTCGGCAACGCCGGCCACCGACGGCGAGAAGGTCTTTGTCACCTTCCTCGACGGCAAGGACGTGGTCGTGGCCGCGTATGACTTCAACGGCAAGCAACTCTGGTTGGTTCGGCCCGGGACATTCCAGGCGGTCTGGGGTTTCAGCCACAACCCAATTCTGTTCGAGGACAGGGTGATCGTGGACTGCGACAGCAAGGGCGAGAACTTCATTGTGGCCGTGAGCCGCGCGGAGGGTCGAACTCTCTGGAAGGCCCCGCGCGAGAACGGCACCCACAGTTACAGCGCGCCGCTCATCCGGGAGATGGCAGGCCGCCTCCAGGTGGTCGTCGCCGGCGACAAGGCGGTGACCGGCTATGATCCGCGGAGCGGCAAGAAACTGTGGGTCGTCGACGGTCCCTCGGAGGACTGCGTGGCCACGCCGGTCTTCAACGAAGGGGCCGGCCTGGTCCTGAGCTGCAGCAGTTGGCCCAAGCGCGTTCTGATCGCCATCAAGCCCGACGGCGAGGGCAACGTCACGAGCAGCAAGGTGGCCTGGACCACTGCGCAGGGCGCCCCTTATGTTCCTTCCCCCATCAGCGTCGGCCCGTGGTTCATGACCGCCTCTTTCGCCGACAAGGCCGGCTATTGTTTTGACGCTGCCACCGGCGGGATTCTGTGGCACGAGACCATGGGCCTGCATCATGCCTCGCCGGTTGCCGCGGAGGGCCGGGTCTATTTCTTGAACGACGAGGGTGTCATGCACGTGATCAAAGCCGGGCCGAAATTCGAGTTGGTGGCCCGCAACGAACTGGGTGAGAAGACCTACGCCTCCCCCGCCATCAGCGCCGGGCGGATGTTCTTGCGCGGGTTCAAAAACCTCTACTGCATCGGCCAGCCGTTCAAACCGTGATGGCGCGGGGGCGCCTCTCGGCTTCGCCCGGCTCGGTTGATCGCGTCCCGCGCGGATGCCGGTGGTCTCAGTTTTGGTTGCGCGCCGGCTGGGGGTAATGGATAATCGCAACGGTCCAAATCAACCGAATGATGGCCAAAGGCCTGTCATATCTCCTTGGCCTCCTGCTTCTGGGGGCGGCAGAGACGAGTTGGGGCCAGAAGGCGCCCAATTGGAGGAGCTACAAAGTGGGCAACGGGTTGCCCAGCCCGGTCTGCAGCTCCGTGACCGTCGGCCCACACAGCAAAGTGCTGGTTACCCATCCCGGCATATCGAGCCTTACCGAGCTGGACGGGTACAGTGTGAAGATCGCCCCGGCGCCCAGCCCGCCCAAGAACCGTGTTTATGAGAGTCCCGCCGGCCAGCTTTGGACTGTGGTGCCGGAAGGGTTGCTCGATTTCAAGAACGGTGCCTGGTCGTTGCACGTGGTGCCGGAGATTGTCGCCGAGTCCAAAGCGGGCCCCTTCCGTCCGCCCGACCCGGTGCCACTCTGCCCGGTGCGGCAGGGGTTGGTGTTGTATCTGCTGCCCGATCGGCTGGCGGAACTGGATTGCGCGGACCTCAACCGCCCTCGCACAATAGTGCTGCGCCTGGCCCGGCAGACCCAATTGGGGAGTTTCACGGGCTTGTGCCCCGCCCGTGGCGACGGCGGCGAGGGAGGGTTATGGATCGCCGGGGCACATGGGTTGGCCAAGGCGCTCGGTCCCCCGCGGAACCTCAAAGAGGGAAGCGAATGGCGCGAGTATCCATTCCCTCCGGCGCTGCAAGTCCAAGACCTCCGGGAGGCGCACGAGGACAAAAATGGGAATATCACCGCGATCGCCGAGTCCACCCAGACGCACCAGAAGCTCATCGTTCATTTCGACGGCCGGCGGTGGACCATCGATCCCGCCACGGCCGAGAGGCTCCGCTTCGCGTGGCGGGGTCCCGATGGCACGTGCTGGGCGGCCAATTCCAGCACTCTGTTCCAGTACCAGCCTGGGGCGGCTGAAATGACGGAGTATGAGGATATCACCGCCCGCGCTTACAACGACTTGGCGATCGAACCCGGCGGGAGCTTTTGGCTGGCGACATCGGACGGCCTGTATCGCTACGCCTCGCTGGCGTGGCGGACTCCCGCGGGGGCGCAGAGGATCAACACGCCGATCCGTTGCCTGACGGCGGACAATGAGGGCCGGCTATGGTTTATCTCGGCCAACCTGCTGCATTCAATACGCGCCGACCGCCATGAGGAGGTGGAGTTGCCCGCCGGATACGGGCGCAGGGTCCAGGCCGCGCGCGCCCTGGTGCCGCTCAAGAACGGGACGCTCTTGCTCAATGCCGGCGGCCAGTTGGCCAGATTCAAGCCGGGCGGGGACTTCAGCCTGCTCCCGGCCCGGGAGAGCGGGGCGCGCCGCAACGTATTGGGGACCCTCAAGGACGGCGCGGTGTGCGTGCAAACCTCGGTGCCGGCGGGGACCAACCAGTCTTATCATATTGAGATTTCGAGCGACGGGACGAACTTCGAGTCGTTTTCCGACGCGCCTGCCCAGGAGGTCTTCGGGGGGGAGTTGACGGTGCTGTTTGCGGCGCAAAGCGGCGACCTTTGGCTAAGCGGCGAACGGGGCACGGCTTGGTTTCACGATAGCAAGTGGCGGGTGTTCTCCTCGAACGACCAGACGACGCCGAGGGCCGCCCTGGGCTTTGCGGAGATAGGCGATGAGAAGGTCTGGTGCGCCACGGAGGACCGGATTTGGGAGTTCGACGGGCGCAGTTGGCTTGTGGTGCGCGGAGGGTTCGAATCCATCAACGGCATGGTCCGCACGCGCGACGGCAGTGTCTGGGTTGCCGCGAGCAGCGGCCTGTTTCGCTACATCCCCGCCCACAATGCGTGGGTCGAATCCGGGACCGAGGAGGGTCTGCCCAGCGCCGACATTCGGGAGGTTGTCGAGGACCGCAGCGGCCGGCTCTGGGCCGGCACGGGACATGGCTTGTGCTTTTACGACGCGGAGGCCGACCGGGATCCGCCCCTTGCTCGCATCCGGGAACTGACCGAGACCGGCGGCAGAGTCAGGGAAGGGGGGACGATTGCCCTGGCCTTCAACGCGAGCCAGGACAAATGGAACTACACATTGCCTTCCCGGCTGCTTTATTCCTATCAGCTCGATACGAACGAATGGACCCGCTTTTCCGATGAGACGAGCGAGTCGTTCGCGGACCAACCTCCGGGCATGCATTACCTGAGTGTGCGGGCGATGGACCGGAACGGCAATATCGAGGCGATGGTGGCCCGGTACGAGTTCGAGGTCGTTCTGCCCTGGCAGAAGGACACGCGGCTTGTGGTGATCGGCCTTGCGGGAATAGCCGGGGCGCTTTTCTTCGCGGGATTGGCTTTCAACCGGCATCAGCGCCTGGTCCGCAGCTACGCGGAGGTGGAGAAGAAGGTGGCGGAACGGACTCGCGAACTGGAGATCGCCCATCGCGAATTGGTGCATAGCCAGAAGATGACCGCCCTGGGCACCCTTGCCGCGGGAATCGCCCACGATTTCAACAACATCCTTTCCATCATCCAAGGCTCCGCCCAGATCATCGAGGACAACCTGGAGAATACCCAGAAAGTGCGCACGCGCGTTGACCGCATCAAGACCGTGGTGGGGCAGGGCGCCGGCATCGTCAAGGCCATGCTCGGCTTCAGCAGCGACGCCGGCCAGGTCTCCGCTCCATGCGACATCAACGCTGTTGTGCGGGACACGATCAAGTTGTTGGGCGATCGGTTCCTGAGGGAGGTTAACGTCACGTTCGAGGCGGCGCCCAGTCTGCCCACGCTCGTCGCTTCCAAGGATTTCATACGGCAGATACTCCTGAACCTCATTTTCAACGCCGCGGAGTCCATGACCGGCCGGAAACGGATCACCCTCGCGACGGGGTTGGTGGATAAGCCGCCAATTGACACGGTGCTTGCGCCGGCCAAGGCGGAGGGATATGTGACCATCGCCGTCCGTGATTTTGGGTGCGGGATTTCGCCCGCCAACCTGCCCCGCATCTTTGAACCGTTCTTCACCACAAAGGCTTTGTCCGCCCGCCGCGGCACCGGCCTGGGGTTATCGATGGTCTATCAACTGGCGAGCAAGATGGAAGCCGGCCTGACCGTCGAATCCGTCCTGGACAAAGGGAGCACATTCACGCTCATATTGGCGGCGCCGACCATAACCCAAACGCCTGAAGCCATCTAACCAATGAACTCCGACCCTCGACCTTCGACCCTCGGACTTCGAATCTCCCTATGACGCCTCCCACGATCCTGATCATCGAGGACGACGATCTCCAGTACGAGATATACGAAGAAGCCCTCGCCAAGTACACCCTGGTGCGCGTCACCAACGGCACCGAGGCGTTGGCCGTGATCCCGCAGAAGCGTCCGGACCTTCTGATCCTGGACCATGTCCTCTCCGAAGGCGAGCTGGGTTTGAGTTTCCTTCCCGAGTTCAAGGACTTTCTGCCGTGCGTGCCGATCATCGTGGTGTCGGGGGCGTTGGAAGTGCATGAGCAATTGGCGGCCTTGCAGGGACCGCGCCGCGCCCATTACTGCCTGACCAAACCGGTGGACATCCACACCCTCAAACGCACCGTCGCGGTCGCCCTCAAGGAGTGCGGGGAGCAGGAGGTCGTGCGTCAGTTCGAGGCCCTCGAACGGTCCCGACGCATCGATGCCCAGGAACTCCTCAGCCGCTCCACCGACCGCCTCAGCCGCCAAAACCACATCCTGGAAATCATCGGTAAATCTCGCGAACGTCCCAACATCTCCGCCCTGGCCCGCCAGTTTGGAGTCGCCCGGCGCACGATCATCCGCGACCTGCAGGAACTCATCCGCCGCGGCCAACTCAAGCCTGAAGTCTATCCCGAGTGGGAAAATCCCTCCGAGGAGTGACCGCGTCCGGAGCGTCCGGAGCGCCCGGAGCCTGAGAATCCGCTTGACAGGCCCGGCACAACGGAGTAGAATCCGACTCAATAAGGAAACTCACAATTGGCCTGTGAAGGCGGCGTTTGCGCGCGTACCGGACGGTTTTCGAGGCCGGTCCAGGTTTGGGGCAAGGTCTTCGCAAGGGTCAGCGGCATGGGCCTGAATCACAAAGGAAACATCGCATGAAGAAGAACCTCTACGGCATCTGCGGGCTTGTCTGGAGCCTGGCTTTAACTCTCACGGCACCCGTTGCGGCACAGCCTGCGCCGCTGAACGGGGACTCGTTCCCGAGCGAATGGGACAACATGTTTGCCCCAACGGCATCCGAACAAATAATGGCCATCGGGGGCGCCTCGCAACCTGGCGTTGCCAAGCCGTCCGCCTGCCTCCCCGCGTTGCCAGAGCATTTGACGGCGTGGCGCCGGATCGCCGTCGATGACACTCTGCGTGACGCAGGCGCCGTCTCCTCTCTGAACTGGAGCGGCTACGCGGCAACAGGGGCAATGGACACCGTCACCGGCGTGTCGGGCGCATGGACGGTCCCCGCAGTCACGGGTGGGGCAGGCTATTCCGCGCTATGGGTCGGGATCGATGGTTTCGACGACGGGACCGTCGAGCAGCTCGGCACGATGCAGGCGGTTGTTACCGTTTCCAACGGCCGACACGGCACTACGACACAGGCGCAGTACTACGCCTGGGTTGAAATGTATCCGGCGGGCATGGTCGAGCTCAACCCATCCACCTATCCGGTCAAGCCCGGCGATGCCATCACGGCCTCGGTGACTTGCAGCGGAGACGTGTTCACCCTCACGATGAGTTCTTCCGAGGGTTGGAGTTACAAGGACGTTGCCACCTCGGCGTCCGCCGAGAGAATGTCGGCGGAATGGGTGGCAGAGGCGCCTTCCTCCTACTTCGGGGTGCTTCCCCTCGCGGATTTTGGCACGGTCAGTTTTACGCAGTGCTTTGCCACGATCGGCGGCGTGACGGCGCCCATCGGCGCTTTGAACTGGGATGAAATGACGATGGTAACTCAGAACGGCAGGACGGTTAAAGCGCAGCCCTCAGGGCTGAATCCCACCGCTCCGGGCTTCACCGTGACCTGGGAGCACAATTAGAGTTCCCCGGGTCGGGGAGATTCGGGTTACGGACCGTTTTCCTGGCGGACCCACTCCAGGAATTGGAACCAGTCTCCACCCAACGCGCCCTCGGGGAGGGTAGTCAGCCGCCAAGTCCGCCAACCTTGGGCTTGGGCCGGAGAGATGTCTTTGTCCAGGCGGTCTCCGGCGAACAGGGCCTCCGCCGGCGTGACCTGCCTGGCGGCAAGCTCATGGAGCAGAATCCTGAAGGGCTTTGGGTCGGGCTTGCTGAAGCCGGCTCGAAAGGAATAGAAACAGAGTTGAGGGTCGAAGATGCCCATGGAAAGATCGGCTCGGGCAAGGGCTGGTAACATTTCGCGCAGCGTATAAGGCTGGCAGTTGGAGCAAAGGCCCAAGATGGCGCCGCGTCGGCGTAACTCCGCCAGGGCCTCGCCCGCGCCGGGCATCAAGCGCGCCGTCCGCTGCAACCGCGCATGCTCATAGAGAAAGTCGTCCAAGAGGTCGTCCGAGAGCGATTCTAGAGCAGGAAGGACCTTCCGCGCGATGTCCGGCCAGAAGGGCTCAGGGAATTGGATGCCTCGGGCTCGGGCGATTGCCCGGGCCATGCCGTCCGTTTCCAGGCAGCGGGCGTCGAATTCCGCCAACGAAGGCGCCCGGGTTTGGCCCAAGGCTCCCGCGCACAAGCGCAACCACCGCGCCTCGGAGTCGGGCGGGGCCGGTCCAACCTCCAGCAGCGTATTGTAGATGTCGAAAACAAAGGCGCGAATCATCATTTCCGAATGGGCCGAGCCAACGTCCAGAGGATGTCGGAGACCTCTGGGAAAGGCGAGCGTTTTTGATTTCGCACGGTGGAAAATCCCTTGACTTCTTCGCGCGCGTGTGGACATGTAGGGGGCGTCGTGGTTCTCACAAGAACACAAGAAAGAACAGCAGAATGTAATGGCCGACTTCTTCCAAACAGGCGCGATCGCGACGATTCACCGGCTCGGTCCGACTGACTTGGCTCGCCTGGAGCGCGAACTGTTGGAGTTTAGCCAGGAGACACCCATCGCTTTGGTCCTGCCCTGTCACATTCGCGAGGTGGGAACCCCAGCTCTCAGAGGCATCGTTCGGGAGCTCAAGCATGTTCCTTACCTGAGCCAGATCGTGGTCGGAATTGACGGCGCCGTCGGCCTGAGGCAGTGGCGCAAGGCGCAGCACTCCTTCGAGCAGTTGCCCCAGAAGCCGGTGATGCTTTGGAATGACGGTCCCCGGATGCAGGCCCTGTTCCGCAAGCTCGATGACGCGGATTTGTGCCCCGGCCCGGGAGGCAAGGGCCGAAACGTGTGGATGTGCCTGGGCTACGTCCTGGCCAGTGAGAAGGCCCGCATGGTGGCCTTGCACGACTGCGATATCCTCACTTATGACCGCGAATTCCTGGCGCGCCTCTGTTACCCGGTCGCGCATCCCGCTCTTGGTTTTGATTTTTGCAAAGGCTACTACGCCAGACTTACCGACCGCCTGAACGGGCGGGTCATGCGCCTGTTCATTACGCCGCTGCTTCGGGCCTTGAAGAGCATCTTGGGCCTTCATCCCTTCTTGGCCTATATGGATACCTTCCGCTATCCGCTGGCGGGAGAGATGGCCTTGGACACGGACCTGGTGCGCCGTGTGAGAATCCCCCATGATTGGGCGCTGGAGATTGGGATGCTGGCCGAGGTCTTCCGCAACACGGCCCCGGGGGCCATCTGCCAGGCCGAACTGTGCAACAATTACGATCACAAGCACCAGGAACTCTCCCCGCGCGATCCCGAAAAGGGCCTCAGCAAGATGGCCTGTGACATCGTGAAGTCCTTTTTCCGCCGGATGGCGGCCGAAGGCATCAAGCTCGATTCGGGTCTCTTCGACACCCTTTTGAGCGCCTACAGCCGGCAGGCCGAGGACACCATGCGCTTTTACGCGGCCGACGCCGCCGCCAACGGGCTAAAATACCTGCGGCATGAGGAAGAGGGCGCCGTCACCGCGTTCGTGCGCTCGATTCGAGTGGCCACCGACTCCTTTCAGAAGGACCCGCTTTGGTCGCCGCTCATACCCAACTGGAACCGCGTGGAATCGGCGCTGCCGGCTTTCCTGGATGAGTTGCGTGAGGCGGTGCGGCTGGACAACGACCTCCTGTCTCAGCCAACCACTCCGGGCCGGCGGCGCAGCCATGGTCTGCTGGCGGCCAAGACCGGACGAAACCAGCCGACTCTCCTTGTGATGCCACCGGTCGAAGAGTCGCGCGGGGAGGTGGACGCGTCGATATAGTCCGTTCACCGCAGCGCTTCGGTGGCATCGGCCAATTTGGCGCGGAAGCGGTGGAGGATTATCGCATTTCCCGCGGGTTTCGGATTTTGGCGCTCTCGCCCATTCACGACTTCAGCCCGGCGGGGTCGAACTGCCACTTCTCGCCGGCTTTGAGCATCTGGTCCCAGGTAACCTCCTCGCCGGTGTAGGCGGCGGTGCGGCCGAGGATCGTCGTCAGGTTGCTGCGAACGCTCGGCGCCACGCTCGGGTTCGAGCAATCTCCCTTTGTAATACTCTCGTAGAAAGTCACCATATTCCTCTGGACGCCGACGAGGTAGATTTCATCCGTCTTGCCGGTGAAGGCATCGTCCCTGCTGCGGAGCCAGCAGGTCCCGCCGTAATTGGTCTCGGCGCTGCCGGTTTCCCCGTGAGCGCGGACCATGATATCGTCGAACCCGAACCCGACCTGTTTGGCCGTGAAGGTGACCATGAGGTCGTTGGGGAAGAAGAACAGGATGGAGTAGTGGTCCCAGCAATCCCCAAGGAATGGGCGGGCACGGCCGCCTCGCCCGTATGCCTTGATAGGGTTTGCATTGGCTATCCAGGTGGCGACGTCAAGGGCGTGGATGTTTTGTTCGGTAATGACGTCCCCGGAGAGGGTTCGGTCGATGCCCCAGGACCGGAGCCGGACTTCGGGATCCGCGGGGTGCTTGCGCAACTGGGCGTCGCGCTCCTCGAACATCAGGCTGGTTTGGTATTCCGCATAGACAGTGACCAGCTTGCCAATGGCGCCGTTATGGATGCGGGAGACGACTTCCTGGTAGGAGGGCATGGCGCGGGTCTGAAAATCGACCTGGAACGTCAGCTTCTTCCCGGAGGCCTTCCGCCCGCTCTCGCCGACGGACTGGCAGCCGGGGACATCCACGGCTATGGGCTTGGCCAAATAAACATGTTTGCCCGCCTCAACGGCCGCCGCCGCCTGCTCGGGGTGAAAATAGGGCGGGCTCTCGATGGCCACGGCGTCCAATTTCTGCTCCAGCAACCGCTTGTAACCCGAAAGTCCCGTAAACCGTTTGTCCGCCGGCACGTTGAGTTTCTTCCCGGCGTCATCGACCCGGTCCTGAAAGTAATCCGCAAGCCCGACGACATTGTAATGGCCGTTCTTGGCCAGCAGGTCGGCTATCCAGGCGCCCCGCCCGCCGCAGCCGATGACCCCGATGTCGATCTTCGAGTTCGCCTCGGCGCTCCCGGCAAGACCGGGTTTGAGGATCGTCAAACCGACCGCTGCCACTCCGGCGCTGGCCAGGAACTTGCGGCGAGTGACATCCGGGCTGCCGAAGGCAGGGGGGAGGGTGTTGGCTGTGGTGCTGTTCGAAGAATGGCTTGCGTTCATGGGCACGAGATAATGACGGAAATGGGAAAATGTCAATTCAATCGCGCTGGGGTAGGGCTGGACCCTCAACTCTCAACGTTGGGGAGCATGAGGAATCGGACGGAGCGGACGGATCCGACCGATCGGTCGGCGGCTGTGGCTCGCGGCTGAGGGTCTCGCAATGCTTCGCGGAATTGCGGAATTGCGGACGAGGAGGAATGGGTTGCACTGAGGCGCGCGGCTTGTTACGGTGGCTGGCAACAAACCAGTATGCCGGAGCGCGCACAAGATCATGGTTCGGCCGACGGACCTGAGCGTCGGCGATTGCGTCCGAGCGGCGGTTACCGGAAGTTGCGCAGCTACCAGGTGGCCACGATCATCTACGACGGCACGGTGTCGTTTTGCAATCGGTTCGTGGATAAACGTTCCCGCACGCATGATCAAATGGTGCAGGCGGCGCGCAGCGGCGGAAAGAACATTGCCGAGGGCAGTCGCGCCGCGGCGACTACCAGCCAGACGGAGTTGCGGTTGGTGAACGTGGCGCGCGCAAGCCTGGAGGAGTTGCTGCTGGACTATGAGGATTACCTGCGGCAGCGCGGCCAACGGCACTGGGAAAAGAACGATGCGGAATCGTTGGCGGTGCGGGAGGTGGGGCGGTGCCGGGAGCGGGCGGATCAGACGGATCTGACCGATCGGACGGATCCTGTGGCGCATTGGAAGGCTTACGCGCGGTGGCTGGAGCATGAGGATGCGGCGGTAGTGGCCAACACGCTGATTTGCCTGATTCACCAGGCGAACTACCTGCTTGACCAGCAGATCAGCGCGCTGGAGCGCGATTTCGTGCGGGAGGGCGGTTACAGCGAGCAACTGGCGGCAGCGCGCATTGCGGAGCGGCAAAGGCAGCAACCGCACCCGGTTGCGGTCTTGCCGGGCGCGCCGGCCTGCCCGCGCTGCGGAAAACCCATGGCGTTGCGGACGGCCCGCAAGGGCGCGCACGCGGGTTCGCAATTCTGGGGTTGCTCGGATTACCCAGGGTGCAGGGGCACACGGGCGCTTTAGGGAGCGGACGGATCCGACTGATCCGACCGATCAGACCGATCGATTTGGCGGAAATCTTCTGGAAAAACCGCCGGCTCCTGTTAAAACTGCGCCATGAAGAACATGCATCTTGCCATTGTCACTCTTTTGATTTCCTTGCTCGCGGCCTGGAGTCTCGGGGCGGGGCCAGCCCAGGATTCGGCGGGAAAAATCCGCGTGCTGCTGGTCACCGGCGGCCACGAATTCGAGAAGGATGCCTTCTTCCGGGTGTTCGAGGACAATCCGGATATCGTCTGCCAGCGGGTCGAGCATCCCAACGCCCACGCGCTGCTCAAGGCCGACGCCGCCAAGGGATGGGACGTGCTGGTGCTTTACGACATGCACCAGGAGATCAGCGACGAGGCAAAGGCCGATTTTCTGGCGCGGTTGAAGGAGGGCAAAGGGCTGGTGGTGCTGCACCACGCCATCGCCTCCTATCAGAAGTGGCCTGAATACGCAAAAATCATCGGCGCCCGCTATTATTTGGCGCCGACGGTTGTGGATGGGGTGGAGAAGGCGCGTTCTGTTTATCAGCACGGGGTTGACATCAAGATGCGCGTCGCCGACGCACAGCATCCCGTCATGCGGGGGATTCAGGATTATGTCATCCATGACGAGACCTACAAGCTGTTCGACGTGGCTGACGAGTGCCACGCGTTGCTGACCACGGACGAACCGCTGAGCAACAAGGTCGTTGGCTGGGCCAAGACTTACGATGGGGCAAGGGTAGTCTATCTGCAATCCGGTCATGACCATTTTGCCTACGAAAACCCGAATTACCGTCAGATTTTGCGCCAGGCGATTCGGTGGGCGGCGCAGAAGCCATGAAGAGGGTGCTGCGCGCGGCGTTCGGGCCTGGCAGAGAATACAATGAGCGAGCTTTGTTTGCGGGTGATGGGGAAAGACGACGTGCCCGCGGTAGAGGAGCTGCGCCGGCTCGCGGGGTGGAACCAAACGCCGGAGGATTGGCGGCGGCTGCTGGAATTGGAGCCGGAGGGTTGCTTTCTGGCGGAGTTTGAGGGCGAATTGGCCGGGACGGTGACCACGACCTCTTACGGCCAGGCGATAGCATGGATCGGCATGATGCTGGTCCATCCGAAGCATCGGCGCCAAGGCATCGCCACGCGGTTGATGGGCCAAGCGATCGAGTATCTGCGCGGGCGGGGCGTTCGGTGCATCCAGCTCGACGCCACGCCGGCCGGGTATCCGGTGTACGAGAGGCTCGGTTTTGTGCCCGAATGGACCTTAACGCGGGGTCAAAGGCCCGCTCAGAATGAATGCAGGCATTCAACTCCGGGTGCTGGTGTTCCGACGACGCGGGAGTTGGCCGAGGCGGATTGGGATGGCATCGAGCAGATCGATGGGACGGCGATTGGGGCGCGGCGCTCGGCCCTGCTGCGGAGCCTGGCGCGCCACAGCGTCAAGGCGTTGGTCTGGCCTGCCGGGCAGCCTGCCGCAGGCTGGGGCCTGCTCCGCGCCGGAGCCAACGCGGATTACCTGGGTCCAGTAACCTGTCCTCGCGTTGAAGGAGCAATCGCGCTGGTCACGGCCTTGTTGGGCGGGACCGGGGATCGGCCCGTGTTATGGGACGTTCCGGACGGGAACGAGGCGGCCAAGGCGGCAGCCCAACGACTCGGCTTTGTCCCGGTCCGGTCTCTGACTCGAATGCATTTGGGGTCTCACGCCCCCGGAAACAGCCCCCTCGCGCAATTCGCAATCGCCGACCCGGCGGTGGGGTAGGGGGGTGGCGGTTTCAAGCACGCAGCCACTTGTCGCGGTTTTCGGCTACGAATTCATCGTCGTGCAGGTGGGGATAGGCGTGATAGACGCGGTCGATCTCCTCCGATTGGCCTGGGCTTAGTTGCTCATTTGGGTCGAGGCACCATGTTCCTTCGAGCAGGCCCTGGCGGCGCAAGACCTCGTGCAGGCCCGGGATGCAGCCGGCATAGCCGTTGGCGGCATCGAAGAACGCGGCGTTGGCGTCGGTGACCTGTGCCGCCTGGGTCAAGAGCCGGGCTGGGACTGGTTTGCCTGTGCGGGCCAGGCGGCGACATTGGGCGTGCAGTTCGACGGCCTTCTTTGTCCAAACGGCCCAGTGGCCGAGCAATCCGCCGGCGATGCGCCGCTGGAGGTCCTTGCCCTCGTGCTGGAAACGGAACGGCGTTAGAAGGTCCAGGACGATGTTGTCGTCGTTGCCGGTATAGAGGGCGATGTTTTCACGACCCGCTTCCGCGACGGCTCGGACTACGTCCAAGGTCTGGTAGCGGTTAAAGGGAGCCATTTTGATGGCGACGACGTTCTCCAGTTCGACGAATCGGCGCCAGAAGCGATAGGAGAGCGCGCGCCCGCCGACAGCAGGTTGGAGATAGAAGCCGAACAGGGGAATTGTTCTGGCGACTTCACGGCAATGGGCCAGCAGTTCCTCCTCGGAGGCAGCCTTGAGCGCGCCTAGGCTCAGCAGGCCGGCATGGTAACCTAGTTTGCGGGCGAGTCCTGCTTCCCGGATGGCCTGGGGGGTCGGGCCGCAGATGCCGGCAATGAGCACCAGGCCCGCTCCGGCGCGGCGCATTGCGTCCGCCGCCAGCTCGAGGACGGGCTGGAAGAGGCCGACTTTGGGGTCGCGGATGGCGAACTGAGTGGTATGCACGCCGACGGCCAGGCCGCCCGCGCCGGCAGCGGCATAGTAGCGGAACAAGGCGAGTTGGCGGCGTTCATCGAGCTTGCGGCGGGCATCGAGGGCCAAAGGGCAGGCCGGGATAGCCAAGCCCTCCGAGAGGCGGGCGCGGAGGGTCCGAAGACCCGCTATCGCCTTGTCAGTAGTTGCCATTGCGCACTTCAAAATGGGTCGGCTGGGCCAGGTTGCGTCCCCCTTGCTTGACCCAGTGCGCGATCCAGCGGAGCATGACATCGAGGGGGATGGAGGGGGTGCCCAAGGCGCCGCATAGCCGCGTTGAGTCGCCGAGCAAGGCTGTCGAGGTCTCGGCGCCGATGAATCGAGGAGGCCGGCCAAGGAGTTCGCCTAGCCGCGACGCAACGGCCCGGACCGAGAACGTCTCGGGACGGCATAGGTTCCAGACGGAAGGAGGCCAGGCCGCCAGGGAGAGGGCGCGCAGCGCCAGTTCGTTGGCATCACCCTGCCAGATGCAGTTAAAGCAGCCATTAGCCAGCTCGATGCCTTCGCCGAGGTGGACTTTTTTCGCGATGTCCACCAGCACGCCGTAGCGCAACTCCACGGCGTAGAAGAGCCGCAGCAGCGCCACCGGGGTGCGCTGTGCGCGGGAACAAAACTCAAAGATGCGTTCGCGTCCCACGGCGGCGTTGGCGTATTCGCCGCGGGGCGTCAGCGGCGACGTTTCCAGGGAACCGCCACTCTCGGCCTCGCTGGGGGGATAGACGTTCCCGGTCGAGAGGGCGGCGATGCGCGCCCCGGGGTATCGTTCGAGCACGCGGGCGGGGACGATGGTGTTCATGGCCCATGTTGGCGCCGGGTCCTGGGCGGTCCCGAACTTGAGTCCCACGCAGTAGAGCACGGCGTCGGCGCATGGCAACTGCCGGACGGCCCCGGCATCGAGTAAATCGCAGGCGATGGTTCTTACTTGGCGAGCCTCCAGCCAGGAGCGGGCGCCGGGGTTGCTGAAGCGGCTTACGGCGATCACCTCCAGCGAATGCCCCGCGGCGGAGGCAGCTCGCCTCGCCAGCACAGCGAGAGTTGGTCCCATTTTGCCACCGGCCCCGAGAATGACCAGGGGGCTGGGAACGGTTTTGATAAAGCTCACCAGAGCCGGCCCGGGACGGGTCAGCAGCTCGTCGAGTTGTTCTTCGGTCTCGATGAGATCGGGCAAGGGACGCGTTTCGGCGCCGGTGTCAACGGAGTCTTTAGAGGGCATGGCGAGGTTACTTTCCCGTCCCCAGAGCTGCCGCGGGGAGCGAACAGCGCGAGAAGGCGACCCCCTCGATTTCGACGAGCAATTCCGGCCGGCAGACATCGGCGAGGGCGAAGATGGCAGGGACCCTCCCGAACCGCCGGGCGCAGATGGCGCGGCATTTGTCAAGGTCCTCGGGTCGTTTGAGGTAAACGCGGATTTTGGCAAGGTCCTGGAACTCGGCCCCAGCCCCGGAGACGCCGTGGGCGGCAAAATTATCCGGGCTGATGAGCCGCTGGATGTTATCGATGGTTTGCTCGGTCTGTTTCTCGATGTCTCCCAGGTGCCGGCTTTCGGAACTGACGATGCTGGCAGTGCCCGAAATCCACGTGGTCATGTAGTTGCCCAGGAGCAGGGCCACGGCTCGAGCGAACTTGGGGCTTTGGCCGGAGTACTTGGCCTGATAGGCGTAGGCGGGGGTTTGCTGGGGGTTTTCCAGGGCCAACAATAGAACGTCCTCGCGGCGGGTTTCGAGGGCCACGCAACCGACCAAGAGGCTTGCGGCGGACATCCCGATGCCTGTGCTGGCGGGGTAGAAAGGGTGGGGGCACTGCGGACGAAAGAGGGAGGAGCAGAAGGCAACATCGCGGTAGAAATCAGAGCGGGCGCGGTTGAGTTCCTGGTAGCGGGAGGAGGCGGCCTCCGGCCGGGTGATGCCTTCGAGATAGAACCAGGTGCGAAGGGCGTGCTGGAAAGAGCAGCCGGCCAGGCCCAGCGAGTTGTTCATGCGGGCCAAGGCATCGAGGGTCTGGGCGTGAGCGCTTTCGAGGGTGGCAAGGGGCTTGATGCCGCCGCAATAGACCCAGCGGGCGCCCTCGCACGCCACTGTGAGGACGTGCGGCCCGAAGCGCTCGATGCGGGCGGAGTTTCCGGCGACCGCCCAGACCTCCAAGGCCAGCGCCGCGCCGCAGCACGGGGGTTGGATGACAAAGTTGGTGACGGGCAATTCCTTCCCGTAATGCTCCCGGAAAAGGGCCTCGCATTCCGGCTGGTCCGCGGCGCGGCGAAGGAAGACGGTCTGGACGGTGACCGTCACCGGCGCAGGCTCGTTGGAGAGGATCGCCTTGAGGCCCGCCATGACCTCGATGGCCTGGTCGCGAAAAGCTCCCCGCCCGGCAGGGACGAGCGTCAGGGCCAGGCGCGTCAACGCGCCGAGACTGACCCTTGAGCAGGATGCCTGCTCCGCGGAGTCGGGGCTGGAAGGGAAGGTCACCAACCCGGAGAGGGGCAAGCCTCGTTTGGACCCTGGCTTGGGTTCTGAAGCTGCTTCGCGCCTTCGCGCGCCTAAGAGACTTGCACACATAGTTTGACGCGGTCGGGTGAAGCGGCTGCCAGGCCGGGATCATTCGCCGTCAATTCAGAGCGTCTTACGGGCCTACGTTTTACATTGTTTTGAGGATTTGACCAGCACATTCTGTCCTATGCGAACCAACTTAGGAAGCGCTTCATTCATGACGGCCTTGGCCCTCGTCCTGGGTTCCAGCGCACTGCCCGGCCAGGACCTCAAACCGATCTCCCTCCCGCCGCCGCAGACGCAAGGCGGACGACCGTTCATGGAGACGCTCAAGCTGCGTCGCTCGACGCGGGAGTTCAAGCGGGCCGATCTTTCGGACCAGGGGCTGGCGAATCTGCTGTGGGCGGGTTTCGGCATCAATCGTCCCGAAACGGGGCATCGCACCGCCCCCTCGGCCATGAACTCGCAGGAGGTGGACCTTTATGTGGCCTTGCCGCGGGGACTCTATGTTTACGAGCCCAAGGCCAATGAACTGAAACCGGTTTCCGGTGAAGACCTGCGCGCGAAGACCAACGGCCAGCCCTCGATCAAGGATGCCCCGGTTGTGCTGATCTATGTTGCGGACCTCTCCCGCCTGACGAAAGCAAGCCAGGAGGCGCGGCCGTTTTACGCGGAGTTCTCCGCGGGGTGCATCAGCCAGAACGTCTATCTCTATTGCGCCTCAGCCGGACTGGCGACCTTCGTTTATGAACTGAACCGCCCGCCGCTGGCCGCCGCGATGAAGCTGAAGGCCGAGCAGCGGATCATCCTGGCCCAGGCCGTGGGATTTCCCAAGTAGAATTGGCTCAGCGCTCCAGCGACCCGGCCTTTCCTCTTCCCAACCAGGGACTGCAAAGTGGGTCGCCGATGAC
Organism: uncultured Verrucomicrobiota bacterium; assembly: GCA_964653485.1. GTDB lineage: Bacteria > Verrucomicrobiota > Verrucomicrobiia > Limisphaerales > UBA8199 > CAVQND01. The sequence goes on along the minus strand of CAZZFF010000032.1, from coordinate 6,145 downwards.
CACGTCTTCCCAACAGACGAAATGAGAGGCGGCATAGAAGCTCTCCGCCAAGGTGAAACCCGCGGTGTAGCGGTCAAGAACGATGGTGGGGGAGGCAATCGCCTGCAGCAGGGGCTCGTCTGTGTAGCCTTTTCCACCGGTGAGGCCGTTGGCGATCAAATCAACGAGCAGCGATTGGCCGCCGCGGGTAGGCAAGAATGTCCGCGCGCTGGTCGAGACAGCCGTGTCGCATACCGCGCCGGGCGCGAAAAAGAGGCTGAGATAGGCTTCTGGCGAATAGGAACTCGAGTCGTTGCTGCCCCACGAGAAGTAGCCCAGGAGGTTGGAACGGCCCCCGATGAACGCCTTGGTTAAGTCCAACTCGACGGGAATGCCGCGACTCGCCAGCACGTCGCCGGCGTGGCGCATATCGGCGTTGAATTCGCTCCAGGCCGACTCCGCCAGAATATTCGTGCTCGTGATCGGGGCCGGCTGCGTCGCCTTATCCCCCAGGCCGAAGCTCGGCTGAACGTCCAGCAGCACTTTGCCTTGGGCCGGAAGATATAACCCGTCGTGTTCAGCGGCCAAAGAGCGGGCTGTCAGGGCCTTGGCGTCTTTTTCCGTGTAGCCATCCAGACGGGTGACGAGGTAGCCGCCGAATTTCGAGTGGGAAAAAGGCCCGGCGGCGTTCCAGTAGCGGTTGGAAAATGCACAGCCGATCGCCCCGGACCCGGAAAGATAGATTTTCAAAGCGCCGGAAATATTCGTGTAGTCCAGCGCGCTCAGGTAGCTGTCGACAGAGGGATGATAGCGGCTGCTCTCCGGCTCGCGGCTGTTTTGGTCGCAACTGCCCATGGCGGCTCCCGTGATGCGGATGGGGATGCCTTTTGTGAGCACGATAAAGTCAATGTTCGTGTGCGCGGCCAGGAACCCGCGAACGGGAGACTCGATCGATTGCGTGTAGGCGCCGAGGGTGATTGTCTCATTGCGGGTGCTCAACGCGGAATCCTGGCAGCGGACAGGGAGTATGTTTTCCACATGCCTTTTGAGGGCATAATCGGCGGCGATCGCCTTGGAAACGGAGCTGTCCTCGTTGACCACAAGCAACACCTGGTCGGGGCGTCGCTTTTGCGGCATATTTGAACTGTCCGCCAGTGCAAAAACGGGGAGGAACCCAAGAAGCACCAAAGTCGAGATTGTCGCGCTGTTCACGGCCGCGATGTTAGCCCGCTTATCATCGAGGTCAAGGAGCGGAGGTGAGGGAATTGCACCGGAGTTGAGCTTGTGGAAGTATAAAGATATGTTTACCGTTACTGCCAACACCGTTCTGCCCTGCACTGTCACCGGTTCCTGGCCTCGCCCACGCTGGTTCGACGCCAGTTTATGGGGCAGGCCCCTGGACACCGCCCTGCTGGACGTGCGGTTCCGGGAGAAATTCCTGGACGCCCTGGCCACCGTGCTGAGCGACCAGGACCGGGTGGGGTTGGACATCCTCACGCACGGCGACCTGCATTGCGACGACGACCTGGCGGGCCGTTCCTGGCACCATTACCCGTTGCAGCGATGGGCCGGGTTCGAGGGCGATTACCTGCAGTCGGAGGCCACACGTTCGCCCTGGCTACGCTATCCGCCCGGCACTCTACTGAACGAGATTTACACCGGCTGGCGCTGGCCTCGAGTGGTGGACAAGGTCCAGCACCGGCCGCTGGACTATCCGAAGCTGTGGCGCCTGGCCCAGAGCAAGACCTCCAAACCGGTGCGCTTCGGGACCTGTTGTTCACAGGTGATGGGGCTGTTCCTGGACCTCCACACGCCCAAGTACAAGGACCGGCAGGAGGTCATCTGGGACATGGCCGTGGCGATGAACAAGGAACTCCTGGCGCTGCGCGACGCCGGCTGCCGGTGCATTCAAATCGAGGAACCGGCCTTGCACTTCCTGGCCAACACTTACGGCAAGGACCATGAACAGGTCAAACTGATGGTCCAGGCATTCAATCGCGAGGTGCAGGGCCTCGATGATGTCGAACTTTGGATTCACACCTGCTGGGGCAACCCCAACATGCAGCGCGTCATCGACAATGACAGCTACCGCGAGTCGTTCGAGCTTTACCTGGAGGCCTGCCGCGGGGACGTGTGGACTATCGAAACCAAGGACCGCAACCTGCGCGACATCGAGTTGTTCGCCCCGCTGCGGGGTAACCTTAAAAAGAAGATATGCATCGGCGCCGTCAGCCATCGAACTCTGCAGGTCGAACGGCCCGAGGACGTCGCCGCCACGCTCCGCCAGGCGCTCAAGCACATCACGCCGGAGCAACTCATTGTCTCGAGCGACTGTGGGTTCGGCAGGCAGGGATGCAACCGTGACATCGCCTTCTTCAAGAGCCTGGCGATTGCGCAGGGGGTCAACCTCGTGCGCGGGGAACTGGGCCTGCCCCAAAGGCCGGCGCGCGGCGCCGACCCGGCCCTGCAAACCGACATCGTGCCCGCGGTGCCGGACAGGTGACGATCCATCACGCGTTTCCGAACATCGCCTTCCAATTGTCCAGGCACCGCCGGGCGGTTTCAAATTCCGAATACCGGCTACCTTCCTGCTCGATCAGGTAATACTCGATGCCGCCCACGGATTGCGCGGCGGCGAGAAGCTCTTTCCATGGCGTCACGCCCTCGCCGAAAAGAACGCGATACCCTTTTCCCTCCGCGCCCGTGCCCGGCGCCCAATCTTTGAGGTGCATGACCTTGATGCGGCCGGGATTGGCTTTGACCCAGGCGACGGGGTCCGCTCCGGCTTCCTCGCAGGTGCCGACATCCAACTGGAGCACGAATTCGTTGGGTGTGTTCGCGGCGATGACCTCGATAATGCGCTGGCCATTTTCCAGCTTCGCCCATTCGGCCTGATGGTTGTGATAGCCGGCGCTCAAGCCGTGCGGCTTTAATTGTTCGACCGCGGCGGTGAGCCTTTCCGAGAGGTTCTTCCAACCGTCAACTCCGTTGGTGCTGCCTGGAGCACTGGCCAGGACGACATAACGCGTCCCGAGAATTTGGTTTAGCTCGATGGCGCGAGCCAGGTTTTGCGCCGAGGCGAAGGAATCGAACCCGTTGTGCGTTGAGTAGCAGCGAAGACCAAGATCGTCCATCCGAGCGCGGACATCTTTGGCATAGGCCGGCCTCCAATTGAAGTACGGCGAGTAGAACTCGACCACTTCGTAACCGAGCTTGGCGACGGTCTTGAGCGTATTGGGGAGGTCGCGGTCCAACTCGCCTCGCACCGAGTAGAGCTCCAGGCCGATGGGGCGCTTCTTTGCCGCCGCGGGTTCGGGTGTGGCCGGTTCGGCCGCCGAGCCTGTGACCGAGACGTGCGCGACCATGGCGGCGGGAAGCGCGCCGGAGACCGCTAGAAAGGTGCGTCGGGAAAGGGACGAGAAAGATGAATGTTTCATAAGGGCTCAATTTCGCCGACGGAGGTTGTTCCGCGGCAATGCCGGAAGAATATTCTGTTTCCGCCGCGCTTTGCAATCCCAACCTCCGGCGACGCTGCCTATGGCGGCTGGCCGGTGCCCGTCCCTGGCGCGGGGGACAACGCGTCCAATGGCCGGCCATTAAAGAAACGCGCGAGCGCGGCGATGCCGCGGTCGTTGCCCTGGAAGGACTCAATGGGACGGCTCAAATAAGTGGCGATGGGCAAGGGGAGAGAGTCCGTTCCAGGATTGCTAAAGCCGTAGATGCCGTATGCCGCCATGGCGGATTGGGCGAGGACTTCGCGGGTCTTGTGGCGCTCGCCCCAGCCGGCGAGGCAGAGCAGAAGGCCTTGATAGGACCGCTCAGGATGGCGTGACGCCACTCAGCGGCCTCGCCGCCCAGGGCGACCCGCGCAAGCAGGACGGTCAGTAATGTCGCCCGCTTAGTGGTCATGGACATAACTTGGGACAGAAATCGGCTGGTTTCATGGTTTGGATCGCTATAGCAAGCCCAGTACTATCTGGTTGATTGGCGCCGATCAAGTATTCATGCTTTCCTCAGTGACCTGAAATGCCCGCAACCCTGCGCTCCAGCCAGCGACAATCCTATTATCCATGAAACCCATTCGACAGTCCGCTCTCGCGCCAATCTGGCGGCCCATTCTGCTCTGTTTGCTGGTGATGCTGCCCCTCGGTTGCGGCGCGGCCGGCCACCCGCCGCTGCTGCCGCGCCCGCAGGAAGCGCGCTACGGCGAGGGCTCATTGGCCGTCAGCGGACTGGCCATTCGCTTCGCCGCACCGCCGAGCGCGGAGGACACCTTTGCCGCCCAGCAATTGGCCGCCGGCTTGTCCGCCGCCGCTGAGGCCGAGGTCCCCATCGAACCGGCCAAAGGGGGCCCGGCAATCCTTCTGAACCGGGTCGGGCAGGCGGAGAGCCTGCCAGGCGCCAACGACGCCGCCGGCCCTGACTCGCGCGAGGCATATTCTTTGGAAGTGAAACCGGAAGGGGCCGAAGTTCGCGCCGGTTCTTCGGCCGGCCTTTTCTACGGCGTCCAGACCCTGCTCCAGATGGTCGAGGGCCGCGGACGCCAGGCGATGCTGCCGGCCGCCGCGGTTCGGGACTGGCCGGCCATGGCTTATCGCGGCTTCATGATGGATTTCAGCCATGGCCAATTGTTGCGGGTGTCAGAAGTCCAGCGTCAACTGGACCTGCTCGCGCGGTTCAAGGCCAACCAGTATTACTTCTACTCGGAAGCCAGCATCGAGCTGGAAGGTTACGAGCTGGTGAACCCGGATGGACGCTTCACGCGCGACCAGGTCCGGGAAGTCATCGAATACGCCCGGCGGCGTCATATTGACGTGGTGCCTTGCCTGGAGCTTTACGGGCATCTGCACGACCTCTTCAGGGTCGAGAAGTTTGCGGACCTGTGCCTGCCGCGCTACGGCGACGAGTTTGACCCGCGCAACCCGCGCGTCCTGGCCGTGATCGATGACATGATCGAGCAAACGGCGAAGCTGTTTCCGAGTGCTTGGTGCCACGTCGGGTTTGATGAGCCATGGTCGCTGGGAAAGATCGGCACCACGCCCGGGAAAGACCCTTTTCACACCTTTCTGGATGTCCTCCGCCACGCGGCCGCGCAGGAGCAACGGCACGGCAAGCGCCTGATGTTCTGGGCGGACATCCTGAGCGGGGCAGGGACCCTGTCCAACCATCCTGAGCTTGTCGGGAACTTGCCCGCGGGGGCGATCGCGGTGCCCTGGGTGTACGATGCCCTCACAAACTACGCTCCTTACCTGGAGCCTTTGGCCAAATCGCGCGTCCCCACGGTGGTCGCGCCGGCGGTATGGAATTGGAACGAGGTCTTTCCCGACTATCACCGCTCGTTCGCGGATATCAACGGACTGGCCGCGACCGGCAAGAGATACAACTCGCTGGGCATCCTTAACACCGGCTGGACGGACAGCGCGCAGACGCTCTATCGGCTGTCGATGCCCGGCTTGGCGTTTGGGGCTGCTGCGGGCTGGCAGGCCGGTCCCGTGGATACGAACCGCTTCTTCGCGGAATACGCGGCCCTGACTTACCCCGCCGCGGTCGCCGCCGAGGTGGCGCCGGCCCTGGAGGAACTGTCCATCGTGGAAGAGATGTTCGAGCGCATCATGGACGCGGGCACCCAGCATGGGTTTTGGGCCGATCCGCTCGAGCCCGGCCGATTGGCGAGACTCGAAAAGCACCAGGCGGAATGTCGCCAGGCGCGCCTGTTGGCGGAGAGCGCCGAGGAGCATACGCTCCGCGCGCTCCGAATCATGCCTGAGGAACCGACTCTCCCGACGCTCCTGCTGGCTGCCCGGATGTTCGATTACCTCGGCATGAAAAGCCTCTACGCAGTGGAATGGGCCGGCTACTTCAGGGAGCTCAAGGCGAATCCCGATCCGAAGCTGGTGGACCTCTATATCGGCAATCAGATGAACGCGCAGGACCACGGGATGCTGGCCGATCTTGTGGACGCGGTCAGCGGCTTGCGGGAACCCTATCGCCAAGCCTGGCTGGCGGAGAGCACCCCATACCGGATGGGCAGCGCGCTCGGGCGGTGGGATGCCGAGGCGCAGTTCTGGCGCGTCACTTGGGCCCGGGTGGAACGTCTGCTGCATACGCGCGAGACGGACCAGCCGTTTCCTTCCGTGGACGCTCTGCGGGCGACTCGGTGAGACCA